>CALMQS010000032.1 GCA_937871285.1 uncultured Sphingobacteriales bacterium | reverse complement strand
CCTTCAGCAACACCTTTATTCCTGCCTTCTATTACCAGGATAATGAGCTTATTGTTTTTGGTATATCCCATCCCGCTTCTGGGATGCTTGTCATGAATGGCTTTACCGGCAAATTTTAATTCTTCATTATTGGTAATTTTTATTTCACCTTCCTGCAGCAATACAGGTCCGCCGCCCACCGCAGTTCTCATCTTCCATTTTTTCGCGCCGGAGTCCACAATATTTACGGCATTTATACCAGGCTTATACAAACTGTGGGAATCCGTAAAAGCGGTGACAGGGCGCTGTAAAGCCAGTATTTTCTTTTTCGTATCCTCAGCGTATACCCAGGCCACATCGGCATTGCGTTGTCTGGTAATGCCAATGGCGCTGCCAAAAGAATGTACATAGGTAGCGCTGTCCGCTCTTTTGCGGGAATAAATATCGCGGCTCACTATTTTCCCTTCTTTAATAACCGTATTCAGGTTTTGATGGGTTGCAAAAGAAAAGAAGGTACAGTTCACTACTACCACAGGCTTACTGTTCTTCCTGTAAAATTCATCGGGCGTTAATCTCCTGTTCCGGGTAGTGTCTGAGCTAAAAATCAGGCGCCTGTCTTTCAGATCGGCTTCCACGTAATATGCAATGTTTGGTTTCCCATCCAGTTCTCTGGTTGTTTTGTATACGTGCACGGATGGCGGCAACTTACCGAAGAGCGAGTCAACATTCGTCCATTCGGTTTGGGCATGCGCCTGCAATACAACAACATTAATTAAAAGTATGGCGATTATTCTTTTCATAAAAAGCATCCCGCTTATCGGGTAAACGTCTTTACCGTGCCATCGTCACAGCCCAGTATAACCATTGTAGCCCTTTTCACAAAAAGTCCGTTATCCACAACGCCGGGGATATTATTGATCCGCTGCTCCAGCATGGCAGGTTGGGGAATAGCACCAAAATGGCAGTCTATGATATAATTGCCGCTATCTGTTATAAACATTTTCTCATCTTTTTTTCTGAGTGAAGTGCTGCAACCCAATGCTGCCAGTTGCCCGGCGGTATGCTGCCATCCAAAAGGGATGACCTCCACCGGGAGCGGAAATTTTCCCAGCACTTCTACCCGCTTGTTATCACCGGCAATAACAATGAGCTCCCTGCTGGCCGCGGCAACGATCTTTTCTCTTAGCAACGCGCCTCCTCCCCCTTTTACCAGGTTCATATTATCATCTATTTCATCGGCGCCGTCTATATCTATATCTATATGGTCAACCGTATCTAATGAAACAACCGTAATTCCGCATTGAAGCGCTATTTTTTCCGTTTCCTCCGAAGTGGCTACCGCTGTAAGCTGCCAGCCCTGTTTTACCTTTTCTGCCAGATACTGCACTGCCCAGTAAGCCGTAGAACCTGTTCCCAGCCCTACAATCATTCCATCTTTAATATACTCTATGGCTTTATAGGCCGCGGCCTGTTTCGCATTCATATCATTTTAATTTCCTGTAGTACAAATTACGGGCTTCCGCTGTCATGCCCGGGTTATGACACTGAATAGCAAATTTCCCTTCTTTATACTCGCTATCCCTATAGCTCATTACCAACTGATCCTTCACCCATATATTAATGCTGTCGCCCACAGCCCTTACTTTCATCTCAAACCATTCCCCGTCTTTGGTAAGCAGCGCTGTGGCCTTACCGGTAGGTTTTCCGGGTTTCCACAGCCAGCCCGTATGCGCTTCCTGGTTATGACATATCTGCGCTTCATATCCCCGCGGAAATCCATCGGGATTATCAGCAGGCTCATTCGCCCTTACATACAATCCGCCATTGGCGCCTTTACCCTGGTCGGTGATCCGGAACTCGCCCTTTATTTCAAAATTTTTCACTACCGGTGAAGCATACAGATGCCCTCTCCCGTTCTGCCCGATAATTACCCCATTCTCTACTTTCCATTCCGCATCGCCCCTCACTGTCCATCCCGTAAGGTCTTTCCCGTTGAAAAGTGAAATCCATTGGGGCTTTGCTGACCAGGAGCCTGCCATAAAAATCAGGCAAAGCATTGTTAAACCGGTAAAAAAACGTTTCATGCCAAATTTATTTTATCTGTTGAATGGTATAATAATAGTAAGAGATCATTTTTGCATACTAATACCGGGATGGAAGTTGAAAATATAAATGAACCCATCTTAAGACCAGCTTTTATCCGGTTAGCTTTTTATACGACGATGTGTTTTACAATAATGCCTGTTATTACGGCTATGGAAAAACTGATCAGCGACCCGATCAAAACATATTCCGTTTTTTCTTCCTGCCTGTCTTTTTCACTAAAGCGAAGTAAACCTTTGGCTGTAATTAAGAGCCCGATGGCCGCATATTGATCCTGCAGCAGAAAGGTGAGGATAAGCACGCGTTCTACAATACCGATCCATTTGCCGGCATTGGCCAGGCCGGCGCTGCGGGGTAGCTGGTCGCTCCATTTGCGGGTCATTTGCCCGATCATTATGCCTGCCGGGAAGCTCAAAAATATATAGGCGGTGGTAAGCAACCAGAATGCACTATCGTTTTCTATTAACCGCAGCCATTCCTTAATATCCGTTAAGGTATAAAAAGTATAGTACCAGCAGGCTGCAATAACCAGCAGATGCATGAGCTGGTCAATTAAAAAATATACAATCGTTTGAGGCCGGTAAGATTTCCAGCCGTCAATAAGCGTATGTGATATAAGGATCGCCAGTCCAAAATATCCATATTGAAACCCTATGAAAATAAGCGCTAACAGTGCTGCTATAAAAGCATGCAGGTAAAGCCAGGGGGATAAAAAATGCCGGATACAACGGTCATCAACCCATTTTTTAGGTTGCAGTACAAAGTCGGCCAGCAGGTGCGACAGGATCAGTTTTATCAGCCAGAGTGTGCTCATGCCAGGTTAAATTGAGTAATGACCTGATGATATTCGTACAATAGTTTTTCTATTTCCGGCCACCCGGCCGAATGTGCATGTTTGTTTATAGTGGATTGTTTCCTTTTTAATTTTTTTGATATTTGCACTTGTGTCTGCTCTTTTAAAAGCTCCGCCAACACTTCAGCCTGCTTGGAAGTTAACCGTTTCAGCATATAATCCGCAAAGCCGGCGATGACCCTAAAAGCTATATTAGCTTTTCCATCTGCCGATTCTATCCACAACCGCTGCATATCTTTCAACTGGTCAAACATCCTTCCGGATAAAACAAACGCTTCACCATTTGCGGTTCTTAAGTTTCGTACGCGGGCAGCCACATTACCGATACCGATACTGATGCGAATATCATATATATCCGAAAGTCTTTTGGCAGCGGCTCTTAACTGAAAAGACAGTTTTAATGCAGCCAAAGGATCCTTGGTATACACCTGGAAACTGTCGCCGCGGTAAAATTCGAATGCATGATTTTTTAAAACGGCGCTAAGCTGCGTTACCAGTTTTTTACCCATTGCAGTTCCCGGAACTGTGGAGTTTACAATATCAGCGGTTATAACAGCACCTACAGGCATACGCATTTGTTTGTTTTTCAAATATAGCCTAAAAAGGCGATATTTCAAAAATATAGCCTAAAAAGGCGATATTTCAAAAATATAGCTTAAAAAGGCGATATTGTTCAGGCAGGCTTTATTCATTCCCGCTTATACACCTGCCGTTTCTTCCGCGTCAGGTATACGCTGCACCATCGCCGCCCCCTACTCTTCCAGTCCCCACACTTTTCCTTTCATAGTAGCCGGTACGCCTTCACTCAGCCATTGCGCCGGGCGTTGTCCTTTCAGCAGCCAGTCAAAAAACTGCTGTTCCCTGATCTGTATATCCTTCCTGTTCTTTCTTTCCATTAAATTATGCTCCTCCCCATTGTAGTTGAGCAGCCATACGGGTTTGCCCAAACGCCTCAGCCCTGTAAACAATTCAATTCCCTGATACCAGGGTACCGCTCCGTCATTATCGTTGTGCATGATCACCAATGGCGTACCTACTTTCGGCAAATGAAATAAGGGCGAATTCTCTATATATAATTGCGGCTTTTCCCATAAGGTGGCTCCTATCCTGCTTTGCGTTCTTTCGTACTGGAACTGCCTGTTCATACCGGTTCCCCAGCGAATGCCGCCATAGGCGCTGGTCATATTACTCACCGGCGCGCCTGCCCATGCAGCCTTAAATAATTTTGTTTGCGTAATTACATAAGCTGCCTGATAGCCCCCCCAGCTTTGTCCCTGCAAGCCCATGCGCGTACTGTCAACCCATCCCTTTTTAACCAATGCCCTTGCGCCGCTTACAATATAATTATAAGCACTTTTGCCCGGATGACCGGTAGTGTAAACAATATCGGGAACAAAAACAATATATCCCCTGCTCACAAAAAAAGAAATGTTCAGCCGGCTGGGGGTAGGCGCCGGGGGAATATACTGGTACAATCCATCACTCAGCTTTTCATAAAAATAACAAATGGCAGGATATTTTTTCTTGGGATCAAAATCACCGGGCTTGTATACCATACCTGTTGCCTGTTTTCCATTGTACGCTTTCCAGTGAAACAACTCCGCCGTACCCCAGTTGTACGCTGCCTGCTGGGGATTAATAGCGCTCAGCTTCGTTTCTTTTTGCCAGCCGGTGTTTACATAAAGATCGGGCGGATGTACATAGCTTTCTTTGGTATAGATATACGTGCTGCTGTCTTTTGCTTTAACCAGCCCGTTACTGTTGATCGCAAAGGCGCCATTTACCACGGTAACAGGTTTGGAGGCGCTTAGCATCTTACAGGTAGCCAGACCGGCGTGTTTATTATTTTCCGAGAACATGTGCAGCAAAATTTCCTGCGAAGGAGAAATAAATTTTTCTTCGGGGTTGGTGCGGACATACCTGTACGTTATTTTGTTTTTCCGCCCTTCTCCCGCTGTAATATTAACGGGCGCCACTACCGCATCAGGATCAAGCTGCCAGATATCGAATTTGTCGTATACCAGCACGGCCAAATCGCTCTGCGTCCAGGCCATTAGGCCATAAGATGACGGCTCAGCGGGCATATCAAAATCTTCATCATATAGTTTTGTTTTGATACGTGAAGAAATGTTCTTTATTTTCCCATCCCTCCAGGTAAAATACTGGCGGGCTTTGGCATCGTACCACAGCACATATTTGCCATCAGGCGATGCAGTAACATACCCGGAAAGGTTTTCTTTAATTAATTTCCGGGATCCGCTTTTCGGGTCTATTACATATATATCCTTCAATGTTCTTCCCTCCCACTGCATAGCAACCCGTTTACCCGCATCGGTTATGCCCACAAAAAAATCCGCATCGCCTTCTTTCGCTGGTATTACATCGGGTACTTCCTTATCGCCCAGTTGAACAAAGCTTTTTGTATCCAGGTCAATCATCGCGGGATAGCTTTTCTTAAGCTCCTTATCAAGATTCTTCAACTGCATGGTTTGCAGGTAATCGTCCTTGTAATTCCAGATATCTACTTTCACCAGGTCTATATCAATGAGCGTTGTATCTTTTGGAGGCTGAACCGGGGCGGTACCTGTAAACAGCCGCTTACCCGATTTACTGAAATGCAGGTTTGCATTTTCACTGATGTTCCAGCCAACAGGCATCCCGGCAACGTTTTTATCGGCAAGCATCAACGCACTGTCGTATCCGTTCTGCCAGTACCACAGCTTGTAAAATTGCTGTAATGCTTTGGCGCTGCTGTCTCTTTCAGCAACAAAGGCTAACTGGTACCCTTCTTCATCAATGGCATAATGCCGAAAATCATTTCCTCCCTTCATAATGGTATCGAACCTGTTCTCCGTTGTTCTGAAAATACATACCGCAGGTTTGCGCAAGCTGTCTTTTTTTGCTGTTGTGGTTTCTGTAACCAGGATGTTCCCTGTTTTGCTCCAGACGTATTCACTTACAAGATCAACCGCCTGTTTAATAGTGTCGCGTAAGTTATAAATGATCAATACCGTTCCTTCTTCTTTTTTCGGACCGGCACCCGGCCCTTCATCTGCATCGTTACTATCGGAATACAGCTCATACGATACAGCTGCTTTATCATCTTTTTTTATAGCCGGTGGATTGGTGATCTTCCGTCTTTTTTTCGCCTGCTCAACCGTAGGCACTTCAACAGATCTTTTCAATGAATCTATTTTCACCGCCAGTGAGTCGGGCGCCCCTTTCTTGCCGGAACTGTCGGGTAGCGGCTTTTCCCTTTGCCAGGCTACCCACTGCGCATTTTTTTCCGGTATTTTATACGACTTTACACGGGCTTCTTTTACTATGAACCCTTTACCTAATTCAACAATAGCCAGTGAATCTTTGGGTGAATCATCGGGTGTTTTCTTTTTTATACGCGCCTGCCTTACATCGGCATAAGGCGGCTTTATCTTAAAAACGGCATACCGGCTGTCTTCCGTTATTGTTACATCATAGCCACGGGGGATCGCTTCATTGTATTGCATATCGGAAGACCGGATAACCAGCGTACCATCTCCTTCCTGTACGTCAACCGTATATATAATCCATCTGCCGTCATTACTAATTTTACGTTCACCAACAGATTGCCAGCTATCGTATACGGTATGATCAAGCGGTTTTTTATTTTGTGCATGCACATCTGCCGCCAGCAGTATTATGATAACAAAAAATATCCTTCTCATATTCATTGGTAAATTTTCAAAAATCCGTTTGCAAGATAAAGATTAAACTTCTTTTAGCCCTTCATTAAGGGTAATAAGCCTGCCCGGTATACCTGTAAAACCCGACAGGAATATGGCTGCATGCAAAGACAAAAAAGCCTTCTTTATTAAAAAACCTGATTAAATAATATACAGATGAAAGGAGCACTCCGGTATGAAGCACTATGGTATACGGTTAACCGGCGGGGTTCAGCTTAATGCTTCGGCGTGGAGCCCTGATGCGGGTATAAAGGTGTTGCGTACTTTCCTGCGGTAGTTTTTAAACATGCTTTGCCACTGTATCTTAAGAACGCCCAGTATGCCTTCCTTTACAATATTCTTATTCATTTTTGAGGTACCGAATTTGCGGTCAACAAAAGTGATAGGGATTTCAATAACTCTAAAGCCAAGCTTCCAGGCAGCAAATTTCATTTCTATCTGGAATGCATAGCCAACAAAATTGATCTGATCAAAATTAATCGTTTCCAGCACCTCTTTCCTGTAGCAAATAAAACCGGCGGTAGGGTCTTTAACCGGCATCCAGGTGAGTATCCGCGTATATAACGCACCACCCTTGGAAAGCACATTCCTGTAGCGGCTCCAGTTCACCGTTTCGCCTCCTTTTACATAGCGCGAACCTACCACTACATCTGCATTATGCACACAGGCCTGGTATAACCGCTCAAGGTCTTTGGGGTTATGCGAGAAGTCGGCGTCCATCTCAAAAATATACCGGTATCCCCTGTCTATCGCCCATTTAAATCCATAAATATAAGCTGTGCCCAGTCCCTGCTTGCCTTCCCGCACCTGGAGGAATAACTGGCCGGGATAGTTCTTTTGCATTTCACGCACCAGGCCGGCAGTACCATCGGGGGAATTATCATCAACCACCAAAACATGGAAATCCAAATCCATACTTAGAATAGCATGAAGGACAGGTTTCACATTCTCGCTCTCGTTATAAGTAGGTATGATCACCAGCTTTTCCAACAGATATTTATTTATTGTGCTATAAAATTAGCTTATACGTTTGTTTTTAAGATTGGTTTTACGCTTTCTTTAACAAGGTGCGGTTAAGGATTTCAGTTAGTTTTTGTTTGGTATGCATGGGGAAATCGCCTTTCATCATCCAGTCGTAATATTGCGGTTCAGCTTTAAGCACTTCGGTTACAGCTTTGCCTTTATGTTTTCCGAAATTAAAGATTTCTACTCCATTTTCCATAATAAAACGGCGGGCGAAATCCACAATTTGTTCCTGTCCTGTGAATTTGATAACAGATTCCAGTGTGGAACCCACCTGGGGATACCTTTGCAGTTGCGATTCCAGTATCTCAAAAGTTGCCACAGCATCAACTTCCGCGCTATGCGCATTATCAAGATCCTTATCGCAGTAAAATTTATACGCAGCGCTTAATGTACGGGGTTCCATCATATGATATAGCTTTTGTACATCCAGCAAATGCCGGCTGGTAACATCAAATTCCAGTCCGGAACGTAAAAATTCCTCTACCAGCAAGGGAAGGTCAAAACGGTTGGAATTGTACCCCGCCAGATCACAATTGTCTAAAAACTGGCGTATTTCATTGGCAATCTGTTTAAAGGAAGGGGCGTCCTTAACTATATCATCAGTAATGCCATGTATATCGGAAGATGCTTTAGGTATGGGCATCTGCGGATTAACTAATTTTCTCTTTACCACACGGCTGCCATCCGGCTGAATCTTTACAATAGCTAATTCAACAATACGATCAACAGCCAGGTTTACACCGGTTGTTTCCAGGTCAATAACAGCTAAAGGACGGGTTAATTGTAATGGCATATCACTAACAATAATTGTTTAATGCGGCAAAATAGCTAAAAATATAATACTATCGGCGTTCTGTTAACATAAGTCAAACAAATCTGCACCTCATGAGAAAAAAATGATAAAGTTTGTTTGGTAAGTTTAATATTTGTTTATTTGCAGGTCTCACTACGTAATTTTGTATTTCCAAATCCCCCCTGAAGAATAACATTATCTCCTACTCCTACGGGCGCCGTGCTTGTAAATGTTATTGTTTTACCTAAAAAACTTCAAGATGAAAAAAATTTTTGTTATTGCACTGTTTGCCATTGCGCTGGGGGCCGCTTTTACTTCATGTACTTCCTCAAGAAACGGATGTAAAGCTACGCAGGGAATGATTGGCTATAAATAAGTTCTTTTACTGCAAATATCATTATTCAGGTTATCATTCTTAGTGGTAACCTTTTTTATTTTACAGCATCCCGGCCTTATTACAGGTACACTGGCGGCGCCATTACTTTAATGGCTAGCCGATACAAAGCTGCCCATAAAAAAACCCCGGCTAATGAACCGGGGCCTTTTTCATCATTAAAGAAATATTAATTATAGTGCAATTTCAGATCTACACGGCGGTTTTGAGCACGGCCTGCAGCGGTTTTATTATCTGCAATGGGTTGGTCCTGTCCAAAACCAGCAGATACTAAGCGGGTCGGATCAACGCCTCCTTTGTTAGTAAGATAATCTACCACCGACTGCGCTCTTTGTTCACTTAAAACCTGGTTCTTATCCGGATTGCCGGTGTTATCCGTATGTCCTTCAACATCTAATTTAAGGTTGGGATCTTCATTAAGGATTTTTGCCACTTCATCCAGCGATTTGAATGATTTTGCCAGCAGTTTGGAACTGCCTGTAGCAAAAAATACATTCTTTGCTGCTACATCAATACGCTTCTTCACTTCTTCCTTAATTTCAGGACAACCCTGGTTGCTTGCCGGACCAGCCAGTGCGGGGCACTTATCTTCTTCATCATTTACACCATCGCCATCGGTATCCGGTATGGGACAACCCTGGTATTTGGCTACGCCCGCTTCGTTAGGGCATTTATCTTCTTCATCATTAATGCCATCATTATCGGAATCCGGGATAGGACAGCCGTTGTATTTTTCAAGTCCTTTTACGCTGGGACATTTATCATCTTTATCCGGAATGCCGTCACCATCGGTATCGGGGCAGCCATTGAACTGGGCCAAACCTGCCACATCGGGGCATGCATCTAATGAATCCACTATGCCATCATTATCTGTATCGGCTGGTGGGGGTGGCGGCGGAATAACTTTAGGCTCTTTTTTCTCAAACAAAGAACCTGCCACGCCTAAACTGTAAAACAAATGATTGGCAGTGGTACCGGTGGTTACCGCAACACGGTATTGCGCATTAAAATTAATAAACGCCTGGTCTAACAAATTAACCTGCACGCCTATACCCAATGGTACATAGGCGCCCCAATAGCCATTCCATTGGGAACCGCCAATACCTGCGGTTAAATACGGTGTAACCCAATACCTGTCGCTTAGCAGCTTGGCATTAATATTGGCATCCAGCTCGGCAAGCAGCTTATCATTGCCGCCCTGTGGCTTATCGGGCACAGGGTAGTCGGTGAAAGTGCCGCCTAAACGGGCCATGAAATCAAAATGATCGGTAAGTCCCTGGAAATAAGATAACGCCAAACCGGGGCTCATACGCCCTGTTTTATACCATTGCTTGTCTTTTAGCACCTGGCTCAAGGAAGTATTCTTTAAATCCTGGGCAGTTTGAAAATCATGAAAAGTAAATGCAAAGCCAAATGCCGGTTTCTTTTTGTAGGGGTTTTTAATGGCATTTTCCTGGGCAAAAGCAGTGCTGAGTATGCATGCTGCCAATAAGCTCAATAACAGTTTTCTCATAAAATGTATTTTGATTAAAAGTTATGCAAAGGTATAAGGTTGACTATTAACGTTCCAAATTATTACATCGTTTTATTACGGCTTACCAACCTGTTGCGGTTTGTTAACGACCTCTACACGTACTCTGGTAAGCCCTTTTTTAATGAACCCTAATTTTTGTGCGGCAGCCTTAGACAGATCAATCAGCCGCTTGTTTTTAGGATGCATCCGGTCGGTAATCTGAACTATGACGGATTTTTTGTTTGAAAGGTTGCTTACCTTCACCCATGTACCCAGCGGATAGCGGTTAGCCGCAGCGGTAAGCTTATGCTGGTCATATTTTTTCCCGTTGGCCATTGTCCTCCCCTGGAATTTATCTGCATAAAAACTGGCTGTTCCCTGCTGAGCCGTATGATTTTTGTCTGCTTTTTTACCCACAGGACGTTGTGCCGCTACCGAAGCACAAATACAAAACAGCGAAAAAAATAATAACGGAAATGGCTTCATTACACCTGTTTTCTTTGATACTACAGGGAATATGTCCTGCAAAACTAAGACCACAATGCTCTTTTCCGGGGCCGGGTATGCCTTCATTGAGGTATGTAAATCATTACCGGGTTCTTTTTCAGGCTTAGGCTTACCCGGATATACATTGAATTGTAGCGGCTATAACGTAAACAGGTTGTATTTATTGCCAAACCGGGTCTGCCTGGCTATCTTGTCTTCAGCATATATATCATCAAAAAAAACAAGGCGGCCGTTCCGGGCTTCGCAGGTTATGTAACGTATAAAAATGGGTATTTTCTGAGAGAAAGTTACGGTGCGCTTTTCTTTTCTTTTCATCCAGGCAGCTAACGTATCGGGCTTGTAACGAAGCGAATCATTCTTTACCAGGTATTTGGATAATTTATCCCACTGCTGCACCCGCACACAGCCGTGGCTGAGCGCCCTGTCTGCTTTGGAGAAAAGCCAGCGGGCATTGGTATCATGTAAATACACGCTATACTTGTTCCGGAAATTAAATTTTATAACGCCCAGGGAGTTATCATCACCTTCCCGCTGCTTCAGCAGATAGGGGAAGTAATTTTTGTTTAACCTGAACCAGTTTACCGCATGGGGGTCTATGATGCTGTCATTTTTATCAACTACCATCAGGTTTTGTTTATCTAAGTAGCCCACATTCTCCCTTATTTTGGGCAGCATTTCTTTGAAAATAATACTATAAGGAACCGTCCATTGCGGAAAAATAATAAAATTAGTGAGCGTGCTGGTGAGCAAGGGTGTTCTGGTTTTCGGCTGGCCCACAATTATTTTCGACTCCAGCTTCAGGGTATCGGTATCCCATAAGCGCAACTGGTAGGAAGGGATGTTTACCCACAGGTACCGTTGCGGCATGGTATCGGCCAATTGCTTGTACCGGTCTAAATTAATGGCAATGGTTTTAAATTTTTCCTGGTCATTATTGTTGAGCGACTTTACTACCATTGGGCCGGCTTTGCCATCCACTTTCAGATCATTTTCTTTTTGATATGCTTTTACGGCTGCTGTTAATGCTGCTGTATCGGCTGCCCGGTCGTTAAACGCTATGTACCCGCCTTCATACAGGCGGGTCTGCAGGTTTTTAATAAAATCCATCGAATCCACCGGGTCTGTAAAAGGGTAAGACAGGTAGGTATACCTCGTTCTGTTCATGGAATCCAGGAAGCTCTTTAATGCACCCCGTAATTCCACGTATCCCTGATGGTGAGGCTCAAGCGTTTCAAGCAGGGGCGTAAGTTCTTTACTGCTGTGTACATTCTTTAGTAAGGCTACATAAAAGGAATCGGTGAGTACCGAATCTTTCCTGAGCGTAACACTATCTTTTTCCAGCCTTCCCAGCTTAATATCCTTAACAATCTGTACAAAGGCATCTGTGAATAACAGGTCGGCGCGTGCCCACATTGCCGCATCCAGCATCGCCAAAGAATCGGTTTTTAATTTGTGGCGAATGATATCCAGATGACTGAAATGGTAATCTGAAGGAAACAAACCATAGTTTTCACTTTGCCGGATAAAATCGTATAAGGAATCGGCCATGGGTAACCATTGTTGCTTATCGCTCCAGGTACGTAAGGAATCGAGCCCGCCATACCATAACTGTACCACCGGCAGCATATTAAATGTTATACTGTCGTTCAGCTTTCCATTATGCTCTGAAGCGAAAGCCATAGTAATGGCAATATTTTCATTGGTCTTTTTATTCAAATTTTCGGGTTCGCGAACAATTTCTGCTGTTTTAGGAGACTGCGATGCTTCATTGCAGGAAAACAGCAACAGTACAGGCACTAATATCCGGCATATGCTTTTACAGCATTGTTTTATCATGAGCTGGGTTGAATTGAAATGGGGAAAACGTATCAAACTGATTACAGATTGTATGTAAATTGCAAAATAATGTCTGAAATAACAAGCGGCTTTCACCATTATTATACTCATGCTGCTATTTTTCCTGCCAGTATTTCTTTTATTAGCATTAAACAACTCCATATAGCTTATATCGGGTATAAACATGATAAGAGTTTACAAAAGTATTGTTAGTTTGCTTTACATTTATCAGGAAAGATATTTCAAATTTTAACTGCATTTCTTATTTGTCCCGGTAATGGCTGTTCTATACGCCTTGCCTGGAACCGGAATGCGATTCGTCATTTATTTTTTATGAGTGAAGGCTGGCTAATAGAAAAAAATATAGTGATTATTGGCGGAACAAGCGGCATGGGGTTATCGGCCGCCAAAGCTTTTGCGGCACAGGGCGCCCGGGTGGTAGTAGTGGGAAGGAACCGCCAAACCTGCAATGCCGCGCAACAGCAACTGGGTGAAAAAGGGATTGCCATTTGCGCAGACGCTATTGACCCATCTACCGCGGAAAATGCTATTAATACCTGCGCACAGCAATTCGGAACATTTCATGGACTGTATCATGTAGCCGGTGGCAGCGGCCGTAAAATGGGCGATGGCCCGCTGCATGAGCTGACATTAGCAGGATGGAATAAAACATTTGAGCTAAATCTTACTTCGCTGATGCTTTCCAACCAGGCCGCGATCAGATGGCTGCTTCAGCACAAAACAGGCGGGTCTGTTCTTAATATGAGTTCCGTACTGGGTATATCCCCCTCTCCTCTTCATTTTGCTACCCATGCGTATGCCGCCTGTAAATCGGCAGTAACAGGTTTTACAAAATCATTAGCCGCTTATTATGCAAAAGATAATATTCGCGTTAATACTATAGCGCCTGCCCTGGTAGCAACCCCCATGGCGCAAAGAGCAGCTCAAGATGAAGCTATCCTTTCCTTCATCAAAACAAAGCAGCCATTAGATGGGGGAAGAATAGGCCGGCCGGAAGATACAGACGGGCTGGCCTGTTATTTCATGTCGGACTATGCAAGATTCACTACCGGGCAGGTAGTATACGTTGATGGCGGATGGTCTGTAAGCGAAGGACAGGTTTAATAATTTAAAAACAATAATGATATGCAGGCAATAGGCATTGACATAGGTGGAACCAATATCAAGGGAGTGCTGGTAAATGAGAACGGTACCATACTGCATGAAATGCAATGCAAAACCAACGGGAAAGAAGCCAACTGGTGGAAAAAAGCCGTGGCAGATATGCTGCACCAACTCAGGCAGAAAGCCACCGGCGAAAATATTCCCGTAGGGCTGTCTGCCCCGGGTTTGGCAAGCCATAACAATGATTGTATAAAGCTAATGCCGGGCCGGCTGGAAGGATTAGAAAATTTTATATGGTCCGATTATCTTCAAACGCCCGCATGGGTGCTCAACGATGCGCATGCCGCTTTAATGGCAGAAGCAAAATTTGGCGCAGGCAAAGGATACCATCATATTGTTCTGCTAACACTGGGCACAGGTGTAGGCGGAGGCATTATGATCAACGGCGCGCTGCACCAGGGTTTATTAAACAGGGCCGGGCATATGGGTCATGTAATGCTAAATGCAGACAGCGATATATGTGATGTTACCAATATGCCGGCCAGCTTAGAAGATGCTATAGGCGACTGTACTATAGAACGGCGCAGCTTTGGAAAATTTACTTCCACCTACAACCTGGTTCAGGCATACAAGGCTGGCGATACGGTTGCCACGTATGTGTGGCTGCATGCCGTAAAACGGCTGGCGGTGGCGCTGTGCTCTTTTATCAATATCCTTTCTCCCGATATTATTATACTCGGCGGCGGTATAGCGCAGGCAGGCGATGATTTATTTAAACCGCTTGAGCACTTTATGGATATCTTTGAATGGCGCCATTCGGGTATACGAACACCTGTTGTACAGGCCGTGTTTGATGAATATTCCGGCGCGGCAGGAGCAGCAGGCTTTGCCTTGCACAAAACTTTACCACATTAATTTTTTATCATGAACGTTATACAGGATTACCTGCAACAGTCGCAAAAAATCATTGACGCCATTGAAGCGCAGCAAAACGGTATACAACAAGCCGCGCAATGGTTTGCAGAAAGCATTGCGGCAGGCAGAATGGTGCATGTATTTGGTTCGGGGCACAGCCGTATTATGGTGGAAGAAATGTGGCCGCGCTACGGATCATTCCCGGGGTTTAATCCTATCGTGGAACTATCGCTTACTTTTCACAACTTAGTAGTGGGCGCTAACGGTCAGCGGCAGGCGATGTTTCTTGAAAACGTGGAGGGACTGGCAGAAAGGATCCAGCGCAATTTTGATATCCGGGAGAGCGACAGCGCACTCATCATTTCCTCCAGCGGATGTAATATAGTGCCCATTGAAATGGCGGAGCTGTTCCAGCAAAAAAAAGTGAAGGTAACGGCCATCATTACCCAAAAACACGCGGATGTTTCCACAAGCAAAAGAAAAGACGGGAAAAAATTAGGCAACTTCGCCGATCTTATTTTAGATACCGGCGCTCCCGCGGGAGATGCCATGATACACATACCGGGATTAGAAACGCCGGTGGCGCCGGGCTCCACCGTAGGAGGCGTTTTACTGATCAATACCATTAAGGCGGAAACAGCCCGGCTGCTAACAGAAGCAGGGCATCCCCCCAAAGTATTAACGGCCTCATGTATTGCAGGCGCTGAAAAAGCAAAGGAACTGTTTGAAAGCGCTTATGATGAACATGCGCACCGCCTGGCGGGATTATATCAAAACGTTGGAAAACAAATACAGTAACAATATGCACACGCCCATACGCACAACGGTTGTTGGCAGCTACCCTTTCCCGGGATGGTTAGAATTTGCTTCGCAACACTTAAATGAATTTGGCCCGGCCGATATAGAAGAAGCGATTGAAGATGCTGTTATTGCCGCTATTCATGATCAAACAACGGCAGGGCTCGATGTGATCACCGACGGAGAACAAACAAGGCTCGATTTCAATTTGTCTTTTTACGGCTATATCAAAGGGATATCGCCGGACGAAAGTGAAACCAGGCGGTTTGGCCCGGCTGCGCATGATCAAAGGGGCAAGCACCGGATCACAGAAACACTTTCTGCACCCCACGGGCTGGGCGTTGTAAAAGAGTTTCTGCGGTTAAAAAAACTGGCGCCGCAGGGACCTGTATTAAAAGCCAGCATACCGGGGCCGTATACTTTAAGCGGAAGGCTATTGCCGAACAGTGAATACAAAGACCGCTATGCAATAACAGAAGCGCTCCTCCCCTTTATACAGAAAGAGCTGGAAGACCTGGTGGCAGCAGGATGTACCGAAATTACAGTAGATGAACCTTCCATGAGCTGCTACGCGTATAAAGAAAATACCAAAAAATTTGCAGCGATATTTAATAAAACGGTGGAGCCTGTAGCGGGCAAATGTAATCTTTCCACGCATTTATGCTTTGGTAACTTTAAGGGAAGACCGGTTGGTTACAGGAGCATTAAACCCATGCTGCCCGATTTCCTGGAGCTAAAAGTAAATGAAATCCATATTGAGATGGCGAACCGGGAATTTGCGGAAATAGAATTGCTCGCCACTTTTGCCAAACGCATGCATGTTGCCGTGGGGATCATTGATGTGAAGAATTATTATATTGAAACGCCGGAGGATGTAGCCGGAAGAATTAAAAGATGCCTGCAGTATATTCCCGCGGAAAAGCTGTCTGTTGCGCCCGACTGCGGATTAAGTCAAACGGCAAGATGGGCATCAAGGCAAAAGCTGGTCAATATGGTAAAGGGCGCGCAAATGGTAAGGGAGATGATCTAAGAATTGAGGTTGCATGGTTACATTGCGCTTACCTTTAATTTTGCAGTCATCCGGCTTAATAACGGATTATAGTAATGCAAAGATATTTTATAGAAGTGGCATATAAGGGCGCAGGCTATGCCGGTTTTCAGATACAGGAAAATGCGGTTACCATACAATCGGAGATCCGGCAGGCGATGGCTGTTCTGTTCAGGCAGGACATATTACTTACCGGATCGTCACGAACCGATGCCGGCGTTAACGCGCTGCAGAATTTTTTTCATTTCAACTTTGACCGGCCCATACCGGAGCGGTATATCTACAATCTCAATGCTATACTTCCGGCTGCTATTGTAATTAAACGGATCATTCCCGTACACGCCCATGCCCATTGCCGGTTTGATGCCATAAGCCGTGAATACAGCTACCATGTATACAAAAACAAAAATCCATTTTTATATAACCAGGCTTATTATTTTCCCTATACTATTGATTTTGATTTGCTGCAGCAGGCAGCATCCGCCATTATGGAGCATACCGATTTTACAAGCTTTTCCAAACGCAACACACAGGTGAAAAATTTTATCTGCCGTATTACGGAAAGCCGGTGGAGCAGGGAAGCAGATCATATGATTTACCACGTAAAGGCCAACCGCTTTTTAAGGGGTATGGTAAGGGGGTTGGTGGGTACCATGTTACAGGCAGGAAGAGGAAAGATCAGCATTGAAAGTTTTCATACCATTATTGCAGGAAGGGATTGTACCAAAGTCAATTTTGCCGTACCCGGTCATGGGTTGTTTTTAGAGAAGGTGAATTATCCTTCCCATTATTTTATGCAGTCATCTTAATTAACGACACGTGTTGCTCACGGGTAATATTGCTCCAGCCAGGCAATCATCGCGGCAAATACATCTGCAGCTACGGGCGGACGCAGTTCATGCTTTTCGCCCGGATATAATTTTATTTGTGACGGAACACCTAAGTCCTGCAATTTTTTATATAGTTTTTCCGATTGATTAACATGCACCATTTCATCGGCCGTACCATGAAATATAATGGTAGGAACGGCTGTTGAACCGGTAAGCTGAAAATAAGGGCTGGCCTCCTTTACTATCTTCGCAGCGGTATCGGAGGTTCCCAGGAAATTAACAATAATGGCATTGCTTTCAGAACCGGGTTGGCGAACAGTTTCATCACTTAAATCTGTAGGCCCAAAAATATCCACTACTGTTTTTACCTGCTTCAAGCTATCATAGCCATAAGCGTACAGCATAGCAAGATGAGCGCCTGCACTGGCTCCTATTAAAGCAAAATGATTACCATCATATCTATACTCTGCTGCGTTTGCAGCAATGAAAGCCAGCGCTTTTTTTACATCTTCTATTTGCGCGGGAAAAGTATTTTTTCTATCCTTTACCAAGCGGTAGTTTAAAGATGCCAGGGCATATTTGCGTTTCCCTACCAGCTCTTCTATCAAAGCTTTTGGAAACTCCCTTTTATCGCCCTGTACCCAGCTTCCGCCATGAATATATACGATCACTTTGGTATTGCTGTTCCGGTCATCCGGTAAATACGCGTCAAGCAGGTTATCATTGCCGTCAGCATCAGCATATTGTACATCTAATATCTCCGTATACAACTGGTGCCTGATAACAGCCCCGTGCTTTGCATTATTAAGGGTTGGCGAAACGCTTTTTTCGTTGCGGTAGGAAGTGAATAAAGCAGATGCGAAAATAATAAGCGCACAGAGGTACTGAGCTATCTGCATGGTAAAATCTTTATCTTTTCAAACAGGGGTTATAGCACACACAATCTAAAGAAAACGCCATGAATTATATTGGAAAGTTTTCTCTTTTTATCCACAACAGGATAATCTTTCCTGTATCCTTAATCAATCATTTTCAAATATTTTCCCATCCAGTAAGGCAGCAGCCAGAATACCGGCTCCCTTTCCATATCGGGATAGCCGTTTATGGCCGACCAGGGATTCTTATCCCATCGCACTGCGGTGCGGATGCCGGCCGGCGGCAATGCATCTACCTGCAGGTCGTCCAGCACCGGCTCGTGTACCATTTTTACATCTTCTCTTTTGCTATGGTCAAATCTCCAGTTTACCAGGTCGAGCGGGGTATCTGTAAGGAATGCAACAGACGGCGTTAGTTCCACTTTTTTATTCCTGGCATAACAATACAGGAAATTAATCAGGGGGCTTTTATCGTTCTTTCTTTTTCCCATCCAGTTGTCCAAATGCTTTTCATAAAAAGCCAGCAGCTCAGGATCTTTTTCACAGCCGGTGAGAACAGGATACAGGTAGGACTGAAGAATAACATCGAAATATATAAAAAAAGCAGGGTTTTGTTCAGGAACCTTTGCCATATTTTCGAGGTAATGTTCCTCCCTGATCAGCCGCAGGTAATGTTCCTGGTATTTGGCGTTTCCGGTCATGTGATAGGCCAACTTTAAAAAGGTTAACAGCTCCATTGAATTCTGATACCGGTCGGGCAGCCACTCCGGGTCGCGGTTTAGCTGATCCGGGCTCCATACCGACCAACGGGTATGCGTACCGTCTATATCTACCATATTAAAATTATGGCTGATCAGGTGATCAACCAGCCGCGCAACATGTTCGGCAACTATTTTTTTTTCCTTAGCATCTGCCACCAGTTCATAGTAAAAATAATAGCTCATCATGTGCCCGCACCATTCATCGCTGCTTGTGTCGCCTTTCCACAGCCATTTTCCATCCTTCGATTTCCGCCAGCGGTTTTCCACCGGCTTAAACCGGGGTTCCTTCACTAATTCTTCAGCCAGTTCCCTTTCGGTATATTTTCTGTTAGGATCATGTACGTTATTGCCCCAGCCGGCAGGTACGATTGTTCTTGCAAAAAACCCATCGGTGCCCGTTATGGTTTGTAACAATTTTAAAAATGTAAAAGCTTTTTTCGCTTTCTCTTTCGCGTCTTTACTTTGGGTTGCCGCATAGCGGAAGCATTCCATAGCCAGGTAGCTGGCAGTAAATTCTCCGTCATTATCATCATCTTCGGGCTGCCAGTTGCTCACATCTTCAGGGTCCTTTAACCGTGCCGGGCCTGCTATCCACGGTTCGCGTATATGGCGTTTCATCATGATGTCGTAAAAGAAATCCTGCTTTTGTGCCAAAGTCATTTTTTTTCTTTTGATAGCGCTTACGCCTTTAGGGGTAGCGATCCATGCATTACCTTCCTGATCAAAAGCGATATCCGTTACTTTATCGTCTAATAACCAGCGCCGGCCAAAACGCAGGGTATGTGAGCCATCAGGCGCATACCGTACAATGCCCACATCGGTACCTGCCCACATTGCGTCATCGGGAGAACGTTCCACGCAATTAACATAAATGGAAGGCACGCCATCGGCCGGCTGAAGCGTCTGTACTTTGCTGTTGTTTTGAAGAATGCTTATCCCGCCCAGTCCACCTACCCATAACCGTTGCTTACTGTCGAATGCAAGTCCCTTTGCATAAGCGCTGATGAGCGTGCCCGTATCTATAAAGTGCCGGATATTGTTATTTGCTATGTGATATATCCCAACATCGCTGGTTATCCATACGCCATTGCCGGCATCGGCAACAGCATCCCGTATAGAACGCGCGATAACGTAATCTTTTTTAATAAACCGGTTTTGGCTGTATACCCATAAGCCTTCCGGGCCAAAAGCATACAACTCTTTTCCTGCAGCGCATAATGCTGCAACAGGGCCCCTTGTGCCGGGTACTTTGAGAAGGGTATTGTTTTGGAAAACATAAACGCCGTTCCATGTTCCCAGCCACACCGCATGTGCATCATCCGTAATTACCGCATAAGCCGGGCCTTTATCATTACCACTGATGACGTCCGTCCATTCAAAGGCATCCTGCTTTTTCATATAGATGCCTTCCGCTGTGGCCACCCAAACATTGGACGCATCATCAACGGCAATGCTCCTTATTTCATTTTCCGCCGCACTTTTTCCTACACGATACGCCTCATGGTATTCCTGCCAGAAAGCCGTGTCTTTCATGCTGGCTGGCATATACGAAAGCTGTGCGAAGGCGTTTTGGGCAATAACTGAACAAAGCAGGCAATAAAGAAGACACGATCTATTTTTCATACTGTATAAATGTAAAGTCTGAAGCCAAAAAACCGAAATCCTATGGAATACAAAGAACCAAGAACCAAATCGCAAAAAACAAATAAATTTCAAATCAGAAGTCGAAAATTCGAAACCCGAAGGGCGCACCAAAAAAAAATTACAAAAAAATAAACCCTGTCTGCCGAAGTGCAGATGGTTTCCTCCCCACATCATGCTGATGGCTCTTTTCAACTACTTGTAAAGTATGCTTTTTATACGAACCAAGTATGAAACTGAGACAAGACATTTATTGTTCGACCCTTTCAGGGTCGTAATACTGCTATTCGATGGTTATAAACGTTTGGACCCCTTCAGGGTCAATACAAGTCCTTATGCGAAAAGTGGCCAATACACTATGCAGGAAGGAGACCGCTCCCAGAATGTTCTTTTATTCCTATCCTGAAAGGATACAAGGTTTATAATTTGAAATACATCCAACTAACCATTCGTAATTTATTTACTTTTGGTATTTTGCCTTTTCCCGTTGCTTATGGTAGCCGAAGCCCGGCTGCTTTGGGATTCTTTCTTCGAATTGCTGAATTCCGGCTTCGGGTTTAACCATTTAAAATTTAGAGACGATGATCCCGGCAATTATAAAAGATGAAGATTTTATAGCGCAGGTTCAACAGTATGAAAATGATAAAAAACATTTTCACCTGTGGTGGCTGGGGCAAAGCGGCTACCTGTTGCTATGGCAGGGAAAAAGAATATTGCTTGACCCCTATCTTTCGGATTCCCTCACAAAAAAATATGCCGGTACTGCCAAACCACATACACGCATGAGCGAAAGAGTAGTAAACCCTGAGCTGTTAAAGAACATTTCTATCGTAAGCTCCAGTCATAACCACACCGACCACCTCGATGGCGAAACCTTAATACCCATTATTAAAAACAATCCCGGCATCACCTTCATCATTCCTGAAGCCAACAGAAGCTTTGTTGCCAACAGGGCGCAAATACCTCAGGCTTTTCCTGCAGGACTAACCGAAGGCATGCATTTAACCGTTGGTGATTTTACTTTTTATGGCATTGCCGCCGCACACAATACCGTTGACCGCAATGAAAAAGGAGAATGCCTTTATATGGGATATATTATTCAGTTTGGTAATTATACCATCTACCACAGCGGCGATACGCTCTGGTACGCCGGTTTGGAAAAGGCACTAAACCCGTTTGCAATAAACCTGGCCTTACTTCCCATTAACGGCAATGATCCGGCAAGAGGCGTTGCAGGCAACTTTAACGTACAGGAAGCAGCGGCTTTGGCTAAGGCAGCAGGCATACAACATGTTATTCCCTGCCATTACGATATGTTTACTTTTAACACGGCAAACCCGGCTCATTTTGCCGCTAACGCGAAAGCGGTTCAGCAAGCTTATAGCATTTTACCCATTGGAGGGCACTGGAGCAGCGAAGTTTTATAAGCATTGAAGCTTTTCCACACATCATCACTTCAATTCATCCGCATGATCAATATAAAAACAGTATTCATGGCGCTTCATACCGATATGCGGATAATAATGTACAGCGGCAGGCGCTGCCAGTAAGATCAGCTTTGCTTTTGGCGCCGCCAATTGGGTACGCCGGATCAGTTCCTTGCCAATGCCTTTACGCTGGTAATCTTTGTCAACGGCAAGGTCTGACAAATAAGTGCAAAATGAAAAATCCGTGAGCGAACGGGCCACGCCAATAATATTGCCATTATCCCTTGCCGTAAGTATAAGATTGCCATGGGCAAGCATGGCGGTAATGCGTTCAGGATCATTAACCGGCCTGCGTTCCCCAAGCGTGGAGCGTTGCAGCACGCTAATGAACTCATCGCAGCTCAGGTCGTTTTCTACCTGGTAACTGATCATGTAAAAATAATTTTAAAAAGTATACCTGTAGGTAATATGTTTTTTAGAAAAAGTAGCGCCTGTTGCTTCATGCAGGGCAAGCATTTTAGTATTAAAATCCCCTACCCAGGAAAGCTCAAGCTCTTTATATTGCTGCAGGGGCAGCACATATTCTTTCAGCTTAATGATTATAGCCGATTCCAGTCCATGCTTTTGAAACTTCGCTTTGGTTCCCATAATTACGGCCCGCATCCGCTTATTCTTACGGCTCCATTTGTTTAGCATGAACTTCAGCTTACTCCATATGCCTAACCTGCCATTCAAATTGCTGATCAGCTCATTGGTATCCGGAACAATCACTACCATGGAAGCCGGTTCCCCATCTACATAAGCAAACCAGATCAGCTTTTCATCCATAATGATCTTCATCTTTTCAAAGGTTTCACGTATAGTGATGTCCGTTATAGGTGTAAAATTCTCAAAGTCCTTCCAGGCATCATTATAAATCTCTTTAAAATCATTGGCAAAACGCTGAAACTCCTTTTTATTCAGGTGCTCAAAATGGTAACCCGGCTTTTTGGCCACCCATTCCGCAATTTTGGTAAAGCGCTCCGGAAAAGGTTTATATATTTCTATCGAATTGGATATCTGCTCATACAATGGCGTGAAACCATATCGCTCAAACAATCTTTTATAATAAGGCTGATGATAATTCATCCCATAGTACGGCGCCGCAAAGCCCTCTGCCAGCAATCCCCACCACATATCATTTTCTCCAAAATTTACAGGGCCGTCCATGGCCTTCATACCCTTTTCAGCAAGCCACGCTTTAGCCGTATCAAACAACAGGTCGGCAGCGTCCTGGTTATCGGCACATTCAAAAAAACCACAGCCTCCCGTGGGCACTTCAGTGAGATACGCTTTTCTATTGTTTATAAAAGCGGCAATGCGCCCAATTACCTTCCCGTTTTTATTTTTCAGTATCCACCTTATACATTTCCCGTTCTGGTGATAACTGTTTTTACGCGGGTCAAATACCCATTCAATATCCCTGTTCAAAGGACATATCCAGTTAGGATCATTTTTATATATTTTCCGGGGAAGATCCAGGAAGGATTTTCTTGTGGCGGCATTGTTAACTTCTATGATTTGCATAAGATATTGCGCTGCTTAACCGGCGCATTCCTACAAAATAACATAAAAAAAGGATTGAAGACGCATATCCTTATTTTTGCAGTCCTTTAAAATGTGGGGTCATGTCCGTTACATCAACCATTCAGTCCGCCGTTATTGCAGCATTGGAACAATTGTATAACCAGGCATTCAGTGCAAAGGATTTCCAGATCAATCAAACCAAACCTGAATTTGAAGGCGATTACACCGTAGTGTTATTCAGCCTGCTTAAACCATTAAAGCAATCGCCTGATGCTTTGGGCAAAACCCTGGGCGCATATTTAACAGAAACCCACCCTTCCCTGTTCTCAGCTTTTAATGTAATAAAGGGCTTTCTAAATCTGAATATTGCCGGTAGCTACTGGGGGGCGGTACTGAACGATAATTACCAGGACGGGATGTATGGAAGAAAAGAAAAAAAAGGGAAAACCATTGTAGTGGAATACGCTTCGCCCAATACCAATAAACCTTTGCATTTGGGGCACCTGCGCAATATTTTTTTAGGATGGAGTATATCGGAAATTTTAAAAGCCGATGGCTATGATGTGGTTAAAACCTGCATTGCCAACGACAGGGGCATCCATATTTGCAAAAGCATGGTTGCCTGGCAAAAATTCGCTAACGGGGCCACCCCGGAAAGTACCGGCGCCAAAGGCGATCATTTTGTAGGCGATTATTATGTGCTTTTTGGCACGGAATACAAAAAAGAAATACAGGAGCTAACGGCAAAAGGAATGCCTGAAGCGGAAGCGGAAAAGGAAGCGCCCATTATGAAAGCCGCCCAGCAAATGCTGGTAGACTGGGAAGCGGGCAAACCGGAAGTAATAGCCCTATGGAAAAAGATGAATAGCTGGGTATACGCAGGCTTTGATATTACCTATAAGCGAATTGGCAGCGATTTCGATAAAATGTTCTATGAAAGCGACACCTATTTGCTGGGTAAAAAATTGGTGGAAGAGGGATTACAAAAAGGTGTTTTCTTTAAAAAAGAAGACAACAGCGTATGGGTTGACCTCACCGCAGATGGATTAGATGAAAAGATTGTACAGCGAAAAGACGGCACGGCCGTATACATTACACAGGACATTGGATTAGCCGTTGAAAAATACGAAGCTTACCGGTATGACCAGAGCATTTACGTGGTAGGCGACGAACAAAATTATCACTTCAAAGTATTGCAACTCATATGCCGGAAACTGGGACTACCTTCTTCCGAAGGTATTTACCACCTCAGCTATGGCATGGTGGAGTTGCCTTCGGGCCGTATGAAAACGAGGGAAGGAACAGTGGTTGACGCTGATGATATGATAGATGAGATGATAAAAGTGGCGGCGCAAAAAACCGAGGAGCTGGGCAAGGTAAAAGATTTTACACCGGACGAACTGGATAAGCTGTATAACACTATAGGCCTGGGCGCATTAAAATTCTTCATTCTGAGAGTTGATCCCAGGAAAAGGATGATCTTTAATCCTGAAGAAAGTATAGACTTTCATGGCTTCACTGCTTCCTTTGTGCAATTTTCGCATGCCAGGGCAAAAGCGATACTGCGGAATGAACAACCCGATCAGCATTTTTCCCTGCAGCACAACGAAGCCCTGCTGCCTTTGGAAAAGGAACTGATCATTTTATTGGAAAGATACCCGGCTATTATACAACAAGCGGCTTATGAACATAACCCCTCCGTAATAGTGAACTATTGCTACGAACTGGCAAAAGCCTTCAATTCTTTTGTAACGGAGCATCGCGTGCTGAAAGCGGAAACGGAAAATAAAAAACAGCTACGCCTCCGCATCTGCCAGATGACGGCTAATGTTATCGCTTCCGGTATGGCACTGGCGGGAATTGAGGTGCCGGAGAGAATGTGAAAATGCGAAGATGTGGAAATGTGAGAATTTGAAAATCCGGCAATTTGAAAATTTGAAAATGAAAATACATTTTGATTTACGCTAAACACCACTGTGTCTTTGTGCCTCCGTGTTCCCGAAAACACTTCTAAGCCGGAAGACCCCTGAAACCTGTGACCTGTAACTTCATATCTCCTCCCCCATTATCTGCGTTGCCGCTCCGCCTGCCTGCGCATTTGTTCATCTACAGAAAGAGGGCCGCTGCCGCTTACCAAAAAAAAGATCAGCAGAGCTAAAATTATTATGGATAGCCACAATCCTTCATTGGGCGACAAAATCCCCGCATCGGCATTAACAAAAAAAACAGCGCCCAGTAAGATGGGTACCTGCACTAAGCATGCCAAACGGGTAAGCAACCCAAAAGCGATCAACGCACCCCCTACGATGTGCGCAAATACTACATAATGCGCCAGTACGCCGAGCGACATGGAACCGAGAAATTCACTTTTAGCCATGAGGGCGCTCAACTGATCCATGTTATTGATAAATTCCACACCGCGTATAAAAAGAAATATACCCAGCAACATGCGGATGAAATCGAGCCATTTGGGGTGATGCGTGTCTCCCCATCTTTCCATACTATGAAGGAGGTTCATATGGCAAAGTTTTAGATGAAGAAAGGAACTAATACAATGTACAAAATTTCCCTGAAATATTATAGCAATGATTGGCTGCAGGATG
>CALMQS010000031.1 GCA_937871285.1 uncultured Sphingobacteriales bacterium | reverse complement strand
AACCACAACCAGCCGTTTGAAAAAAGAATTATTCTATTTTTACCGGACAGCAATGTTTTGGAATCGACGATTTTCTTTTAAACCGGTACAGTGTCCGTACACCTACACCTATCAGTTCAGCAACATCTTCGATACTGATCCAGTCGCCTTTAGGTTTTTCCTTTTCAGGCATAACTGTAGGTATTCCTTTACTTAACGACTGTTTCAGTAATTGATCATTGGTTTCAAGAATTGTCCGGGTGATTTTTTCTTCTTTTTTTCTTTTCTTGTAATTACGTCCGGCGCATTTGAGAGAGCAAAATTTAGTGACTGTTTTTTGTGCGATAAATGACTGCTTGCAATGCTGGAAAATTTTCTTGACACGAATGTTTGAACTCATTTTACCTGGTTTTTGGCGGTTAAAGTATCAGTCAATTGTCCGGTTAATTAACCGTTGCTCTGCCTTGAGCTGCCCCTAACTGACTGGAACTGTATAGAACTGCCTGTAGCTGTCGCTATTTGGCCACCCCTATTTTTTTCGCTTCGATCTCATTGCCTTTTTTGGCAAAAGATACAAATGGGGCCAAACCCTACAATGAAAGTTCGGTAAAATGCAATAAATTTAACTTTTGTAAACAATTGCTTTTCAGCAAAATAATTAAGTGAAGGTAAAATAAGTTAACTGAAATAACCCCGCCTATTTTCCGATACAAAACTTCCCGAATATCGTTCCCAGTATATCGCGATCAATTTCTACCTGCCCGGTTATTTCACCTAAGTAATGCAGGCAGCGGCGGATATCTAAAGCCAAAAGATCCCCGGTAAGATTATTATCCATACCGGTTTTAATATCGTTCAAACACTCCAGCACTTTTTGCAGGGCGGCAAAATGCCGGGCATTGGTAACAATGGTATGCTCGGTTTGGATGGTTTCCCCTATGGCTTTTTCATACATCACTGATTTCAGTGCTTCAATGCCCTCTTTATTTTTGGCAGATATGTATATCGCCGCCGGATCTTTTCCGGAAGCATTTGCATGAAGATTTGCGGGGGAAAGCTGGTCATATTTATTATATACTTCAATAACCTTTTCACTGTATGGCTTCAACCATGTAATTCCCGACTGGTCTGTATCAGTCAGGTCTCTAAGGTGAATAATAATATCCGCTTTTTCTGCATTGTGCCTGCTGCGTTCAATACCCAGCTTTTCAATACGGTCGGTAGCATGTTCCCGGATGCCCGCGGTATCTACCAGGCGAAACAAAACGCCGTTAATATTCAGCACTTCTTCAATAGTATCCCGTGTTGTGCCCGCTATGTCGCTTACAATAGCCCTTTCTTCATTGAGCAAAGCATTCAGCAGGGTTGACTTACCGGCATTGGGCTTGCCAATAATGGCTACGTTAACCCCATTTTTAATAACGTTTCCTAATTTGAAGGAGTATAGCAATTGTGTGGCAGAGGCCGTTAACTGCGCAATGAGCTGCTCCAGTTGCGGGCGGTCGGCAAATTCTACATCTTCCTGCGAAAAGTCGAGCTCCAGCTCAATAAGGGCCGCAAAGCCAATCAACCGGTCGCGCAGGTCCTTTAAATCGGATGAAAAGCCGCCCCGTAATTGTTTAAGCGCTGTTTGTTGCGCCGCCAGGGAATGCGCCGCAATAACATCCGCAACGGCTTCTGCCTGGGTAAGATCCATCTTTCCATTTAAAAATGCCCTTTGGGTAAATTCACCCGGCTTAGCCAGGCGGGCTCCTTTTTGTATACAGGCCGCTATGATCTGTTGCTGAATAAAGGGTGAGCCATGGCAACTGATCTCTGCTATATTTTCGCCCGTGTAGGATTTGGGCGCTTTGTACAGTGATATCACCACTTCATCCAGTTCCTCTTTTTCATTTTTTAGCATCCCCACATGCAGGGTATGAGTGGCCTGGCGCAACAGGTCTTTGCCTGTAAATAATGCATCTGCAATAGCAATACTATTTTCACCGCTTAGCCGTATAACGCCTATTGCTCCAATACCCGGGGGAGTAGCCAGCGCTACAATCGTATCATCCCATGCTGAAAATGTGTGCAACATGCGGCAAAAATACAATTTGGTTAAGGTGCAGCCGCCAGTAATTTTTTATCTGCTTCATCCATATCAGCCATAGCATATTTTTGTATGCCGCTTATCGTCATCTCATCTAATGCGGCTACTAACTGCCGGTAGTTGCTTTGTAATCCCGGTTTAATAATTACCATTAATGCTGCCTAGTTGCCCAATGCCTGCCGCTTTTTTGTAATTATATTACGCAATGCTGCCTGATCAAGAAACAGGTTCATCATGTGTATACCGGATGGCTTTTGTGCAAAACCTTCATAACATACCGTATTGCCGTTTTGCCCTAATAATACCGTTAGCGTACGGCTTTCTGCAAAAGGTGCAGCCGGTCCATCGGCAGGCAGCAGCAGTTGCATTGCTGTAGGTTTGTTTAACACGGTATTAAAAATAAAGAATGTAATAAGTAAAAAGCCCAGGTCCACCATGGGTGTCATATCAATGCGTAAAGTTTTGATTCCGGCAACGCGGTATTTTGCTTTTCCCTGTACCGGAAGGTTAAGATCGGCCATAGCATTCGTTTATATCATAAGACAGGGATTTCATGCCTTTCCATAAATTGTTTTATGATTTCTTTGGAGCATAAAAAATCCCCGCTGTTTGATAACAACGGGGATCGTATAAACATGATTATTAAAAAACTACTATTCCTCAGCGATCTGGAAAGTAACCGGCTGTTTACGGTACGCCTTTACTTTACGTCCGTTTTGTTCTGCCGGTGTCCATTTGGGTCCTCTTTTGATGGCATTTACGCAAATTTCTGCCAGCTTGGTTCCTTTCATGGTCAGTGCTTCCACTTCACTTATATTTCCTTCCCTGTCCACAATGAACTGAACTACACAGGTACCTGCTTTACCGGCATCCTGCAATTCATCAATATAGCGGTTTATTTCCCGTTGAATGTACTTTGCCCAGGCTTTATCTCCTCCGGGAAACTTGGCTTCAATTTCCACCTTCTGAAACACTTTATCCTCATCATCCACCACCGGTGCGGCAACTACGCCACCCTTGTCTTCAACAGGGGGGGCAACTATTCCCAGATCTTTTACACCTTCCTGGTTAATGGTGCTAATGGTAGCTTCTTTTAACTCTTCAATTTCTTTCATTTCTTCTTCCGGCTTCACCTCTTCATCCTTTACCACTTTAGGTGGGGTAAACTTGGCCATTTCAACCTTTGGCGGATCTGGCGGCTTTGGCGGCGGCGGCGGCGGCGGTTCTATTGGCTTTTCCTCCTGCACATTGGTCAGTTCCACATCTTTAGCTTCTATTACTACTGCTTTTTTAGGCCCTTCCAGTTTTTCTCCCAGTAAAGACGCCAGCACAATAAATAAAGCCAGGGATGCGGTAATGATCAATGCGGTAGTAAGCCTCTTGTTATATTTTGACCGCAGTTCATAAGCGCCGTAGGATTTATTTCTTCCCTCAAATATAATATCGAGAAGACTGGCGCCAGGTATTTTGCTTACATCCATGATGACCTTTTTTAATTAAATTAAGATGCGGGGATTTGCATAAATCCACAAACTTTTACTGAATATTGTTGGCTTTTTCTGTTGCCACCAGTAATTCATTTTCAACCGGTGAAATAGATACCAACGCATATTTCTTCACTTCAATAATAGCCATTTCATCCAATATGGCCACTACATTCTTGTAGCTGGCTTCATCATTGGGTTTAATTACCACTACAAAATCATCGGGTTTGGTTGATTTCTTTTTATTGATAATAACTTCCCTTACATCTTTGTAGTTGGTATTCTCTATTTTAGTAGGATCATCTCCTTCATAATAATACAACCCGTCTGATTTACCCAGCATGATCGTTAAAGCACCGGAAGCCTTTACCTTGGTTTGTTCGTCCAGGTTTTCGGTATCCTTGGGCATAATCAACTGCATAGCCGTAGGCTGTGCCATGGTTGTGGAAAATATAAAGAAGGTGATCAGCAGAAAACCAAGATCCACCATCGGGGTCATGTCCACCCTGGTAGAAAGCTTCTTGGCTTTTTTGACGCCCGGCCCTTTTTTCCCGCCACCACCTGATACATCTATATCTGCCATAAAACTGGTTTTAAATGATTATTAAATAGGTTCAACTTTATTAACTGCCGCCGGCTTTTTTAATGATATCCTGCTTTGTATTCCAAAGCGGCGTGCCAACGGGAGCATCCTGGAACTTGGTTACCAACTGAAACTTATTGATATCATTTCGCTTAAAAGCTTCCAGTACGTTTCTAACAACCGGGAACTTTGTATCACTATCCGCTTTGATCAGCCAGGTTATTTTTTTACCGGCGTAGGTAGATTTTGCATCCCTTACCCAAAAATACAATTCACCTCCGGTAGAATCAGGAACGGGAATACCCGGCTGCCTTACATTTTTTTGCTGTTCGGGGTCCATAGACAACAGCTCTTTCATTCCGGCAAACGGCACACCCAGGCTGGGCGCATTGGTAAAAGCCTTGATATTGGCTGGGCTAAGCCCCAGTTGCCGGGTTTCATTTAAGTTATTGGCTATGGATTGCCTGGCATTGGGGTCATCCATCTGAACAAATACCCTTCCATCCTTATCTATGGTTACCAGAAACGCATCCATTTCAGGCACTTTATCGGCCGAAACGGAACTGGGGAATTTTACTTCCACCGGTTCTTCCGGCTTAAACTTGGTAGCAAGGATAAAAAAGGTAAGGATCAGGAAGGACACATCCACAAAGGCGGTCATATCAACCCAGGTACTTTTCCTTACTATTTTAGCTTTACTCATTTCACAAATATTTTAACTGACTTATTAAGATGCAATACCGCTCACATTCCATACGCCATTGCTCAACTTATTTATATTGAGAGGCGAAGCTCTGTGTAAGCGTAAATCCTGATTCGTCAATACCATATGTAATACCGTCAATCTTAGTAGTAAATATATTATACATAATAAGGGCGAAAGCTGAAGTGGCAATACCAAGAGCGGTATTATATAATGCTTCAGCAATACCAACTGCCAATGCAGCAGCGGCGCCTGCTCCGCCTTCTTCACCTAAGGCTCCGAACGACCGGATCATACCCATTACCGTTCCCAGCAACGCTACCAGTGTACCTACGGAAGTGATGGTAGACAAGAAAACAAGATTTTTTTGCATCATCGGCAATTCTAAAGCGGTGGCTTCTTCTACTTCTTTTTGAATAGCCACTACTTTTTGTTCTGTAGTAAGTTCAGCATCGGTGATCAGCTCTTTATAGCGCCTGAGACCCGCTTTCATAACATTACCTACAGAACCCTGCTGCTTATCGCATTCGGCAAGCGCAGCATCTACATTTTTGTTAGCCAGGTGATATTGCACTTTTCTAACAAATTCAGAAATAGATCCTTTTCCGGATGCTTTACTGATGGTAAGAAACCGTTCAATAGAAAATACAATTACCATTAAAAACATGCCGATTAGTATAGGTACGATAATACCGCCTTCATAAATACCGTGCAAAGCACCAATAGGGCCTGCATGGCTCGGCCAAAATCCACCTTCCGGATCAGGCTTGGTAAAGCCGGACGCACTACCCAAAATAAATCTCCAGATAATATACCCGGCAATAATACATACAATAGGAGCCAGCCATGAAATAATGTTGCTGCCTCCTCCCTTTGGTTGAACTGATGTTGATGCCTTCACAGCAGACGCGGTTGGTTTAGTTTCAGCCATAACTCTTGTTTTTTTGAATTAAAGATTTTACAATTTTAAAAGTGTGTGGTTTTGATTCACAATTCTACTGAAAAAAAAAATTAAATTGTTTAAATACCAGCAGAAAAAGTTTTATTTGGGAGGCACAATATAGCAAATTTCTTATACCAAACAACAGATTTGCATTTTGTTTTTATAACCTCAAACGGTTACCAGCATCGTTTGTGTTAGGCAAACAATATATTTGCACCGTCAAAATACCGCTTCCTGTAAAAACAGTATGATTTTTTTGTTACCGGTCATTTCATCCCGCAACCTTAAATATTATTTACAATGTATATGAAACAATTCATTTTAACCTGTTTGCTGCTTACCGCGGCAGGAACCCTGACTGCACAGGATAAAAAAAAGCCTGCTGCACCTGCCCCTGCCGCACAGGCGCCGGCATCTCCTCCTGCCCCTCCTAAAAAAGGTCCTCAGCTTTATAAAGAAGTTATTACAAACAAAGCCAGAACAGATAGCGGGTTGTTTTGGGTACATAAAGTAGAAGACAAATATTATTTTGAAATAGCAGATTCCCTTTTAGGGAGGGATATCCTTGTTGTAAACCGCATTTCAAAAGCCGCAGCCGGTATGCGCAACTTCTTTTTCGGATATGCCGGCGACCAGATCGGGAGTAACGTGATCCGGTTTGAAAAAGGCCCCCATAATAAATTGTTCCTCAAAAAGGTTTCTTTCGATGAAATATCCAAAGACTCAACACAGGCAATGTATAAAGCCGTTAATAACTCCAACGTATTACCTATTGTAGCTGCATTCGATATTAAAGTTCTACCTACAGATTCCACTGCAACCGTTATAGATTTTACAGATTACATTTCGGGCGATAATGATGTATTGTTTTTTTCGGGAAATGCTAAAAGCACTTTCCAGGTTGGCGCTTATCAGTCAGACAAATCGTATATCACCGATGTAAAAAGCTACCCGCTTAACATCGAAATTAAAACCGTAAAAACTTACAGCAAAGGTGGTGGCGCAGGCAGCCTTGCCGCCGCCAGACCTCCGGCAACAGCCGGCTCCACGCAAAGCGTAATGTATACCCTTGAGCTCAACAGCTCTATGGTATTGCTTCCTGAAACACCTGCCAGGCAACGTTTTTTTGACCCAAGGGTAGGGTATTTTGCCAGGCGCTATACCGATTTTGACGCTAACCCCCAGGGTGTAAAAGATATTTCTATTATCGTTCGCTGGAAGCTGGAGCCCAGGGAGGAAGACGTGGAAAAGTACAAAAGGGGGGATCTGGTAGAACCTAAAAAACAGATCGTATACTATATTGACCCGGCTACACCTAAAAAATGGGTTCCCTATCTTATACAGGGCGTTAACGACTGGCAACCGGCGTTCGAGAAAGCGGGATTTAAAAACGCCATCGTTGCCAAACCGGCGCCGGCGCCCTGGGAAGACTCCACCTGGAGCCTCGAAGATGCCCGGTATTCCGCTATCGTATATAAACCTTCCGTTGTGGCCAATGCCAGCGGACCTAATGTACACGATCCCCGCTCGGGAGAAATATTAGAAAGTCATATCAACTGGTATCACAACGTAATGAACCTGCTTCGCGACTGGTATTTTATTCAATGCTCCCCAACAGACCCGCGGGCCCGTAAAATGGAATTTGATGATGAGCTCATGGGGCAGCTGATCCGTTTTGTTTCATCGCACGAAGTAGGACATACGCTTGGACTCCGCCATAACTTTGGCTCAAGCTCTTCTACGCCGGTTGAAAAACTAAGAGATAAAGCATGGGTGGAAGCCAACGGGCATACCCCTTCCATTATGGATTACGCCCGGTTTAACTATGTGGCGCAGCCAGAAGACAGCATCTCCCAAAAAGGTTTATTTCCTCGTATAGGCGATTATGATAAATGGGCCATTGAGTGGGGCTACAGGTGGTTTCCCGGGGCTGCCACACCAGAGGAAGAAATACCTGTTTTAAACAAACTGACCATTGACAAGCTAAAAGACAAACGTTTTTGGTTCGGCACCGAATCCAACGCCGATGATCCGCACTCTCAAAATGAAGACCTGGGCGATAACGCCATGAAAGCAGGCGCCTATGCCATTAAGAACCTGCAGCGCATTGTACCCAACCTCATGGAGTGGACCAGGGAACCGAATGCGGATTATGAAAACCTTTCCGCCTTATATAACCAGCTCACCACCCAGTACGGACGGTATATGGGGCATGCCGCTAAAAATATTGGCGGCATATATGAAACGCCAAAAACAGTGGAGCAGCAGGGACCCGTATATGCCTATACGCCAAAAGCCATTCAGAAAGAAGCAATGGCTTTTTTGATCAAACAATTGTTCGTTACCCCGCAGTGGCTTATCAACAACGATATCCTTAACCGCATTGGCAATACAGGCATATCGGTAGTGAGCAGCAGGCAGGAAGCTGTTTTAAACCGTATCATCAGCACCAACACCATCAGCAAATTGCTGAGCATGGAAGCCGAGCTCCATAATGATGCTTACAAGGCAGCCGATATGCTGGATGAGCTGAAGCAGGGTATATGGACGGAGCTTAGTGCAAGGAAACCGATTGACATTTACCGGCGGAACCTGCAAAAATCGTATGTAGAAAGGATTGGTCAAATCATCAGCCCGGCGTCTGTATCTCCTTTAGGGGGCATTTCATTCCGCATTGGCGCCCCTGCAGCTATGACGGATACCCGGAAAAGCGATATCATTTCAGTGCTTAAGGGTAACCTGCGTGCCTTGCAGGCAGAAATAAAAGCGGCATTACCGGCTACCGGTGACAGAATGACCAAGTATCATTTGCAGGATGTGAATGACAGGATTGGGAAAATACTGGATCCGGGGAAATAGTGCTGTGTTAAACGTGAGAAGTGAAAGATGGTGAATTGTACTCACTATTCGTACCGCAGCGCCACAATGGGATCTAATTTAGAAGCCTTCCATGCCGGGTAAATGCCTGCCGCCAGTCCTACGGCAGAACAAATTAGAATAGCTATCAATATCAACAACCAGGGCACAAAAAACGGCACCTTCATCAGCATGCCCACCAAGTTGCCTACAATGATGCCCAGTATAATACCAATGGCAGCTCCCATTAAACTGATGAGGATAGATTCAAAGAGGAACTGTTGCCGGATATTCTTCTTTTTACCCCCCAGGGCCTTTACCAGTCCTACTTCTTTTGTTCTTTCCGTTACCGCTACCAGCATAATATTCATTAATCCTATGGCTGCTCCCACGAGGGTGATAAATCCTATACCCCCCGCCGCTAATGAAATACTTCCCAGCAGGCCAATAAAGGTTTCGGCCAGGGCATCGCTTTTATCAATATAAAAATTACTTTGTTCGGTAGTAGTAAGATTCCTGATAGGACGGAACGTGCCTTCCGCCTCTCCAATGGCATCATTCAACTGGTCTACATTATCTACCTGCACGCCTATATAGTAGGAGGAGTTACCTACCGTAAATAAACGCCGCAGGGTATTATAGGTAGTAAATACCGCATTATCGGCCTGCATAAAGGAACTGCTCCCCCGGCTCTTTAAAACACCTATCACCCTGAACTTGTTGGCGCCAACTCTTATAATCTTATCCAATGCCCTTTCTATCCTGTCGCCAAAAAATTTGTTTGCCACATCATACCCCAATACGCATACATTTCTGCCGCTTTCAATATCTAACTGACTAAAATTGCGACCATGCTCGACTTCATAACCGTTCAGGGCAAAATAATTTTCATCGCCCCCCGACACACGCACATTGGGATTGGTTTTTTTATTTTCAAAAAAAATGGTTTGTGAGCTTACACCACCCAGGCCTATGCTTACTTTTGCCGGGTAATTGTACCGCTGCTTAAAAGCTTTAGCCTGCTCATAGGTAATAGGCTTACCGGTATTTGATTTTTTTATTTTTTTATTGGTGCTGCTGGTGGTTTTGGTAACATCCCCGCCGCCGCCGTCGCCAAAACGGATCTGTCTTTCCCTGAAGCGGATGCTAAAGGAATTGGCGCCCATAGTAGCAAAACTGTCTTTTAAGCTGGAGTTCATGGCCTGAATGGCGGTGATAATGCCTACCAGCGCCATTATACCAAATGCTATAATGGCAACAGTAATGCCGGTACGCAATTTATTGCCACGAACGGTTTTATACGCCAGCCCAATGGTATCCTTTATATTCATGCGTGCATAATGTAACTTAAAATTACGGATACATCTTCCATCTGCAAAATGGCTTGTGATGAACGGAACAGGTATTTTTAATAATACAGTCCCTTTAGCAGCAAATTGGGGAACACACCTAAAAGAATAATAAGCGCAGCGGTGATACATAAGGTAATCCTGAAAACAGGAGAAACCGCTGTAACCTGCGCATTTCCGTCTTTAAAATACATGGACTGAATAACACGGAAATAATAATAAGCGCTTACGGCAGCCATTAATACGGCAAAGATCACCAGCCATAAGTGGTTACCGTTTTTTACAGCGCCCATGAGCATATAATACTTGGCAAAAAAGCCGGCAGTTAGCGGAATTCCTGTAAGCGAAAGAAGAAAAACCGTATTCGTTAAAGCAAGCAGGGGTTGTGTTTTGCCCAGCCCGTTAAAGCCCTCCAGTGAAAAATCTTTCATTTTGGCCAATACGGCAAAGCTGCCTATTGTTGCTAAACTGTAAGCTGCAGCATACAGTATCAGTCCTTCCCGGGCAAAAGTATTTAATCCAAACAATGCAAACATCATAAAGCCGGCATGCGCTACACTTGAGTAGGCCAGCATTCGCTTTACACTTTGCTGAAAAACAGCGGTAATATTCCCGATAAATAAAGTAGCAGCAGTAAGCAGGGCAATTAATAACTGCCATTGGCTATGCATTTTACCAAAGGCGTTATCAAACAAATGAAGGAATGCCATGAAGGATGCCACCTTAACGATGGTAGCCATAAAAGAAGTAACCGCCGTAGGGGCGCCATCATACACATCAGGCACCCAAAAATGAAAAGGCGCCGCACTCACTTTAAATGACATGGCAACCATCAGCAGCACGATGCCGATAACCATCATAGGCTGCAGCGCTGCAATGCCTATGTTCATGCTTTCAATATAAAAAGTACCTGTAGCTCCGTATAAAAAAGCAATGCCCATGAGCATGATACCGGTAGAAAAAACACCCATCAGGAAATACTTAAGCGAGGCTTCATTGCTTTTAAGGTTTCGTTTGTCGCTGCCTGCCAGTATATACAAGGGAATGGTGATGATTTCAATTCCGAGGAACAGCATCAGCAGCGTGTTAAAAGAAACCGCGATGCCTACGCCACAAAGCACAAAAAAGATCAACGCGTAATATTCATATACATCCGGGCCTATAGCTTCAAACTCTCTTGCGTTCAATATAAAAAAGAGTAAAGTACAGGCAAAAGCAGTAGCATTGAAAATTTGGCCGAAAGGAGTGAATTTCAGCATTTGCCCGATATCTGCGTAGATATACCAGATATTGTAATATTCAAGAAAGTTAACCGTCAGCAGCGCAACCATTCCCAGCAGGGCAATATACTTTGCCAGGGATTTCTTTTTCAGAAAAATTCCACTGAACATCATTACCACACCCCATAATGCCGATAATATAATTGAACTCATAATATTATAATAAACCCTTTTTGAGTTGTTATTTCATTTTTTTAATACCCCCTTCTCCCTCTTACTATCTTACTATCTTGCCGTCTTACCATCTTACCTTTCCCCCTACAATCCCATTAACCGGTTCATAAATACATTTACGGTATCTTTTGTAAGTTCCGATAACAGCTTAGGATACACGCCCAGCAAAAGAATGATGATCAACACCACCGTTAGCGCTGCCGCCGTGCTTCTTTTTATTATACCCGTACCTGAAACGGTAAGGTTATTGGTGTTGCCGTAAAATACTTTTTGCACCATGTTGAGCGTATAAACCGCCGAAAGGATTATCGTTGTTAACGCGATGGCTGTAGTCCATTTCCCATACTGGAACAGTCCGTTAAACATTAAAAATTCTCCTGCAAAAGCGTTGGTCAGCGGCAAAGCAATATTAGCCAGGGCAATGATCACTAAAAAAACGGTGAGTGCCGGAGCGCTGGATGCTAATCCGCCCAGTTCAGATATCTTTCGCGTACCAAAATGTTTTTCTATCAGCTCCACTACTATCCATAGCCCGATAATATTAATACCATGGTTGAACATCTGCAGCATTACGCCTTCGGTTCCGCTTTGATTACGTGCAAATATAGCGGCGCACATTAATCCCACGTGCACAATAGAAGAATAGGCAACCAGGCGTTTCAGATCGTCCTGCACCCATGCAATGCAGGAAGCGTAAACCATTCCTGCCACTGAAAGGCCAATGATGATATGCGTAAACTGCACGGTAGCATAAGGGAATACCGGTATCAGCCAGCGGATGAGGGCAAATACACCCATTTTTACCATTACCCCGCTCAGGATCATCGTAACCGGCGATGCCGATTGTTCATAAGTATCGGGCTGCCAGGTATGAAAAGGGAAGAGAGGCATTTTTACAGCAAAAGCGGCAAAGAACAGCCAGAAAACCAGCTCTTCCTTTCCCGGCGGAAGCTTGGCTTTCAGAAATGAATGAATCGAAAAGCTACCGTCGGGCGTATGCAGGTATACATAAATGATACCGATCATTAACAACAGCGATGCAGCAAAAGTGTATACAAAAAATTTAAATGTTGCCTGTATGCGTTTCTCACCACCCCATTGTGAGGCAAGGAAATAAACAGGAATAATAGCCAGTTCCCAGAAGAAGTAAAACACCAGCGCGTCCATAGCGCAAAACACACCCATTAAACCCGCCTGGGACAGCAGCATCAGGCCATAAAAATTATTGGGCTTTGAATAGCTGGTATTATACGTAGTTAAAAAAGCCAGCGGAAAAGCCAGCGCAGTCAGCAAACACAGCATTCGCCCCATACCATCATACATGAGCGCAAAGCTGCTTCCGATGGAAGGCATCCACACATAGCTTACATTATTAAAATGAAAATAATTTTTATCTGTAAAAAAGAAACTGACAGCTACAATGGCCACTGTAATAAAAGAAGAAATAAGCGCCCATCGTTTTGCCTTACCGCCTTTCGTTAGAAAAAAAGCTACCAGCCCGCTCAGCAGGGGGAACCATATCAGCAATTCCGGGAATGTAATTAAAACGTCATTAGGGTTCATAGCTTACAGTACAAACAATTGAATAATAAATAAAATCAACAATGCCACCACCATCATCAAAATATACGCACCCACCTGTCCGTTTTGCAGCAGCCGTAACTGGCGTCCGCCATAGTTAACGAGTTTGCCTACGCCATTTACCATGCCGTCTATTCCGAGTTTTTCTACTACATTGTTCAATAGTAAAGATAACCGGCGCAATGGCTGAACAATAACCGCATTATAGAGTTCATCTACATACCATTTATTTTCCAGCACTTTGCCAAAACCTGTTGCAGGCTCCATATCCGGTTTTTTGCTGAACCGGCTTATCGCGTATAGTATGGCAAGCGCCGATAAGCCCGCGGAAACACCCATGAGCAGGTACTCTGTTGCATGGTCCAGGTGAGGAGCATGTTGCAGTGCAACAGAACCGGCAAAAACAGGCGAAAGAAAATGTTCGAGCTCATGTGTGCCACCCAATACTGCCGGGATGCCCAATAACCCTGCAGCGGCAGATAGTACTGCAAGAATGATCAACGGCCAGGTCATCGCCCTAGGGGCCTCATGCAGATGCTGTTCCTGCTCCTGTGTTCCCCTGAACTTTCCGAGGAAAGTTGTGGCGTACAGCCGGAACATATAAAACGCGGTGAGCACCGCACCCAGCACACCAATGATCCAGTAGATTTTATTTACAGAAAACGCCGCGGCTAAAATCTCGTCCTTTGAAAAGAAGCCGCTCAGCGGCGGAATGCCCGCAATGGCAATACAGGCTACTAAAAAAGTCCAGTGCGTAATGGGTAATTGCTTTTTCAGTCCGCCCATTTTCCTCATATCCTGTTCCTGGTGCATAGCGTGTATAACAGAGCCGGCGCCAAGAAACAATAACGCCTTAAAGAAAGCATGCGTCATTACATGAAATACTGCGCCGGTATACGCACCCACCCCTAAACCCAAAAACATATAGCCCAACTGGCTTACGGTAGAATAAGCCAGCACTTTTTTTATATCATTTTGTTTTAATGCAATAGTTGCCGCGAAAATAGCGGTAGCCAGCCCAATTACAGCAACCACTCCCTGCGTGGTGGGAGCGAGCGTATATAAAATATTACTTCTTGCTATCATGTAAATACCGGCGGTAACCATGGTGGCGGCATGTATGAGCGCCGATACGGGCGTAGGGCCGGCCATGGCATCGGGCAGCCAGGTATATAAAGGTATCTGAGCGCTTTTGCCAACCGCACCCAGAAAAAGCAGCAGGGTTATGCCTACCAGCGTAGTATCATTTAATGGCATGCCGGCTGCCTTACCCAGCACATCTGTAAAATTTAAAGAGCCAAAATGCTGGATCATCCAGAATACCGCCAGCAGGAAACCGAAGTCGCCAATGCGGTTCATAATGAAAGCCTTTCTGCCCGCAGTGCTGAAATCCTTATTCTTAAACCAGTAGCCTATTAACAGGTAAGAGCACAGGCCTACACCTTCCCAGCCAATGAACATAATGAGATAGTTGGCGCCAAGCACCAGCAACAGCATGGAAAACACAAAAAGATTAAGAAAGGAGAAGTACCGGGCATAATGAGCGGAGGTTTCTTCATGCATGTATGCAGTTGAATATACATGAATCAAAAAACCCACGCCTGTTATGATAAGCATAAAAATGGCAGACAACTGGTCTACCTGGAAAGCAAAGGGTATTTGCAATGAACCAATGGAAATAAAGTCGAAAAGCTGTACAACGCCGGTGTGCCCCGCTTTTACCTCAAAAAACAGGATAACGCTGATAATAAAAGAAGCCAGTATAACCCCACTGCCAATGATGCCGGTGAGCGATTTGGATAAGCTTTTCCTTGCCAGACCGTTGATCAGAAAACCGATCAGCGGAAAGAGAGGAACCAGGTAAACTAATTTACTCATATCAGATCAGGTACAGCAGATAAATGAAGAAAGCCTTGATTTATCACCTGTACATTTAATGTTTTAGTCTGTTCAAAAAATTCACGTCAATGGAATGCGTATTACGGTACATCATTACAATAATCGCCAGCCCCACACTTACCTCGGCTGCGGCCACTACCATTACAAAAAACACGAACAACTGCGCGTCTGTTCCCGCTTTCGTGGCCGCATCAAAAGCAGAGGCAGACAAGTAATGCATTTTTGAAAATGCCACCAGCAACAGGTTAACCGCATTCAGCATTAACTCAACACACATAAAAATAATGATCATGTTGCGGCGGGTTAATACACCTATAATGCCGATGCAAAACAACGCCACTGATAAAAATATATAATGATTGATGGTCATATTCGTTATACAAGTTTCAGGTTGCAAGTTTCAGGTTACAGGTTACAAGTTTCAGGGTTCAGGGTTCAGGGTTTATATTACAAAATGCGCTTCACTTACCACTTACCCCGTACCACTAACCATTAACTCTTCTTCCCTATCACTACTGCCCCAACCATTGCGCTTAAAAAAAGCACACTGCTTATTTCAAAGGGCAATATATAATCTTTAAACAATACCATTCCCAAATTATTGATCAGCCCAATATCTCCTGTTTGCATTTCCACTTCACGGCGCATAGCTTCTGTATCTTTTAAAGCGGCTACCAGTACCAGCAGCAGGCTGCCTCCGGATAGTACACCCGCAAAGGTGAGCCACTTCTTTTTTAGTAGCGGAGGGGGCATATTAAGGTTCATAAGCATCACTACAAAAAGAAAAAGCACCATAATAGCGCCTGCATAAACAATAATATTTACAATGGCCAGGAACTGCGCGTTGAGTAATACATAATGCCCGGAAATAGCAAAAAATGTTACGATCAGCCAAAGTATGCTGTATACAGGATTTTTGCTGAAAATAACCATCAGCGCACTGCCAAGTGTTAATACAGTAAGGAACCAGAAAAGAAGCTGTGTTATTCCCATTATTTTAATTCGTTCGTTTTGGTATGTTTCAGGGCAAGATTTTTCTTTTTATCTATAAGTCCTTTTGCCCTGGCATATTCTTCCGGCCGGGTAACCGGATCGGGGATAAGGAGATCGGGCTTGCCATAAATAAAGCTCTTGCGGTTGTAATTGGCAGGTGCAAAGGTTTCACTTAAATAGATAGCATCTTTAGGGCAGGCCTCTTCGCATAACCCGCAAAAAATACAGCGCAACATATTGATCTCATATTTGGCCGCATATTTTTCTTCCCTGTATAAATGCTCCTCACCGGGCAAACGTTCGGCTCCTTCCATAGTAATGGCTTCCGCCGGGCATGCTACTGCGCAAAGCCCGCAGGCAGTGCATCTTTCACGGCCTTCTTCATCACGGTTCAATATTTGCAGACCCCTGAATACCGGGCTAAAGGGACGGGTTTGCTCGGGGTATTGTATGGTTACTTTCTTTTTGAAGAAATGTTTGAGCGTAATAGCCATCCCCTTAAATATCTCCCACAGATATATCCTTTCGAGCCAGTTCATCGGCCTCCGGTCTACCATTTTGGCTCTTTGAGTTAACGCATCCATAATTGCTCCTTTGATTCTTCCGTAAAGGAAGTTTTAAAAGTTGTACAAAAGTATTTTTATCAGCTATACCACCCAACTAATTCAATGCTATTTCATCATAAGCAGCACTACCGCCCCGGTGATCACCATATTCAACAGTGCCAGCGGAATTAACGTCTTCCATCCTAAATTCATCAGCTGATCGTAACGGAACCTCGGCAAGGTCCACCTTATCCACATGAAAATAAAAATAAGAATGAAGGTTTTGCCGAATAACGCCAGCAATCCAACCAACAGCGCCGTAATGCCCGAAAGCTTTGCTTCATCAACAAAAGGCATATCATACCCGCCTAAAAATAAGGTAGCTATAATAGTACAACTGATGAACATGTTGATATACTCAGCAAAAAGGAAAAAGCCCAGTTTCATAGAGGAGTACTCCTGGTGATATCCCATATTCAGTTCGCTTTCCGCTTCGGGCAAATCAAAAGGAGCGCGGTTACATTCTGCCAGTGAACAAACAAAGAACAGGAAAAAACCTAAGGGCTGGTAAACGATATTCCACCAGTTACCCTGTATCTGCTGTTCGGTGATGGTTCTTAAGCTGAGCGATCCTGTAAGCATAAGCAATGCAATAAGTGAAAGTCCCATTGCCAGTTCGTAACTGATAGCCTGGCTGGCACCCCGTAGTGCCGCCATCAGAGAATACTTGTTATTGCTTGCCCATCCTCCTATCATCATACCATAAACACCCAGACTTACTACGCCAAAAATATACAGGATGCCGATGTTAATGTCGGCTACCTGCAAATCAACGATCCGCCCGCCCAGTTCCACTTTGCCGCCCCAGGGTATTACCGCCGAGGTCATCATAGCAGTTAGCATGGCCAAACAAGGGCCGAGGATAAACAAAAATTTACTGGAGTTACTGGGGATCACCTCTTCTTTGAAAAATAATTTCAACCCATCCGCCAGCGGCTGCAGCAGTCCGAATGGACCCGCCCTGTTAGGACCAAGCCTGTCCTGCATAAAGCCGGCCACTTTTCGTTCGGCATAAGTAGCATACATGGCCACTACTAATGACACAGTAATGATAATGGCGATCAATATCGCTTTTTCCAACGTAAAAGCCCAATCAAAAGCGAGTAATGTCATACGTTTTATATTCAGATAATCTGTCAATTGGTTGAATCATGCTTTACAGGATTAGCTGCTTCACCGCCGGTTGGCTCTTTTTTCTCATTTAGCTTTCACTTTGCGCCGGTGACGGCTTGTCATTTATCTCTTTCTTTTTCTTAAAATCGCTGGAATGTGCCGGGCCCGGTATGGCTGCCAGGTTAAGCTCCGGCGGGTTCACCTCACTTACATTGTGTATATTCATTAGCAGGTTGGGCTGCCTGCCCTTCATTATTTTGCTGAAGGTTTCATTGGGCTTTGTTGTTCCCACCTTCCCGGAATAATGCCCCTGGGATATTACCGAATGACGGTTAATTTCAGCAGGCCCTTCAATTTCCCAATCATGGATATCTTTCTTTTCAAACCGGCATTCATTACAAATCCAGTCTTCCACTTCGCCCCACTGGTCTTTACGGCCGGTAACGCGCAGTATTTCATCGCCTCTTAGCCAGGCATGTACTTTACCGCAGCATTTGCTGCAATTGCGGTGTGCCTTTACGGGTTTGGTAAACCATACCCGGTTTTTAAAACGGAAGGTACGGTCTGTTAAAGCGCCCACAGGGCAAACATCAATTACGTTGCCTATAAAATCGTTATCCAACGCTTTTTCAATATGTGTGGCAATCTCTGCATGATCTCCCCTGTCTAATATGCCATGCACTCTTTTATTGGTTAGCTGGTCGGCTACGTATACACAGCGATAACACAGGATGCACCTTGTCATGTGCAGTTGAATGTAGGGCCCCAGGTTATGTTTTATGAATGTTCTTTTCTGAAACTCGAAACGGGTGCCTTCCGTTCCATGCGCATAGCTCAGATCCTGCAAATCGCATTCGCCGGCCTGGTCGCAAATAGGGCAATCCAGCGGGTGGTTGATCAACAAAAACTCCACTACGCCTTTTCGCGCCTCCAATACTTTTTCACTGGTAATATTTTTAACGATCATGCCATCCATTACGGTGGTTCTGCACGATGCCACTAATTTGGGCATGGGTCTCGGGTCTGCCGTTGAGCCGGCTGCCACTTCCACCAGGCAGGTGCGGCATTTACCACCACTCCCTTTCAATTTGGAGTAATAGCACATAGCGGGTGGCGTTACCTCACCTCCAATTTGCCTTGCGGCATTGAGGATGGTGGTACCCGGCTCTACCTCAACGGTGATGTTGTCAATAGTAACCCTGAATATTTTTTTTTCTTCAGCCATAGTTTATGTTTCACGCAAAGCCACAAAGGAGGCTAAGGCACAAAGTTTTATAAGTTATTGACTATTTTATGAATACCATCTTTAATTAAAACAACATTGAAGTTTACCAAAAGCCCCAGCCTTATATCAGTCAGTTTCAGATAAGTTTTTACCTGGCTGAAATGTACAGGAGCCAAAGTTTCAATAGATTTCAATCAATCAATACTTTATTATCAATGATCACATCCGCTCTGTAACACAGGTTAACAATCAATCTTGACAGCTTATTTTCTGTCATATTTTGGTGTTATTCTTTTCAGGTTAGTCCTAAGGCTTATTTATCCTTTGCGCCTTTGCGTGAAACTACACCGCCACTTCCCTCGGGTCAGCGTAATGCGCCAGTCCATAATTTCTTCTCAAACATTCTTCCGGATTAAGCACATGCCATTCAAACTCATCGCGGAAATGACGTATTGCCGCCGCCACCGGCCATGCAGCCGCATCGCCCAGCGGACAAATGGTATTGCCTTCAATTTTACCCTGTATGTCCCACAATAAATCTATATCGCTCATCTTTCCTTTGCCCGTATCTATATTCTTTAAAATCTTTTCCATCCAGCCCGTTCCCTCACGGCAGGGGCTGCACTGCCCGCAACTTTCATGACGGTAAAACCGGGCCAGGGTATAGGTATGCTTTACTACACACTGGTCTTCATCCAGCACCACAAAGCCGCCGCTTCCCATCATGCTGCCTGTAGCAAAGCCACCATCGCTCAGGCTTTCGTAATTCATATAGCGCGTTTCGCCCTTAGCGGTTTTTAATAATAAATTAGCCGGCAAGATAGGAACGGAAGAACCACCCGGTATGCAGGCTTTCAGCTTTTTACCGTTGGCCATACCGCCGCAATATTCGTCGCTGAAAATAAATTCTTCCACGCTGATGGTCATATCAATTTCATACACACCGGGTTTGTTGATATTACCACAGGCCGATATCAGCTTGGTGCCGGTTGAGCGCCCTACGCCAATTTTTGAATAGGCTTCGCCACCCATATTAATAACCGGCACAATAGCCGCCAGGGTTTCTACATTATTAACCACGGTGGGCCTGTCCCACGCGCCTTTTATTGCCGGGAACGGGGGTTTAATACGGGGATTACCTCTTTTGCCTTCGAGCGACTCGATGAGTGCCGTTTCCTCTCCGCAGATATATGCCCCTGCCCCGCGATGTACATATATCTCACAGTCGAAACCGGAGCCTAATATATTTTTTCCCAGGAAACCATTTGCCTTTGCTTCTGCAATTGCCTGCTCCAGTATATCGGGTATCCATGCGTATTCACCGCGGATATAAATATAAGTGGCGTTACTGCCTAAGGCAAATGAGCTAACGATCAGTCCTTCTATGAGCAGGTGCGGAATGAATTCCATCAGGTAGCGATCCTTAAAAGTGCCCGGCTCGCTTTCATCGGCATTACATACCAAATGGCGGGGAACACCTTCTGGTTTGGCAATAAAGCTCCATTTTAAACCTGTAGGAAAACCCGCGCCACCCCTGCCGCGTAAACCGCTCTTTTTCACTTCTTCCACAACAGCTTCCGGCGTCATTTCCTTAAACGCTTTTTCCACGCTGGCATAGCCGCCATTTTTACGGTAGGCATCGTAATAGCGGATACCTTCAACTCCCGCATGTTCTAATAATAATTTTTTACTCATATTATAATTAACGATACTATACTTTAGATCGTTTAATTTTTTATTTCACCTCTCACCATTCACCACTTCTCACAACAGCCTGCCGGCTGGCAGGTTTCACGTTTGACTCAGCACTAATTATTTACCGCGGCATTTTTCCTGCAATCTTCTATAATTGTATCTACTTTTTCTTTGGTAAGATGTTCTTTATAATGTTTTCCCAACTGCATCATAGGCGCATACCCGCATGCTCCAAGGCATTCCACTGTTTTCAATGTAAACAAACCATCGGAAGTTGTTTCACCCGGTTTAATACCCAGGCGTTCGCCAATATAAGCAATAATATCATCGCTGCCATTGATCATGCAGGGCCCCGTTTGGCACACTTCAAACAGGTATTTACCTACCGGCTTCAGGTTATACATCGAATAAAAAGTAGCTACCTCATATACTTCAATAGGTTCCAGGCTGAGCAAAGAAGCTACATAGTCCATGGCTTCGGTACTCAGCCAGCCCCACTGTTCCTGTGCCATGTGAAGCACCGGCAATAAGGCGCTTTTTTGTTTCCCCTGGGGGTAACGCGCAATGATCTCGCTTACCTTTTTTAATTTTTCTTCCGAAAATTCCATTTTAAAATTTTCAAGCCAACCTTGCGGCCGGCAGGTTTGGTTTTCAAAGTCCTGTATGCGGTCTGACGCTCCTTCGTCGCGTACCGACCGTCCACATTTTCACATTTTCTATGCATCCATTTCTCCTGCAATCAAATTCAGGCTGCTCATTATCACTACGGCATCGGCAAGCATGGAACCCTTAATTAATTCCGGATATGCCTGGTAATAAATAAAGCAGGGTCTGCGGAAGTGGAGCCGGTAAGGCGCTCTTCCGCCATCGCTGATAAGATAAAAGCCCAGCTCGCCATTACCACCTTCCACGCTATGATATACTTCACCAGCCGGGATCTCGGTTTCCCCCATAATAATTTTAAAATGCCAGATCAGGGCCTCCATTTTCGTGTATACATCCTGTTTAGGAGGAAGATAATATTCCGGCACATTGGCATGGTACACTTCGGATGCCGCGCCTTTGAACTGCTGTATCTTTTCGTATGCCTGCCGTATAATTTTTAAGGATTCCCACATCTCCTGGTTACGCACCAGCCAGCGGTCGTACACATCGCCCGTAGTGCCAACGGGGATATTAAATTCAAAATCCTGGTAGCTGCTATAAGGGGTGTGCACCCTTACATCGTAATCTACACCCGATGCCCGCAGGTTAGGCCCGGTAAAGCCATAGTTCAGCGCCCGTTCAGCGGTTATTGGCCCGGCGCCCACCGTACGGTCTATAAATATCCTGTTGCGCTGCAGCAGGTTTTCAAATTCCTTTAAAGCAGCAGGAAACTCATTTAAAAACTTGTCTAATTTTTGCCAGGCGGTAGCATTAAAATTTCTTTCAAACCCGCCTATCCTGCCAATATTTGTGGTGAGCCGCGATCCGCAAATTTCTTCATAGATTTCGTATACCAGCTCGCGGTACTGCATTACATACAGGAATACCGAAAGCGCACCCGAATCTACCCCTATCACCGAATTACAGATAACATGATCGGTTATCCGGGCCAGCTCCATAATAATAACGCGCAGGTAATCTACGCGTTTCGGCGTTTCCACGCCAAGCAATTTTTCACAGGTCATGTGCCAGCCCATATTATTAATAGGACTTGAGCAATAGTTCAGCCTGTCGGTTAATGTGGTGATCTGGTAGAGGGGCCGCCGTTCTGCAATTTTTTCAAATGCGCGATGGATATAGCCTACCGTTGCCTCGGCCGATACAACCCGTTCCCCGTCTACTTCCAGGATATTCTGAAAAACGCCATGCGTTGCAGGGTGTGTGGGCCCGAGGTTAAGCGTGGTGGTTTGCTTTTCAATGGAACCATCGGGCAGTTTTATATTTTGTTCGCTGCTATATTGTAATACGTCTTCTGTCATACATTACCCTTACGGGCATTTTCTTGTATTGATTAAATCGCGCCCTCATCATCTTATCTGCCAAACATTTCATCGTCTTTATCAACCCTTGTCTGGTCTTCCAGCGGGTATTCTTTCCGCATCGGAAAATAATCCATTTCTTCTACGTTCAATATGCGTTTAAGACCGGGATGACCAACGAAATTAACACCAAAGAAATCATAGGTTTCTCTTTCCATCCAGTTTGCGCATGCATACAACTGCGTGGCGGTATATACATCCGGCTTTTCTATAGCGGTAAATATTTTAAAGCGTATGCGTACATTATCCCTGATATTGTGCAGGTGATATACTACGGCCAGTTCCCTGCCCTTATTATCGGGGTAATGCACGGCCTGCAGATCAGTAAGAAACTGAAACCCCAATTCAGGATCATCATATAAAAACTGAAGCACCTTAAGATTGAGCGCTTTGGGCACCTCAAACGTAAGCATACCGTATGGTTCTGTGAAGTTGGCCGCTTCATCGCCAAACTGTTCTAATAACCGTTTTTTAATATGATCGTTGGTTAACTCCATCTAAAATCTTTATAATGATCCTTTTGTTTTCAACATGGTGCGGAACTCCTGTATCCCCTTACTCCTTATCCCTTACCACCTAATATTACTGTATCCCGTAACTCAGCATTAGCTGCTGATACTTTTCTCCGTTCCTTCTCCTGATGCTTTCTTTGCCTACCAGTTCCTGCAGGGCCAGCACACCGTCTAATATGCCTTCGGGCCTGGGCGGGCAACCGGGTACATAAACATCTACCGGAATGATCTGATCTATACCCTGCAATACGGAATAGCTGTCAAAAATACCACCGCTGGATGCACAGGCGCCTACCGCTATTACCCAGCGGGGCTCCGACATTTGTATATACACCTGTCGTAACACAGGAGCCATTTTTTTTGCTATCGTGCCCATTACCATCAGCATATCGCACTGGCGGGGGGTGAACCCCATCCTTTCTGAGCCAAACCTGCCGAAATCATAATGCGCTCCCATGGTGGCCATAAATTCAATACCACAGCAGGAAGTAGCAAATGGCAGCGGCCACAGTGAGTTTTTACGCGCCAGCCCAACTACTTCGCTGAGCTTTGTAGTAAAAAAACCTTCGCCTGTGTATCCTTCAGGAGCATCTGCTATACCAATATATCCCCCGTGATCTCTTTCTTTAGGTGTTATATTAAACCGAACCGGACGTGCCATAATTAAAAATTTAAAGTATCAACTGCTACTAATCTTCCCATCTCAGGGCGCCCTTTTTTATAATATAGTAAAATCCCGCCAGAAAAAAGCCAACAAAAGCAAGCACAGCCACAAAGCCTTCCCAGCCCAACTCCCTGAAATTTACCGCGTAGGGATAAAAAAAGATCACTTCCACATCAAACAATACAAATAATATAGCTACCAGGAAATATTTAACTGCAAGCGGCTGGCGGGCATTTCCACTGATTTCGATGCCACTTTCAAAATTCTCCAGCTTTTCGGCTGTGGGCCTTTTTGGACCCAGCCAATGCGTTACGCCCATCATAACCACTACAAACCCAACCGCAAAAAGCAGTTGCAGCACAATAGGAAAGTAATTAAATGAATTATTTACATCTGTGGCCGAAGACGCCGGAAGGGACTGAAGTAAAAAATAAGGTATCATTCTCGTCTTAAGATTACTTTTTCAACAGTAAACGGAAGAGCAGCATATATTATTTGCAAGACGGAACTGCTAATTTCCGTTTCCTGTATAGTGTAGCTTTAATCCAACCGCAAAAATAAGGCAGCATTACCTAATAACCATTATTTAAAAAAATAAAACCCCAAAACCAGTATTGATTTTGGGGCATTGTATTTAAAGCTTCTTTTACCTATTTCTTTTGTGGCTTGGCCGCCGTGCTGCTGCTTTTATTAGCCGCTCCTGCTTTGGGTTGTGGCCGGTCTAATGCTTTTTGCAGGATATCCCTGTTGTTCTTTGCATCAATGTTATTAGGATCAAGGCTGATCATTTTATCGAGATAATATATTGCCTTCTCGTATTCTTTCAGCGTGTTGGCATTATAACCTGCCAGGTATCCATAGGCTAACATTAAAGAAGATTTATACTTTACGGAATCAACGCCTGCAATTTCAATGAACCTGTTAGCATCTTCAACAGGTGCAACAGAAGGTATTCCTGAAGCTACGGCACTGGTATCTGCCATCCATTTTGTACGGAATCCTCCATAGTATCCCTGCATATCATCCGGGTATTTTTGCTTATATAAATTGAACACACTGTCGGCTGTTTCATATTTTTCGCCATAAAAATTCTCCCAACCTGCATAATAGAGATCTAATTTACCATAGCCGGTATCTATAGACAGTATCCTGGTAAGCCAATCGGCTGATTTTGCCCTGTTGTCAATTTTCTTGTACATATTAGCTGCCGCGGTTGCAAAAGCAACCCTTTCTTTAACAACTGTGTCCATTTGGATGGCTTTATCAAAATAGCTGTCGGCCTGTTCCAGCTTATCGGGGAATTTGGCCGATATTTCCGCCATTTTCACAAAGTTGTCGGGCAAAAACAGTGACGAATCTCCTTTAGAAAAAAACAACTCCATATTTTGCAGCGCATTCAGGGAGTCGCCTAATTTATCGTACGCGTATGCTTTTACGCGGTACAGTTTGGCACTGGCATTATCCCCTTCTTTCTGTAACTTTTCATCTGCCCTGGCAATGGCACCTTTAAAGTCGCCCGAAGCATATACCAGGCTGATCTCTTCTGCTTCAACAGAAGGCGTGAAATCGGTATTTGCCTTATATTTTGCGAAATAATCCCTTGCTTTATTTACATCACGTGAATACCAATAGGTATATAAATCATAATAAGCCGGGGCATAAGCCGGATCAAGCGCTAAAGCCGCTTCATAATGTTTCAGAAATATGCCGGCCTGCTCCTGTCCCTGTGTAACGTAAATTTTACCGATCTTATACTCCGCCTCTGCCAGGTTAGGATCAAGCGAAAGTGCATTCTGATAGGCTGTTACCGCCGCGCCGCCATCTAATAATTTCCGGTATGCATCGCCCATATTAATGTATACAAAAGGCTCCTTAAACCGTTTCACCTCTGTAGCCTGCTTTAATTTTTCAATGGCATATTTTGCGTCCCCATCGGCCGCATCCACATTAGCGCGGCCCACTGCGTTCAAAATATTCACCTCTTTACCTTTCGTAAGGCTAATGGCGGTTTCAAAGCGCTGACGTGCATCGTTGCCCTTATGCTCAAGCAGTTCAACGTGCCCCATGCCAACCAGCAATAAAGGATCGCTGCCTTTGGCCTGTAAAGCCGTTTGATACACTTTTGCCGCACCTGCAATATCATTTAACTCAATTAATGTTTGCCCCAACCAATAAGCGGCATCCACATCACCGGGTTTCGCTGCAAGCGCTTTTTCAAGGGTTTCTTTTGCGCTATTATACTTTTCGTAGTAAAAGAATTTCCTTCCTTCATCTACTGATTGCGCAAAAGCAACATTGCACAGTAAAACAGCAGCTACCATAAATCTGAGTGTGTGCTTCATCATTTTTGATTTGAAATTTTGGTTTTGGTAAATAAATATATTAAAAATTA
>CALMQS010000030.1 GCA_937871285.1 uncultured Sphingobacteriales bacterium | reverse complement strand
TGCAGGATGTGCAGGTTACAGGGTGCAGGTTACAAGGAGGCCTCCGTGGTAATGTACACCATTTTACTGTGTTTTAAAGGGAAGCACGTGTTTATCATTTCCACATTTTCAAATTTTCAAATCAAATTAGCTCATTTCGCCAGCTTACTATGCCTGTATCCATACAAAAAATAAATGGCGAGCCCCAATGCCATCCACACAAAAAACCACAGCCAGCTAACGGCAGGAATTTCAATCATGAGGTATAAACAAAACAACACACCCAGTATGGGAATAAGCGAATATTTCCGGATAAAGGTAAGTACCGCAAGTATGGTTGCTATTACAATAAAAAGCAGGAAAAGCACTTCCTGGTAATTTTCGTGCCCCAGGTTTTGTACCGCGTCTGCCACACGCTGCCGGAACAGGTAAATGAATACAGCAAGTAAAGCAGGCACAATATACCTTCCGTTGATATAGGGCAGCCTGAATCCACTATCACCTGCCGGCCTTGGCGGTAATAACAACACACCGCCCGATACCAGTACAAAAGCAAATAAGGTTCCTATACTCGTAAGATCGGTAACCAGTTCCGAAGCAATAAACAGCGAAGGTATACCTACTATAATGCCGGTAACAATGGTAGCAAAGGAAGGTGTTTGGTATTTGGGATGAATGGTTTGAAATTTCTTAGGTAATAACCCGTCGCGGCTCATGCTCATCCAAATACGGGGCTGACCGAGTTGAAACACCAGCAATACGCTGGTAGTGGCTACCACGGCGCTTACAGAAACGATCTTCTCTATCCAGGGGGCGCGCTGTTCAAAAACAAAAGCCAGCGGGTCGTTGATATTCTTAAAATTGGAATAGTTTTCAATACCCGTTAATATAAGCGCAATAAGAATATACAACACCGTGCAAATGATCAAAGAATAAATCATGCCCCTGGGCATATCGCGCTGCGGATTCCTGCATTCTTCAGCCGTGGTAGAAATCGCATCAAAGCCTATATAGGCGTAAAACACAGCCGATACGCCTTTTAATACCCCTTCAAAACCGTTGGGCAAAAAAGGCCGCCAGTTATTGGTATCTACAAAAAAAGCGCCGGCTACTATAACAAATATGATGACAGCAATTTTAAAGATCACCATAAAATTGGCCATACGCTTGCTTTCCTTCATACCTATATAAGCCAGCCAGGTAATGAGCCCCACAATAATAAAAGCAGGCAGGTTAAAAAACAATTTACCGTTTCCAAACGATGGCGCATTGTTCCAGGCATCAACGGCAAACTGGTATTTACCGGTGTCTGCGGCCGATAATGAACCTGCTGCCAGTGCCCGGGTGGCCTCCGTGTAAGCGCTTTGTGCCGTCATCGGGTCCACCAGCATCCAGTCGGGCAAATGAATATGAAATACGTGTACAAGCAGGTTATTGAAATAGCCGCTCCACGATATGGCCACCACCACATTGCCGATAGCATATTCTAATATCAGCGCCCAGCCTATTACCCAGGCAATCACTTCCCCGAACGTAACATACGAGTACGTATAGGCGCTGCCCGCTACAGGCACGCGGCTGGCAAACTCTGCGTAACACAACGCCGAAAAGCCACAGGTTACGGCGGTAATAATAAATAAGATGGAAATACCCGGACCACCATTAAATGCGGCATTGCCGATGGTAGAGAAAATACCGGCGCCCACCACAGCGGCGATACCCAAAAAAGTAAGATCACGTACCCCCAGCACTTTTTTCAGCCCACGGCTATGCTCATCCGCATCTCTTGCCTGCGCGTCCTCTATGATCTTATGTATGGATTTTTTTCTGAAAAGCGGGTGGCCCATGCTGTTGCATTTTGGTTGTTTCAATCCGCCAAAATAGTTTAAAATCGGGTAACGGTGGCAGGAGAATAAAAAAAGCGCCAAATCATAAATCATAAATACGAAGCCTGAAAACCTAAATACGAAGGAGTACAAAGAACCAAGAACCAAATGACAAAGAAAAATCAAAAGTCAAATCCGAAGAAGAAAATCCGAAATCCGGACACTTTGCAACCTGCAACTTGTAACTTGCTCAATGTTCCCTTTGTACCAAAAACAAGGCAAGCTCCTGCAACGGTTGCTTACGGCTGCTGATAACAGCGGTATCTTCTAAGTGCTGCAGGGCCAGTCCGAGGTATTTATCTTTCAGGTTTTTTGCCCACACATCCACTTTGCAATCTGTAAAAATCTGCAATACGCTTTCTACCTTTCCCGGAGGATTTTCTTTCATTAAACGCAACAGTTCTTTTTTCTGAACAGGCGTTGCTACTTCAAGCGCCTGTATGGTAAGAAAGGTTTTTTTATTGGCCATTACATCCCCGCCGGGTTGCTTCCCGAATTTTTCGGGATCGCCAAAGGCATCCAAATAATCGTCCTGCAACTGGAAAGCGATACCGAGATTTTTGCCAAAAGCATATAAATGATCCTGGTTACCTTCCCCGCTGCCACCCAGCATGGCGCCCATTTGTAAGCTGGCTGCCAGCAATACCGATGTTTTTAAGGTAACCATGTGCATGTATTCATCAAGGGTTACCTCCGCTCTTTCTTCAAAGTCCATATCTAACTGCTGCCCTTCACACACTTCCCTGGCTGTTTTGTTAAACACGTGCATGATCTTCGGCAGGTGCAGCGGGTTGATCTTACTTAAATAATCATATGCTGCTACTATCATCACATCACCGGCAAGCAAAGCGGTAGGCTCACTGTATTTTACATGAACCGTTTGCCTTCCGCGCCTGAGCGGCGCCTTATCCATAATATCGTCGTGAATGAGTGTAAAGTTGTGGAACAATTCTACGGCATGAGCCACATGCCAGGCATCAGGCTGAATAACATCGAACAACTCATTACCCATCAGGCATATCACCGGACGGATACGCTTGCCGCCGATAGACAGAAAATATTCCGCCGGCTGGTATAATGAAGGCAGTGTTTCAGGGAAATGCCTGGTATTGAATTTTTCAGCAAATTGCTTTGCGAGCGTTTCAAATGAAAACATAATGTTGTTTAATAAACCCGAAGCCGGGAATTCGAAATCCGAAGGGAATACAAAGCACCAGGAAACAAATTACAAGAAACAAATAATATACAGATACTTTGTTCCTCAGCATGACAGGCAAAATTCAAATCCGAAGTCGTAAATCCCAAATCCGAAAGCGTGCAAACCCTGAAACCTGAAACCTGCAACCCGAATCTACCTTCGCTTCCTCCCTTCTTTACCTTTAACCAATTTTACTTTTTGTGTATCATCTCCGTTATCGCCATTATCCCCGGGCTTTATTACCCATTCATAATCTAATTGTCTTTTTCCCAAATCGGCTGATATGGCTTTTATCCAAACTTTATCTCCCATTCTGAATGTTCTGCCGCTTCTTCTCCCCGCAAGACAATACTCCGCTTCTATTAACCGGAAATCGTCATAGTCCAGCAGGCTTTGAATGCTTACCAGTCCTTCACACTTATGCAGCACCGTTTCTACCCAAAAACCAAAGGCAGCCACGCCACTGATCACGCCTTCAAATTCATCTCCTATGTATTGCTGCATAAACTCAACCTGCTTATACTTATTAGCGGCCCTTTCGGCTTCCATTGCCGCCCTTTCCCGCACACTGCTGTGCAGGCATTTCTCCCCCATCTTTTTATCCGCTTTCGGGTGCCCGTCAAGCACATCCTGTAAAATGCGGTGCACCATAATATCGGGATAACGGCGGATAGGCGAAGTAAAATGACAATAGTTCTCAAAGCCCAATCCATAATGCCCTATATTTTCGGGCGTGTACGCAGCTTTTGCCATGGTACGTATGCCCAACTGTTCCAGCACATGCTGCTCCGGCTTACCCTGCACTTCCGCAAGCATTTTGTTGAACGAAGCGGCTATGCCGGCGGGTGTTTTGGTGTCGAAGCGGTGTCCGAATTTTTTAGCGAATTCCACAAAAGGTAAAAGCTTTTCTTCATCGGGGGTATCATGTATCCTGTATGGAAAGGGAAGCGGTTGTTTATTAACCTTTATCTTTCCCACCTGTTCCGCAACGGTTCTGTTGGCCAGCAGCATAAACTCTTCAATTAACTGGTGTGCCTCTTTGCTTTCTTTAATCACGATGCCTGTGGGCTTGCCATTTTCATCCAATGTAAACCGCACTTCCTGGGAGGAGAAATTAATGGCGCCGTTTTTAAACCGCTGCTTACGGAACTTTTGCGCCATTTCATTCAGTAGCAATATCTCATCTTTATATATGCCTTCTTTGCTTTCAATGATCTGCTGCGCTTCTTCGTAGGTATAGCGATGATTGGAATGAATGACCGTTCTGCCCAGCCAGCAATTTTTAACTTCCCCTTTGGCTGTAATGTCAAAAATAGCGGAGAAGGTTAATTTGTCTTCATTTGGCCGAAGGCTGCACAATACATTTGAAATATGTTCCGGCAGCATCGGCAATACCCTGTCTGGCAAATACACCGAGGTAGCCCTGTTATAAGCATTTTCGTTGAGTACGGTTCCCTCTTCAACATAATAGCTTACATCGGCAATGTGAACGCCAATTTCGTATAAACCGCTCTTTAATTGCCTGAAGCTGATGGCATCGTCAAAATCTTTCGCATCCGCGGGGTCAATCGTAAAGGTGAGGATATCCCTGATGTCTTTACGTTTTTCAATTTCCGCAGCAGGCAGCGTGTCCGGTATCCGCGCTGCTTCTTCCAAGGCGTCATCATCAAACTGAAGCGAAAAGCCGGCGTCAACCAGTATCTGCTTCATGGCCATATCATTTTCATCTGCGGCGTTTAAAACGCTTACCACTTCCCCGTTGGGGCTTTTGGCCTTTCTATCCCAATCGGTAATCCGCACTACCACCCTGTCGCCATTTTGTGCGCCGTTAAACTTACCGGCCGGTATATACATATCGGGTGTTCCCTTGGCTTTGTCCGGGATGAAAAAAGCAAAGTCGGTATTCATTTCCAGGCGGCCTATAAATTCCGTTTGCCTGCGCTCCACTACTTCCAGCACCTCTCCTTCCATTTTTCCTGTTCTTGGATTATGGCGCGTAACGTTCACTTTTACCCTGTCGCCATGCAGGGCGCGGTTAAAATCCTGCGGACGTACAAAAATATCTTTCTCCTGGTTTTCTACCACTACATAACCAATTCCTGAACGGGTAACATCGAGGGTTCCTTCATAAGTATGGGTTTGAGATTTGGGTTTTGCTTTGCGGTTGTTCTTATGTTTCATAAGTGCGCTCAGGATTTTATTTTAAAACCCTGTATAAAATTTTCGATTAAAAAATTGAATCGTTGCGATTCATTAAATAAAAAATAGGTTTCAATAGGCTGTACATACACCGGCATATTTTTTAAGGCTGCAGCAAACTTCACCAATCTTACCGCATCCTTTTCCGTTACGATAATCATTTTGTCCTGTGCGGCTAACTTTTCAAACCTTTGCCGGATCTCTTTGAGGTCATCTATGGTAAAAATATAATGATCCCGGTAATAAATAGCGTCATAGCTGGCGCAGGACTCCTGGATATGTTGTTTTAATGGTGCGGGATTGGCGATACCGCAGGCCAGCAAAACTTCTGTTTCTTTAGACATCCGTTTAATGCCTCTTGAAATAATATGATAGGGCGCCCCGTAGCGGATGCCGGTAAAAAAAAGATGCTGTCCTGCCGTGGGTTTTATTTCCGCCATGATCTCATGCTTCTGCTCACTGCAAAAAGTATCGCTGCATTTGGTAACAACTATAATATCGGCTCTTTTATAGCTGCTCCTGCTGTCGCGTAAATCGCCGGTAGGCAAAAAAATATCCCGGGTAAAAAGATTGTTATAATCGGTAAGCAAAATGTTAAAACCAGCTTTTACCGCGCGGTGCTGCAACGCGTCATCTAATATAATAACATCCGTTTCCGGGCGGTCGAATAATAGCTGCGGAATAGCGATGGCACGTTCTTCACCCACCGCTACCGTTACCTCCGGGAATTTAATGTGAAACTGCATAGGCTCATCACCAATATCAAGCGCCGTGGTTTTATCGTCTGCCAGCACATAACCCCGGGTTTTGCGTTTATAGCCGCGGCTGAGCGTAGCCGTTTTATAGCGGTGCATCAGCAGCCTTAGCAGGTATTCTACCATAGGCGACTTGCCCGTTCCCCCTACGGAAATATTACCTATGCATATTACAGGGAAGTTAAATTCTACAGATTGAATGATCTCATTATCGTATAAATAATTCCTTACCTTAACGGCAGTTCCATATAGAAAAGCGAATGGAAACAACAACACCCGGAACGACCTGAGCCAGACAGAACTAAAATTCATATACCTTTTGTGGTGTTACGCAATGCGTTAAAGGTATATCAAATTCATCAGTATCATCAATAAGCGGCTCTGCCTCAAAGAAAGATAACCCTACTTTAATCACATCTTTCCGGCATTCCGCCAGGAACCGGTCGTAATAGCCTTTTCCATAGCCTACCCTGCTGCCCCGTTCATCAAAAGCAAGCAGCGGAACCAGCACCATATCTATATCTGTACTGTTTATCATTCGCCCTCCCTGGGGTTCCATAATATTATAGGCGTTCTTTATCAAAATGGTGTTTTCATCGTATATATAATGCGCCATACCGTTGCTTTCCACATTAGTTTTAGGTACAACAATATTCAGGCCCGGATTGGAAAATTTCAGTAATTCCATAACAGGATAAGTATCCACCTCTTTTTGTATATCCACAGGCAGGTAAGTATGCAGGTAGTGCAGGAAAGGCAATGCCAGCTCCTGGAAGCGTATGGTGATCAGATCCTGCAGCTTATCCGTTTCCGCTTCCTTCAAAAGCAGCCTTTTTTGCCTGTATATGTGCCGGAGCTCTTTTTTGGTCATATTGTTTTTAGCTTAGGGTGGAAGGTATAAGGTGGAGGGTGCACTTTATACCTTATGCCTTATGCCCTATACCTTTATTACCTTATACCCTATACCTTCTTCCTTAAACTTTTCTTCCTCATACCTATGCCTCATTATTTACAAATATTGAAAACACCGTTGTGCCATAATGCCGCGCCGTTTTGAAATAAGGATGCTTTTCATAGTTATTGCGTGGCGTGTGTTCCAGCACAAACCAGCCTTTTTCAAACAGCAGCTTGTGCTTAAACACTTCAGCCGGCAGGTCGTCAATATTTCCCAGGGCATACGGTGGTCCTGCAAAAATAAAATCAAACTGCTCATTACATTGCCGCATAAATACAAAAACATCCATTTTAATAACCTGTATATTTTCAAACCCCAATGCTTCCCTGTTTTTAGCAATAAAAGCAAACATCTTAGGGTCTTTCTCCACTATTGTAAGCGCTTTTGCTCCCCGCGAAGCCAGTTCATAGCTGATGCTTCCCGTTCCGCCAAAAAGATCAAGCGTTTTTAAAGTACTGATATCAAGGTTATTTTCAATAATATTAAATAAGCCTTCCTTCGCAATGTCGGTAGTAGGGCGGGTATATGGCATTTTAGCAGGCGGGTTAAATTTCCTGCCCCCCGCTGTTCCGCCAATTATTCGCATAAGGCGGTATTAAACAGGGAAGAAAAAAAATGAAGCGGGTATTCATCGAAAGCCCCGGTATATTTAAAATCTGCAGGACGCTCATCCAGCTCAATATGCAAAAAATACTTCAGCAGCTCAGAATATACTGATGAATGATCGTCAAGGAGCCCCGATACATTCAATACAACCTGCCCGCAATCTACCTCAAACCTGCGACAGGCATTCAGCAAATGGTAAGTAACATCCTCAGCCGTTTCATATTCGAAAGTTTGTATGATTTGCAAACCGCCGTTCCTGAACAATGCAAAAAGGAGCTTATTGGGATAAAAGATCAGCGTAGCTTCATCGCCGGCTGCGTTTTCCATCGTTTGCGCTTTTCTTTTCAGTACAATAGTATAAGCATGGTAAAAATGCCCCTTAGGAAAATGCCCACCCAGCAGTTGGTGCAATGCCGCAGGTACCCTGTATACATTGTGTAAGTTCCATTCGTGCACATTATCTGTTAGTATTTCGCCCCTGTTCAGGTCGCCATATATAAGATCCAGGGCGGTTTTGTTTAACCCGGCATCTGATAGCGGTTCCGGCACCAATACGCTTTCAGGAAAATAGTACACCACGGTTACTTTATTATACGACCGGGCGAGCCATTCATTGTGGTAAACCAGCTCTTTACAATGATTAAAAGCATTGTATTTATCCAAGTTAACATATTGCAACGCAATGAATTCATGCTTATTATTGTCTAAAATGCCAAAGAGGAGATGATCTGCCGCTATCTCAACATATAAATTACATTGGGCGGCATCCTCTATTTCGCTAACCGGCACCTGTATCTGGTATGCAACATTCACGCTTATGATTTATTGCCGCAATAATAACACATTTTATACTATATTTCCTTGTTTTCCGCTTTGCGACAATATTCTTATCAGCAAAAATCGTAACTTCGCAAATAGTATAAATCATTTATTATGATCACAGTTTCTGCTTCTGCAAAAGACTATTTAGACCGGTTGATGGCAGAAGAAAAAAGAGAAGGAGATACCTTTGTAAGGGTAGGTGTTAAAGGCGGGGGATGCTCAGGGCTTGAATATAACCTGCATTTTGATGTAGAAAGAAAAGCAGGAGATGAATTATATGAAGATAAAGGTATTAAGATAGTTGTAGATATGAAAAGCCTTTTATATCTATACGGCACCGAATTGGATTATTCGGGCGGCTTAAACGGGAAAGGGCTTGTTTTTAAAAATCCGAATGCCAGCAGAACCTGTAGCTGTGGTGAGAGCTTCGCGGTATAGGTTCAGGCAATTCAGAACAATACATTATAATTATGGCTAATAACAGTGCCTCCATATTGGAGGAATATAGTGATAAAGAGTATGAGTTTGGCTTTGTAACTGATATTGAGATGGATGTGTCTCCCAGGGGGCTGAATGAAGATACGGTACATTTTATATCCGCTAAAAAAAAGGAACCCCAATGGCTGTTAGACTGGCGATTGAAAGGCTACCAGGCATTTTTAAAGCAGCCCGAACCCCATTGGCAGAACTTTGAACTCCCAAAAATTGATTTCCAGGATATATCCTACTATGCCGCTCCAAAATCAAAGGCAAAGTATAAGGATATGAATGAGGTGGATCCCGAACTCATTGCCACCTTCGAAAAACTGGGCATTCCCCTTTCGGAACAAAAAATATTAGCCGGGGTAGCGGTTGACGCTGTTTTTGACAGTGTTTCCGTAGCCACTACCTTCCAGGAAACCCTGAAAGAGCAGGGCATCATTTTTTCATCCATAAGCAAAGCAGTAAAGGAGCATCCCGAACTGATACAAAAATACCTGGGTTCGGTTGTGCCTTATTCAGATAATATTTATGCCGCTTTAAACGCGGCGGTTTTCTCCGATGGATCCTTTGTGTATATTCCCAAAGGCGTTCGCTGCCCTATGGAGCTGTCTACTTATTTCAGGATCAACTCAGAAAATACAGGCCAATTTGAACGCACCCTTATTATTGCCGATGAAGGCAGCTACGTAAGCTACTTGGAAGGCTGCACCGCACCCAAACGTGATGAAAACCAGATGCATGCGGCAGTGGTGGAGCTGATAGCCCTTGAAAACGCAGAAATTAAATACAGCACTGTACAAAACTGGTATCCGGGCGATAAAGAAGGTAAAGGCGGCATTTATAATTTTGTAACCAAACGCGGTGTTTGCCGGGGCGCCCACTCCAAAATTTCATGGACCCAGGTTGAAACCGGTTCGGCAATTACATGGAAATACCCCAGCGTAATTCTGCAGGGCGATTATTCGAGCGGTGAGTTTTATTCGGTGGCGGTAACTAAAAACAGACAGATTGCCGATACAGGCACTAAAATGTTCCATATTGGCAAGGGCACCAAAAGCCGCATCATATCAAAAGGTATTTCAGCCGGCGAAGGACAAAACAGCTATCGTGGACTGGTACAGGTGGGCAGCAAGGCAGAAAACGCGAGAAACTTTACCCAATGTGACTCCCTGTTGATTGGAGACCGTTGCGGCGCTCATACTTTCCCTTATATTGAATCCAAGAACAAAACCGCTACTATTGAGCATGAAGCTACTACTTCAAAAATAGGCGAAGACCAGATCTTTTACCTCAACCAGCGGGGAATAGATACTGAAAAAGCAGTAGCGCTGATCGTGAACGGCTATGCAAAAGAAGTGCTGAACCAGCTACCCATGGAGTTTGCAGTGGAAGCGCAGAAGCTTTTATCCATTACGCTGGAAGGAAGTGTGGGATAGGGAGTGAAAAAGTAGTAAGTGGTAAGTAGTAAGTGGGGAGATGTAAAAGCATTTATTGTTCCGGTTTATATAAACAGTTAACGAATTCAGTTCCGAAAGGAGTTATTACACAAAATAAGAAACACAGCAATATATCATGTTAAGCATAAAAAATTTACAGGCGAAGGTTGAGGATAAGCAGATATTAAAAGGCATTAACCTGCAGGTAAACGCGGGCGAAATACATGCGATCATGGGACCGAACGGTTCAGGGAAAAGCTCCCTTGCCTCCGTGCTCACCGGCAGGGAAAACTTTGAAGTTACCGGCGGAGAAGTGATATTCGATGGCAAGGACCTGCTGGAGCTTTCACCTGAAAACAGGGCGCGGGAAGGTTTGTTCCTTGCTTTTCAATACCCCATTGAAATACCCGGGGTTTCCAATATTAACTTTTTGCGTACCGCTTTAAACGAAATAAGGGCCTATCATAATGAACCGCCGTTAGAAGCGAAAGAGTTTCTTCGTTTAACCAGGGAAAAGCAAAAATTAGTGGAGTTTGATGCCAAGCTCACCAATCGTTCCTTAAACGAAGGCTTTTCAGGAGGTGAGAAAAAAAGGAATGAAATATTTCAGTTAGCCATGCTCAATCCCAGGCTCTCCATCTTAGATGAAACGGATTCGGGACTGGATATTGACGCTTTGCGCATTGTATCCAACGGCGTAAATAAACTGCGCTCCGAAAAGAATGCATTTATTGTAATTACCCACTACCAGCGTTTGCTGGAATACATCGTACCCGATTTTGTGCATGTATTATATGATGGCAGGATTGTAAAATCGGGCACTAAAGAATTAGCGCTTGAGCTGGAAGAAAAAGGCTACGACTGGATAAAGGAACCTGCTACAACGGCATCGGTTTGATGATTAACGCAATTTTGAAATGATTACAACTACATCACTATACGACCAGTTTATTACGCTATACAGGGAAAAGGAAACGGCGCAGGATAATAACTGGCTGAAACCTTTACGGGATAGCGCTTTTGAAGCGTTTTCCGGCAAAGGGTTTCCTACAACTAAGCTGGAAGAATGGCGGTTTACCAACGTGTCTCCTTTTTTAAAGGAAGATTTTCGCCTTCAGCCCGGTGCCGCTTCTTTGCACAAACTGCACAGCGCGGTACAAATACCCCTGCTGGATGCTTACGAAGTGGTTTTAAAGAATGGTATGCTCAATGAAGATGTGAGTATACCGGGTGTAAAAGTTCTGCCACTCCGTACTGCACTAAAGAACGATGACCTGAAAGCTTACCTGGGCCAACGCATTAACCTTCAAAAGCATCCTTTTGCTGCTTTGAACACGGCGCTGTTTGAAAACGGCATTGTAATAGAAGCGGAGAAAAACAGTGTTTGCGATAAGCCCATACACATTACGCATGTATACAATGCGGAAGAAGCCGTTTTTATTCAGCCAAGGATATTGATTATTGCCCACAGGAGCAGTAAAATACAAATTGTTGAATCGGTTGTGGTAATAGGCGATAAACCTCTATTTGTAAACAGTGTTACAGAATGCTATGTGGCAGAAAACGCGCAGGCAGACCAGTACAACCTGCAGATCGCCCCATCCAATGCGCACTTAGTTAACTTTAACCAAACCGTGCAGCAAAGCAACAGCCTGTATAATAACCACACGTACATATTACCTGACGCTTCTTTTGTGCGTAATAACCTGCATCTTGATCTGAACGGCACCAATACTGAAAGCCACCTGTATGGACTGTACCTTGCCGGGGCCAGGCAATTAGCGGATAACCACACAACGGTCAATCACCTGTTTCCCAACTGCCTCAGCAATGAATTGTATAAAGGCGTGCTGTTAGACAGCTCCCGGTGTGTTTTCAGCGGCAGGATATTTGTAGACCAGGATGCACAGAAAACGAACGCTTTCCAGCAAAACAATAATATGCTGCTGAGCAATAAGGCAGTGGTAGATTCGAAGCCGCAGTTAGAAATTTTTGCGGATGATGTAAAATGCAGTCATGGCTCCACCGTGGGCAGTCTCAACAAAGAAGCGCTGTTTTATTTGCAATCGAGAGGCATTGGCGAAACGGCCGCGAGAAACCTGATGGTAAAGGCATTCGCATTTGATGTTACCAATAAAATACAGATCCCTGCCGTAAGAGAATATGTTGAAAAACTGATCACCCGTAAAATGGCAGAAGCGTATGACTAACAGTGAA
>CALMQS010000029.1 GCA_937871285.1 uncultured Sphingobacteriales bacterium | reverse complement strand
GGGCGGGCAACCGGCTCCTGAACACTTGAAGGGCTGCAAGCAATTTCCAATAACGGGTAAGGGCTTTGCGTTCGGGCGGGAAATCGAAGCGCAAAAGTCCAATTTATTACTAATGTTCAATTGAAAGCCTGCTGTTGAATTTTGCACTTCGGCCCGCCTGACGCAAAACCCGTGTTATGCGGTCGTTTTTCTTTCATATTACATGTCAAAGTCGAAATAGTAAGCCTTTTGTTCTGTCTTGTCGTACCAAAAGTATTTAAAGTATTGACGGTCGCCTTGCCAGCTATACAAGTCCAACTTCTCAATTTTTTTCTTGTCCCACCAGTCAAAGTCGTGTTGAAGTCCAAATGCATAGTCAGTCGTTTCTTTGTCAAGTTTTAGTTGGTGCTTTTCAATTATTTTTCTTGCCGTTGTCGTGTCGCAGTTAAATGAAAACATATAATCTGCGTCAATACCGATTGCATCGTCAAAGCAATAAATATTTTTGATGTCAGGCGTGAGGTCAACTTTTAAAAAGTCCTTGAAGCGTTCTTTATTAAATTTTGTGTCAGGTTTGTAAGCGTCAAAATGTGGAACAACTTTGTCAACAAAGTCTTTTGATTTGTCTTTAACTTTTTTCTCTGTCTTTTCGGCTAGTTCTTGTCCCTTATTTTTAATTCGGTCGCATGAAACTATTGTCAAAGCAAAGATGATTGTCGATATGTAAATTGTCTGTTTCATGGTCGTCTTAAAATGCCGCATAACGCGTAAATTTATGCTATAAGACGCTATTGCCCTAAAAAAAATGGTGTTGTAAATGAATTCTTTAACGTTATACATGCTGTATTGTTATTAGTACAATCCGTTTTACCATTCTACCTCGTTTTTCTTCCATAAATCATCAAACGGACTAATAATATTTACTAATTGCTTTTTGCTTACATGTAAATAGCGCTCAGTAGTTCTTATATTAAAATGACCCAATAAATCTTTACCCGTATGGCGGTGGTATCTGAAGTGGCCACGCCGCTTACCGATTGCTGAAACGCTTTATAATCAGCTTCCTGCAAAGGAATATACCAGCACCTGTGGGTTTTGCTCCATGCAGCGCAGGGTAATGCTTTTAAAATTTTATTAATGGTAAGGTCTAATGCAAAATGCAGTGTTATACATGCTTTGCCACGATGCGTGAGTGATGTTAGCCTGATGTTTTCCATAACCTGCTATTAATGCGTTCGCCTCCTCAGCCACAGGGTTTGGCGAGACACGGGTTAAAACACCTTTACAATTTAAATAGTAACGCTCATGAGAACAAATAATTTTTTTATAGATGATCCCGCGTAGATAAGTGCTTAAAAAGTGCTGCCAGCAGAATTTAGTGGTTTATCGCTTTAAACGGCATGTGATGGAGGCATAAAAAGCAAAAAGCAGGGGAATAGGGTTGAATACTGCTTATTTTTTCTTTGCCGCTTTGCTGATTTTTTTCAGGACCGCTTTTTTCTTAACGGTTACTTTTTTTGCCAGCTTCTTTGCAGCCTTTCCGGCGGCAGGCGGCGTTTTACTTACCGCAGCCGAAACCTTTTTGGCTACCTTCTTAACGGACTTTTTCGCAGCTTTCTTAACGGGCGCCGCTTTTTTCGCCGCCGCTTTTTTAGCGTTGCTGATTTTTTCTTTAACTGTTTGAATCAGTGCAGTGGTGCCTGCTGCTACCGTGTCCTTCAACTCACCTGCTGTTTCGCCAATTTTTTCCAGCAGCGTTTGTTCATGCCCGCGGGCGGCTTTTTTTTTGTTTGCCATAAAAGTATTTGTTTGCCATAAAAGTAGCTTTAAAATCCATGCAAAAAATAAACGCCCGGGCAATGAACCTGGCCGGCTAAAGCTTTACAGCTATAAATTATGTAGAAAGAATTAAGGTTCTTTAAATTTTTAAACCGGAACACCTTTATAACGCCACATTATAATAGCAACTGCACCCTGCTATTTATTTCATCATCATCCAGGGTTTGCTGGTAAGAATAAGGCTGATATAGAACTGCGAGATCCTGTCTTTGGGCGCATTACGCAATGATTGATTTTCCCTGCTTCGCCATGCCCTTTTCTGAAAGCTCCCGGTATAGCCGGCCTGCAGGCCTATGGAGCTGGATGGATATTTGGGTGAGGTAAAAGACACACCTGCTCCCAGGCGGTATACCCAGAAATGATTATTGAATTTTACCGGATTAATGCTGTTTTGAACGGCAGGCGATGATAAAACATCATCAAAATCTATCCCGGAATTATCTTTATAAAAAATGGCCTGGTATGCCTGGAATCCAATACCCGCCAAAGGATATAAGGTTATCTTTTCATTTTTCAATACATCATAGCCGGCGTTGGCATTGAAGCCAATATAGCGTATGGTGCTGCTTTTTTCATCCCTGTGGCCGCTCATGCTGCTGCCTAATACAATGCCCATGTCTGAAATGAGCCGGTTCTTTTCTTTCATCCAGCCTAACCCAAGGGTAGCCGTATAATCTTTTAAATGTTCATATTGGGGTAAATTTGCCACACGGGCATTCAATCCCTTAAACTGCTGGAAGCTGCCGCCTAAGCTGCGGGTAAACGAAGGAAGATAACGTGCCATCTTTTCCCTGTTATGCATGGGATGATCATTTTCCTGCTGGGCAACAGATGGCAGGGCGATAGCCAGGAGGAAAGAGAAGATAAAAAATTTCATAAATATTATTTTAATAGATCAGTTACAAACCTGATGCCTGAAATAGGAAAGAGTTGGGGGATCGGTGAGCCGGAACAGTTATTTTAATAGCATCCTGTTGCTCATATATGCGTTGTTTCTTTGGTAACCGGAACGGTTATTTCAACAACAGTACCCTTGTCTTTAGCAGACGTAATTTTCAGCGCGCCTCCGATCATCATGGCTCTTTCATTCATCCCAAGCAAACCAAGCGTTTTTCTTTTTTCAGAGGTCCTGGCATTAAACCCCTTGCCATTATCCTTTATAATAAGAGCGCAATGGTCATTAATAATATTGAAGCTAACTTCCACATGTGTGGCATTGGCATGACGGGCTACGTTAGTAAGTGATTCCTGGTAAATACGAAACAATCCTGTATTGATCAGCGGCGGGGCCTGCAGGTTGGTAACAGAGCTTTTAAAGGTAACAGGAATATGGTATCGTTTGGTAAACTCCCCGCAATACCACTCTAATGCTGCAACTAATCCCAGGTCTTCTAAGGGGCCCAGGCGCAATTCGGATGACAGTCTTCGCACAAATTGTATTGCTTCACCTGCCGCATTTTCTAAGGAACGGATCTTTTCCGCTATACCCGCATCGGCCTCACCTGCCAGCTTTCTTTTTAAGAGATATACCTCCATTTTAAATCCTGTTAGCAACTGGCCCAGTTCGTCATGCATTTCCCGTGCAATGTGCAGGCGTTCTTCTTCGCGAACATTTTCCATATGGGCGGAAAGGTTACGCAACTGTTCATTCATCTGTTTGGCTTCAAGGATTTGCTGTTCCATTACATGTTGCGCGGCTTTCAGCTTTGCAGACATCACATTAAAGGAACGTTCTAATTTGCCCACTTCATCATCGCCGCGAACCACCACATTCGACATATAATTACCTTCGGCAATGGCTTCAGCAGCAGCCGTTAAGGTATTCAGCGGCCGGGTAAGGTGGCGGCTCATTATCCATGCTGCTGCAATGCCGCCCCCGATAAGGATAAGCCCTGCAATAATAAGCCAGTTAAAAAATTGCTTTGAAGATTGCGAAAAAGCCTGGTGCGGAAATTCCAGCACAACCACCCAGGGCGTACCCGGTATATATTGCGCGGTACCGATAAATTTGTTATTGCCGCTTTGTGTATATTCAAAAGTTTTTTCTTTACTGAACTCGCTTACAGGAAGCTGATAGGGTACCGGGCGCACCAGGTCGGTCCAAAGGCTTCCGTCTTTATTGCCTACATAAAGCGCCGCCCCTCTGCCGGCAAGCTTCGAAAACTGTTCTATTAATTTAGAAGTAATTTTCACCAAGTGATACCGGGCAATATAACCGATCACCTTTTTGTCATCCGTAACAGGAATGATAACGGGATAATAAATAGAATCATTGATCTGGTAAATATTGCCGGACCTGCTGTCGGATTTATTTAAAGAAGCATCTGCTAACAGGCTGAGGCTATGTGGCCGGTAACCCGGAGCCTTTCCGGCTCCCAGCAGGATATGAAAGCTGCTGTCCCGTAATTCCGCGTAAACCGATGAGCCGTCATCACCTATGCGTTGCAGCAGCATCAGTATAGCGTTTTTTGAATCTGCTGTATCATTCTTTAAATACTGCTGCAATGCTTTTTCGGGGAGGGTTCCCTGGGTATCAGCGATAACTTCCTTCAGTGATTCGGCTATCATAGTGCCGGCCTGTGAAGCAAGGCTCATAAGCCGTATTTTGCCTGCTTTCATCTCAAGGTTTCTGAAGCTGATATAGGATATGAGGCTGAAGATGGCTATCACACTGCATAACAAAATGCAGATCAGTAAAGGGATACGCTGCCGCAGAGACAATTCCTGTAAAAAATAACTTCTTTTGCTGCTGTTCGGCAAATCCGGGTTCATCATTGTTAATGGATATCTACGAAAGTATATTTTTTTTCTGAGCTTTTGGCAGGTTGGGGTGCATCCCAATTTTTCGCTTTTGCACAGTTACCGGTTTATCCTGTTCATACTGGTAAGGATTTCACGCCCGACTGTTCAAACAGCGGGCAGGCAGCGAACGCAAAGAGGAAGACGATCATAAAAAAGCAATAGCCACAAAGCGCTTTCGCTGGTTACCTTGTGCCTTTGTGGCAAAATCACCCGATAGTTCTTTTCACTTAATGGGTTACCCTTAGTAAAAAAAAATGTCCCGGGATATTATTTCCGGAACATTTTACCTTTTACAAAATTATTATCTTACTGAGCTTCTTTACTGATATTGTAGGTATATAACCCTTCAAAACCAGGGTAAAAGCCGTCTAATTTTATATTGTCTCCTGCTTTCTGAATGGCGTCCGACAATTCGTCAATAGTAGCTACAGGTTTATCGTTTACCCGTAGAATAATAAAGCCGTCGCGCATTCTTGTTTGCGCGTCTATCAGGCCGCCGGGATTTATCTTCTTTACTATTACGCCCCCGGTTTGCCCGTATTCAGCAGCTTTCTTCTTATCCAGCGTTGCAAAGTCAACTCCAAAATCATCCAATACCGAAGTTCTTACAATATCGTAAGTACCGGTTTTGTTTTTAAGGGTAAGGGTAGTAACGGTTTCTTTTCCGTTTCTCAAATAAGCAACAGAAACTTTATCGCCGGGCTTCAGTCTTGCAATCTTTTCTACCATATCATTCCCTGATGTTAGAGGAACACCGTTAAGTTTGCTGATATAGTCGCCCGACTTAATGCCGGCAGCCGCAGCGGCGCCATCTTTAGCCACCTCTCTTACATATACACCTTGTCCGGATTTATAACCTACTTTTTCTTTTTCGGAATCAGGCGCTTCATCCGGCAAATAGCTTATACCCAGATACGCCCTCTGCACGGTGCCAAACTGGATCAGGTCGTTTACTATCTTTTTAACAATATTCACCGGTATGGCATAAGAGTAGCCGGCGTATGATCCGGTAGGAGAGGCTATGGCAGAATTAATGCCCACCAGCTCTCCATTGGTATTAACAAGCGCCCCGCCGCTGTTTCCCTGGTTAACGGCCGCGTCTGTTTGTAAAAATGATTCTATCGGTGTCTGGCTCCTGCGGGCGTTTAAGCCTAACGTTCTTCCTTTGGCGCTTATGATCCCTGCTGTTACTGTAGTTTCGAGGTTTAACGGATAGCCAATAGCCAGTACCCATTGTCCTACCTGAACATTATCGGAATTACCGTATAATAAAAAAGGCAGGTTCTTTGCATCAATCTTTAGCACGGCAAGATCGCTGCTTGCGTCTGCACCAATCACTTTTGCTGTATAGCTGGTTTTATTGTTCAGCCCTACTTTAATTTCACTGGCGCCGTCAATTACGTGGTTATTGGTAATGATGTAGCCGTCCTGGCTTACAATAACGCCCGAACCCGAAGCCCGCTGCGGAATGCTGCGCATATTAGGACCGTTACCAAAAAAGTCATCAAAAAAGTCATCGGGTACCAGCCCCCTGAAGGGATTGCTTTTACGTGGCAGGTTATTGCTGGCTTCGGCTTTGCCTATTACTGTGGTAATATGAACTACCGCGGGTACTGCAATTTTAGAAGGTTGTTCAAAGTCTACAGGGCCGGGTATATTATTACCATTAAATAAACCTGCATAATTAGCAGGGATCTTTACCCCATCCTGGATAGCCACCGGCTTCGGAACAAAAGTGTTGTAAGCATACATTACCCCCACGGCGGTAGCGGCGCTTATCAGCACGGTAAATACAATTTGTTTAAGTTTCATCTGTATTTGAATTTTATTCGTAATGAATTCCAAAAATACACATTCCCTTATCCATCAAATGCTATGCCTTTAGTAAATAAACTGCGGATAAAATGACATTTCGTCGCGACAGGCTTAACAAATGGGTTAAAAAATGCTTTGTATTTCAAAGAATGGCTGTGAAATTACGAAGGAATACGTAATAAAAATGTTAAGGAATGTTAGATGATTGCAAAAGCAACAGGAATGAATTCATCCATATTTCCCGGTAAGCTGTTGTAAAAACAGCATCGTATCAATTCCGTCCGGGTAGTCGGTTAAGCCGGGACATTGGGCTGTGCCCAAAGCCGTTTTTCCTGAACCGGAAATGCATTGAATTTCCTCGGGGTTCAGGCCTTTATATATATCTTCCGGGTTGGTATAAAATTCATAATGCAACTGGCTTATTGGCGAAAAAACAGAAGGGTTTTCCGATAAGATAACAGATCCGTTGGTCATATAGAACTGCTGGTTCAATAGTTGCACCGTTAGGTTAAAATCATAATTGTGTTTGTATTTATGATTTTCGATCAGCCTGCTGTATTTATTAAATGCTTCCAGCATCGGTAAAAAATCATAGCCGGCCGGCACAAATATTTTAGTCACATTTCTGCATCCCAACCCAAAATACAGGTAAACATCATCCGCCAGCTTTTCAAGGTCTTTTCTATCCTCCTTGCCATTCAATATGGCCACGGAAGTCCGGTTCTTCCTGATAATATGAGGATATTTCCTGAAATAATATTCAAAATACCTGGCGGTATTATTGGAGCCGGTAGCTATATATGCATCGCAGCCCTTAAGCATATCCGCGAAATTAATATATTCAGCTACCAGGTCATCCCAGGAGATCATCTTTTCAGCCAGGTGTTTTAAAAGCACATTGTCTTTGGAAGACAGCCTTATGGTTTGTTTATGCCCCCATACAAAGCAGCATAAAAAATCATGGAAGCCTGCCAGGGGAATATTACCTGCCATTGTAATACCTACCTGCGCGGGATGGGAAGTTTGTTCGGGAATGTTATAGCCGCTGATCCATGTATGCAGTGCCGGTGGTTCAAGGAACCGGCAGGCAATACATTCAATGGCTTTGTCAATGAATTCCGGTATAAACCACGGGTTACTTTCAGCCGCCAGTGTTTTGGTTTGCAGCCAAAAAGGATCTTCACTGGTCATGTATTTTTGAAGGAGGTTGAGTATATGGATGCGTTGTTTTAAATTCAACATGGATATTCAGTTCAGTGTGATTATCTTTGATGTGCAAATCTATTGCTAAAAATTATCCGAAAAATTGTAAATTAGTATGGCGATTAAAATAACAGACGAATGTATTAATTGCGGCGCCTGTGAACCTGAATGTCCGAACAATGCTATTTATGAAGGCGGGGTAGAGTGGGCAATTGCTGACGGTACTACTATAAAGGGATCATTTACGATGATGGACGGTAGTATTATAGATGTTAATCAGCGTAACCCTCCGATAAGTGTAGACATTTATTATATTGTACCGGACAAATGTACCGAATGCCAGGGATTTCATGAAGAGCCGCAATGCGCTTCGGTATGCCCGGTTGATTGCTGCGTGCCCGATGAAATGTACCAGGAGGCCGTAGATGAGCTGATGGCAAAAAAAGACAAGCTGCATGTTTAACCGGCCGGCGCAACGTTCTTAATCAATGATGCCTCGCATCATAATACAGGCGGGTGATATTTCCCGTTTCGGGGTGAAGACATGAAAGATGGTTCTTCACCCTTTTTTAATAGTACAGTATGGAAAAAATGCTGGTTTCTTCGGTGATTGTATTTTTTTTCGCAATGAATATTTCCTGCAATCTTCATTTCCGGGAAAATACGGAACGGATAAACGCGTTAAATGAAATGCAGCAAACCGACGCAGACTTTTCCAACCGTTCAAAAGAAGCGGGGTTCAAAAAAGCCATGCTGGAATATATTGAAGCAGATGGTATATTATTAAGGCCAAACAGCATGCCGGTAGCAGGAGCGGATGCTGTAGAATGGATCACTTCCTTACCTGATTCTTCGTTTATACTTACCTGGCAGCCCCGGGGCGCCGATATGGCTGCCGCTGCCGATATGGGCTATACATACGGTGTGTATAGCATGGCAGCAGGAGATTCAATACGCCACGGCACGTATGTTACCATCTGGAAAAAACAGGCAGACGGCAGGTGAAAATTTGTACTGGATTCCGGTAATGAAGGAATAGGAAAGGAAGGGGATGATGATCTGCAGATACAGCAGAATTAAAAGGATAATGAAATTTAGCTTTTCAATTATCATAATTGATATTAAAAATCGTTTTCTTTGCACGCAAACCGGCTATAATACATGAAACCCAATATTGCTTTCGTTACCGGCGGCTATTCAGGCGAATCGGTTATATCTTATAAAAGCGCCATTACCATTGAGCATAATATTGATAAGGATAAATACAATGTATATACTATAGATATTACTCCTTCCGGCTGGTTTTACAGAACAGGTGATCACAGTATACCGGTAGATAAAAATGACTTTTCCGTGAATCATAACGGAACGGTTACAAAATTCGATGCTGTTTTGATTGGTATACACGGCACACCGGGAGAAGACGGTAAGCTGCAGGGGTATTTTGACCTGCTGAACCTGCCCTACACCTCATGCGATGCGGCTACTTCAGCGCTTACCTTTAATAAACGGTATACGGTGGCTGTAGCTGCTTTTGCAGGAATTAAGGTAGCCCGGTCGGTACACCTTTTCAAAAACAGCGCCCTTTTGCCGGATAATATCTTGGAACAATTAAAGCTGCCTGTATTTGTAAAGCCCAATAACGGGGGATCAAGTATTGGCATGAGTAAGGTTAATGTGCCGGAAGAGCTTCCTGCGGCCCTGGAAAAAGCTTTTAAAGAAGATGACCAGGTGTTGGTGGAAGAGTTTATAAAAGGAAGAGAGTTTACAATAGGTGTGTTTAAAACCGGAGGGGAGATCATTACACTGCCTATTACGGAAGTAAGCACCAGCAAAGACTTTTTTGATTATGAAGCGAAATATACGGCAGGGATGTCAACGGAAGTTACGCCTGCTGAAGTTTCGGAAACAGTTGCAGAAAAGATAAGGCAAAATGCCAGGAAGGTATACGGGCTGTTCAATTGCCGTGGCATTGTAAGAATGGATTTTATTTATAACGAAGAAAATGAATTTCCTTATCTGCTCGAAATTAATACGGTTCCGGGTCAGAGCGAAGCCAGCATTGTTCCGCAACAGGTAAGGGCATTTAATTGGACCCTGAAAGCATTTTATTCGGCGTTAATTGATGAAGCGCTGTTGTCAGGAAAATAAAGAATGGCATTATCCAAAATGCCGGAACGAAGGATGCCGGTTTTAAGATTTTATCAAAGAATATGTTTACAATAATAACTCGACGTCCGTTATGGGTCAATATACTGGTTGCAGTGGTTATCCTTTTCCTGCTTGTTTTTATTTTTTTTCAGTCGCTGCAATACTTTACCCATCATGGCACCTACCTTAAGGTTCCGGATGTGGGCAATAAAAATATTAAAGAAGCTACCGCTTTATTGAATAAGCAGGGCTTTGATGTATGGGTGCAGGATTCTGTTTATTATGATACGCTTGCGCCGCTTGCTGTGGTAAAACAATTTCCGGAGCCGGATGCTTCCGTAAAAGTGAACCGGATCGTGTATTTAACGGTAAACCGGGCGGTTCCTCCCGTAATAGAAATGCCTAACCTGGTGGGAATGAGCTTTAGGAATGCGGAGCTTGAGTTAAAAGCGAGGGGCCTGAAACTGGGAGATACATCCTATAAGCCGGATATAGCTAAAAACGCGGTTTTAGAACAATCTTTGGATAATAAAGCAATTAAGCCCGGAACCAAAATTACAATGGGGGCTACAATAGCATTGGTTTTAGGAGCCGGAATAGGCAGTGCTGAAATGCCGGTACCCGACCTTTTTGGAATGAATTATGAAGAAGCTATTACTTTATTGGAAGCCAATGGCATTATACCAGGGAGCGTTATACCGGACGGATCAATACAGGATACCGGTGCTTCTTTTGTGTTCAGGCAGCAGCCCGAACGGTATAATGAAAATGGCAGCCTTAACCGGATACGCCGGGGGCAAATGATAGATGTTTGGATATCGGCAAACAGGCCGGTCAAAAAAACAGACAGCACGCAGGCGCTTTTACCCAACGCTGAGCCATCTTTAAACGAATATTAATAAATATAGTATAAACTACGGGAATGCAAACCATAACAGCGGAAGAATTAAAAGCAAGGATAGACGCGGGTGAGCAGCTTCACCTGATAGATGTTCGCGAGCCCCATGAAAACGCGGAATTCAATATTGGCGGTATTCTTTTACCTGTTGGGCATATCCGGAATATGAACATTGATGAAATTGAAGCGCTGAAAGAAAAAGAAGTAATATGCTATTGCCGGAGCGGTAACCGGAGCGGGCAGGCCTGCCTGATTTTGGATACACTGGGTTTTACCAATACCCGGAATCTTGCAGGAGGTATGCTGGAGTGGCAGAAGAAGTATAAAGATTAATTTTTTACAGGTCTTGCCGGTAGGGGTAACAATGTTGGAGTATTACTGATATCACACCGTTACCGCTTCATTAATTAAATGTTAGGAGATCATTATATAATATAAATATATTATTTGTATAAATATCATAATAAATTTTTTGTGTTATCTGGTTGAAGAAAATAGTTTTATGTATAATTGATTAAAGATAAAAAGGGTAGAAAGTTAGTTAATGTTCGTTTTTTTTTTCATCTTTGCAACGGATTGTTTCTTTTTACTCTCTACTAAGCGAATAACCCCCAATCTCCTATCCTCGGAAAGTTTGTTCTGAGTTAGATGAAATCAATTTTCCAGTATCGTTAATGTTTTACCAAAAATAATTTGCCTGTTATATTATTTCAGGCAGGTCAGTTTTGTTCACAAATCCTTAATTCCAGTATTGTATTCAAAAACCTGGTAATTATTTTGTTATCCGAAGTCTAATACTGTACTGAAGTATGAAAATTTTTTACGACAAACCCTTCACTGTTCCGCGTTGGATCATTTTAATGGCAGATACAGTGATTGTAACTGCATCTTTCGCACTGTCTTATTTCATTTTAAAACAATTCCATTTCCCGGTTTTGGTTCGCGGTCATTTTTTTATACATGCAGGGCTCTTCAGCTTATTATCCCTTGCTGTATTTTACTTTATGCGAATTTATACGGGGCTTATCCGCTATTCCAATACAAAGGATATGTTCAGGATATTTTCCGCTATCCTGGTGGTTAGCTTAGTTTATCCTTTTGTTTCGGGAGTAATTGCCGGGCGGCTGTATCATATTCCTTCGCTCGATATGCCTACTTTACTGGTACTGAACTTCTTTATCAGCTCTTCCCTGCTCATCCTGTTCCGTACGTCCATTAAAGAAATATATATCCTCGCAAAAGGTTATGCAATGACGGATGTAAAGAAGGTATTGATCTACGGATCAGATAATCACGCCATCCTTATTAAGCAGGCAATTGAAGCGGCAGGTAATCATAAATTTGTGGTGAGCGGCTTTATCCAGTCTGGTGGTCAGAAGATCAACAGCACGATAGAGCAAAAAAGAGTATACCATACACGGGAACTGCCGGAATTGCACAAAAAGCTTGCTATTGATAAGCTCATTCTTCCCAATGGACAGTCGGGTAAGCCGGAGTTCAGGGCCATTATAGATTGTTGCTTAAATTTAGGCATTAAGGTTCAAACCGTACCTCCCTCCGAGCAATGGGTAAGCGGTAAGCTTAGCCTGGGCCAGATGCAGGATCTTAAAATTGAGGATCTGCTTCCGCGTAAACCTATTCAAATCAATAACCAGCTGGTGTCTGAAGAAATATTCGGCAAAAGAGTGCTCATTACAGGCGCCGCCGGTTCTATCGGATCTGAAATTGTAAGGCAGGTTATGTCTTACCATCCTGAAATGGTTATATTGTGTGATCAGGCAGAATCCCCGCTTCATGAAACACAATTGGAATTAGAAGAAAAGTACCCGTCTGCCAAAATAAAAACGTTTATTGCCAGCATAAGGAATTTGAGAAGGATGCTGATCCCTTTCAAAGAATATCGTCCGCATATCGTATTTCACGCGGCAGCGTATAAGCACGTTCCCATGATGGAGAAACATCCGGAAGAAGCCATTCTTACCAATGTAATGGGCACAAGAAATATGGCTGATCTGTCTGTTTGTTTTGGTGTGGAAAAATTTGTAATGATTTCCACTGATAAAGCGGTTAATCCAACAAACATCATGGGCGCCTCCAAGCGTATTGCTGAAACCTATGTGCAATCGCTTAATCACGCGTCTAATAATCCGCCCGCCGCGGAATTTCTTTCCCGGCTTATACAGGATGATGACGATGATTCTATAACGGTTACGGCCAATGTAAAAACCAAATTTATTACTACACGGTTTGGCAATGTGCTCGGATCCAACGGTTCTGTTATTCCCCGTTTCCGTGCCCAGATACAGCATGGCGGACCTATAACGGTTACGCATCCAGATATCACCCGGTACTTTATGACCATACCCGAAGCGGTACAATTGGTTTTAGAGGCGGCTACAATGGGACATGGGGGAGAGATATTTATTTTTGATATGGGTGAGCCGGTTAAAATTGCTGACCTGGCGGTAAATATGATCAAACTGTCGGGACTGGTTCCGGATAAAGATATTAATATCGTTTATACAGGCTTGCGCCCGGGAGAAAAATTATATGAAGAGTTGCTAAACGAAAAGGAAAAGACCCTGCCTACCCATCACGAAAAGATAAAAATCGCAAAAGTGGTGTCCCGGTCATATAAAGAAGTGCTTAATGATATTGAGAGTTTAACCGACTTATGCAAGCAGGGAGATCATTTTAAGCTGGTAGGAAAAATGAAACTGATCATTCCTGAGTTTATCAGCAATAATTCTGAATTTTCAAAGCTTGATGAGGTTAGTAAAGCCAGGAAGAAGGTTTTATTTATTCCTGCGTTTACCGATGCTGTGAAAATGCAATAATTTAAAAATAGTGAGATGTTAAAAGGGATGAAGCTTTATGTTTTATCCCTTTTTTGCGTACTACCTATATCTATGGCCGCTCAGCTCATATTGCAGCCAACCACACGCTGATAGCCACTGTTGTGTTCATTCGGTACACGAAAAAATGAAATGTCAATAGTTAAAAGAATGAATTGATCCTCATCCGGTAACCGGGGGTCATGGGCATTAAGCAAATAAATATAGCACAGCTTAACGATTTACCTGGTATAATTTGGCGCTTCCCGGGTAATTTCTATATCATGCGCGTGGCTTTCGTTCATGCCGGCATTGGTTATTTTAATGAACTGTGCTTTTTGCAGTTCAGTAATGCTAGCGGCGCCGCAATACCCCATTCCGGAGCGTAATCCGCCCGTATATTGGTATACAATTTCACTCAGGTTGCCTTTAAAGGCTACACGCCCTTCAATGCCTTCAGGTACATATTTTTTAACATCATCTTCAACATCCTGGAAGTAGCGGTCGCCGCTTCCCTGGCCCATGGCGCCTAAAGAGCCCATGCCCCTGTATTGTTTAAATTTGCGGCCTTCATATATGATCGTATCGCCAGGACTTTCCTCCGTTCCTGCAAAAACGCTTCCCATCATTACCACATTGGCTCCTGCAGCCAGGGCCTTCACCATGTCGCCGGTATAACGTATGCCGCCGTCGGCTATAAGCGGCACATTCAATTTATGAAGCACCGAAGCAGCTTCCATAATGGCTGTAATTTGCGGAACGCCTGCGCCGGCCACAATACGGGTAGTGCAAATAGATCCGGGACCAATGCCTACTTTAACAGCGTCTGCACCTGCTTCTGCCAGCGCTTTGGCGCCTGCAGCGGTTCCTACGTTTCCGGCAATAACCTGTAGTTTTTTAAAATTCTTTTTCAGCTTTTTCAGCGATTCTATTACCTTGGCGCTATGCCCGTGTGCGCTATCTAAACAAACAATGTCTACGCCTATTTGTTGCAGGGCCGACGCCCTGTCCAGCAGGTCGGTGGTTATGCCTAGCGCCGCGCCGGTAAGCAAACGGCCGAAGCTGTCTTTTACGGCATTAGGATGACTTTGCAATTGTAAAATGTCACGGTAGGTAACCAGTCCGGTTAATTGTCCGTTTTTATTAATAACCGGCAGCTTTTCAATTTTATACTGGCTGAGTATTTTTTTTGCTTTGGCAAGGTCTGTTCCTTCAGGAGCCGTAATCAGGTTTTCCGTTGTCATTACTTCACTCACCTTTTTCTTCAGGGAGGTTTCAAAACGCAGGTCGCGGTTAGTAAGGATGCCTACTAGCTTCTTATTAATATCTACAATGGGAATGCCGCCTATTTTGTTTTCGCGCATTAGCTTCAATGCATCACCGATAGTGGCGTCTACGCGCAGGGTTATGGGATCAAGTATTAGCCCGCTTTCACTGCGCTTTACTTTCCGCACCTGTTCGGCCTGTCTTTCAATAGTCATGTTTTTATGCAAAATGCCCAAACCGCCTTCCCTGGCCAAAGCAATTGCCAGATCGGCTTCCGTTACGGTATCCATAGCGGCGGAAAGCAGGGGAATATTTAATGTAATGCTTTTGGTAAGCTTTGAGCTGATGTCTGCATCGCGGGGAAGTACCTGTGAGTAAGCCGGCATAAGCAGCACATCATCAAAGGTTAAACCTTCACCAAAAAATTTCTGGGAGAATTTGTCTTTAGCGGAGTTGATTATTGTTGCCATGTGCAAAGATAGGGTAGCAGATAAATAGCTTCCAAATTTTGTTATAAAGGAATTGTATTCGCTTATAAAAGCTTGTATATTTTTCCGGGCAAACAGGTTATTATTCCCTGTAATTCAAGGTTTAGCATAGCTGCGGCTATCGTGCTGCTGCTGAAATTGCACCGGGGCGTGATCTCATCAATAGAAGCGGTTTCTTTTTCCCCGATGATTTTCATGATCATTTTTTCCTCTGCTGTCAGTTCCAGGAACAATTCTTTTTGTATTGCCTTTTTCTTTACGGGCGCTTCGCTCCAGTTCATAAAATCAAGCAGTTCCTTACCGGATGTTATTAAAGCAGCCTTATTGCTCCTGATCAGGTAATTACAGCCGGCACTTTTTACATCGGTTGTTTTGCCGGGCAGCGCAAACACATCTTTATTATAATTGTTGGCCAGCTCTGCTGTAATCATGCTGCCACCGTTAACTTGGGTTTCTATTACCAGTGTAGCATCTGCCATACCTGCTACAATGCGGTTTCGCTTTGGAAAGTTTTGTTTATCGGGTTTAGCGCCCGACATAAAATCTGTGAGCAGCCCGCCATGGGTTGTCATTTCTTTTGCCAGTGTTTTATTAGCGGAGGGGTAAATACGGTCGAGCCCGTGCGCCAATACCCCAATAGTTAATAATTTGTTTTTCAATGCCGCTTTGTGTGCCAGCGCATCAATGCCGTAAGCAAGCCCGCTTACCACAAGCACATGATGCGATGCCATATCTTCAATTATTTTTCCGGTCATTTCTTTTCCGTAATCGGTATGGCTGCGGGTACCAATAACTGCCATAATTTTATGGTGGTTGAGGTCGGCGTTTCCTTTATAGTATAACAGCGAGGGCGCATCATAGCAATGCAGCAGGCGTTTAGGGTAACCTGCATCGGTTTGCCTGAGCACGGTAATGTTGTATCGCTCAATAAAACGGAGTTCTTCTTCAGCCCGCTGAAAATTGCTGAACGTTTTGATGCTTTCAGACCGGATAGTACCAATGCCGGGAAATTTATCAAGACTGGATTTGCGTGCGGCAAAAATTTTCTCCGCATCACCAAAGTGTTGTAATAATTCTTTTGCATGTACATCCCCTATCTGGGGAACCATGGTTAGCGCAATATGGTAAAGAAGATCGCTGTGCATGGTGCAGGCGATAATGGTGCTTGTTCTAAAATAAATATAATCCTAAAAAAAGGATACAGGAAGAATGCGAAACGATATAAAAAACCCCCTCCCGATAAATCGGGGGAGGGGTACTAATCTTTTAACCGTTAACCATTAAACCTTATCCTATGAAAAGCCGAATATAAAGCGTTTTTTTAATTTAAGCATTCCTATGCCATAATTTTTTTTGCTTTTAAGGCAGGAGATAACTGAAAGCCGTTTTTTTGCTGAAATCCTGTTGAAATAAACAGAAAGGAAGGGTTAAGAGAAAGTATATTAAAATACGTGTAATATGAAAAATAAAGGGCTGGATAGACATCCTGCCCCGTTTCTAAATCCAATATCCTATGAAAAACCAATAAATAGACCAGTATTAGGCAGTAAACGTTGCATGGCATTTGGGATTTTTTTTAAGTGCATCCTCTTAGACCAGTTATATTGCAAATTGCGGCAGAAATTAAGATGAAAGGGAAGCTGCATGAAGTATATATACGAAAAAAGGGCTGGATAGAAATCCTGCCCCGTTTTAAATCCAATATCCTATGAAAAACCAGACATATAACGATATACCTGATTCTTATATTGTTGCGACAAAAAATTATTTCCAGGTTTGTATAAAATCCTTCCTGTATGTTTCAAAGGGGGTTTTGCCGTAATGATCTTCACCAAAGTATTTTAAAACAAGCTCCATGTCGGGCGGCTTTAAATATCCCGGGATCACCTGCGGGGCCGAACCATCGGCAGGTAAAATAACAGTTGAAGGATAGGAAAGCTGCCCGCCGGTTAACAGAATGGCATAATCGTGTACCCTGTACTGATCGTTGTATTTGAATTGCCGTCCGCGCCAGGTAAGCACTTCCTTTGTTTCCGCATTTAATTTTACAGGATAGAACTTATCGTTAAGGTATTGAATTACATCAGGGTTGGTATAGGTATTCCTGTCCATTACTTTGCACCATCCGCACCAGTCGGTATACAGGTCAATAAGGATGTCTTTCTTTTGGGTTGCCATGCCGGCTTCTGCCTGGGCAAGGGTTAACCATTCCAGCTTTTCATTCTTGCGGGTAATTATGGTGGTGTCTTTGTAATAGTAAGACATGCCTGCCGATGCTTCGGCGCCGGGAATACAGGCAATTAGGCCAATAGAAAGGAAAATGCCGGATATTTGCATTGAATTCGTTTAATGTTACAAATATAACTCACAATTGAAGCGAAAAATTGTTATTGCTGTTACCGGCGCCAGCGGGTCTTTATATGCCCGGCAACTGGTTGATAAATTATTGGCCATACCCGGGCAGTGGAATGAGCTTGCACTGGTAATTACAGACAATGCAAAAACAGTATGGAAAACAGAATTGGGCAACGATTCCTTTAATCAATATACTGTTAATATTTACGACAAAAATGATTTTAACGCGCCTTTTGCCTCGGGTTCAGGCCAGTTTGATACGATGATCATTATCCCCTGTTCTATGGGCACCCTGGGAAGAATAGCCACCGGTGTTTCAAACGACCTGATTACAAGAGCTGCCGACGTAATACTTAAAGAAAGAAGAAAGCTGGTTTGTGTGGTAAGAGATACGCCCTATAATCTTATGCATATCCGTAATATGGAAACTGTTACTGTAGCTGGCGGAATTATTTGCCCCGCTACACCATCATTTTACAGCCGCCCGCAAACCATTGAAGCCGTTGCCGCAACGGTAGTAGACAGGGTGCTTGATCTTTGCGGATTTACTATTGCTTCATTCCGTTGGGGTGCAAATGATGCGGGTCCATCATCACCAGGTCATCCATAAAAACAATGTGGCGATTATTTTTTATTTCCTGCCATTCTTAAAAAAACAGGTTTAAGTCGAAAACATACATGTAACTTGTAACCCACAGCTCAGAATCTGATAGCTGACTGCTGACCGCTCCTACTGCAAATCTATCACTTCAACCCCCGGGTATTTAGCCGTATTAAAAACAAAAAAGCTGTTGTCTATTTTTGGGTTGGGAACAAAGCTGGTAACATTATATAAATAGCGGTTGCCGTTTTTTTCAAACAGCCTTGTAGATACAATATTCTTTGTGGCTTTATCTACTAACACCAGCACTTTGAAAAATGCTTTGTTTTTATCGGTAGGTGTTAATTCTATTTCCTGTAATGTTTTGCCTCCCTCTTTTTTTTCGCCATTCAGCTTATATAAAAAGTCCTTTTCATAAAAATTTGTAAATATTTTTTGAGGTGTAAAACTCTCTCCGGCGGGGTCAAATTTACTCACCTGCACCTCGTTGGCGCTTTTGTCGTAGGTCCATATTTTCTGCGCATTACAATAGATTTGCTGGTCGGTTAATTCTACTTTATACTGATTTCCCTTCATATAAGCTGTTCCTTTTTTAGTTCCCTGCACTTTGCCCGCCGCATTTTCAATTTGCAGCACAAAATCAGCTTTTACCGATTGGTAGGTTTTAAATTTAGCCGTTACCCCATCTAATATTTTTTTAGCATCGGGGTCATTGGTTCCCAGGGTATTAACGGAATTTTGCGCGAATCCTGTAATGGAAAATAAAGCCAGTAGCACTGTAATAGTTGATATTCCTTTCATTATTTTTTTATTGGTGGGCAAAGATAGTTATTTCAAAGACTGCGGCAACAGCCGTATAGTTTAAAATGAGATAGTGGTTACCGCATATTTATTTTATAAAGCCTGCAAAAATGTATCCAGTTCCATTTCTGTTTTGAATAACACATCTCTTGCTTTGCTTCCCTGGTTAGGTCCTACAATGCCTGCCGACTCTAATTGATCCATTAAGCGGCCTGCACGGTTGTATCCTAATTTCATACGGCGCTGTAATAATGATGTGGAGCCGATCTGGCTTTGCACAATAAGCTTTGCTGCTTCTTCAAACAAAGGATCCCGGTTGCCGGAATCAAAATCCCTTCCCTCCAGCTCTTTTTCGTCAATATATTCCGGCAAATAAAAAGGCTGGGGGTATCCTCTTTGTTCGCCAATAAAATCAACTACTTTTTCTACTTCAGGAGTATCCACAAAAGCGCATTGTACCCTTGTTATTTCCCCGTTATACGATACCAGCATGTCGCCCCTGCCGATCAGTTGCTCTGCACCGCCTGTATCTAAAATAGTGCGGGAATCAATTTTAGAAGAAACCTTAAATGCTACCCTGGCCGGGAAGTTGGCTTTAATGGTTCCTGTAATGATGTTAACCGAGGGACGCTGGGTGGCAATGATAAGGTGGATACCAACCGCCCTGGCCAATTGTGCCAGGCGTGCAATAGGCATTTCAATTTCTTTGCCCGCCGTCATAATCAGGTCTGCGAATTCATCTATTACCAAAACAATAAAAGGCAAAAACTGGTGGCCTTTTTCAGGGTTAAGCCGCCTGGCTACAAATTTTTCATTGTACTCTCTTATATTGCGGCAGCCCGCTTCTTTCAGCAGGTCATAGCGGTTATCCATTTCAATGCACAACGCGTTGAGGGTGTGTACCACTTTTTTGGTATCTGTAATGATGGATTCTTCTTCTCCGGGCAGCTTGGCCAGGAAATGCTTTTCAATGAGCCGGTACAGGCTCAGCTCCACTTTTTTAGGATCAACCATCACTAATTTTAGCTGTGACGGATGTTTCTTATACAACAGCGATACCAGTATAGCGTTAATGCCAACAGATTTTCCCTGTCCGGTTGCGCCTGCCATCAACAGGTGGGGCATCGTGGCAAGGTCAACAATAAAATGCTCGTTATCTATTTTTTTGCCGAGGGCTATGGGCAACGAAAATTTATTTTGCTGGAACCGGTCTGTAGATAAAAGTCCCTTCATGCTCACAATCGTCTTCTTTACATTGGGCACCTCAATACCAATGGTGCCTTTTCCGGGAATGGGGGCGATGATGCGTATGCCCAGGGCAGCAAGGCTTAGGGCTATATCATCTTCCAGGTTTTTGATGCGTGAAATACGAACGCCTGCCGCGGGAACGATCTCATACAGGGTAACGGTGGGGCCTACTGTAGCTGATATCTGGCGGATGTCAATATCATAGTTCTTCAGCGTATTGATGATCTGGTGCTTGTTGGCTTCCAGTTCCGAAGCATCCAGCACAATTTTTTCACTGCCATGTGTTTCTAACAGATCAAGCGATGGATATTTATAATCTTTAAGATCAAGAACAGGGTCATAAGGCGGCAGGTTTTGCACTTTCTTTACCGCTGTGTCTTCTTCCGGGTGCAACATTTCCTCAGCAATTTCTTCCGCTTCATTCATAGCATTGATCTGCAATTCTAACTCCTCAGCGGTTTTCTTTCTTGATTTGGGTATAACCGTGGTTTGCGGTATTACCGGCTCAGGTTCGGTTTCAGACAGTGTAAATTGATCATCCGGCTCACCCATGCCTGGCGGGTTGATCACTACAACCCCTCCATGATGTTTCAGGGTATTGCCTTTGGCATCTTTGCCTATATTTTCTTCCGTAAACAACTTTGCTTCTTCCGTAAAAGAATTATCTACCGGCACCAGTTTCCCGTTCCCGTTTTGGGTTTTATATTTTAATCTTTTGGCGGGTAGTGAAAAAGAAGGGTTGAAGCGCCATATAAAATAAGCAAAGCCGCAGGCCAGCAATAGCGCCGCCGTGCCTATTTCGCCCAATAAGCCTCTAAACCAGTTGCTGGTTATATTGCCTGTTTCGCCTCCCCATGGAAAACCATTGCCGTGTGTAATAAAGGCTAAAGCGGTACTGAAAAACAGTAATCCCACCACCACATACCTGAAGTTGCGCCAGGGTGAGAATATTTTTTCACCGAACAATAAATTTACTCCTGTTATAAAAAAGAAACTGCAAAAGAGGTACGACGATAAACCAAAACCTTTGTAAAAAAATATATGGGATATATAAGCGCCTATGCGCCCGAGCAGGTTGGCCGCTTTTATATCTTCCCCGAATAAGAATGCCGAAAAACCCTGGAATACTTTATCCTGGTCCTGCCGCCAGGTAAAAAGATAAGAGGTAAATGCTATAAAAAGAAAAAATGCCGTAAGCAGCAACACGCTTCCCAATATTTTATGGGTACGTTCATCCTTTACCAGTGCCTTTACTTTAACCTTTTCGGTTTTGTCGCTGGTAAGTTTTTCAGGATCAGGAGACTTGGACTTATTGTTTTTTAATTTATTAGCCATGCAATACGAAACGTATTTTTATATTCAGACGGGACTTTTTCCCGATAGGCAAAGATAAGGTGTTTGCGGGGGAGTTTGTGTTGCGGAAGACAGGTACAAGTTGCAGGGTGCAAGTAAGGGGTACAGGATACAAGTTCTAAGGTGTGCAAACCATAAACTACAAACCATAAACTACAAATCCGCTTCCCTGAAACCTGTAACTAAATCCGGCTGCTGTTAAGCTTCTCTCACATTGCTTTTTTCTTTTTTTTCACGGTGAACGCTGGGCTTTAAACTTTGAACTAAAAGACAAACCCATCCGGCAATAAAACAAACCCCGCCCAAAGGAGTAATAGCGCCAATGCCTTTAAGTCCTACTGTTTCAGTGGCGTTTAAGTAAGTTAACAGGTATAAGGAACCGCTGAATAAAACAATGCCTGAAATAAAAAGAATACCCGCCCATTCCATTACTTTTCCGGGCATTCTCCTGTATAGGATTCCAACGGCTAACAAAGCGAAAGTGTGGTAAAACTGGTATCTTACGCCGGTTTCAAAAGTAGCTACGGTATCTGCTTCCACTAATTTTTTCAGCGCATGCGCTCCAAATGCCCCCAGTGCAACACTAAGCGCTCCAAGGATGGCAGCGTATTGGATAAATCGTTTAGACATGTTTCCGTTTGATTTCTTCAAAGGTAATATCTGAAATGGATTCTGTGGATAATATTATATGGGCCTTGTTGTAATATTCCTTCCTTTTTTGGATGCTGTTTTTAATAAAATCTTCAATGGCCTGCTCATCTAATTGTTTGATCAGCGGGCGGTGCATCTTTTCCTTTATTAATCTTTCCTTCAGCACGGGCAGGGGAGTATCGAGGTAAATGGTGAGCCCGTTTTCATTCATCCATTGCATATTGTTATAAAAACAGGGCGTGCCGCCTCCTGTGGAAAGGATGAAATTGTTTTCTTTCCCGAAGCTGAGAAGTCTTTCGTGCTCCTGTTCCCTAAAAAAAGTTTCTCCATACCGTTCAAATAGCTGCGGAATGGTTAAGCCGGTATGATGCTCAATTTCAGTGTCTAAGTCAAAAAAGCGTAAATGGTGTTGCTTTGCCCAAAGCTGTCCCCAGTAAGTTTTGCCCGTTCCCATAAAGCCCAGGAGAAAAATTTTCATCGTCTTTGGTTTCACTTAAAAGCATTAAAACCTGTTATATCCATACCGGTTATCAGCAAATGTATATCATGCGTTCCTTCATAGGTGATTACGCTTTCAAGGTTCATCATATGGCGCATTACCGAATATTCACCCGTAATACCCATGCCTCCGAGCATTTGCCTGGCATCGCGGCATATATTGGTGGCCACTTCGCAGCCGTTGCGTTTGGCCATGCTCACCTGCTGGGGTGTTGCTTTTCCTTCATTCATTAATACCGCAACCCTCCAGTTCAGCAACTGGGCTTTGCTGATCTCCGTGATCATTTCGGCTAATTTTTTTTGCTGCAATTGAAAGCCGCCTATCGGGCGATCGAATTGTATTCTTTCTTTGGCGTATCTTAAAGCAGTATCATAGCAATCCATTGCCGCACCTGTGCTTCCCCATGCTATGCCAAACCGGGCCTTGGTTAAACAGCCTAAGGGAGCTTTCAATCCTTTGGCGTTGGGCAGTATATTTTCTTTAGGCACTTTAACGTTGTCAAAAACCAGTTCACCCGTGGCGGATGCCCGCAGGCTCCATTTACCATGGGTAGTGGGTGTACTGAATCCTTCCATGCCCCTTTCCACGATCAGTCCGCGGATATCGCCATTGTCGTCTTTGGCCCATACCACGGCCACATGCGCATAAGGCGCGTTGCTGATCCACATTTTAGCACCGTTTAATACTACATGGTCTCCGGCATCGGTAAAACGGGTAAGCATACCTGCCGGGTCGGAACCATGACCGGGCTCCGTTAAGCCAAAGCAGCCCAGCCACTCGCCGCTGGCTAATTTTGGCAAATACTTTTTTCGCTGCGCCTCGCTGCCATACTCATAAATAGGGAACATTACTAAGCTGCCCTGCACAGATGCGGTAGAACGTACCCCGCTGTCGCCTCTTTCCAGTTCCTGCATCATAAGTCCATAGCTGATATAATCTAATCCGCCTCCGCCATAAGCAGCAGGGATGGTAGGGCCGAAGCAGCCCATGCCGCCTAATTGTTTAACGATATGTTCAGGAAAAGTGGCTTTTTGGGCATAGTCTTCAATAACAGGGGAAATTTCTTTTTTTACGTAAGCCCTTACACTTTCACGGATCAGCTTTTGTTCTTCCGTAAGCAAATCGTCTAATTGCAAATAATCCGGACTGGTAAACAGGTCTGTACGTGCAGCCATAGTAACTACATTTAAAGGAGCTGCTAAGATAAGTAAATAAAGCCCTAAGCCGGAATTTCGAAATTCGAATGAAAGTTCCAGGAACCAGAGAACAAGAAGCAAACCTGCCTGCGGCAGGCAAGCTTGTCCGCCGGGGCGGATAAAATTCAAATACCAAATGCCAAATCCGAAGCTGCTGTTTACTTAACCATCCGCAAATGGAGTAGGGGAGTGTTAAATCCAGATGCATTAAAAATGATCCCCGAGGATTTTGTATAATGTGTTGTAACACGCTCTTTAGCCACGAATGTCACAAATGGGCACGAATTATTCGTGATAATTAGTGTGATGCGTGGCAGGAGACAGGTCAATGGTTATTCTAAAACATAATTTAAACAGCTTCTTAGTTATTTATTGTACCTTTGCTGCTCTTAATGTTATTGCTTTCCTCTTTGTGTAGTAGTTCATTCTCCTCCATTATAGTGACCGCTTAACCTAAGGCAGATAACGTATCAATTCTTTTTTGATAGCCTTATCACTCTTTTATTACTAAAAAAATTACAAGTGTCATTTAACAATTTGCAGCTTATAGAACCTGTATTACAGGCCCTGAGCAAAGAAGGGTATACCAAACCCACCCCCATCCAGGAAAAATCAATTCCTCCTGTTTTACAAAAAAGAGACCTGCTGGGTTGCGCCCAAACAGGTACCGGAAAAACCGCCGCCTTTACTATTCCTGTTTTGCAGCTGATCCATGAGCAGAAAAAAGCAACTCAATTTTTGCAGCACCCACAGGCTTTAATACTTACGCCCACCCGGGAACTGGCTATACAGATTGGTGAAAGTATTGAGGCTTACGGCAGGTTTTTAAATGTAAAGCATACGGTAATCTTTGGCGGAGTTCCGCAACACAGCCAGGTACAGGCTATCCGCAGAGGAGTAGATATGATAGTGGCTACACCAGGCCGCTTGCTGGATCTGATGCAACAGAAAATGGTATCACTTAGCCATATTCAATATTTTGTACTGGATGAAGCAGACCGCATGCTGGATATGGGATTTATACATGATGTAAAACGCATCATTGCTCAATTGCCCACCCGGCGCCAAACACTTTTTTTCTCAGCAACCATGCCCCCGGCCATTAGTAAGCTGGCATCTGTATTATTGAAAGATCCGGTAAAGGTTGAAGTTACCCCTGTTTCTTCTGTAGTAGAAATCATACAGCAATCCGTTTATTTTGCAGAGAAGAAAAATAAGCAGTCTTTATTGATTCACCTGTTGCAGGACAGATCTATTGAAACCGTATTGGTTTTTACCCAAATGAAGCATGCCGCCGATAAGCTGGCGTATAAGCTTAATGCTGCCGGCATCCGTACCGAGGCTATTCACGGCGACAAGTCGCAGCATTCGCGTCAAAGAGCGCTTGAAAATTTCAAAAGCAGGAAGACCCGTGTATTAGTGGCAACAGATATTGCAGCACGTGGTATTGACATTGAGGAGCTCACCCATGTTATTAACTTCGACCTGCCGAATGTTCCTGAAACCTATGTACACCGTATAGGCCGCACGGGAAGGGCAGGCGCGGAAGGTATTGCCATTTCTTTTTGCGACCAGGGTGAAAAGCCCTTATTGAGCGCTATTCAAAAACTTAACCGGAGAGCCATTCCTGTGGTTAACGGCCATCCTTTTGATATGGATTCCGTTCATAATAGTATCAATAAGGTGCCTTCAGCAAGCCATGTCGGTAACTTCAAGAATATAGGAACTGCCGGTAGAGACAGAAAGCTTTTAAAGCAAAGGACCTATTGAAGAAAATCAGGCAATTAGCGATCAGTACCGGCTTTTATGAGGTGAGTAACAGCTAAGCCAGGCTGGATACTCCTTCTTTCTATATCCCTGCCCGTAGCTGATTGCTGATCGCCTTCTCCCGGATTGTAGGTTTGATATTTATTACACAGGCTCTGTGTTCCTCTGTGCTATTGTGCATCCGTGGTTCATTGTTTTATCTCCGGCAAACAGGTTTTATTTGGCTCTTGCTATTTGTTTTTTGTATTTCTTCGTATCTTACCACTACACACCATCACTATCATAACCTATGACAGAGCGCCTGCTTCAATTTATCTGGCAGATGCAGTATTTTAATAAGGCTGATCTGCACACCGCCGGTAATGAACCATTACAAATCATTCATGCCGGCCAACTCAATACCAACCAGGGTCCCGATTTCCGGGAAGCCAGTCTTAAGATCAATACAACTACCTGGGTGGGTAATATCGAACTGCATGTTAAGGCATCCGACTGGAAGCTGCACCATCACGGTGAGGACAAAAATTACAGGAACATTATATTGCACGTAGTGTGGGAAGATGACCTTTCCGTGCGGGACGAATGCGGCAATGCTATACCCACACTGGTGCTGGAGGATAGGGTATCTAAGTTTTTATTGCAACGATATGAAGAGCTGATGCTTGCCCAAACCGCCATTCCATGCAGCGGCAGCATAACGGTGGTGCCGGAATTAATATGGAGTAGTTGGAAAGCAAGGCTGGTGGCTGAGCGCTTGCAGCGCAAAGCGCAAATCGTTGTGCAGTATCTGAAAGAAACCAACGGGCATTGGGAAGAAGTATTCTGGTGGATGCTGGCCAGGAATTTTGGAATAGCGGTTAACAGCGATGCATTTGAAGCAATCGCCCGGTCGTTACCTGTTAATACGCTGGCCAGGCATAAACACCAGATACACCAGCTGGAAGCTTTTTTAATGGGACAGGCTGGTTTATTAGATGCCGATTTTGAAGAAGATTATCCCCGGATGCTGCAAAAGGAATACCGGTTTTACCGGAAGAAATACCATTTTCTTCCGGTGCATGAGCCCGTTCATTTTTTACGGATGCGGCCGGGTAATTTTCCTACCATCAGGCTGGCTCAGCTGGCAAAGCTTATCCAGCAGTCATCCCGTCTTTTTGGTAAAATAAAAGCTGCTTCCGCGCTACACCAGTTAAAAAAGATGCTAACGGTAACAGCTAACGATTACTGGCATTATCGCTACCGCTTTGATGAGGCTTCATCTTTCAAAGAAAAGGTGCTGGGCAGGCAAATGACGGATAATGTTGTTATTAATACTATTATTCCTGTTGTGTTTGCGTATGGCCATTTGAAGCAGGAGCAGGCATACAAAACCAAAGCACTGCAATGGCTTGAAGAAACTGCTGCAGAGCAAAATAGCATCACCCGTCAATGGACCGCGCTGGGCTTAGTCAATCGTTCGGCATACGATTCCCAGGCCTATATAGAATTAACCAAAACCTATTGCCGCAATAAAAATTGCCTGAGCTGTGCCGTGGGAGCCGCTATTTTAAAACGGTCGGTATAATGTTTCTTAAACCGCCTGTTGCGCCAGAGTATCTTTTTTGAAGTTAAATGCCACATTTATTTTAATATCGGGATGGATGCTGTAGAATACCGGGCAGGTAAGTGCTGCTTTTTCCAGTATCACCTGCTCTTTATCCGTGGCTTTAAAATGATCAGGGAAATGAAATGTTAAATTTAAGCCTCCTATCCTTCGCGGATTACTGTCCATTAGCTTCTCTACCTCCACTTTTACGCCTTTTAGATCAACGTTCATGTCTCTTGCTTTAATGCCCATAATGGTAAGCATGCAACTGGCCAGTGCGGTGGCCACAAGATCGGAGGGGGAAAAACGTTCACCCTTACCCTGGTTGTCCGGGGGAGCGTCTGTTTCAATGCGGGTACCTGATTTTAAATGGGTACAAACGGTGCGAAGGTTTTCTTCGTAAACTACTGTTGAAGTCATTGTGCTATTTTTGTTTAAATTTACGTTTAAAGAACAATAAAATATTTCAGGTGAAAAAAATCATTGCAGCAATTATATGTATTAGCACAACCCTTGGAGCTTTTAGTCAGCAAAGAACGGCTGAACAAAGAAAAGAGGATAAGCGAAATGCAAAAAAAGAAAAGATGAATACGCTAATGCGCCTGGAAGAAGAAGGCATACCATCTTTTCATAAACAGAATGCCTTTGGCATAAAAGTAAATACAGACGGGTGGGGCATATCTTATGAGCTGGGACGCGCCAACTCTGTAACCCGCGCCACCATATTCCAGATAGAGTTCAATGAAAAGAAGCACCGCAAAGAACAAAAAGCCAATCGCCAAACCGATGCCGGCGGCTTTATATTTTTTGGCAACCCTTTCGTTTACGGTAAAAGAAATATTTTTTACCAGTTAAAGCTTGCTGCCGGCCAACAAATTCTGGTTGGAGGCAAAAGCAATAAAAACGGTGTTTCGGTATATGGTATTGGGGCAGGTGGGCTCTCCTTAGGCCTTTTACGCCCGTATTATGTAGAAGTGCAGGACCAGCTAAATGAGAACAGGTATGTTAAATATGATTCGCCCGACAGCTCACTGTTTCTTAACACCGGCAGCATCATCGGAGGCTCGGGCTTAACCAAAGGGTGGAATGAAATGAAGCTTGCCCCCGGTTTGCACGCCAAAACTGCACTGCGCTTTGATTACAACCGGTTCAATACGATCGTATCCGCTATAGAAGGCGGAATAAACGTGGAATATTATTTTAAAGAGATTGAGCAAATGGCATATAACCCTTCGCGGAAATTCTTCGTTAATGCCTACGTATCCTTCTTATTTGGCAAACGGAAGTAAGTCGTTTACTTTTGTATTTCTGAAAACTATTTTACAATTCAAGTTATGAGCGGAGTTTGTGGTACTTCCCCGGAACCGGCGCAGCGCATTAAAAAACCCGATTGGTTAAGAGTAAAGCTGCCTATTGGTGAAAGCTATAAAAATGTAAGGAATTTAGTTGATACCCATAAGTTACATACTATATGTGAAAGCGGCAATTGTCCCAATATGGGCGAATGCTGGGGTGCGGGAACGGCTACTTTTATGATCCTCGGCAATATTTGTACAAGGAGCTGCGGCTTTTGCGCCGTGGCTACCGGCCGGCCGGAAGCGGTGGACTGGGATGAACCCCAGCGCGTAGCCGAAGCTATCTACCTCATGAAAGTAAAGCACGCTGTAATTACTTCGGTAGACAGGGACGAGCTGAAGGATGGGGGTAGCATTATATGGTACAATACCATTAAAGCGGTAAAAGCCTTAAACCCCGGCACCACGCTGGAAACGCTGATCCCTGATTTTAAAGGCGAGAAGGATAATATACAACGCATTATTGATGCTGCGCCGGAAGTAGTGTCACACAACGTTGAAACGGTTGAGCGAATGACAAAACAGGTGCGTATACAGGCCAAATACTGGAGAAGCATGGAAGTGCTCAAATACCTTAAAGAAAAGGGTATGCGAACCAAATCGGGTATCATGCTCGGACTTGGCGAAACGAAGGAAGAGGTTTTGCAAACCATGAGGGATCTCCGGGCCAATAACGTGGATGTAATTACACTCGGGCAATACCTTCAGCCCAGCGGAAGGCATTTGCCTGTTTTACGTTTCGTGCACCCCGATGAGTTTGCAGAATATACAGCAGCCGGTTATGATATGGGCTTCGATTATGTTGAAAGCGGCCCACTGGTACGTTCTTCCTATCACAGCGAAAGGCATGTATTTGAAGGAACGGGCAAAAAGGAATGGCTGAAGAAAAAAGAAATGATGGCAGGGTAGTTGAATATTGTTCATTACTTACCACTCACTCCCTAACAGCAACCGCAACCGGTTTTAACCTGATCAGTTTTAATTTGTTCAGCCCGCGCATAATAAAATAGGTGAGGTCAAACTCAAACCATTTTTTAGCAAAATTGGCGCTGTCTTTTGCATAGTGGTGATTGTTCTGGAACAATTCACCCATCAGCAGTATTCCCCACGGTGAAGAATTCTTTGAATGGTCGCCATTGTCGAAGTTACTGTAGCCGTATTTGTGTCCGCACCAGTTCACAATAGCGCCCTGAATGGGCCCCATAAGAAAATGAATGGGTAACAACAGGAACCACCACCAACTGGGCGCAAAGAAAAAATATACTGCAAAATAGGCAACGCCAAAAGCGGTTCTGGTAATCATGCTGGTGCCAAAGCGGTCGAGCTTGTTCCACACAGGAAGGTATTCCTCTGTAAATTGTTTGTCGGGAACATTTTTGCCCGTAATAAAAGCGCTGTAAATAGCCGCGGTATGCATCATCATCTGCCAGATATCTTTAAAAAAGTGAGGCGAATGCGGATCTTTTTCGGTGTCGCTGAACGTGTGATGCATCCTGTGCATTACACCATACGCCCTTGGAACCAGGTAAGAAGAGCCCTGGGCAAACCAGGTTAGAAAATAAATAAGCTTTTCTCCGAATTTAGATGTGGTATACATCTGGTGAGAGGCGTAGCGATGCAAAAAGAAAGAATGAAAAAACAATGATAAAAACCAATGGGCAAAAAAGAATATTAAAATAACGGTCATTATTATCAATTAAAACCAAAACAGCAAATATAAAGATATCTGCAGACTTAGGAATGATATTGCCTGAAATTTGGCTTAAGTTTTTGTAATCCGGATCAATGCATCCTGCCGGTACTAAAAGGCTGATCATAAAAATAATGGATACACCTGTTCTGCCTGTTTAATATAATATCAATTGCACTTACCTTTGCCCGATAGCAGGAAATTATACCACTTTAAGCTATTCACCTCAATGACAAAAAAACTGAGTCAGCATATTTTTAACAAGCAGCAGGCTTTGGAAGATGTGCCTCCTAATGAAACGATTGCGCAATGGGCTTCCAAACTTATTTGTTTATTATTTCCGGAGCTGTCTGCCCGTGATTATGATTCTGCAGAGGAGGTTGACAACACCTTTAAAAGCTTGGAAACAGAACTTACCTCCATGCTGAATGCAACAAAAGCCTGTTGCGACTGCAATAATGAATTTATATCCAACCGGTTCTTTAATAGCGCACCTGAATTATACCGCATCTTAAATACAGATGTGGAAGCCATTTTAAATGGCGATCCCGCAGCAAAAAGTGAGTTTGAGGTAATCAGGGCTTATCCCGGATTTTATGCTTTATGCTTTTACCGCATTGCGCACCAGTTGCTATTGCTTGAGGTTCCGCTGCTGCCCAGGATCCTTACGGAATATGCCCATTCAAAAACGGGTATTGATATACATCCGGGTGCAAAAATAGGAGAGCACTTTTATGTTGATCATGGTACCGGGATAGTGATTGGCGAAACGGCTGTAATCGGAAACTATGTGAAACTTTACCAGGGTGTTACCTTAGGGGCTTTGAGCGTAGACAAAAGTATGGTTTTCATGAAGCGCCATCCCACTGTAGAAGATAATGTTATTATATATTCTAACGCAACGGTACTCGGCGGTGATACCATAATCGGTCATAACAGCATTATCGGTGGTAACGTATGGCTTACGCATAGTGTTCCGGCCGGGTCATTTGTATATCATAATACTAATATTATAATAGAAGAAAGAAAGATAAAAAACAACGTATAATGGCATCCGTAGCAGATTTAATAGGTAATACCCCGCTTGTTGAGCTTCAGAAATTAAGCACAAACAGTAATGTAAAGATATTAGCCAAGCTGGAAGGCGATAACCCGGGCGGAAGCATAAAGGACCGCCCTGTGTTTAATATGATTAAAAGTGGGCTGGAGAGGGGCGATATCAATAAAACTACCAAACTAATAGAGGCAACAAGCGGAAATACAGGTATAGCCATGGCATTGGCCGCTAACCTGTTTGAACTGGAAGTGGAGCTGGTATTGCCTTCTAACTCAACGCGGGAACGGGTTTTAACAATGGAGGCATACGGGGCAAAAGTTACCCTGCTCGAAAGCATAGAAGCCTGCAGAGACTATGCCGAAGAAAAGGCTGCCCGGGGAGATTATTACCTGCTTAACCAGTTTGCCAATCCTGATAATGTATCGGCACATTATAAAACAACAGGCCCGGAAATATGGAATGATACCAAAGGCGCCGTTACGCATTTTGTAAGCGCTATGGGCACCACGGGAACAATAATGGGTTGCTCACAATATCTAAAAGAAAAAAATCCGGGTATACAAATCATCGGCTGCCAGCCTACTGAAGACTCGTCTATTCCCGGCATCAGGAGATGGTCTAAGGAATATCTTCCTAAAATTTTCGAGCCACAGCGGGTAGACAGGATCATGGATGTTTCCCAGGCTGAAGCGGTAGCCGTAACCCGCCAGCTCGCGAAAGTTGAAGGCATATTTGCGGGCATGAGTAGCGGAGGAGCTGCGGCAGCAGCAATAAGGTTAAGCAAAGAAATTGCTTCCGGTGTAATCGTTTTTATTGTTTGCGACCGCGGCGACAGGTATTTGAGCAGCGACCTGTTCGGATAAATTGTGTGGCTATAAAGCAATTATTTCATGCGAAACCTGCAGTTGCTCCAGCGCTTCTTTTAAACGATTGCAATGGGTGTCTGTAATAAAAACCTGCCCTTTGTTTTCAACGCATACTTTAAAAAGCAGGTTCTTCATCCTTTTTTCGTCTAATTTTTCAAATATGTCATCCAGTAATAAAAGGGGAGGGAACCCTTTGTGTTGCAGCAATACTTCAAATTCCGCCAGTTTCAGGGCAAACAAAAGGCACTTTCTTTGTCCCTGTGAAGCGGTTGTTTTAAAAGGATAATCTTCCAGTTCCAGTTCAAGATCGTCGCGGTGTATACCCTGCGTGGTGCGTTGCAGCGCTATATCCTTTGCTTTATTTTTGAGCAATATGCTTTTAAAATCGTTTGATTCTAAATGACTTTTATAGGTTATCGTTAATTTTTCTTCATCTGTGGCAATGGAATGATACAACCTGAGTACCACGGGTATAAACCCTTCCAGGAATTGCGAACGCCGGGTATAGATAAAATTGCCTGCCACTATAAGCTGGGCGGAAATAACTTCCATAAGGTTTTCATCCATATGGCCCGTATCGGCCAACTGCTTCAGCAAACTGTTGCGCTGCTGAAGTATTTTATTGTAGTCTATTAAAGTTTGCAGATAGGTGGCGTCTAACTGTGAGATCGTATAGTCTATGAATTTTCTCCGTTCCTCGCTTGCCTGGGTTATGATAGCCACATCATCGGGGGCAATCATTACACAGGGAAATTTGCCGATATGGGCTGCAAACCTGGTGTAATTTTCATTGTCTACACCAAATTCTTTCTTTCCATTCTCTCTTAATACGCAGGTTATATGATGACTGTTATCCTTTAAAGTGATCTGCCCTTCTAACCTGAATCCCTGTTTTCCCTGCTGGGCATTTTGTATATCTGTTTTACCGAAATAGCTTTTTGTAAAACACATATAGTAGATGGCATCCAGCAAATTTGTCTTTCCGCTGCCGTTTTTACCGCAAAAGCCGGTTACATTCCGGGAAAAGGAAAAGTGGGCGTGGCTGTAATTCCGGAACTGTACTAATGATATGTCATCTAATTTAAACAAAGCGCAAATCTATACTGAATCCTGAAAATAAAGCTGAAATTCAGAATTTTGACAGGAGAAGTCTTAGAATTTGAAATTCAGAATTTAAGATTTAACGCATATATTTGCTGCTCAATTTTGCAACGTGAGCGCTACAATAAAAGAAACCGTAAAGTTTACAAAGGAAACTTACCTGTATTGGTACGAATTGATGCTTTTGTTACGCCGTTTTGAAGAAAAGGCCGGGCAGTTGTATGGTATGCAGAAGATCCGCGGCTTTTGCCATTTGTATATTGGGCAGGAGGCTTTAGCGGCAGGCTGTATGACAGCTACGAAACCGGAAGATACATTTATTACAGCCTACCGCGATCACGGGCTGGCTATTGCCAAAGGGGTAAGCGCTAAATCCTGCATGGCCGAACTTTTTGGGAAAGCCACAGGATGCTCAAAGGGAAAGGGAGGAAGCATGCACTTCTTTGGGGTGAAAGAGCGGTTCTTTGGCGGGCATGGTATTGTTGGCGCACAAATCGCTACAGGAGCCGGGCTGGCATTTGCCGAGCAATATAAGGGCACGGACAACATATCGCTTACTTTTTTTGGAGACGGCGCAGCACGCCAGGGGATATTACATGAAACCTTTAACCTGGCAATGATATGGAAGCTGCCTGTAGTTTTCATTTGCGAGAACAACAACTACGCCATGGGAACTTCCGTTCAGCGAACATCTAATGTAATGGATATTTATAAGCTTGCCGATGCATACGATATGCCGGGTGATGCGGTAGACGGTATGAGTCCGGAAGCGGTGCACGAAGCTGTTGGACGTGCGGTAAAGAGAGCCAGGGAAGGTGGCGGACCTACATTGCTGGAAATAAAAACGTACAGGTATAAAGGGCATTCGATGAGCGATCCCGCAAAATACCGGACCAAGGAAGAAGTGGAGGAATATAAAGAACGCGACCCCATTGAATATACCAAAAGCAGATTAATTAAAACCTTTAATGTTACAGAAGAGGAGATTGAAGTGATTAACGAAAGAGTAAAAGCAGAAGTAGACGAATCTGTAAAATTTGCTGAAGAAAGCCCCTGGCCGGATGATGATGAATTATTAAAGGATATCTATAAACAAGAGGACTATCCTTTTATAATGGACTAAATAAACCCGAATTAAAATAATAAAAAAGAATACCGAGTTATACAATGAGTGCAATAAAAAAACACGAAACGGTTAAGCATACAGACAGGCTATTGGACGCGCAGGACTTCTGGGAAAGAAATAATAAAAGCATTATTATTGCCCTGTCTGCTGTAATTGTGCTGATAGGCGGTTATTTTGCATATAAGTACCTGTACCGGCTTCCTGAAGAAAAAAAGGGTGTTGAAGCTATTGCCAAAGCGCAGCAGTATTTTGCCAATGACTCCCTGCAACTGGCATTGAACGGAGATGGCAGGAACGCGGGTTTTTTAAAAGTGATCAGTAAATACGGAGGAACGCCCTCTGGTAATCTTGCCAAACTGTATGCAGGCGAAACCTACCTTCAGTTAGGAGATTATAATAATGCTTTAAAATACCTTAAGGATTTTGACGCTAACGGCTCTGTTCAAACCCAGGCGCTGGTATACGGACTGATGGGAGATGCTTTATCGGAACTGAAGAAAAATGAAGAGGCGCTGGAAAACTATAAAAAAGCAGGTACTACTTTTGAACAAAACGAGGCATTGTCTTCTGAATATTTGTTCAGGGCTGCCAGCCTGTACGAAGTAATGGGTAAAAACAAAGAAGCGATTGAGCTTTTCCAGCAGTTAAAAGATAAATTTCCCAGAACGGAAAGAGGATTTACGGCTGAAAAATACTTAGGCAAATTAGGGGCAACCGATTAATTTGAAATTTCAAATTTCAGATTTTAAATTTATTTGTATCGTCAATGGCTGAAATAACGAACAGTAATTTATATCATTTAGATGCAGGCATTCTACCCAGGGATGCCTGTGTTGTTATAGTGCGTACCGAATGGAATGCGGCAATAGTAGATAGGTTAGAAGAAGGATGCAGGCAAGTTTTAACGGAGCACAGGGTAGCGTTCCGGGTGATTACGGTTCCGGGTGCTTTTGAAGTACCCTTTGGGATATCGGCTTACTGGAATGCTCATTTACAGGGCCAAAACCGGCCCGATGCGTTTATTGCTTTGGCATGCGTGGTAAGAGGCGGCACACCACATTTCGACTATGTTTGCAAAGGAATTACCGATGGCATTGTGCAGCTTAACCTTACCTTACCCGTGCCTTCTGTTTTTGGCGTGCTTACGGTAGATACGGATGAGCAGGCCGAAGAAAGAACCGGCGGAAGGCATGGACACAAAGGAAAAGAAGCGGCTATTACCGCGTTAAAAATGATAGCTTTGAAGGCGTCACTTAATAAAGCTATTTAAATGATTATGCCGGAGGTGTAATTGCCATGGATGTTCAATTATTTGTTCCCTGCTTTATAGACCAGTTGTATCCGCAAACGGCTTTTAATATGATAAAAGTGCTGGAGAAACTGGGGTGTAATGTGCATTACAATACCAACCAAACCTGCTGCGGGCAGCCTGCTTTTAATGCAGGATTCCGGGATGATGCCAGGGATGTATGTCATAAATTTCTTACCGATTTTTCAGGTTCAGGCTATATTGTTTCACCCGGCGCCTCGTGCACGGGGTTTGTAAAAAATTATTACCCGCTCCTGTTTGATAATTCTTCATTGCACAATGAAGTAAAAGACACGGGTAAAAGGATGTTCGAATTCAGCGCATTCCTTACCGACATACTAAAAGTGGAAGATGTAGGCGCCGAATTTTATGGAAAAGCTACTTACCACGATTCCTGCGCCGCCCTGCGTGAGCTGCACATTAAATCGGCCCCGCGCCGGCTGCTTAACCATGTAAAAGGACTTGAACTGGTGGAAATGAATGATGTGGAAACCTGCTGCGGGTTTGGCGGCACCTTTGCGATTAAATTTGAAACAATTGCTGTAGCTATGGGCGATCAGAAAGTGGTTAATGCCGGCAATACCGGCGCCGGTTATATCATATCAACAGATATGAGCTGCCTGATGCATCTTGACGGGGTAATTAAACATAAAGGATTGGCTATTCAAACCATGCATATTGCGGATGTGCTGGCGAGCGGATGGTAATGGATTTGAGATTTGAGATTTTAAATTTGAGATTGCATCGCGCTTCGGGTTATTTAATTTATGGTTTGTGGTTTATGGTTTATTGTTGGCGTTTTGAATTTCGGACTTTCCGCTTCGGATTTGGCATTTGAAATTTATCCGCCCCGGCGGACAGGTTTGGTTCTTGTTATTTGTTTTTTGGTGCTTCCTTTCGGATTTCAAATTCCCGGCTTTGGATTTAGTATTTATTTGTTTCTTCGTATTTTGCCCGAAATCATAAACCTCTCACCATTATGGCATACTGGCTTGTAAAATCGGAACCTTTCAAATACAGCTGGGATCAGCTTGTAAAAGACAAGCAAACTTTCTGGGACGGCGTACGCAATTATGCGGCGCGGAATAACCTTAAAGCGATGAAAAAAGGAGATGAAGTTTTATTTTATCATAGCAATGAGGGGTTGGAAATTGTAGGTATAGCTAAAGTGGCAAAAGAGCACTACCCCGATCCAACGGCTGATGACGATGCATGGGTAGTGGTGGATATAAAGCCTTATAAAAAGCTACGGAAGCCGGTTAGCCTCGCTCAGATCAAGTCAGACAGGCGTTTGGCCGATATGGCACTCGTTAGGCTGGGGCGGCTTTCGGTGCAGCCGGTTACGGAAAACGAATGGCAGATCATTATGGAAATGTCCGCACAATAAAATTTCAGAAATCCGGGTTCACCCCGGTATAATTCAGTGGTGTAATAGCTTTTAATTCTTTTTTAAGGGATGAAGATATCTTAAGGGAATCAATAAAGCCATGCATGGTTTTTTGATTCATGTCCGCCGCGCCCCTCGTAAGTTCCTTTAAAGCTTCATATGGATTGGGATAATGCTCACGTCTTAGAATGGTTTGTATCGCTTCGGCTACTACCGCCCAGTTCTGATCCAGGTCATGCTTTATTTTGGTTTCATTTAATAGTAATTTTCCCAGCCCTTTATCAAAAGATTTTAATGCCAGCATGGTGTGTGCAAATGGAACGCCTATATTTCTCAGCACGGTGGAATCGGTAAGATCGCGCTGCAGCCGCGACACGGGTAGCTTTGCCGAAAGGTGTTCCAGCAGCGCAATGGCCATGCCAAGATTGCCTTCCGCATTTTCAAAATCTATAGGATTTACTTTATGCGGCATTGCCGAAGAGCCTATTTCTCCTTTTTTTACTTTCTGCTTAAAATACTCAAGTGAAATATATGTCCATATATCACGGCAAAAATCAATCAAAATAGTATTGATGCGTTTTATACCGTCAAAGTGAGCGGCGATATGATCATAATGCTCAATCTGGGTAGTAAATTGCTGGCGCTGTAACCCCAGCGAATTGCTGCAAAAATCATTGGCAAACTTTATCCAGTCTGTTTTGGGATACGCCACGTGATGCGCGTTAAAATTACCCGTAGCGCCTCCAAACTTGCAGGAATAAGGGATGGATTGCAGCAGTTGTAATTGCTGGCTTAGCCGTTCCGCAAATACCATGAACTCTTTACCCAAACGGGTAGGCGAAGCCGGCTGCCCGTGTGTGCGCGCCAGCATGGGTATGTTTTTCCAGGTTGCGGCCAGTTTCTTTATTCGTAAAATAAGGGTGGCTATGGCAGGATAGTATTCGTTTTCTAAGGATTCTTTCCATAGTAGCGGTACTGCAGTATTATTTACATCCTGCGAAGTAAGCCCAAAGTGTATCCATTCTTTTAGATGACCGAGCTTTAAGGCATCCAGTTCCTGTTTAATATAGTATTCCACCGCTTTTACATCGTGATTGGTAATTTTTTCTATATTTTTTATTTCAGTTGCCTTACTGGTGGTGAAATGCTGGTATATTGCTTTTAATGCTTTTACCTGCGCGGGTTTTAACGCAAAGTATTTCTTCTGACTTAACGCGATGAAATATTCTATTTCAACAAGGATACGATAGCGGATTAATGCAAATTCAGAAAAATACTGGTCTAAATGATGAACCTGGTTCCTGTATCTGCCATCCACCGGAGAGATGGCAGTAAGCGCTGATAAATCCATTATTGTATAATATTTGAAGTATAATAAAAGGGGATTAGCCTACATTTGCGGGCAAACCTACATGAAAAAGTTGAAAAATTTTTATCGGTACGCAATGGTACAGGTGCATGGATGATTTAATTGAAACCAAACATGAGAAATAAAATAAGCGTTGGCATAATTGATTATCTGAATGTAAAGCCGCTTTTGTATGGTATTAAGCATTCCCGGGTTATTGATGACATAAATATTGTAGAAACTTTTCCTTCCCGGCTCGCTGCAATGCTGCTGTCGGGAGAAGTGGATATGGGGATTGTGCCTGTGGCAGTTATTCCCGAAATGCAGGAATCTTATATTGTTTCGGATTATTGTATCGGATGCAACGGACCCGTAGCAACGGTTTGTTTATTCAGCGAGGTTCCGGTTAACCGCATTGAAACGGTATTGCTAGATTATCAGTCAAAAACATCCGTAACCCTGGCAAGAATATTACTGGAGCAATACTGGAAAATTTCACCTGTGTTTGAGTATGCTACAGACGAAGCGTTCCGGCAGCGCATAACAGGCACCACGGCGGCTGTAGTAATAGGCGACAGGGCATTTGAACAAAGGAGCAAGTCAACATATATCTATGATTTGGGGGAAGCCTGGAAAGACTTTACAGGATTGCCCTTTGTATTTGCCGCCTGGATAGCCAATAAACCCCTGCCCGATGGATTTATTCATGCTTTTAACGAGGCGAATGCATTTGGACTCATGCATATCGAAGAAGTAGTACAGGAAAGCCAGTATAAATTATTTGATCTGAACCAATACTATAAGTACAATGTTAATTATGTGTTAGATGAGAAAAAGAAAGAAGGGCTGGCGGCATTCCTGTTCCTGTTAAAGCAGGTACAATCGCCGGTATAAAGCGGAACGCTTACTGCATACACCGCCTGTACTGTTATTTTTGGTGAACGCTTCATTTTTTTTGGCAGTATCCTCTTGCGCGTTATTTTTGAATAATATTACTCCGATATGGAATGGTTAACAACTCCCGAAGCATGGATCTCGCTGCTAACACTTACGGTGCTGGAAATTGTTCTGGGCATTGATAATATTGTTTTTATTTCTATCATCTCCGGAAAATTACCTCCGCATCAGCAAAAAAAAGCCAGGAGAATAGGCCTGTCGCTTGCAATGATCACGAGAGTACTGTTGTTGCTTTCTATTAGCTGGATAATGACCTTAACGGCTACGCTTTTTAGTATAGGGGAATGGTTTGGCGTAGAAGCGGGCGACTTATTTGAAAAATTAAAAATATCGGGCAGGGATATTATACTTATTGCAGGTGGCCTGTTCCTGATATATAAAAGCACCACCGAAATTCATGAAAGAGTAGAGGGTCACGGAGCGGAAACAGCAAAAAAATCACCAAGGGTCATTTCTTTCAGCAGGGTCATTATTGAAATAATCCTGCTGGATGTGGTATTTTCTCTTGATTCTGTAATTACTGCCGTGGGCATGGCAGATCATATAGAAATAATGATAGCGGCTGTGGTAATAGCGGTATTGATCATGTTCGTTTCAGCAGAAAGGATCAGCAGCTTTGTAAATGATCACCCCACAGTAAAAATGCTGGCATTATCTTTCCTGCTGCTGATCGGCATTTCGCTCATAGCGGAAGGATTAGACCAGCATATCCCCAAAGGGTATATTTATTTCGCTATGGCATTCTCCGTTTTTGTGGAAGCACTTAACCTGAGAGCGGCTAAAAAGCGTAAACCAATATAATTTTTGCATTTACCCCATTCCCATTTACCTTTGCGCTTCTTTTAAACAGTACGGCAAAATCCGTACAACCTTAAAACATTGATAATCATGAAACAAGGTATCCATCCGCAAAATTACAGGTTTGTAATTTTCAAAGACATGAGTAACGGGTCTACATTCCTTACCCGTTCAACAGCAGCCTCCAGGGAAACCATCAAATGGGAAGACGGAAATGAATATCCGCTGATCAAACTCGAAATTTCCAATACTTCGCATCCTTTCTATACCGGGCAAAAGGTATTGGTTGATACAGCAGGACGTATTGATAAATTCAAAAAGAAATACGCAAAAAAATAATTTCTTAGTCCAAACGAATACAGATCCCTCCGGTTTACCGGGGGGATTTTGCTTTATAGTGTTTAACACAATAGCATCACAACAAAAGACGATTTCAGCACCGTGTTTTTACGGAATCAAAATCTTTTTTTTGAAGAAAGACATTGATAATCAATTCCAGTATGAAAATGAAAAGAAACCGGCTATTTACCGAATCATAAATTTATTTTTGAATTACTATAATGTTTGAGTGTCTTGAAGCCAGCGTCACGAGATCGGCAGGCGCCAAGGCAACAAGCGTATTATCCCAAGTTTTTAATGCTGCCGGGGATGAATACTGAAGAATATTGCTGGCCACCCTTTCACAAATGGCAGACATGCCATCATTCGGGTTCCATACTTCGTCAATCGTCTCGTTGCTTTTGGTTATATTGAGTAATCCTCTTGCTTGTAACTCACTTACCAGACCGGATGCCTGAAAACCGCCAAAATTTTTTGATGTATTCACCCAAAAAGATAGTCCGTTAAAATTAGTATTGGGGAAATAAGAAAGTATGGTGTTCTTTGTACTGGTGGTTAGTCGGTCCACAATGGATGATGGCGGTCCTCCTTGCCAGTACAGGAAAGGAAGATATTGTATTTTGGTTTCATAAAGTGGATGGGAAAGCAAATAAGGATTCATGGCTACCCCCAGCACCGGGTTGCTACCGAATACCAAATTGTTTTTTTGCATAAAGGAAAGGGTTAGGTAGGTAGCCAAGTTGTATAATTCCAGTGTACCCCCACTTACGGTGGCGGTTAATACCTGCACGCTGGTTACTCCGGTTTGAGATTTCGCTACGGCCGAGAAGTTATTAATTTGTTCATCTGCCACACCGCTTTCCCAATCAGATATTTGACGGTAATTGCTCTCCAGTAAATTATCATAATCGTGCAGGTCTTTAATACGGCTATACAGATTGTCAAAATCACCGGTAGTGCCGCCTTGGGTATATAAAAGGAAGATATCGCTTTGATTATAACCTGTTGAAGGAGTGTTGTTATATAAAATCTTTTTGGCAGTACCTTCTCCGGCGCCTAAGGTTGTAGTGCCTGTAATGACGATATTTTTTACATTATGCTGTTGTAAAAAGGTGATATACTGGGGAGGCAATCTTAACAATTTGATCCACGAAACCGCCTTGGCTACTGAGCCATCATAGCCCAATACACTGTAAGCATCATATCCATGGTCTTTGGAATACTGCAAAATTGCAGCGATCTCTTTAACTGTGTCTGCACTTACTAAAAAATGCAAAGGCAAAACAGGCGCTTTCATTGTTCTTGACAGATACGGTATAGAAGCTACACCGGTTGAAATAACGACTGTGTCAAATGTTGTCGTACTTCCAAACTGCTGGTTATAATAATTTACAGTGTTGTTGACGGAGGCTTCAAGAAACCGCGTTGTGCTATAAACAGATCTTGGCCCGCTTCCAGGTGCGCTTGGGTACCACGAATGCGCCACACCTGCCGATAGGTTTTCAGCAGCTTTCCCTATGGCATATTCAGCACTCATGCCTCCATCCAGTAAATGCACACTCAAACCCTGGTAGGAGGCAGCTGTAATCTTAAAAGTGGTCAGAATGTTTTGATTCACGACTCTGAAAAAAGTCATAAAGGTGTTGGGGATAGTCGAATTGTTTTGGAAAGTTCCGCCTATAAATTCTCCAAAAGCATTTAACAATGCGTAACTGGGAACCGTCCAGATGGGTTTGTTTACGATTGAATAAGTCTGTCCTGCCGCAATAGTTATATTTGTAGCAAGCGTTACTGTTTGGTTAAAAGTAGCATACGGGTCGGAAATATCCTTGAAAAAAACATGGAGTTCGTTCAATTGAATTGTTTGCCCGGTAATATTTTGAACATCGAGCGATAAAGTAACGCTTTCTCCAGCCAGGTAAGCCCCTTTGTTGGTTGCGCATTTGGAAAAAGTAAGCCCTCCGTTACTAAACGAAGTCTTTTGTGATAAACTTTTTTGTTTGTTTGCTTCGGGCGTATTTAACACTTTTCGGCAGGCGGTTAGTGGAAGCAGTAATGAAGTGGAAGCGAGACCTCCCCACCTCAGGAACTTTCTACGCTTAAGCATACTCGTTTGATTTTTTAGTTTAAAATATGAGTATTGTTATGTTAACGAGCCTGGTCAGTTGCGATATCATCGACAACTCCCGTACAGTAAAAGCACTGATCAGTAAAACACTGACCAGCATTTTTACGTATTCCTGGCTTTTCAAAAAAGGTGACAGACCATAACTTTAATGTAAATCTTATTAAAGGTTTAGTTATAGCCCGGATTCTGTACTAAAGACTTATTGGATAAATCTATTTGTTGTTGCGGTATGGGCCTTAAATTATCCCTGTCAGAAAATGTTCGTGTTTTTGAAACCATGCCATTAGCACCCAGCACGGGGCCATTCATTACAGCGTTTGCAATACCCCATCTTGTAATATCATACCAACGCAGGCCTTCCATAGCGAGTTCTACCCTGCGCTCATTACGCACAATCTTAAGCAGATCAGCTTGTACCAACGTAGTGATCTCAGGGTAAGCAGCCACATTTGTAACGTCTACGCCATAGGCACGGGCCCTGACCTGGTTGATGGCATCCAATACAGAATTATCTATTTTATTGTCTTCTATCTTCGCTTCGGCATATGTTAACAGCACTTCGGCATATCGTATAATCACATTTTCAGATCCGGCATCGGCGCCCAGAAATTTTTTTATTCCATAATCTGTAGAGGATCCAACACCGGTGACCACTGTAAAATCAAAACGAGGATCTCTATTTGCATATGGGGCCGCAGGATTTGCAGATATTAGTTGATCTGTATTCTTATCATAAGTGTCGTATGCGTCAACAAGCGCTTGTGTTGGAGATACAAGGTTTCCTTCTCCCCATACCTGCCAAAAGGCAATCAAAGCAGGCTTTTCGTTTGGGCGCTGTGTGGCATCATATTTCCATGATGCCAAAACTTCTTTATTTTCTTCTGTTAAAAATTGTTTTATATAACCATCCCCGGATGTTGTTTGAAAGAGGCCATGAACACCCAGGTCCATTACCTCCTTTGCTGCCGCGGCAGCTTCTGTCCATCTTTTGCCGTACAATAATGTCCTGGCTTTCAAGGATAGTCCGGCTCCTTTTTTGATCCTGCCTTTTTCGGGTGTTAGTGCGAGGTCGGGTATGGCTTCATCCAGGTCTTTTAAAATAAAATTCCGTACTTCATCCGGTGTGTTTTTCGGAATAGAGAGCTCAGTTGTTTCCAACGGCTTATCTACAATAGGCACACCTCCCCAGTTATTGAGCAACAACAGGTATTCATAAGCCCTTATAAATTTTACTTCTGCTGTAAGGCGTTTGCGTACTGCTTCGTCCATAATTGGTTTATCAATGTTTGTCAGAAAAATATTTGCTTTGCGTATCACTCCATACAAAGCAATCCAATAGCTATTAATGGTAGGATCCTGTGTTGATATATTGCCCGACCAGGTATTGTACCAGAACCCGTTCCAAAAATTAGAAGTAGTTGCATCATCACTCCAGGCATCTCCAAGGAATAATGCCCTCCCGGGTACGTTATTTATTCCATCGTCAAAAGGAAAACTCCAGTAACTGTACACGCCTGCGGCGGCGGCATTGGCATCTGCTTCATTTCTCCAGAAAGTAGCATCCGATACTTTGTCGCGCGGGACAACATCGAGAAAACTTTTTTTACAGGACAGGAGAAATGATATAAATATAATAGAAGCTAATATTTTTTTCATACAATGCATTATTAAAAGGTGAGCGTTAAACCTGCCAATACTCTTTTGGTAGTGGGATAGTTGGCAGTATTTCCAAAAAACGATACGGGGTCATCCGACGACACATCTTCAGGGTCAAAGCCATAGTCGAACGATGTAATAGTAATGAGGTTTTCAGCACTTACAAATATGCGTGCTTTGATAACCTTTAGTTTGCCCAGTATTTTTGGATTAAGTGAATAGCCTAATTGTATATTTCGCATTTTTAAATAAGCGCCATTCCGCAGCCAATAAGAACTGGGTGTATAGTTGCTCGCATTATTAAAACTGGCTCTTGGAAATTTCGCATCCGTATTAGTGGTAGTCCAACTGTCCATCTGATATTGTAGTGGAGAAGCCCCAAACCAGAATGGTTGAATAAACCTTCCTGCACCCATTATTTTCCTGTCTGCCACACCCTGCCATACCATTGAAAAGTCGAATCCTTTATAGTCAGCGCCTAATGAAAAGCCGTAAGTAATGCCAGGAAAGCCGGCGCCAAGATTCTCTCGGTCTTCTGCATCAACTTTATTGTCTTTATTAAGATCGGCATATTTGATATCGCCAGGTTTTGGCGTGGCACCCAGAGAAACTTGGCTGGCATGGTTGTCGATATCCTGTTGTGATTGAAAAAGGCCCAATGCCCGATACCCAAAAATATTCTGTAATGGATCTCCCACGCTAAAACCGGGCCTGTCCGTTCCGGCAAGGTTCGTGATCTCGTTTTTTACTTTGCTAAAATTGGCACGAACATAATAGTTTACTTTGCCTACCCGGTCTTTAAATCCCGCATCAATTTCAAACCCGGTATTCTTCACAGCGCCTGCATTGATCACCGGACCTGCCGCACCCAGTATGCCAGGCTGATCTATCCGCATCAGTATGTCGTCCGTATTTTTTTCAAAATAATCTGCGCTGAGGGTAAACCGGTTATTTAACAATCCCAGGTCAATGCCAATATTCTTGGCTAAAGTTTTTTCCCAGGTCAATATTTGATTAGCCAGTGCACTTTCAATAATAGCCGGCTGTTGTTGTCCGCCGAACAAATAAAAGCCGCTAACGCCATAGGTAGGGAGGTATACATAATCTCCTACTTCCTGATTCCCCAGCTTACCCCACGATGCCCTGAGTTTGAGTTCCGAAACAGATGCTATACGAAAAAAGTTTTCTTTGGACACTCTCCATCCCAGTGATACGGAAGGAAAATAATCGTACCTGAACTCAGGGGCGAACCTTGAGGAGCCATCATATCTTATGTTAGCTTCCATCAGGTAACGGCTATCGTAACTGTAATTGATTCTTCCAAACACGGATCGCAGCCTGAACTCGGTAGTATTGCCGGCTGCACCGTCATTATTGATGTCGGTTGCCGCATTGATCTGGTCCAACTGATCGGATAATAATTTCCTCCGGTACAGGTTGGAGAACTCTGCCCGCTTCTGCCTTTGTTCAAGCCCGGCAAGGCCGGTAATGCTGTGCCTACCAAATGTTTTATCGTAATTGAGAAGCAACTGGTAATTCAGTTCAGTATTATTAAAATAACCTCTTGATACATTGTCAACTGCCGGTGATCCTTTTTGAAGATTGACAGTAGTTGAACTGGGGTTATCGGCTATAACACCTGTAGCAGGATCAATACGGTATAGGTCTACGCCTCTGAGAATACCATCAGTTTTATTGAAATCCTGCAATACAGAAGCGATTCCTTTTACAGATAATGATGGGATGACCTGATATTCAGCAAAACCTGTACCGATCAGGCGTACATCATTTGTTTTAGAGTAACCCATCGCATCCGAACTATATGCAAGCGCATTGTGTTCTCTTCCCGACCAGGCAGGATTGGCCCAGCGTCCATCAGGAAACTGCAGTGCATCGTTGGCCCATTCCCTGAAAGCTATATGTGTGATCCAGTTGATACCTGCACCTGGATCCTTAATCTGGTTAAGTGTTCCTGCGATATTCACACCTATATTCAGTTTTGAGGTAGCTTTATAATCGAGATTGGTACGCAAAGTGTATTTTTTCAAACCTGTTTGGTTGATGATACCACCTTCGTATATGTGCCCCAGTGATACGTTATATGTCCCGCGTTCCGAACCGCCGGATACAGACAGATTATCGGAATTCCAGAGTCCTTTTTTGAAGAGCAAACCAATAAGGTCAATATTCGCATGTGTAAGCGGGCTGCTGCCATCACCAAACTTCCGGAGATCGTCATCTGTAAATAACCGGGGCGTGCCGTCATTATCACTGGCCTGGTTATGTAGTTCGGCCAGTTCAACTGCATTCGCTTTTTGGGGTAGCCGGATGAACTGCGTATAGCCGGTTTGATGAGAGAAACTGGTTTTAGGTTTGCTATTCCTGCTTCCCCGCTTAGTGGTGATGAGTATAACGCCATTGGCTGCCCGAACGCCATAAATCGAAGCCGAAGCAGCATCTTTCAAAACAGAAATACTGGCTACATCCTGTGGGTTGATATCGGTGATGGATCCTGTAGGGATGCCGTCTACAATGATCAGCGGGTCAGTACTATTGAAACTGCCAATACCACGAACATTTAAAAGACCTGTGTTCCTGCCGGGATTACCGCCATTCTGCACAACTGTTAAACCAGGCGCCTGGCCTGTGAGTATTGCCGAAATATCGGAAGCTGCCCTGTTTTCTATTTGTTTAGCATCAACAGACGATACCGCTCCGGTAAGATTTACTTTTTTTTGGGCGCCGTATCCAACCATTACTATTTCCTGTTGCTGTGCAGTTTCCTGATTTAATATTAGCTCCACTGATGATAAATTCGCAACGTTAATTTCTTTTGTTTCCATACCCACAAAAGAAAAGATCAATATCTTTAATGAATTTTCCGGCACTTCAATTTCGAATGCTCCATTTGAGTTGGTAGATGTGCCGACTGAACTCCCTTTCAGCATAACAGATACACCTTCTAATGGTCTGCCCCCACTGTCAGTGATCCTGCCTGAGACCTTCTTGTTTACTGGTGGCAAAGCAACTTTTGTTTCTCCGGTAACCTTTAGACTGGGCATGAATTTAGTAATGAAAATGACTTTGCCCTGGATGTTATAGCCGAGTCCCTGATCTTTCAGCAATTCTTCCAGGGCAGTTTCCAAGGGAATGCTTTTGAAAGATACGGAAACAGCGTGTGTACCGGTAAGATCATCGCCCCGGTAAAAAAACACATAGCCGGTTTGCTTTTTAATGACTGTAAATACCTGTTTCAAAGGTACCGACCGGGCTTCGTAAGTAACCGTCTGTGCATGGGATTTGGCAGACACCTGCAGTACGGAAACCAGTAATAAAAAGGTAGTTAGTTTCATGACTAACAGCGTTTTGGTAAGGGATACCCCCGCTTTTCTCTTACAAAAAACGATAGGGTTGTAAAGAGCTTTAATTTGCATACTTTTGCATTGTTTGGGTTAAATAATAAACAGTTTTGCCTGTTAACAATTAGCCTGAATAAAGCCGGGGAAGGGTTCCAAACTTGTCCCGGTTTTTTATTGTCTGCTTCGTATTTTTCTTACATTATTTCAATTTAATTTTTATTCAGAAGGATAATTACTTTATTACTTCCTTCCATTTTAAAATGGATACGGGTACTACTACCAAGTCCGTTCAACAATTGCGATAAGCTGAGGTCCTTTAATATCTCTCCCTGAAATCTTATATCAGGGACTTCTCCGGAATACTCAATTTCTATGTCATACCATCTTGATAACTGCCGCATTACAGCCGGAAGGTCGGCATTGTCAAAACTGAACAAACCATTTTTCCAGGCCATTACTGTTTCCAGATCAGCATTGCTTATCACCCTGAGTGAAGCCGAAGGGTTACTGCCGGTTGCAACCCGGGCTTGTTGTCCTGGCTTCAATAATCCTTCATTAATTCCGTTGCTTACTTTCACAGCACCTTCTAATAAGGTTATTTTGATATCGCTTTCATCTTCGTAAGCATTCACGTTGAAATGAGTGCCGAACACCTGTACATGCATATCACCTTTACTAACAAAAAATGGTTTTGTTGCATCATGCGCTACTTCAAAGTAGGCTTCGCCTGTTATTTCAACCTTTCTTTCATTCCCAATAAATGCGATAGGATAAGTAACAGATGAACCGGCATTCAGCCATACATGCGAACCATCAGCCAACTGCATATCTATTACTTTACTGCCTCTTGGGTTAGTAAGTGTGTTGTAAACAATTTCGTCTGCATTGCCTCCATAGACAATTTTTCCATTGGCAGTTTTGGTAACAGTTACATCCGATTGCTGCGCCAGCATACCACTGGTTACGCTGTCAATGGCAACCGTTCTACCGTCTGCAAGGGTGATAATGGCCCTAGTGTATTTAGGGGCTTCTACATCCTTAGGGGATGTGGTTACTATCTCAGATGGTTTTTCAATCTTGTTGAATAAAAGAAAATAGCTGCTCACGCCAACAGCCAGCACGATGGAGGCGGCAGCGGCATATTTCCAAAAACCCATTCTCCGAACGCTGGGTTGTGTTTCGGCCGCTATAATGTTTTGGAAAATAAGATCGGCCTGCTCATGATCCTGATTGTGCAGTAAAAATTTGCCGTTAAAGGTGACTTCGATCTGTTTTTTTAGTTCCTGGTCGTTTTGCGCTTCGCTGATGTATTGAAACAGCTCCTCCCTTTCCTGCCGGGTGCAGGTTTTATCCAGGTATTGCTGAAAAAGGTAGGTTAATCTGTCGCTTTGTTGCATAGCTCAATCATTTTTCCGTTGGCTGCCCGTAGTAAATTGATCAAAATTTAACCCGAAGGTTGGACAACATATAGTAGGAGTTCAAAAAAGGAAGGTGGTATTACAAGACGGGAAAATATTTTTTCAGGGCTGTTTTCCTGAAAGGAGGATGACCAGAAGGGAAAGGGCAGTATCGGTATGAGTGCCCAGGTAATCCCTGATGCTGTTCAAAGCGCGGTTCAGATGAACCTTTACAGTGTTTTTTGAAATTTGTAGCTGGCTGGCAATTTCGTCCTGCTTCATTCCCTGGCTGCGGAGTTGGAAAACCAGCTTTTGCTGATCAGGAAGCCGGGCAAGAGCCTGTTGCAGGAGGGCATCATTTTCCCGGTCAAGGACGAAATACTCGGTTTCATGGATGGCCTCCCTTCGAGTGATGTATAGCTGCCGAAGGGCAACGGATTCCTGCGCTTTTCTTTTAATGGCATTGAAAAAAACGTTCCGGGCAATAGCATGAAGCCAAGCGTTAAACTGCTGAACTTCCGGCAATTTTTGCCTGTTTTGCCACAATTTCAGAAATACCTCCTGCACCACTTCGGCCGCTTTGTCCTCCGATTCAGTCAGGTTCAGGGCATAGGAATAAATGCGCCTGGTGTAATGGTCATACACCTGCCGGAAGGCCAATTCATCGCCTTCGGCAACCCGGTGCAGCAGAGCTGTTTCATGATATGTGTTTGTGTTTGACAATGACTACTAATCTCTGATTTCGTTCTTCCAAATTTAATAGAAAAACCATAATTCCTTTACATAGTTTCTGAACATAAGACTATTTCGGGGTAGGCAAAGCCGTATTGCAGGGTGAATACCATCATGTTTGAAAGAAAAATGATCCCTCAATCATCACCAATGCTGCGCCAAAGATTGGATTATCATCCTGAAATTACAATCAAATTTGGGATTTCAGATATTACACAGGAAATTTGAATCCATTCTTTAAGCATGTCGCTCATATTATTTGACACTCCGCACAGGAACCTGTTGCATCCTTTTACAGGCATCCGCGCTATAGCCGATATCCGCGCGGGTATATTTACCATCAGGGAAAGATGGGAAAAGCTGACGGGCCAAAAAGTATATGTTCTTACAGCGCCCTATTTGCAGGCAGCATATCCCCATCCTCCGGCCGGAGAAAAGATATTGATCAACGCCGCTGTAATTGCAGATAATAGCCTGGTAGCCCAAATCATGAATTTACAGGTGAACGAAGCTATTGTTAAGGATGGAGCGGTTATTGCCGCGGTTTCGCCTGCCAATGAAGACTGGAGCATACATACAATTGTTCCGGGAAAATTTAAAAAATGCATCCCCTGCGATCTTATCCTGAAAAAAATAATATATCCCTGGCATATCTTTCAATGGAATGACGATTTGATCCGGGGCGATTTCGCTTTAATAACCGCTGAGAGGCTACATCAGTCCGCTGCAAATATTTATGGATGGACGGCGCCGGAGCATATTTTTATTGAAGACGGAGTAGCCATATCGCATTGCTTCATTAATGCATCGGAAGGACCTGTTTACCTGGGAAAGCATGCCGTTATTATGGAGGGGTGTATGATACGGGGGCCTTTTGCCATGGGAGCGGGAAGCGTATTAAAAATGGGTACTAAAGTATACGGCGCAACCACCCTCGGACCTTATTGTACTGCCGGTGGTGAAATTAAAAACAGTGTAATGATGGGTTACAGCAATAAGGCCCATGATGGTTATTTGGGCGACTCGGTAATAGGGGAGTGGTGCAACCTTGGCGCAGGCACATCCAATTCTAATGTAAGGAACGATGCTGCTGTTGTATATAGCAATAAGGGGCAAAGCGATAGTGTGCCTGTTGGCTTAAAATGTGGATTATTAATGGGTGATTATAGCCGCAGCGCTATTAATACTTCGTTTAATACCGGTACTTTTGCAGGAATAGCCACTAATATATTTGGACAGGGATTTGCTCCAAAGCACCTGCCCGATTTTACCTGGGGTTATACGCAGCGCTATATCTTTGATAAAGCCATTGAACATATTGCTAACTGGAAAAAATTAAAGCAGCACGATTTAACACAGGGTGATATACAAATACTTGACCATCTTTATAAACAAACCATACCATGAGACAACAGATAGCAGCAGCCAACTGGAAAATGAATTTAACGCTTGATCAGGCAACGCATTTACTTGACGAAATATTAAAAGCGCCACACGATTTGCAGGCGCATCAAAAAGTTGTTTTTGCAGTTCCCTTTCCTTACCTGCTGCTGGCACAGGATAAAATATCGGGAAAACTGAATTTTTTTACTGCGGCACAAAACTGCTATACCAAAAGCAGCGGTGCGTATACCGGCGAAACATCGGCGGAAATGCTGCAATCCATCGGTGTGGAATACGTGGTACTGGGACACTCGGAAAGGCGCGAATATTTTGGTGAATCCAATGCCATGCTCGAAGAAAAAGCGGGTATGGCATTAACGTATGGCTTAACACCTATCTTTTGTTGCGGCGAAGCATTGCAGGTGAGGGAGTCGGGCGCCCAGAACGATTACGTGGAAAAGCAATTAAAGGAAAGTTTGTTTAATCTTTCTGAAGAGCAGATACAGAAAATGGTAATTGCCTACGAACCAATATGGGCTATAGGTACTGGTAAAACAGCTACGGCCGCACAGGCCCAGGAAATGCATGCGCACCTGCGTAATGTACTTGCCAGGCAGTATGGCGATACCGTTGCCGGTGAAGTTCCCATTTTATATGGCGGCAGTGTAAAGGGCAGCAATGCGAAAGAGCTTTTTGCACAGCCCGATGTGGATGGCGGTTTGGTAGGCGGAGCATCGTTAATTGCTGCGGATTTTGGGCAGATCATTGATGCGTTGAAATAGACGGAATATAGGTATCGTTTTTAGCAGTATTTTCTATGATTGGTGAATCCGGATTAAATACATGATATTCCAGCGCCTTATATACCAAAGTATATTGTGGAGAGGAATATATTTTGTTTCGGTCCTAGGATTAAATATAATGATTGCCCGCTATTATGAAGCTGCAGATAGCGGGCTCATTTATTTTATTACTAATAGCCTGGCCTTAGTTGTTACGATTAGCAGCCTGAGCCTGGAATCGGGCATTGCTTATTATATTGCTTCTGGAAAAACGGAATCATTCGTGCTTTCCAATTTTGCCATAGCCTGGTCGGTGATCTCCACAACTTTGATCTGTCTGATACTGAAAATATTAATATTTTCAGAAGCCATCCCTCCATCTCACAGCCCCTATTATTTTGAAACGATCTGTTATATCGGAGGTTGTGTTCTGATTAATTTTTTTACTGCGATTTTTTATGCAGAAAGGGATTTTTTTACGCCTAACATCATTATGACGTTAGTCAATTTTCTATTGATATTACTTATGCCATTTAGTGAAGGATACTGGATTGATCAGAATCAATATACAACCATCTACTTTTTGGGATTTTTAATGCAGGGTATTTTGGTAGGGGGCTATTTTGTGTTGCGGAAGCGGAAAAGATGGAAAATAGTATTTCCTTCGAAGAAAACCCTACTACCTGTATTCCGGTATGCACTTAAGGCCTTTGGAGCCAACCTCCTTTTTTTTCTTCTATACAGGATTGATTACTGGTTTGTTGAAAGGTACTGTTCTGCCGATGATCTGGGCAACTATATACAAGTGTCTAAATTAGTACATATGTTCCTTGTGATACCGGCAATAATGGCCAGTGCAATATTTCCAATTTCTGCAGGAAACAACAAGGAATCAGCGAAGAAATCTGTACTATTTCTTTCCAGGGTGATTACCAGTTCCTATATTTTCATTTCGCTCATTTTAATATCTATTGGATATTGGATTTTCCCTTTGCTGTATGGAAATACTTTTGACAATATGTACATTCCCTATCTTTTACTTATTCCTGGTATCTTTTTTCTTAGTATATTAAATCTGCTTGGCGCTTATTTTGCCGGGCAAAACAGAGTAGTACTGAATATTATTTGTTCCGCACTTGGCCTTGCAGTAATAGTTGCCGGCGACATTATTTTTATTCCTGAAAAAGGTATAAAAGCAGCCGCATTGGTAAGCAGCATAGGATATTTTGTAAGTCTTGTATTTCTTATTCGTATGTTCACCCTCCAATATACTTTAAGTTGGAAGGAATTGCTGGTGTTGCAGAAAAGAGATATCCAAACAATCAAAACCTGGCTTATTCATAAGTTTCATTAACTACAGTTCAATATGAAATCGTTAAACAAACTCAGATGGGCTAACCTGTTTGCCGGCTTACTCTGGCTAAGAAGATCATTGAAGCACAGGATAACACCGGCGGCGGATAGCATTTTACCATCTCCCATTGCACTTGTAAATCGGATTGATTACATTTTGCAATATTGTTCAGGTAAAACGGTTTTGCATTTCGGATTTACAGACTGTCCTTACACTCAGGAAAAAATTAATACCGGGGAACTTTTACATCTACAGCTCAAAAAAGTTACTAAAACCCTTTTTGGCATTGACAACCAGGAAGCATCTTTAAATACGTATATTCAAATTACAGGCGATAGCCGGGTTGGTAAAGGGGATATTTTAGACAAAGAATCACTAAAAATAATTGATCAATCATTTGATATTGTATTATTAGGTGAAATCCTTGAGCATCTTAAGGATCCGCATCAGGCTATAGAAAATCTATACAATATATTTCCTCCTGCTACTATTTTTCTGGTTACCGTACCAAACTATACGTCATTAAACGCCATTGCCGGAAGCCTTCACGGTAAGGAAATGATTCACCCGGATCATTACTGGTATTTTTCGCCGGTTACCCTTTTGCGTTTATTTCCGGATGACAAATTTGAAATAGATAATATTATGTCTGGTATGTACTTTCAAAAAGATAAGCGGATTAATTTTATTTTGCAAAGGTTCCCTTTACTTGGAGACTGCCTTATCGGCACTTTTAAACGAAAATAGTATGAAAGTACTTTGGCTCGTAAATTGGTATCCCAATAAATTTAATCCATTTGATGGTGATTTCATACAACGTCATGCAAAAGCTGTATCAAAATATTCAGCTATCACTGTTATACATATCGTACAATACGGTCCCCAAATTGAAGTTCTCCGGAAAAAGGTTGAAATAAAAGAAGCTGAAAATGTAAAAGAATACATCATATATTTTGCATTTAAAAGAACAGGTATTCCGCTGCTTGATAAAATAATATATAATGGAAAATATTATTTAACATACAGGAGGTTCATCCGGAATCATTTTAAAGAAGCTGGTCTCCCTGATCTTGTACACGTCCACGTTCCAATGAAATCCGGGGTGATTGCAAAATGGATAAAAAAGAAATGGAGTATACCGTACATCATTTCGGAACATTCCTCCGCTTACTATAAACTCATTCCAGACAATTATTTTAACCGTAGCGCTTATTACCGGCATACGGTGTCCGGAATATTTAAACATGCCGCTAAAGTTACAACAGTATCAAAGGTACTCGGTAAGCGGCTACAGGAAATTTTCAGACTTCCATCTCTCCTTGTTATTCATAATGTAGTTGATACAAATGTTTTCTTCCCAGGGGAAAACCAGTCCCCGGTATTCCGGTTCTTTCACGCGTCAACTATGAATCATCCCAAAAATGTTGAAGGAATTTTAAATGTATTGGCCAAGCTAAAATCTCAACGTGTCAATTGGGAATGTATCCTGGCCGGGTGGGAAACCCCTCAATTAAGGCAACTGGCAGCTTCGCTGGGACTTGATAAAATGGTCAGGTGGACGGGCATCCTGTCTCATGAGCAGGTGGCAATGGAGATGCAATATGCTCACGCCTTAGTTATGTTTAGCAGGTATGAGAATTTTCCCTGTGTAATCATTGAAGCATTGTGTTGCGGATTACCGGTAATTGCTACAAATGTTGGGGGTATCCCGGAAGCTGTTAATGATTCAAACGGATGGCTTGTTCAATCTGAGAATGAAGGAGAACTGCTTGAAGCAATGATCCGGATGATAGATAATTATGATTCATTTAATCGCTATGAGATTGCAAAAGACGCGGAAAAGAAATACAATTATAGCGTAATTGGCAAACAATTTTATAGCCTGTACCAGCAAGTGCTCACTCAAACAATTCCATCCGCGTTTTAGGCCGGCGGGCTTCTTCCCATTTAAAGTTTCTAAACCTGCGTCTCTCTTCCGGCACCTGCGTTACCGGGTAAAATCCCCCTTTCACCTGGTAAAGCCATGTAATTTTATCGAGCTCCTTTTGTATAAAATACAGGTTAATCAAATCTGCCTGTGCATAATTGGCGCCTGTATAGGCGCTGTCGTTATCCTGCAAATAATACAGGCTTTCGGCGCTGCCTTTAGCCACAATGTGGTCTATGTCGCCGTCTTTAAAAAAACCGTTGATCACATTTCCCTTCAACTGGTTATAAAAGCTATCATTACTCCTGCTGATGCTGAAAGCATTTTCAAGCACTTCAATATGATCCGGCTTCTTGTTCCTGGTATACAGGTAAATGGTATCTCCCGTAATCTGGCTTTCTTTTGCCCACACAATCGGATCTATGTATAGCCTGAAAATAGAATCTCTTCCCGAAAAGAACATACTGTCGCAAACCGCCTGCATGGAATCGGAAAATATCCGTACATGACGAAATGCCTGGAAAAAACGCACACTGTCTATCCTGTCAATATCCTGCACCTGTACTCCTTTAACCGTATCTGCTTCTGCTCCGGGTAGTGTTTTTGCACGAATTGCCAGGCTATCGCTGCCATCCCCGGGGAGCGAATCTTTAACCAGCGGCGGCAGTAGTATGGAATCTGTTGAGGTAACGACCGGAATATTTACAGGATCATTTGCTACTATTTGCTGCTTGGCTATGAGAGTATCGGCGTGTGGCTGGCTTGCAGTGTCTTTTGCCTGTAAGGGCTTATTCCTGTTCAACAAAGGAGGTTTATTTGATACGTCAGCGCGGAGTGGTCTTTCTAACAGCTTCATCGAGGTATTCCGGCCGGGTTCAGGAAGCACCGTACTGTCCTGTTGCGGAAAAAGAGCAGACTGGTCAGGCTGGGAGTTTAAAGAACCGTCAGATACGCTGCTGTCTTTCACATATAAAGTATCCATTTTAATACCCGAATACAGCGAATCGCCGGTAATAAATATGGAGTCATTATCCTGTTTAATGATCATTACCGGTTTCCCCGTGGCGAGTACCGTTTTCGTATCCCGGTTAAAATCACTTTTTTCCGATAAAAGCGTTACGCCCTGCGTTGTATCAATGTATACAAAATTACCTTGCGCGTGTCCCTCGCCAGTAGTTTTGTCGAATTGAATATGATCAGCGGTAATGTATTGCGTGCTGTCTTCAATAACCGGGCGTTTGCCAAAGTTCGCGAATCCTTTGTTCATATCGTAATAACCATCGGATGTTCGTATAATGGATTTGCCATCATTAATGGTAGTAGGCGATACAAAAGTGGCAATTTGTGTTTCCGCATTATACAGAAGGGTATCCGTTGCCATGGTATATTCAGGATCTATGAGATGAACATTTTTTCTGAAATACGCATCTTTTGTATCTGCATAATAATAGCCTTCTTTACTGGTAAGGGTAGAGGTGGATGTTACAATTTTGCCGCCATCAAGGTAAATGCCTGTTTTGGTATTCAGGTCATATTCCAGCGCTTCTGTAGTAAGCGTTGCTTTTCCGTCGCTGAGCTTTACATTTTTCCGGAGATGTGCAATCCTGGTATTGCCATAATAAATAAGATATTGCGCATACACATTTACGCTGTCTGCATCATTAATATGAATATTGCCAAAAACCTCAATTACATTTTGCTGCTTATTCATAATAATACTATCGCCGTTGAAAAATGTATTTTCCTGGCGAAGCATGGCATTGCCTACTAATATTTGTAATTCAGTACTGTCTTTCTTTTCAAATTTTAGTACGTCGGAGCGGATGAGGTGTACTTCCCGGACACTGTCTTTAGTTTGCGCTGAAGATACAGGAGTAACGGCCGTTCCGGGTTTTTGCTGGCCCCATGCCAAATGGAAGATCAGCAAAAAAAATACGGATAATACAATCCTCATTCGTGTATTCATTTCCGTTTTTTATCTGTAGCGGGTACTGTAGTCAGCGAATCAGGCAAAGGCGTCATTAAAGGAGCTGATTTATCTTTTTTGCCAAATACCAGGCCGCCGGTATACCTGCGCGGATGTATCCTGAAGTCCTGTAATAAAATATTCAGGCTATTGGCTGTGGAATTGAGGTTAGTATATAATTTCTTATCGTTCATCAGCAGTCCTAACGTACCATCGTTGTTGTTTACTTTATGTAAAGTAGTGCTAAGCCCGGTAACTGCTGCATCTAATTTTGTTAAAGTCTGCTGTAATTCCAGTCCGGCAAGCTGGCCCGTAGTGTTTTTCAGATTAGCGAAAATCTCGGTAATGGTATCATTATTTTTTTTAAGATTTCCTGTAAAGGCGCTGGCATTAGACAAGGTTTGGGCCAATGCCCCGGTTTGTGTATTCAGTAAACTGTTCAGGTGAGCGGTGGATATGGCCAGGTTGGCAAAAATAGTTTGAAAATTATTTTGCGTGCGCGGGTCAAAAACGTTCCCGATTAATTTTAATACCGAATCAAGCGTTTGCAAAGAGGCATTTATTTTTACCATTGCCGGATCAAGGCTACTTTTAACCTGGTCGAGTAAACCCAGGGTAGTGTTGGAGGCAAGCGTATCGCCGTTTCTTACAAAAGCAGCATCATTTCCCAAATCTATATCCAAAGTAGTGTTGCCTAATAAGCTGCCTGAAATATGAACGATGGAATTTTTAGGAATATTGATGCTTTTGCTGAGATTTAAGGTAACCAGTATACCACTGAGGTTCTTATCCGTTTCCTGCATTTTATATACTTTACCTACCTGCAGGCCATTGATCATAACAGCATTGGAAACAGACAGTCCTTCTACGGAATGAAAAATAGTATATACTTTAAAACTTTTTTCAAAAATGGGTTTCCCTTTTAAAAAATTGAAGCCCAGAATAAGCAATGTAATAGCAATTGCTGTTAAAGCACCTACTTTGGTTTCATTAGAAATTTTCATCCCTTAATTTTTATTTTTGATCCTGATGCCGGATAAAACAAATTTGTTTTACATAATACAATTTGCCAGCCAAAAACCTCAGGATGAACGATAGCAACCCTTCACTTATTATTCAAAATCAACCCTTTCGTTGCAAAAATAGGATATTCAGGCAAAGCGCCGGCATATTGCTTTTGAAAGCTTAGGGATTTTGAGCTTCCGGAAACTTTGCGCCGGATGAAGAAATGGAAGACTGTTCTTTAGGTGCTTCTGCATTGGATATATCTGCAGCGTTTCTGAGGTTGTCCTGTAGATTTTTAAAATTCATTATAGCTTTTACAATAGCCGCCGACATTTCGTTCTGTCCTTTTTCACTGTTCAGGTAATCTTCTTCCTCCTTGTTAGTGATAAAACCTGTCTCTATCAGCACAGCAGGCATATTGGTGGCCTGCAATACCCATATTCCTTTTTCATTGCGCTGTAACACGCCATCGCTTTTACGTCCATTGTTTACAAATTCAGATTCAATCATGGAAGCCAGGCGAACGCTGTTCTTAAAATATTTTTGCACCCATAACCTGCTGGCAATGGCGCCTTCGGGTGTAGAGGGGTCGGGTACACCGGTCAGCTCTCCTTCCGATTCAAAACGTTCAGATACCGCATCGGCTTTATGCGTATCCCTGTCGGCAGCCCACACATAGGTTCCTGTGCCGGAGCGGGGGTTAGGTGTGGTCCATCTTTTATATACAGGTTCTTTTTTTGTATGCTTTTTTCTATTATTGCCTTTACCGGTATAATAAGTGCGGGTACGGTATCCTGTAACTTGTGAATGACGGATGGGGGGAGCGGCATTTACATGTATACAAACAAAGAGGTCGCCTTTATTTTCATTGGCAAAAGCTGCTTTTTCCCTTACAGGCTGGGTAATATCGCTGGTTCGCGTTTGAATTATTTTTGTTTCCGGCAATTCCTTCTCCAGCAATGCGCCTACTTTTAAAGCAAGTTGTAACGTTATCTGGGCTTCAGTAGAATAGCTTCCTTTAGCCCCCTGGTCTGCGCCTCCGTGCCCCGCATCTACAATAATCGTTTTAATACGGCTTTGGGTTTGCGAAAAACAAACCAGGGAAATAAAAAAAGAAAAAAGAAAAAAGGATGCAACGATGGTTTTTTTCTTCATGCCCTTGTTAAAATTTAATGGGGTTTAGTAATTCAGTTTCAATCTTCACGTTTTCTTACCTGTAATATGGCTATTTTTGTTGCCCAGTGTATGTATGAAAAATAAACATCGCAAATTTAAGCGAAATTACATATTTACCTCCACCTTACTGCTGCTTACTGTTGCAATAACGCATATTGGATGGGCAAAAATCCACCCTCCATTTGCTTTTGACAATTATTTAACAGCACGCACAGATACTATTCCATCGTCAAAAGATTCCATTCCTGTTCCGCTAACGGATACGCTTATAGAAAAAAATAAACCGGATTCTCTGCGCGGCGATTCTGCCAGCAGGGTTAAGATAGACACTTTTAGCGTAAAAATGTCTAAAGATTCCATTGATGCTCCGGTTGAGTATGAAGCCAAAGATTCGATGGTGCTGGATGTAACCGCTCAAAAACTATATCTCTATGGTGAAACAGGGGTAAAATACAAAGATGTAGACCTTAAAGCGCCCGAAATTGTTTTTGACCAGCAAACCAGCATGGTAAAAGCGAGGATGAAGTTAGATACAGCCGGCAAAGTGTTGGGACAGGCTACCCTGGTACAGGGCGATATGACCACGGTGAATGACAGCCTGGAATTTAATTTCAAAACACAAAAAGGACTTACCCATAGCAGTTATTTTCAGCAAAGTGAATTGTATAATTATGCCCAGGTAGTAAAAAAAGTTGACGCGCAAACCATTTATGCTTTTAAGGGCCGTTTTACCACCTGCAATTTAGATACGCCCCACTTTGCTTTCAGGGCAAGAAAAATAAAATACATCAGCAAAAAAATGGCGGTTACCGGCCCGGTAGGCGTGGAGTTTGAAAATGTGCCAGTGTTGCCCATTATATTGCCTTTTGGTATGTTTCCCATGCAGCAGGGGAGACACTCCGGTTTTTTACCGCCGCAGTTTACCGTTACAGACCGTTTGGGGTTAGGATTAGAAGGACTGGGGTACTATAAAGTTATTAATGACAACTTTGATATTACCTCGCGGGTGGATATTTATTCTTACGGGAGCTGGCGGTTAAATCTTACGCCTACTTACCGGGTAAGGTACCGTTATAACGGCTCGCTCAATTTCAGCTACCAGAATACGCACCAGGGTTTTAAGGGTGATGCGGATTATGCCAAGAACAAGAGCTTCTTTTTAACCTGGAGCCACCGGATGGACAGCAAAGCAAGACCGGGCGTAAATTTTTCGGCAAGCGTAAACGCGGGGTCGAGCTCCTACACCAAGTATTTACCTACAAATGCTATTATTGACCAAAGCAATGGTGCAGGTGGTTCTTACAGCCAACCCCAAAGCTTTGCCAACCAGTTAAGCTCTTCCATATCTTACCAGAAATCATGGATCGGTAAGCCTTATAACCTTTCCGTAAACCTGAACCATAACCAGAATAATAATACCAGCGTAGTTAACCTTAACCTCCCGGATATTAATTTTAATGTTAATACCCTGTACCCGTTTCAACCGCAGGAAATTGCAGGTTCAGGAAAATGGTATTATAAATTGGGCATCGGCTATACAGGCAGCGCACGCGGTATAACTTCATTTGTTGATACCTCCTTTACCTTTAAGCAAATCATTGATACCTTTCAATGGGGGGCTCAGCATAATATACCTATTTCCCTGGCGCTGCCGCAGGTAGGATCCATACAAATTTCACCGGGCTTCAGCTACCAGGAAAGATGGTATTCGCAAAAGCTGTTCAGAACGTGGAATAATCAAACCAATAAAGTAGACAGCTCCGTTAGTAAAGGCTTTTACTCCGCCCGTGATATCTCGATGTCGGTATCTTTCAGTACTGCTATGTTCGGTACGTTAAACATGAAAGATAAGAATGCCAAAGTACAGGCCATCCGCCATGTTATGCGGCCGCAAATGAGCATAGGCTATAAGCCGGATCTGTCTAAATCATATTATGTAAACACTCAAACAGACACCAGCGGACGCAGGAGGATGTTATCGCAGTATGATGGCGGGGTGTATGGCCCCTTTGGGTATGGTGAATCGGGAAGCATAGGGTTTGGTATAGATAATTTTTTGGAGATGAAGGTGAGAGACAAGCCCGACAGTACCAGCGAAGAAGAGGGAGACGGCCTTAAAAAAGTAAAGCTGATTGATGGATTTGGCATAACGGGAAGCTATAATCTTCTGGCAGATTCCTTTAAGCTGTCTACATTTAACCTGTATGCGCGCAGTACCCTGTTCGATAAGATCAATATTACAGCCAGCGCCAATATTGATCCTTATCTTATTGACAGCATGGGATTCAGGATAAATAAATATGCCTGGCAGGATAATAAGATCTCTTTAGGACGTATTACCAATGGCAGCCTTTCTGTATCCACGAGCTTTAAAAGTAAGGAAAAAGATAAAGATAAAAAGGCGGCAGATGACCAGCTGCAGTATGATAATTATGATAACCTAACGGCAGATGAAATGGAACAGCAGATGGATTATATTCGCAGGAATCCCTCCGAATTTGTTGACTTTAACATTCCCTGGTCAATCAATCTTTCCTATTCCTTAAGCTTCAGCAAGATACTCAGGCGCGATTATAGTGGCTTTGATACACGATTCACTTCCAGTGCTCAGTTCAACGGCGATTTTAGCTTAACAGAAAAATGGAAAGTAGGCGCCAATGGCTATTTTGATTTTCAAACGCTGAAGATCCCTTCTTTTTCCATGTTCATCTCCCGTGAAATGCATTGCTGGCAGATGTCTATTAATGTCACACCCTTTGGATTGTGGCGTTCTTTTAATATTTCTATCTACCCGAAATCAGGCATGCTGCGCGACCTTAAAATAAACCGCACCCGTACTTTCAGGAATAATTAGCAGCATGGGATTTGTAATAGTCGTACATGATCTTAAATACCTTCTCCTTCAGGCTAGCTGCTGTATCACCGGGCTGTACCGCAACCGGCGCAAGGAAATCCATTCGCAGGGTTGCCGGCCACAAATAAAAAGGTTTACTGCTGCCCGGCAGTACCTTTCTGGTGTTGAACAATAAAGCAGGTATTATAGATTTCCCGGTATCTGCCGCCAGCTTAAAGGCGCCATCGTGAAAGGATTTTAACGGCTCATTGGTTTTATTCCTCGTTCCTTCGGGATAGATGCACATGTGCAGCCCCTGTTCCAGCACAGCTTTCATTTTACCATAACTTTCCTTACGGCTGCGCTCACTTTTACGATCAACCAATACGGAGCCCCTTGAATAGATCAGTCCAAACAGGGGGATTTTTGCAAGCTCCGCTTTGGCAATGGTTTTGTTTGGACCCGGGATTTGCGGCGTGGTAATGGGTATATCCATGTAAGAGTTATGATTGCTCACTACAATATAGTTTTGTCCTTTTGCAAAATGTGCTTTACCCTTTACAATAATCCTGCAGCCGATCATAAAAAGAAAGAATTCCATCCATGCTTTTGATATCCGGCGGAATATTTCCGTACCCTTCGGCTCCTTTATGTAGTTGGTTAACCAAATGGGTACAACCGCTATAAGTAAGGTGGCGATAAATATAATGGCTCCCCAGAAAGCCCATATACGACCGAATATATTTTTGATAACAACCATATTAAATCCGAAATTCGATATAAAAGCATCAGGAACCAAATAACAAGAACCAAATAAAATTCAAATATTAAATTTGAAGCAATAAATCCGAAACCCGAAGGAAACTCCAACAATAAACCACAAACCATAAACTATAAATTAAATAATCCGAAGCGCAATCAATTTCAAATCATTCAATCTTCCAGTCAACCGGGTCTTTTCCCTGCTGCTGCAACAGGCTGTTTGTTTTTGAAAAGTGCTTACAGTTGAAAAAGCCTTTATCGGCCGAAAAAGGAGAAGGATGCGCTGCTTTCAATACATGATGTTTTGTTTCATCAATCAGCGCCTGCTTTTCCTGGGCAAACTTTCCCCATAATAAGAAAACAATGCCTGTTTTCAGTTCCGATATTTTTTGTATAACCGCATCTGTAAATACAGCCCATCCTATTTTGGAATGGCTGAAAGGTTCGTTTGCCCTTACCGTAAGCGCAGCGTTTAATAATAATACCCCCTGTTGTGCCCAGTGGGTAAGGTTTCCTTTCTTTGCAGGCATTGTTATCCCGATATCCGATTGTATTTCTTTGAAAATATTGATAAGCGAGGGGGGAGGAGGTACGCCATCCTGAACGGAAAAACACAGGCCGTGCGCCTGGCCTGCGCCGTGATAAGGGTCCTGCCCGAGCATAACCACTTTTACTTTATCAAAAGGCGTTTGTTCAAATGCGTTAAAAATAAGCGGCCCCGGCGGGTATATTGTTTTACCAGCCATTTTTTCCGTTTTCAAAAAATGAACGATTTGTTCAAAATAAGGCTTGGCAAATTCGTCTTTTAATACCGCTTTCCAGCTTGATTCTATTTTTACATCCATGGTCTGTGAATTCAGTTTGGGTGCAAACTAAAAAAAATTATCTTTGCCAACCTAAAAAGGTCCGGTAGCTCAGTTGGATACCTGCCTGCCGGCAGGCAGGGAGCATCAGCCTTCTAACCTACCTAACGGTAGGCAGGGCAGAGGGTCATTGGTTCGAAACTGGTTTTGATATATAGGAATAAACAGAGCAAATGTTCTTTGTATATGTGATAAGAAGCAGGAAAGATGGGCGTTTTTACGTAGGGCTCAGTGAGGATGTTGAAAAAAGATTGAAAGAGCACAACGCTAAAAAAACAAAGTCAACTAAAGGGTATGTTCCCTGGGAACTTTGTTTTTTTGAATTGTTTGATACAAGATTAGAAGCCCGGAAAAGAGAAATCTATCTCAAATCCGGTATTGGTAAAGAATATATTAAACAGTATTGGTCCGGTAGCTCAGTTGGATAGAGCATCAGCCTTCTAAGCTGAGGGTCATTGGTTCGAATCCAATCCGGATCACAAAAGTCACTCCAAAGAGTGGCTTTTGCATTTAAAGGCTGGTAATTTCAAAAAAAGGGTACGCTTCACTCGCTTTCATTAATCTGCCCGGTATTTTTATGGGCATTTTTGGTTATCTACAGTTTGCCTTAGCCTTTCTTTTTCTGTAGGTGTAAGACTTCGCCAGAGATAAAAGACAAGATAGCTTTCCCACCCGGGAAATTTTTTGAAAAATGTATTGAAGCTGAAGGTATCATTAACAGGCATTTGCAGGTGAACATACGCCATGCAACAAAACTGATTTGTTTTTATGCCAATACCTCTTTTGCCTGCGATTCAATTAAGGCACGGATCTGATTTTTATATAATCCGGCAATAAAAGGTATGGTAAGGTCAATTTCTACCATGTTTTCCTTTATAGCAATGCTGCCGGATGTTGAAAAAGGACCCATAGCCAGGCTAAAAGTGCCTGTATCTTCCAACCAGCTTTCCTGCACAGTATTTACTTTGTCGGCATACTTTTCTTTAAGATTTTGAAGCAGGTTTTTGATCCTGGCCTGCGCTTCCTCTTTCGTATGCTGATGTGGAATTTCAATTTTCATGGTTCATGATTTAATCGCAGAAAGCAGCAAATGTATGACAATGTTTTTCCATTGCTCCTCCATGGAACATTTCAAATTATTGCTCAGCATGGTTAATTGATGTTTCGTGCAGACACGAACCACGGCGAACGCTCTCATCTGCGGCATTTTCTGTATGGGTATGAATAATAAAAAATATAGCAAGTTTTATATTTATTTTAATATTAATTTACTTTATTTAAATAATGTTTTAATAATAAAAAATAATATAAATAATTTTGTTTATTATTATATTTATACTTATTTTTAATTTATTTTATGAAATGAAAAAGAAAAGAAAAGCGGGGGGAGGAAGGAAGAAATTGCCGCCTGAATTAGTGAAGCAGGCTGTAACGTTGTTTGTGGAAACGAAATATGTGGAAGCGGCCGGGGGATTAGAAGCATTAAAAGCGTATCTGTATAAAAAATCCATATCTCTGAAACCACCAGATAGTCGTTCCCCGTCCTGAACCCCGATGCCTTTTCGGGGTTTTCTTTTTTAGGGTTCAGCCGGTAATTGCGTTTGCAACGCTTATGCTACTTTTTTCTCCGGGTAATCCGGTATCATGTTCTTTTGCCAGAGTTGTGAAGAGGATACGGCCTGGCCGGGGTTGATGCTTTTGCCCTGCAGGTGCCTTTTGAACAAAACCGTACGGCTGCAGATGCTGCTATCTATTAAAAAAACCTGGTTGGGCATCTGCGCAGTGCCACCCAAACCAAGTACCAGGAAATGAGCCGCTTTTTTGTTTGTTATACCTGTGGCACATTGAAAGCTGTTGGCTATAAACCCCAGCCGGAATATACATTCGGCAGAAAATTCAAATCCGGTTACCAGGTCCTGAAAAGTAAAAACCGGGTGCGGATGGTTCACGGAGCGATGGATCAATGCAAATTTTTCTTTTGGAAAAAGCGTGCTGCACACATATGCTTCGAAAGCTTCCGCTTTACAATAAACACCGGGGATGATACAACTGTTCAGCAATACCGGGGGAATAACTGTTACCATAGGGTTGAGGGATTAGAAAACATATAACCATTTTCACATCGGTGTTATTGCCGGTTCAGAAAGGGCCCGCCGGATTTTACCATGCGGTAAAGAAGAACGCTATAACTAACCCGAAGCTGGTCACCAGGATTAGTATAAGCACCTTTTTTCTTTTTTAAACAACATACTATGCGCCGGTAACATTTTTCCAAACCATTACCACTTTTCCCCTGGTGCGCATAGCTTCAATGTGCCGTATGGCCTGTGGGATCTCTTTATAGGAATAAGTTTTTTCGATGTGAACTTTAACCTGCCCGCTTTGGATCAATACTGCCAATGTCTCCAGATCCTTTGTATTGGCTTCGGCAGTAAACTGCGCTAACGGAAACTTACCGGTAGCCTTTTTTAAAAGCAAAGAAAACATATGTAGTACGGTGGTGAAACCCACTACTACACCCCGCTGTCCCATGCGTTTATAATCTTTATAAGTAAGATTTCCGTTTGTATCAAGTATCAGGTTGTATTTGCCCGCATGCTGATGAATGTTCTCTGTATCGTATGCAATAACATGATCGGCGCCCAATGATCTTACAAACGCAACATTTTTACCGGAACAAACAGCGGTAACGGTAGCACCATAAGCTTTAGCAATCTGCACAGCGAAATGACCAACACCTCCTGAAGCACCATTGATTAAAACCGTTTCTCCTGCTTTTAGTTTACCGTGCGCAATCAAAGCCTGCAAAGCTGTTATGCCGGCTACCGGCACACCTGCCATTTCAGAAAAGCCTGTTCCTTCCGGCATGATGGCGCAAACATTTGCCGGAACGCATGTGTATGCTGCAAAAGCTCCTCCTGTAAGCGTTTCTCCAAATACACGGTCTCCCACCTTGAGATGCGATACACTATTCCCGGTTTGTTCAACAATGCCTGCAAAATCAGCTCCCGGAATTTTATCTTTCGGATGGAACAACCCGAAAGTGAAACGCGCAAAAAATGGTTTTCCCCGGAGAATATGCCAGTCAGCAGGATTGGCCGAATTGGCTTCTACTTTAACGAGAATATGACCATCTTTTACAGTTGGCTTTTCTACCTCTTCCAAGCGAAGTACGTCCGGACCTCCATATTTTGTTCTTGTAAAAGCTTTCATTTCAGCATAAAATTACACTATATTCAAACCCGTAATGACCCGCGGAAACCCCTTGCCGCATAATATGATTCCGCACCATTGTGATATACAAATACCGTGTTGTAGCGGCGATCACAAAAAAGGGCGCCACCAAGTTTACGGATAGCCGTAGGGGTGAGAATCCAACTCGAGGTTTTCAAATCAAATTCACCAAGCTGCTGCAGCTCGCGGTATTGTTCTTCCGTTAATAATTCAATATCCATATCAGCGGCCATATTCATTGCGCTGTCTTGGGGTTTGTGTTCTTTCCTCGATTCCAGCGCTGCATGGTCGTAACAAATGCTCCTGCGGCCTTTGGGCGTTTCTGCCGAGCAATCATAAAAAATATATTCGCCCGTTTTTCCTGCCTGCCCGCGAGGCAGGTTATCATAACCCACCACATCAGGTTCGCCGCCGGTTATTTCCATTTCATACAATGACCGCAATTTTGCCGGACTGTCTTCCAGCTTTGCCTGCACTTTACCCCAGTTGATGCCTTTATGGCGGTTCTTGTTTTTTTCAAAACGGGCTTTTAATGTTTTGAGGAGGTCCTGCGTTTGTTCTTGCGACAGGTTTTTTTTACTGCTCATGTTTTTTTACTGAAGTTGTTGAATAATCTAATTCTTTTTCTCGCACCGTTCGCGGCGGAGCAAAGGCACAGCGTTTTTTAGTGGTAGCGGCCGTTGTGCAAAATGAACTTCTTTAACTACAGGTTTTCTGCAGCGGTATAAATTGTTGCATTCGCTGCGTGAAACAGCTTAATCGTTAGCTGTCATTTTCAACCGGATTTCATATACTCAAATGTACCAAAATCTGAAATAGCAACTGCCCAATATTCCCACAGGAACATGGATTTTCCACACTATGGGACAGGAGTCTTCCTTCCCCAGGGTAAAAGTCATTCAATCCATAGCGCTACCCCCTCCCGGATGGGGACATGAACTTGTTGCCGGTTTAAAGAGGTGGGTTGATCTCCGCTTTGTGGCAATGGTCGTATAGTTTGTACTATCTCGCTCTCTGCATTTAAGGCTGGTTCATATCCCCCGCTGGTCCGAAAGGACTCCGGACTCCTTCGGAGCGGGGTTGAAGCCCGCACCATCAGCAAAGTATAATTAGTGGGGGTGGAGCTGTATTTCCTGCCCCAGCGGCTACCCGTTACCGTTGTTTACTCCCTGCACTGTATCCAAACATCTTTTTAAACGCATAGCAAAAGCTGCTCACGTTATTGTACCCGATGTGATACGCCACCTCCGTTACATTCATCACCCGGTTGTGCAGCAACTGTTTAGCCTCCTGCATGCGCAGCTGGTGTATGTCGCCAAATACCGTTGTCTTAAAAAAATATTTATAGCCCTTCTTCAGTTTGTATTCATTCAGTCCAAAGTGGCAGGTAAGCGCCTTCAGGCTCAATGCTTCTAAATATGACTTTGCAATATATTCTTTAACCGCGTATAACTTCTCCTTATCCGCCGGCGACCATTGCATTGCTGCAGGGTTCAATTGCAGCGCATGGAACTGATCCATCTGCAGTACAAACAACTCAAGTAACTTACTCTCGGTAAAAATATACCGCGTAATGCCGGTAAACGGACACGACAGGATGGCCGGTATCAGTTCCGTTATCCGGTGCTGCCAGTGAATAGCATCCGCAGCGCCCAAAAAATTGTTTTTCTGTTGCAGGTGTTTGCAGAACAGGGCCAGTGCCCCGGTTTCTTCGCTTTCCGCCAGGCTGTTTAAATACGCCCGGTGATAGGTAATGGTGCAGGCGTGAAACCGCCGCGAATGGATAATATGTGTGCCCGCGAATGCGGTATTGTATTGTATATTGTGTTCTCCCCTGCCAAAATACAGCGGCTTGTGCAGGTTATCGAAACGCGATTCCACATCGCCCTCCAGTACAAATACCGATTCGGCAGATTCTTCCGGCAAAGCATCCTGTAAACGAAAAGGCTGTCTCGCCGCAATATCCAGCTCGGTAAACAACATGCCGGGCGTATTGATGGCGTTCAGCTTACCCGCGGCAAGTGCCGGTTGTTTGAACTGTACCGTAAAATGTGCATAGCGATCGCCCGTATAAACCACCTCCTGCTGTGTGCTGTCAAAGTACCGGGCCCAGTGGGTTACATCAACGGTATCCATTTTTCTACATTTTTAATCCGTTTATCTAAACAGGCAATGCATTGCCATGCTTCAATTTTGCGGAATAAAAATAAAAAAAAATGAAAAGGGTTTCTGAAAACACGGTCTCTACTGCGCAAAATGCCGCATCAACTGTAAAAAAGAGCAAATGGAAATTAGGATTGTCGCTGCTGTTTTACCCCACCGGCGTGGTTCGCGTCTGGCGCAGCAGCCAAAGGTTATGGATAAAGCTGTTGTACAGCATACTGGCGCTGCCTGTTTTTTTAACCGTAGTGGTATATGCGGGCATCGTTGTATTTGCGGCCTTCCTGCCGGAGCTCGACTGCACGGTAGGTAACCGTACTGATAAAACGATCTACAACCGCGAAGGCAATTATGCCGCCACCTTTGTTAAAACCGGCAGGGAAACCAACAATGCATACGAGTTGGTGGAAGTGGAGCTGGAACCCCATGGCGGCAACGACTGGCATTATCATTCCAATTTTGTAGAAACATTTACGGTAGTGGATGGCAGGGTAAGGATCGGCAGGGACGGCAAAGAGATCATATTGGATAAAGGACAAACCACGCAGGCCGGTAAAAAGCATATGCACTATTTTAAAAACGCCCTCACCAGCAAGTCGGTATTGATGGTAAAAGTAACGCCTGCCGCGGGTTTAGAAAAAACGCTGCGGGTAGCCTACGGGCTGATCAACGACGGGTTGCTGAAAAACAATATGACGGAAAACCCCTGGCACATGTGCCTGCTGTTTGGATACAGCCAGTCGTACCTGCCCGGTATGCCCGCCTGGTTCCAGGAGCCGCTGATCAACGCACTCGCTAAAATTGCTCAATGGAAGGGAGAAGATGAATTGCTGCGCAAATATTACCGGTAAAATATTCGTTGTGGATGTAAATAGGGTAGAAGAGAAGTTGCTATTTGGGGCGTGCCCCCCGTCCGGACCGCCCGCTTAATTATTAATAATAGGTGTCACGCGGCCAATAACAAACAATGTATCCCGGTTTCTGTTATAGTATTTGTACTGTATTTAGATGTAATTGATAAATGACCGCTTTTGATGGCGGGTGACCACGACCGCAAACAGAGAAAAGTTTTTATGGTACAGGCTGCAGTGCTACTATGAAGCGTCTGTTGTGTCACTCACTTGTACGTTCTGTGTTCTATTCAGCTTTTTGAGGTGGATTGGTCTTCGTTTTGGGCAATAGTCGTATAGTTCGTATTATTTCCCCGCTCTGCAAATCCTCATACGCTTATCACCCCTTGCCAACCGCAGCTTTTATTTTTGCTATATCAATCTTTTTCATAGGCAGGAAGGCCCGGGTGATGCGGTCTATTTCATCCTGCGTTCCCTGCTGCATCATGGTTTCCATTTCGGCGGAGGTGATCTGCCAGGAGAGGCCGTATTGGTCTTTGAGCCAGCCGCATTGTTCCGATTCGGGCACGGCAGAGAGCTTTTCCCAGTAATAGTCTATCTCCGCCTGGTCTTTACAGGTTACCATAAAGGAAATCGCTTCATTAAAGCCGTAGCCATGCTCACGGGCGCTGTCCATAGCAGCAAGCCAGGTATCTTCCAGCCGCGTATCGGCAAACATCACAGAACTTTCTTTATCAGGTTCCATGCCCGGGGGATAGTGATACACGGCGCCTTTTTGTGCATCTTTAAAAACAGACTGGTAAAAATTGAGCGCTTCTTCGGCCCTGCCGCATTTGCTGTCGGTAAACAGGAGCGAAGGAATAATGGCCGGACGTTGTTCACCGGCGGGATCACTGAGCATGAGTTGCCAGGGCACTCCGTATTTGTCCTGCAGCCAGCCATAGCGTTTGCTGAAAGGGTAGACATCAATCGGCATAAGCACTTTGCCGCCTTTCGATAATTTATCCCATGCAGTATTTAAAGCATCCAGCGCAGCTTTATTGCTGTCGGCCGACTTGCCAAACAACAACGGATCAAAATTGACGATGAACGATACAGAGGGATTGAACCTGAACAGCGGCCCGGCGCTGATAGCCATAAATTCTTTATTCCAGATCTCGAAGCTCACCAGGTCGCAGTCGCCGGAAGGCGTGTTGCGGATTTTGGTGGTATGCGTAACTTTTGATTCCGGGAATACGGATGTATAAAATGCTGTGGCTTCCACAGCTTCCTTATCGAACCATAAATGCGGGATGATCTTTTGCATGGCGGTGGTTTTTATCGTTGACAGATGGGAATGAAGAAATCATGCCACAGATATCGGGGCAATTATTATATTATCCGGGATTTACCTGTTTTGTTAACAGATAATCAAAATTTAACCGTGGTTTCTCTTGTGTTTTCAGTAAACTTCATAAAAAAACGATATTGGCACACAAGTGGCTGCCGTTTCATAAAAGCTGATGGCCGGCCATTTATCCATACAGCAATTTAACTTCCGGGAAGGGTATGGGCGGTTGATCAAGAGCAATTACCAAACACAGTTGCACAGTCATTTTGCGATTGAAGCGGTTTATTGCCCCATGGCCGACGAAGTGCTGTCGCCCGGCTTTATTTCCCACGACTGGCCGGAGGGTACTCCCGGTGGTCCGCAGGCATTCCGGGCCTACTATGCGGCCATACGGAAGGCAGTACCCGACGCCAGGTATGAAGTGGATGACCTGCTTGCAGAGGACGATAAAGTAATGGTTCGCTGGAAGATGCGGGGAACCTACCAGGAAAGTTTTCCCGGTATAGATGTTCCTCCTGCAGGACAGTCCATCACGCTCAAAGGTGTTGCCATTTACCGGGTGGGAAAAGGAAAGCTGGCAGAACGCTGGGTGGTATCCGATATGTACGGTTTGCTGAAGGAGCTTAGGCAGAGTGGTAAAGGGTAAAATCGTATTGCGATACAATATCAACAGGCTATTGCTTTTATTATTGTACTACATTTTTTATTTGGGCGTGCCCCCGGTATGGGCAGCGATACTTCGGTTGCATATCCATCGCTACTGATCCGGTGCATCATTATCAGCACGGCCCATACCGGGGTCGGGCTTTCCGCTGCAAGTCCGCCACAAGGCTGCTGCACAATTTCTTCAGCGGGCTTTTCGCTGCCCTGCCTACCGCAGGCAGGAATCCCTCCCGCGGGGAAACACGTGCGGTTAAATAAATCAGTATTATTAATCGGATTATCAATATGAATCTATCAATTTCCATACTGCTGCAAGGAGTTGTGCTGGGGACTTGCTCCATGCTTCTTATCAGCACGGCTAAGACTCCGACGCGATAAAACTTTTCAACATTGTAATGTTAGACGTGAAATATTAGTAAAAGTGGGACATAAAAGGGTGAAATGCGAAAAATCATATCAATAGAGCTCCGGAGCTTTTTATTTTCCTCTACCTTTCTTCCTCTCACGAATAAAAATTTCATTCCCATAATCATATGAAGGTTTTCCTTCTGCAGGTTGATAAAATATTCTATTTGTAATTGGAATTACAAAGATTGTATCATACACCACACCATCCCGAGTATATTTACTTATAAAACATTCCCTTCTACCGATTTCAAAGTTATCTAAATAATGCAAAGTTAGAATTCCGTAGTTGGCTGATAGCATCGAAATCTCTCCGACCCATGTGCGGTTGCCATGTGTAAGTTCGACTTTAAATTTCCCCCGATGGGCTTTTATGTTAATTTGAGCCTGAACTATATTAAAGTTCGGAAGACGGTCATTGTCCTCTCTCATTGGATGTCCTTTCCAATCTTTTAACTTTCCCTTGCTATTCAAGTGTCGATACTTATAGCAGAAAACACACCATTTCCAAAGTATTGTTAAGAAGAAAAAGAGGAGCGATGCTAATCCCCCCGCGAAAAAAATGTTGATTGCTTCAGCTGAATCATAATCCCATGGCATAGTAGATTAATTTGGGTTGGTTTAATCTAATAAAAAGTTTGTGTATAATATTGAAAATAAAAAGGACACAAAAAAGCCAGGACAAACTAAGACCTTGACGAAATCACTCCATTCCCAATCACCTATATAATCTTTTCGCCATCATCAGCGTTGCACTAGTTCAGCAAACAAGTTTCGACGCGGTAAATCAACTCTCAATCGACCCTTTTCTTTTTTGAAAAAGTCATATTTGTTGTTGTCGTTTGGTTCCCGACTTATCGCTATCAATGAAGCGCAAGTGAGCAGATATGACAACTGCCATTAAAAAGTACTAGGATGCAAAGCTAATGCGAGATTTTTGATTTTGCAAGTTCACAATTAGCTTAAATAAGTTTAACGATTGTTGTCTGATCGCGTCTGAAGTTTTATATTTAAATATGTTTAGAAATGCTTTTAATCATTCGATAGATTATTTCGCACACTTTCTGGCAATCTTTATGGTCTATGGATTCACTGTATCGTTATTGAAAATGCTATGGTTAGAAGATAGACCCTTCGCATATACTTCAACAGGTAAGGTATTAGCAGGGCTTTTTTGCGTCCTGCTTTGGGCTGTAATTGCTAGTTTAATCTATTTATGGATGCGCGATCTCGAAAATTCTTATGTGACCTTCATCGTCGGCGTCATTGTTTGCCCATTCGCCCTCTATCGCGCATATTCCGACAAGAAACACGATAAGGTATAACCTTTCTTAATCTTAAGGCTGACCTTATCGTATATATTCAATCTATGCTTTATTAACATAGGAGTAAATGCTGGTAGATGGGCAACAAAAACATTCAGAAAATATAGGCACTAATGCAGTTGCTAATAGCAAAAACTGTTTTTTCTCAGAAAAATCAACCCTGCAATCTTTGCATAGCTAGTTTTGGTTATTTGAGTATTATTTCTCGATCTTGAAAAGTTGTTATTCCAAATTGAATATTATTATAGAAGTAATTTCTGGTATCATTATTTAACGCATTTTTTATTGTGCTAGAATTCGGGTAACTAGCAAGTGGCTTTGGCTGGGTACAAGTAGCGAGAATAAAGTCTAATTGATCAAGTTCTTTTTGAAGTATGGGGTTGACTGCCTTTATCCATTCAATATCAATTTCTCCAGTTTCCTTTAGTATGGAACTTTCACCTCCTGCCTTTAAATTTTGATGATTTTCACCCATTTCATCTTTCTCAAGCTCTTTTCTGAATTTTCGAAGAATATCGTCTTTTTGTGCTTGGCCAAATTTAGGATTGAATAGTATACCTATTATGCACCATTTTTCTTTATTACCTTTTACCAATTTATTATCGTTCGCTCTTTCAGCCGTCGATAGATATCTTGCTTGATAAAGTAATCCTTTCCATGTTACGGGATTATTCTTAAAAGGTATAATGTAAGCAGTCCCTAACTTTTTATTATTTTCTACTTCTTTTGAGAAAACCATTGTATATGATTGTTCATTTGATAGCCTCCCATATCTTATTGGAGCAAAAACATGAATTTTCTTGTCCATATTTAATCTTTTTGTTCTCCATTTTTTCCTTGCACCTTTATTAGTACCTTGATCCGGATCCCACAATAAAGACCCGATAATTAATATTCCTCCGTTCATAAATTTGATTATAAAAAGGGAAAGCTATCCGTAGTAACTTTAATGTTATTTTTATTTCTTCTCAACCATTTTATCAATAGGGTTAAATGTAGGTTGGTAGCTGAATAAAGAGTTGCCTGTTGCGCTATCGCTATTATTTACCGTATTTGAGATAATGTTGATCGCTTGTTCGTCATCAAAATTCTGAATCGCTTCAACAGGTATTTTTAAAGCAGCAGAAATTTGCTGGAGCAGGGGAGCGTCAATCTTTTCCTTTTGCTCCAGGAGGGAGATATTTTGCTGGTTCCAGTCATCGCCCAGGTCGGCGGCAAGGGCGTCCTGTTTTATAACCAGCATTTCGCGGAAGTGTTTTACGTTGCGGCCTTCGTGTATGCTATGGTTGGTTTTGGTATTTTGAGACATAGGGAAAAATTTAGTTTTAAGCGGGAAGTTACAGAAAAATATCCGGTAACATACCGGTAAATTACTATATGATAAGCCGTTAAATACAGTTTCACCATGTAGGATACGGGGCGCAGGCGTTATTGATTTGCTGCATAAATGGTTTGCTATGTCCAATGATATCAACACACGGCGAATGCGTATGCAACAAAGCATTTGGGGAGTACGGCGCTTATGCATTTTTCCCGGTTATACAGTTGTGCAGTAAATGGCTGCAGGATTCCGGCTTCAGGGCCGGTCATACCATTTACCCACGAAATATTTTATTCTTTTTATGGTGTTCGTGATTCGCTTCGCTTAATTCTTTTTTCCGGCGTCTAACGTTACTTCTAAATATTATCCGGATTTCACAAAGTTTAAATTTCAGGCAAATTTTGAACGATATCCGTGATTTTAAAGTACTTTATATTTTAAATATATATGTTACTGTTTGATAATAATATGTTTAATCAAAATAACTATTTATTTTCCTATAATTTATATTATGTTAAATAATAAAAGTGCAAAAACCCCCCGACTGCCTGAAAATGCTATTCTCAAAAAAATTGCAGAAAGAACTTCTTCTTCCTGCTATTGGCCTTACGGTATTAATTCCAAAATAATCCTACTTTCCTATAAGCACCCTGAAACCCACATAAAGAGATGAAAGATTATTTAAGCTGGTTCCCAGATAAAACCTGTTTGCTTTTGTTGTTGCTGTATTCCAGTATTCGTTTTTATCGTGTGAATAGTTCAGGTACAACAGGTTATTAAAACCGGCTTCTAAGTGCAGCTTTCGGCTTACAGCGTAAGAAAGTCCGGGGTAAAGATTCAGGTAAGCAGAAAATGTTTTTACTTTCCTTGGATCATTATTAATATTAGGTGTTTGTTCATAGCGCTGCTCTCCGTATCCTGCTCCAAGACTATTTTGTACAAAAACATAAAAACCACTTTTCCCTATATTCTTATAATGCCTGGCAAATACCCCTGCCCCAAACGAGTTTCCTTTTTGTGTGGCCTGGTATGGATTTCTATTCTCCGAAAAGCCGGCATTTAAAGAAACGCCTGCGATAAAATTATCTTTTACAGCAATGCCTGCCACCGGCGAAATGTTGAAGCTGTTTTGTTTGATGGTGTTTTCATCATTGGCATTTTTTGCATTTACTGTGCTCAGCGATAAATCGCCGCCTAAAAACAATGAACCTTTTGTAATCTGTGCCTGTGAAGTTGCATACGCTGCAATAAGAAAGAAAATAAGAAAGGGTGAAATTTTTTTCATAGCCTGTGTTTTTGGTTAATAAAGAAGCAAATTATAAAAAGAAAGTACAGGGTACACATAAGCCCCAACTACTTTAACGAAGGTTTGTGCTAAAATAACCGGAAGCCGGAAAAGCATATTGTTTTCATGTATTTTTACTCAAAAGGAAATCATATGATGACTGTTCCTGCCAGGTTTACATGTATGCTGATGATGGTTGCATTGCAATCATTTGCTCAAACCAACACGCCTTTGCCACGTATTGCTATTGCCGGAATTGGCATTGAATCCAGCACCTTTTCACCGGCATTAAGCACCGAAGCTTCTTTTACTATAAAACGGGGCAACCAGATCTACACTTCTTACCCGGGGTTTATGCATGAAGGATCGCCCATAAGGAACAGGGCAACATGGCTGCCTGCCGTTACCGCCCGTTCACTACCAGGTGGAGCCGTGCCAAGAGCGGATTACGAAGCGATGGCAGGCTATATACTTGATTCCCTGAAAAAGAATCTTCCCTACGACGGACTATTTTTTGATATACACGGCGCCATGAGCGTGGTTGGGCTGGATGACCCTGAAGGCGATTTGATAACAAGGGTGCGTAAAGTGGTGGGACCGGAAACCATTATTTCTACTTCAATGGATTTGCATGGCAACGTGTCTGTGCGCCTGGCTGAACTTTCGGATTTAATAACCTGCTACAGGATGGCTCCCCACGAAGACGCGCAGGAAACCAAGCAGCGTTCTGTAGAGCAGTTGCTGCAAAGACTGGAATCAGGAAAAGGCAAGCCCCGCTATAAAGCATGGATACCCGTGCCCATTTTATTGCCCGGCGAGCAAACGAGCACACGTATTGAACCCGCGAAAAGCTTATACGCTGCAGTGGGTACTGCTGCTGCGCGGCCGGGCGTTATGGAAGCAGCGTTATGGATGGGTTATCCCTGGGCGGATGAACCGCGTAATCATGGAGTAGTAATGGTTACCGGTGATGACCAGGAGGCTGTGGCCGCTTCCGCTGAAGCATTAGCGAATCATTTCTGGCAGGTAAGAGATGCGTTTCACTTTGTGGCCCCTACCGGAAGTCTTGCAGAATGCCTTAACAAAGCCATAGCAAGCAGGAAGAAGCCTTTTTTTATAAGTGATTCCGGGGATAATCCCACAGCGGGGGGCGCCGGGGATGTTACCTGGTCGCTGCAGCAAATATTGGCCAGGGAAGAATTTAAGTCTGCCAACGGACCTACATTAATTTACGCTTCCATACCCGGGCCGGATATGATCCAAAAAGCTTTGAAAGCAGGAGTTGGAAAAAAAGTTACGGGACTGGCAGGCGCTGCAGTAGACAACAGGTATGCCCCACCGTTATTGATAGAAGGTACGGTGCGGGCCATTTACCAGGGCGACGCTAATGCCGGTGTGGAAGCGGTTATACAAACCGGATCGGTGTTTGTGATCGTTACACAAGAAAGGAAGCCGTATCATAAGGAAGCGGATTTCACCCGGCTGGGGCTGGAACCGCGTAAAGCTGATATTGTTGTGGTGAAGATCGGTTACTTAGAACCTGAGTTATACAATATGCGGGCTGACTGGTTGCTGGCGCTTACTCCCGGTGGTGTTGACCAGGACCTGGCGCGCTTACCCTATAAAAGAATACAAAGGCCGATGTTCCCTTTAGATAAAAATATGAAGGACCCTGATTTAAAAGTGCGATGGGTGAAAGCTTCTCAGGAAGCGGAGTTGTATTAATTGAAAAAGGGAAGCCTGACACGCTTCCCCTTTTGTTACTTATTTTTTAAAAGATAACCTTTTTACTTGTTATCAATCTCGTCATATTTCTTCTGGTAGAAATCTGATTTGGCTTTGTCGCCTTTCCTGTCGTAGCAATAAGCCAGGTTGTTACAGGCTGACTTAAATTCAGACTTTTCAGATAATTTCAGTGTTCCCTTATTATCGTATTCCTTAAACACCACTTCAAAAGGAGGAATAGCTTTATCGCATAAAGACAGCACCTGGGCTTTCAGCTCTTCTTTTTTCTTCAGATCTTCAGGCGTTTTTCCTTTTATTTTGTTAACATCTTCTTCAATAAATAATGCCTGGTTAAAATAGTGTTTGGCCAGGTTAAGGTTAGCTTCCAGCGCATCCGGCTTAATGGCCAGTGCCTTTTTATACAGGTCTTCTATTTTTAAGCAACGTTCCGTATAATCGGCAGGCCTGTCTTTTTCGTCGCTTACATGCGTTTCATTAAACAACTCGTTGGCATAATCTAATATCAGGTCAAAGCCTTCCGGGTTGGAGGCAATCAGCTCTTCGTATTTGGCATAAATAGCTTTCTTATCGCCCTGTCCGCGCAGGTAGTCAAATTCTACTAATGGCAGATAGTCGTCCTTCGGGTATAATTCACGCCCTAATGCCACATATTTTTGCATATTGGGAATGTCTTTTTTATCAAGGTAATATTTTGCCAGGTAGCGATAGGTAGTTACATGTTCGGGCTTGGTTGCCACTTTGGCCTCAGCCAGCTTCTGGAACAACGCAACGGCTTCATCATCTTTTTTAGCATTCATTGCAGATAATGCTGAATAATATACCAAAGTAGTATCCAGTTTATACAGCCCCCAGCCCTGATCGAAAATATAATCACCGATTTCGCCGGATTTTTTAAAATTAACCAACGCGTCTTCATATTTTTCGGCGTTATACTGGCTGGCGGCCACATCGAAGTAGCTGCCATACAAATCGTATACAGGCTTATAGCTGTCTACAGTTAAAAGCGTGGTTGCCTTGGTTTTATCTATTTCCTGGGCCTTTTTGATGGCTTCAAAAGCCTCTGTTCTTCCATCGGCTACCAACGTTTTAAATTGATCATTGGCTGCAATAGCACCGTAAATTTTTGCCTTGGTGTACCACACTTCCACATTTTTTTGATTCTTGGGTACGGCTAACAAGGCGTCAATTCCCTGCTTGGCTTTATCCAGTTCGTTATCTTTTAGCATATCTTTCACCTTGTTAAGGTTTTGCGCCGAAAGACCCAATGTCCACCCCGCCATGAGGGCGATGAGCATTATTTTCTTCATATGTGTTGTTTGTTTAAATACTTGTAATTTATTTGGATATTAAGCGATCCTAGCCCGGGTTTTCTCCTGTTGCCGGAGCACTATCATCCCCTGCATGTCCATCCTCCTCTTCCTCATCATTTTCCGCTTCATAGCGGGCCAATTTTGTAATGGCTGCTATGGCATCATCTTCATCAAGTCTAATCAGCTTTACGCCCTGGGTGGCTCTTCCCTGCCGGCTTACCTGGTTTACCGCCATCCGGATGGTAATACCAGACCTGCAGGTAATCATCAGGTCTTCTTCTTCCGTTACATCTAATATGCCCACCAAGGACCCCGTTTTTTCTGTAACATTAATTGTTTTTACGCCTTTGCCGCCACGGTTGGTTATGCGGTATACTTCTTCTCCGGTTTCATCGGTAATGGCAGTACGCTTACCGAATCCTTTTTCGCTAACAACCAGCACCGTCCTGGAATTGTCCTCTTTTTTGACACAAATCATGCCAACCACTTCATCATGCTCATTATCTACTTCAATGCCCGTAACACCAATGGCTCCGCGGCCTGTTGAACGCACTTTGCTTTCAGGAAACCGGATCGCCCTGCCGCTTTTCACCGCCATCATTATTTCACTGTTGCCATCTGTCATTTTTGCTTCCAGCAACTCATCTCCTTCTACGATGGTTATTGCATTAACTCCGGTTGCACGCGGTCTGCTAAAATCTTCTAAAAGTGTTTTCTTAATCGTGCCTTTCCTTGTGCAAAGTACAATATAATGACTCTTTACAAATTCCTCATCTTCTAAATTCTTTACCGCTATAATAGCACGTACTTTATCATCCGGAGGCAACTGGATCAGGTTTTGGATTGCCCTGCCCTTACTGGTTTTATCACCTTCGGGCAACTGGTATACTTTTAGCCAGAAGCACCTCCCCTTTTCCGTAAAATACAGCATGGTATGATGGGTAGAGGCCACGAACAGGTGCTCGATCCAGTCTTCCTGCTTGGTGCGTCCGCCGATAGCGCCCCTGCCGCCCCTGTTTTGCTGCCGGTATTCGGTTGCTGAAGTTCTTTTTATATAGCCCTGGTGAGAGATGGTGATCACCACATCCTCCTCTTCAATCAGGTCTTCCAGCCGCATCTCATCGGCAAGATATTGAATTTCGGTTTTACGGCTGTCGCCAAATTTATCTTTTATTTCAATGAGCTCCTTCTTTATGAGATCATACCGCATTCCTTCATTTCCCAGCAGCTCAATAAGATAAGTGATCTGTTTCATTATTTCATCATACTCTTCCTTTATTTTCTCCCGCTCCATGCCGGTAAGACGCTGTAATCTCAGTTCCAGTATAGCTTTAGCCTGTACTTCATCGAGCCCCCAGCCTGCATTTACCAGTTTTTCCCTGGCCACATCGGGTGTGGCTGAACTCCGGATAAGTGAAATAACTTCATCAAGGTGGTCTAAGGCAATAAGGTATCCCTGCAACAGGTGCGCCTTCTTCTGCGCTTCTTTTAATTCATATTGAGCACGCCTTACTACTACTTCGTGCCTGAATTCCACGAACTCGCTGATCAGATCCCTGAGGTTAAGTAATTTGGGTCTCCCCCTTACAATGGCCACATTGTTAATGCCATAGGAAGTTTGCAGCTCGGTATGCTTATATAAATGATTGATAACCACGTTGGCTATAGCATCCCGCTTCAGGTCTATAACTATCCGCGTACCTTCTTTTTCATTCGACTCGTTATTAACATGGGCTATTCCGTCTATGATCTTTTCATTAACCAGCTCCCCTATTTTATTGGTAAGTACATCACGACTTACCTGGTAGGGCACTTCCGTAATGATGATCTGTTCCCTGCCGCTGGGTTTGGTATCTACATGCAATTTACCGCGCATCACTACCCTGCCCCTGCCGGTATGCATACCCGTTCTAATGCCTTCATAGCCGTAAATAATACCGCCGGTGGGGAAATCGGGCGCTTTCACAAATTTGATGAGCTCTTCAACAGTAATTTCCTTATTGTCTATATAAGCGATGCATCCTTCAATTACCTCTGTAAGATTATGGGGCATCATGTTGGTAGCCATCCCCACGGCAATACCACTCGATCCGTTTACCAGCAACTGTGGAATACGGGTGGGGAGAATAGAAGGCTCCCTTTCCGAATCGTCGAAGTTCGGTTGAAAATCTACCGTATCTTTTTCTATGTCATCGAGCATATGCTCGGCTAATCTTTGCAGCCTTACCTCTGTATACCGCATTGCCGCCGGTCCATCGCCATCCTGGTTACCGAAGTTTCCCTGCTTGTCAACAAGGGTATAGCGCATGCTCCAGTCCTGCGCCATACGAACCATAGCATCATATACCGACCTATCGCCATGCGGGTGATATTTACCAAGCACCTCCCCTACCACACGCGCCGATTTTTTATACGGGCGGTTATAGTTCAGCCCAAGGTCATTCATGGCATATAAAATGCGGCGGTGTACCGGTTTTAATCCATCCCGCACATCGGGCAGCGCCCTGCCTACAATTACGCTCATAGAGTAATCAATGTAGGCGGTTTTCATCTGCTCTTCAATATTCACCTGAATGATGCGGTCATTGTCGCTGGTTTCCAAAGGAACTAAGTTATCTTCCATAATAATTTTACGATTCTGATTTTCTTTGCTTTTTGCTGTATTTCAAAATGCGTGCAAATGTACCACATTTAGCGCGTTTTCCGTTTAAAACAAAGGCTTTCTTGTACCCTTTTTTTTCACGGCTGCAGGTTTATACATTTATATGAATGAGCAGGTTACGGCGGCTTGAGCTGCGGGCTGGCATATAGCAATTAAAAAGGTCTTTACACAAATATTGGATAGATGGGTCCGGATGGTTTTTCATACTACCTCATTATGTATGGCTGCATCGCCGGCAATATAAAGGCTATAAAAAAGGGACGGATTAAAAAGGATCTTTTCATTGATATTGGATGTGGATTCAGGGATCTGTGGTTTCAGGTAGTTTCTCAAAACAAACGCACTACATAACCGGGCATACTCCTTCCCGTAACCCATTCCAATATTGTTTGTATTGTTTGGAATACAGCTATAGGATTCGTATACAGATTAATATTCGTGAGTAATTTTCAGGCTGAAGTAAGCAAAGACCCACAGGAACATTTTTAAAAATGTTACCTGTTTAGATACATTCTTTAAGAGGGGAACGGATAAGGTTTTATAAGGCTGCATTTTCCGGAGCGGATAATAAAACCGGAAATTAAAAATGCGCATCGGCATATATGACGGTGACCGGTTTAAAAAGGTTGCGTAAGCAATCAGTTTTTTGTTATGCAGGCTTGCTACCGCATAAAAAGAGTAAAATTGCAGGAACAAACAATGAATTTTGAAAAAAATCCTCCTCTTTGGAGCCGGCAAATCGGCTACCTGCCTAATTGATTATTTGATACAACAGGCTACGGATAATAACTGGCAGGTCATAGTCGCGGATGGGAATTTTGAGCTGGCACAAAACAAATCAGGTGGCTCTTTATACGCCACTCCGGTGCAGGTTGATGTAAAAGATGATGAGCAAAGAAACACGCTCGTTGAACAGGCTGATATCGTTATTTCCATGCTGCCTCCATCCCTTCATTCAATAGTAGCTGAAAATTGTATCGCAGCCGGCCGTCATTTGCTTACGGCATCGTATGTTGATGAAGCGATCAGGAAGCTGGAACCGGAGATTAAAAAGAAGGGTATATTATTTATTTGCGAGATGGGGCTAGATCCCGGCATTGATCATATGAGCGCCATGCAGCTCATTCATCGCATTCATGCTATGGGAGGAAAGATCCATTCGTTTTACTCCCATTGCGGCGGACTGGTGGCGCCGGAAAGCGATGAAAACCCCTGGCATTATAAAATAAGCTGGAACCCGCGCAACGTGGTATTGGCCGGGAAAGCCGGAGCAGTATATAAATTAAATCATAAAACACAGCAACTACCTTATCATTTGCTATTTGATGCCAGCCGCACCGTGGAAATACCGGGGCATGGCCGTTTAGCCTGGTACCCCAACAGGGATTCGCTTGCCTATATCCCTTTATATGGATTAGAGGAAAGTTCTACTTTTATCCGAACCACATTACGACATCCTGATTTTTGTGCAGGCTGGAAAAAAATAGTTGAGCTGGATCTCACAGACGAAACAAGCCAGTATAACACCGATGAGATAAGCTATAAAACATTCTTTGAAACGCATCTCCGGGAAAATGGATTTACAGAT
>CALMQS010000028.1 GCA_937871285.1 uncultured Sphingobacteriales bacterium | reverse complement strand
ATTATTATCCTTACGGTATGGTGATCACCCCGCAAACCACGGGCACCAATGATTATCGCTACGGCTACCAGGGGCAGTATGCGGAAAAAGACCCCGAAACAGACTGGAACGCGTTCGAGCTGAGGATGTATGACTCCAAGATCGCAAGATGGCTCAGCGTGGATCCAAAAGGTCAGTTCCACTCTCCTTATGTGAGCATGGGAAATGATCCGGTTGGTCTTACTGACCCAGATGGCGGAAAGACAAATACTGATTTTGTAAATACTCAAACTGGAGCTGTTAAGCATGTTAAGGACGGCATTGATCAGGTTGTTTTTCTTAACAATGATGATTTTATACGAGTTAATTTTATTGCTAACCTCCCTAAATGGGATAAGGCAATTACTAAGGAATATTTTTCTCTTATTGATAACAATCCTAAATTGGATTGGAATAGTGATCTCGGGGTTTTTTCAAGAGTTATGTTTGCAGAGATTCGAAATGGAAAATCTCCTGAAATAGAAAGCGTAGCTAATATAATTAAGAATAGGACCGATAGTGATAAATTCCCTGATACTTATACAGGTGTAATTACTCAAAAGTATCAGTTTTCTTCTCTATTACCAGGAGATAATAATAGATCAGTTTATGATAATCCTTATAGCGGTATAAAAACAAATACGGATAGACAAGCCTGGTTAAATGTGCTTAGTATAACATATAAAGTTCATGCGGGTCTTAGTTCAGATATTACTAATAATTCATTATTGTATTATAGTCCGAGAAGTATGGTGCCGGCAGGTAAAAAGCCCAATTGGAATTTTTCTCAATTGCAAGAAGTAAATGTAGAGGGCGTACGGCCTAACTATTTAAGAATGTATAAATATAAGTAATGAAAACTATAATGCTAGCAATGGTGTTAATTTGTTCTGTAAGTAATAGCTATTGTCAGGAACAGATTTGTTACAAAAAAATTAAGGTATATAAGCTAGATGCTACCGGAACTTATTTAAACGTTTTTAAACATAATAAGGATTTGATATTCCGCATAGATAGGAATGGTGTTGTTGAAGATCAAATTATTTTTACTAATGTTGAATTGCCAGATTCTTCTCTTATAAACTTTACTGCTCGGGATAATAATAAAGCCTATGCTTTAGAAATGGGTGTATTTGGCTCTACGTTTGGGGCTAATAATTTTTTGATTATATGGAAGGATGGGTATTGGAACCTTTCAAAAACGCCCTTTATTAAATCTGAAATTGTTTCTAAAGGCAAGAGTGGTTTCTCGGAGTTTAAGATTTATTATAGTAACAAGAAGAACAGTTCGAATAGATACGAGTTTTTAGATGGACTTTTTCTTCCGGTTAAGGACTAATGAATTATCGCTATGGCTTGGATTAATGAGGAAAATATTTTTCCGCCGTTGTTGGGTGTGTCACGAATGGATAGAATAGATAGTTCTTTTTCAATGCTGTATAGAAGATGGTAATAGGCCTACCGCATACGCTGTACAGACGGGATATGCAAACCACCTGAAGGTGCTCTAATCAAAAGTTGCGGTGCTGAATGTTCAGGCAAAAGTTGCCTGTAAAGGCATTAGGTAAGTGTAAAGAAGTTGAACGAAAGTAAACCGACCGAAGACACGCCGAAATGACACCTCGTTGTTAAAAGTATCGGTCCCCATTTTGGCGAGAATGAGGTATAAGAAAAGAGCAAGAGTTTCTTTTCCGTGTAAGTTGAAAATCTCGCCTTGTTGGTATTTGTGTATAGGCGATGAGATTGGGTATCACCAACTACAGTAGCCATTTTCAATCAATTTTTTCCAGTAACAAGTCCTGAATGAGAGAACTATTAAAACCAGATAAATACAATAATATTATAGTAAACAATATCCTGTTTCATAATTGAGATGCGGCAGACAATTCACAACGTATTTATAATAATGCCAAAACAAGTAAAATTGCGCAGGTAAAATTTCAGCAACCATCTTTATTAATTCAAAAACATTTCCAATGAGAAAAATTCTTTTTTTGTTAACTGCAATTGTAATTGGTAAATTTTCCATTGTACAATGGTCTACCTCTTCTCCCCATATTTACACTACCAATACCGGGTATGTAGGTATAGGCACAGGCACTGCACCTACCTCACAATTAGATATTCGCAGGGATGAAACTACGGCAACCATAGCAAAAGTGAGAAATCTTTCGTCTGGACCAAGTGCTGCCTCACGGTTTGATCTGGAAACCTATTCTGCCAATTCGTACGTGAGATACGGACTACATGAAAATCTTGGAAATCCTTATTTTCATCTCAGGGTCGGTTCAGCCGTAGAACGTGTATATTTTGACGGCCCAGAATTTTTATGGCGTAATACAGCAGGTACAAATACCTGGTTAAACATATAACCACTGTGGGCAACGTAGGTATTGGTACCCAAACAACCGGTTCATTTAAACTGGCTGTAGAAGGCACCATTGGAGCGCGGGAGATAAAAGTAACTTCAGTTAATCCATGGCCGGATTATGTTTTTCAAACCAGTTATGCTTTACCTACGTTTACTGATATTGAAAATTATATTCAGGCACATCAACATTTGCCTGGCATGCCCTCAGCAGCAGAAATAAACGAATCAGGTGGTGTTGAGCTGGGCGAGATGAACCGGAAATTACTTGAGAAAGTGGAGGAGTTAACCCTGCATCTTATTCAGGTCAACAAAAGAGTAGAGGAACTGGAAAAACAAATTAAACAGTAGTAAAAAGTGCAGCTTGTCATATAAAATACATAAATGAATGGCTTATGAAAAAGTTACATCTAAAAATACAAGTCAAGATCAATTCCTTCACAACACAAAATTTCTCATTGATCACGCAACACTTCATATCGTTTTGATTTATGCATGATTATAATTTTGTCTTTCAGTATTTTTTGCAACGTAAAATCAGCCGTTTTGCCTTTCTCCTTTAACACAACTTCCCGCTCATTAATTTTAATGATAGCCATCCTTATTTTCATTTCCGGGTTAGCGATCATTCCGGTATATTTAATTATTGATGGATCAAAACTATCTGCAGGAGCTGTTTGCAAGGGTGGTTGATTTAAACCAGGATCCGTATTGGTTATTGGTTTCGGTTCTGAAACATTACCGGTGTCGCTATTTTCTTCATCTGGCAAAAATGGGTCGGGATAGTCAGCGAATAAAAAAAAAGTATCCGGCTCAATGGTATAATTAAAAGTGGGAGCAGCCAATAGAGGCACAGGCACAACAGGTGTTTCATTTGAAAGGCTTCGAATAATCCTGTAAATAATTATTCCCCATACCAGGGCTACACCGGCAATTAAAAAATATTTAAACTTCCTGGGATGCATCGTAACGCTTATATTAATGAATATACAGCCTATTAATATTGTTGAATCGGGATGCACTACTGTAGTTTAGCCCCCTTACCCTCCATTCGTAATCGCCTTTTGCTAACTCTATTGTAAATTGGTTCCCATTCATAATTGTATCTTTGATTAACCTTTCTATAGCGTTAAAACGAGGCGATACAACCTGCAACTGGTACTCCGCAGCGCCGTCTAATAAATCCCAGTAAAAAGTTTGAGAAGTAGTGCTGGTTACCAGGCTATCTTTAGGGGAAAGCAAGATTACGAAATCCTTTTCAAGCGGTTTCTCTAATGCAGTTTCGCAACCCAAAAGCATAGTATTCATTATAGCTAAGAAATAATAAACATACTTATTTATATTTCGTTCCATAGTTGTCTATATTTTGGATGTAAAGTGTACAATTTAATTCCAATGTTTTGGTTTTAGGGTCTCTAACTGATTTGTACTGTACGGAGCTTAATTTTCCAGTATGAAATTGTGTCTCCAGGGCATTCACTAACTTAAGGCAATCTATAAAGCCTCCTGCAACCGTTAGTGATTGTGTAATAATACTCATACTATCCAGCACAGCATAAGCATAAGGCTTGAATTCCTTTATTTCAAGGTTATTGCTCCGGCACCAGGTTGTGGCTACAGAAAGAAGATTTTTACTGTTATCAAGCGTATCCAGCACAAATCCATCTAATAGTTCATTGAGTTTTTTTTCCCGGGAATTCAACATTTGAAAAGAATAACCCAATTGTTTTTCAAACATAGCGGTTTTTTTTTGATGACTGTATTTCTCATGTTCTTTTACGGTGTTTACAAAACCGAACTTATAGCATATTAATATGCTTAATACTGCCGCAAATGGAAGTATTTTTAATTTTTGCCTGTATGATAGGTTTTTAAGCATTTAGTAGGTAAGTATTTCCAGGATAAAAGAACCTGTATTTTTTTCTTTATTATAGGTATAGTTAATTACACTCGCTTTTTTTACGCCTTGTATGCTCTTTAAATTATTCATAAATTGGGTAAGGTAGCTTGTACTGGTGCAATCCCCGCTAATTTCAATGGTATTCATTCTGAAAGAGACGCCTTTAACAGTATTTCCTCCTTTATTTAAAGGGTTAACCTGCATGGACGTTAATACAATATCTGCAGGTAGTAAACTTGCCATCCGGTCAGCGAAATAGCTGGTTTTATATTGGTTCAGCCAACCCGTATGTTCCAGGAATTTTTCTTTTTGCCGTACTTTTTGTCTGAGCTTTTCTTCAATAGCCGCATTCCCCCTAGTATATCTTTGCGCCGTTTCCTGCTCGTTGTTTTTTTGGGCGTAATAATTAAAAACAAAAAAATTGATCAGGAGCAGACCCAACAATCCAATCAATAATGCCCATCCGAAGTACTTAAACAAAAGATAGCTTTTAAAATTACTTCTTTCATTGAGAATAGTCTCATTTTTAAAACCGGGGGCCACTTCTATCTGGTCTGTAAGCAGCGCTACCGCAGTTCCGAGGGCAATTGTACGTGAATCAGCTATGTATTGTTCTGAAAAAATGAATTCCTGGCCTACCGGTTTGTCAGCCTCAGGCGATACAATTTCAAAATCCGTAATTTCATTTTTTTGTATTTCGAGTTGGTAAGTACTGCTTTTTATGGCTCCTGTATTTTGATTAAGATGCTGCAATATCAGCATCACGGGTTTAAATCCGATAGATACATTGAGTACTTTAAAGCCCCTTGCCCTGAAACTATTTATTATTTCATCTATCAGCGATTTCCTTGCAATCGAAATTGTTGAAAAGCCATTAAAATTGTCAATAGAATGATAAAAATCATTGGGGTTTGATTCAGGCAAAACATCTTCAATTGTGCTGACCTTTCCTGTAGAAACAGGAACTTTCTTTACCAGTACACCTTTTCCGTTAAAAGTAAGAAATAACGGAATAGATTTAGGCAGGTTTTCCAGCACCAATTCATCACCTGTTACCTGCCTTTCTACAATAATCTTATTTTTCCTAAGGGTAAGGCAAACTATGTGCGCAATATATTTATGCTCCTGCGTAAAAACAATTTCAACGCCGGTAGCTTTTGATAGTTGTAGTATTTTTTGTTTAATAGTAGACCACATAATTAGTAAAAAATACTTGGTTTAATAAACACTACTGATACTGTTTTACTTGTGGTCTTGCTTCGACTGCTGAACAGCCATTTCAAAACCGGGATCCTTGCAAGGAAAGGAATGCCTGACCCTTCATCACTTTTTTCATTCCTCTCAATTCCTCCCAATACGATCATCTCTTCGTTTTTTACTCTTATTATAGATTTAAACTTACTCGTTGCTGAAGGCGGTGGCGCCGTAATTGAGGCATTCCCGATAAAATCAGTAATGTTGATATCTATATTTAATGTTACCTGCTCTTCTCCGGAAACAAAAGGCCGGATATCAATTGCCAGGTTTGCTTCAACCGGGTAAAACTGCTGTGTTACTATTGTTTGTGGATTTAGGGATCCTACCACATTTTGGGTGCTTGCTGCGTAATAACGCGTGCTGCCTATACTAAGAGTGGCAGCATGTCCGTTCAAGGTGGAGAGTTTAGGCGTTTGCCTGAGATCTATATTACTGTTATTCTCCAAAGCCTTTAAAGAAGCATAAAAGTTTGGCGTAACCCGACCGATATTAAACACATTATTTAAGCCTATACGGTCTATAAACCGGTTTACGTCACCGGAGCTAAATGTAAAATCCAATCCCCCAAGGATGGTGCCTCCGCTAACAATTGAATCTGAAACTCCCATTTTAATACCTGTTTCAATAGTCTTGCTTTTCTTTACATCCATTAGAATTACTTCAATCATAACCATAGGTACTGTTTTGTCTAATTGATAAACAAAACCTTCAATTTCTTTTATTTCAGGTTCTGACCCGCTCAGGAGAAAACTGTTAAGCTCTTTAAACTCTTTAATGTCTACATTGCCTTTAATCTGTTGCGGAATAACGGCGAGCAAAGAGTCTACAGACCGGTGTTGCAAACGTATAAGCTTATGTTTTCTTAAGCCTTCGTCGTTCCTGTCTCCAATCAAATACACATCTTTATCAACATTAAATGTATATTTTGTTCCCTGAAGGATAAAAGTCAGTACATCATTGAAAAGCATGTTCTGAACACTTGCAGTTGATACGCCTGTAATTTCTGAATACATAAAGTAATTAATACCTGCCTGTTCGGCAATGTCCCTTATCAGATCCTTTATTGGAGCGTTAACCACATTAAGATTTACAAATTTTTTTCCCGACTCAGAAGATTCAATGTTGATGGAATTCGATAGCGTGCTGCCGGGCTGACGGGTAATTGTTTTTTTTATTGAGTAGTTCGGACTTACATTTTTATTTTCACGGGTAACAATCTCTTCCCCTTCCTTAAGTGGTTCAAGTACATATACGTTATCGTTGGTTTTATTTAGTTTGAAGGAATTGGCGATAGCCAGTTTTTCAAGCACATTTTCAACGGGCATATCCTGAAAATATCCACTTACTTTTTTAAAAAAAAGCTGCGGAACCAAAACGACATTTTTATTTGTGAGCTGGGTAATCTTTTTAGCTACCTGTAAAAGGGAATCATCCTGAAGGTCCATAGTTAAATGATCCGAGTTTGGATCATATTGTATCTGGATTAATCGAGGAGGTGGCGGGAGGTTGGCCAACGGATCATTATAAGTTGAAATGGATATAATACTTCCGGTAAAGGTGAAATCAAGATTATATTGTTTTGCAGCGTACATCAGCACATTGATGACTTTTTCATCTGAAAAATAGCCTGTAATTTTTTGATTTACAGATGGATCAACATAAATGTTCAGATTATGCGTGGCAGCAAGCCCTTTTAAAAACTCCTGCAGGGAGCTATTAGAAACGGCGGTTTCTACTTTTTGATTTAATCCGGGTACATTTTGAGAAAGATCAGCAAGGCGCTGCTCGATTAAGGTAAGGCGGTTTTGCTGCTGTTGGGGCTGCGCACTGGCAAGATAATGAGACATGCTTAAGCACAACAAGAGTACTATAATATACTTTCGCATCAGGGTTTGTAGTTAATTCATAAGTAATGGGTAAATCTCTTCCAGGCTTGTTTCTCCTTTTTCAAATAGTTCAAAAGCATTATGAGATAAAGTTTTTATCCCTTTTTGTTCCAGCATTTCCGGGGTGCTGATACTTCCCGACTTTATTAATTCTGCTAATTCTTCATCAATTATAATTACTTCATATATCGCTTTTCTTTGCTTATAGCCCGTGTTGTGACATTCAGGACACCCCCTGGCGATGTATTGAGCGCTTATTGCTTTATATGGTTTAAATTTCTGAGGGTATACAATTCCGTGAGAGTCGGATTCTATTTTGCAATGCGGGCAAAGTAACCTGACAAGCCTTTGAGCAACTGCCATATTTAATGTATTAGCAATCAGAAAAGGGGGAATATTCATGTCTATCAACCTTGAAATAATTCCCCATGCTGAATTAGTATGAATAGTTGATAAAACAAGATGTCCTGTAAGCGCCGTTCGTATAGCCATATTGGCTGTGTCTACATCTCTTATTTCCCCTACCATAATAATATTGGGATCCTGCCGTAAAAATGTTCTAAGCGCTGCACTGAAGTTAAAGCCGATATTCTCCTTAAGTTGTACCTGGTTCACTCCTTCAAGTGTATATTCAATAGGGTCTTCTATGGTAGTAATATTTCTTTCATCGTTGTTCAATAACTTTAGTGTTGCATATAAAGTGGTAGTTTTGCCTGAACCTGTAGGGCCGCTGATCAAAATAATACCGCTTCTTTTTTTCGTGCTTTCCATGTACTTTTTCAGATCATCGTCAGAAAATCCCAAAGAGGTTAATTCAATATTGGCTGTATCATTATTCAGCAAACGTAATACTACCTTCTCTCCATACAGGGTAGGCAATACAGAAACCCTTATATCAAATTTCTCATCTTTAAACTCAAATAGAATTCTTCCATCCTGGGGAAGCCTTTTTTCCGCTATGTCAAGGTTGGCTATAACCTTAATTTTATTTACGAGCGAAGGGTATTGCTTTTTATCTAAAATATACCGTTGCACCAAAACGCCGTCTATTCTGATTCTCACCCTGCATTTCTCTTCGTATATTTCTACGTGGATGTCGCTGCTTTTTAATGACTTTGCTTCGGATATCAGGTGTGTTAAAAATGAATCCGCATCACCGTGGTAATATACATTTTGCTGTCTTGTGTCCTTTGTATTTTCCGGAAAGTAAATTTGAAGATTATCTTCTATTGTATTACTGTCCACGGATTCCAGTAATATTTTTTTACCCAGGAACAATTCTATTTCATCCTCAATCCTGTCTTTGTATTTTTCACGGTCTATAAAGCAATGCAAAACGCCGTTTGCATTGCCTGAAGGTATAATCCGGTAAAACCAGGCAAGTTTTGAAGAAATGGCCTGCAGGGCATTAGGATCAATTTTAAAAATGTCGGTATTTTTCATACTATCAGAAGCTTATATAGGATCCAGGAATCATCAGTTATATTTATTTGAAGTGCAGTTTTACTGGTTAGCAAGCACAGGATTAAAAAAACTGCCTGTAACCCTGCCAGTGGTATCGTAGTGAGATTTTGGGGATATAATTTCCCTTTTAGGAAAAGAAGATGCACTATTAAAGCGAAAACTAAACTCGATATAAGATAAAAGAGAAAATTAAGCGGAGAGAAAAAAAAGGCACTCATTAAAAGAAAGAAAATATCACCAGCCCCTATTTTTTTTGTAAGCGCTCTATTACTTTTCTTTTTATAGTTAAGATACAGGAACAATACAGCAAGTTGTATTGTAAGAAAGGTAAGGTTAACGGAAAAGTTTAGAAGCGCTGTTGTATAGGAATTGCTTAACATAATTGAAGAGGAAATTCCCAAAACACCCAATATGGGAAACAATACCCAGCTTACCGCGCGGTACTTATAATCTTCATACCCGATGTAAGCTGCTGTCAGTAAGATTAGCGAAAGGACAATCAAGTACATTTAGTCTGGTGTTACTTCTGTTAAATTCTTATTGTGATCAATTTCCCACACGTTAAACTTTCCATCGCCATCAAAATCTACTACTGCGGTAGCGCGAGCTCTGAACGAATTGGAGGATGCATCAATAATCTCAATCTTGTAATTGGCTTGTCCTCCCTCAGCAGAAAGCTTTTGCTGTTCAAATGAAATATCCTCTAATATGGAAGCGTATTTTGATTTTTCAAAGAAATAGTTTTTTTCAAGTGTATAAACATGCTGTAACTGAAGCTTCGCCTCTGTGCTTTTGGCTTTAGTGATCAAAGGCATAAGATTTGGCAATGCCAGCAGTACTAAAATGCCCATGATTATTAATACTACCAATATTTCTGTAAGCGTAAAAGAACTGACTCTGTAGAACTTAAGCCTGGTTGATAACTTTCTCATAGTAACGTAGGTTGATTGCATTAACTAATGTAGAAGTTTTGAATGATAAAATCAAATAGTTTACAAGTATTTATTTAGTTTCTCTTACCTGCTGTAAAACAATTTACATTTTCATTTGTTCCCCACGGCTTTGTAAACCTTAAAGATTGATCTCACTACATGATTACACTTAATGGTTTTGTAAAAAAGCGGCTAAGAAGCAACAGGGAATCCCGCATAAAGAAAAAAACTGCTTAAAAATACTTTGAACTCAAAAAAGCACTTATTTTAGTCAAAATTATTATCAACCTTAAATCTGCAAGCCTGATGAATTTTCTTCGCACTAACCTGCTTACTTTGACACTATTTGTCATTGTGCTTTTTTTTCTGTTATTTGAATTTGTCTTTTCTGCTAAAAAAATCTCTTATGTTGATTCAGGTAAGCTTCTTAATGGCTATAATGCTATGGTGCATGCCAGAAATGAATTTGAAAGCAAAAAGAAAACATGGGAGGCAAACATTGATTCCCTTACAAGGGAGGTACAGGAGTCAATGGTAAAATATGAAAAAACAGCAGTTTCCGGTTCAGAAAAAGAGCGCCAACTTAGCCGTGAGTTGATCAGCAATAAACAAAAACAGTTGTATGATTATCAAAATGCCATCAATCAAAACGCAGCACAGGAAGAGCAAAGGCTTACCCAAAGTGTTTTAACTACGGTTAATAATTATCTTTTACGATATGGGAAAAAGCATGGTTATAAAATGATTTTGGTTGCAACTAATGGAAATATAGCGTATGCGGATCCTTCAATGGATATAACGGATAAGATTGTCGAGCAACTGAACAAGGAATATACCGTAACAGCAAAATAACTATGATAATGCAGAGAGTAGCTTATCTGAATCTAATATGGATCCTGCTTTGGGGAAGTTGTAGCTCCAATAAAGATGAAGCTTTATCGAAAGCAGAATTAATACGCTATATTAATGATAAAAAAAGCGGGTTAGTGCAAGCGCATAAGGTGAATGGTATTAATGTTACACTTACGTATCAACCCTCTTCCTTTTTTGTGGCCCAGGAAATGCAAACAATGCCCGTAACGGATTCATTGCAAAAATTGACCCTTGAAAAAAAATATGATAATTACTATTATTTTCGTCTAAAGTTTTCTAAGAATGGCAGAGAGGCCATCCGGCAATTAGGAGGTTTTAACGATTATAGCAAGATGGTTCAGGTGCTTTCTTTTCAAATGAACCGGTATGTCAGCCTTATTACAAGTCCTCAACGCGATACAGTGGAGCTTAGCGACTATTTGTTTGATCAGACATACGGCATGAGCGACGGAAGTAACTTGCTCCTTTGTTTTGATAAAAATAAAATGAAGGAATCTGATTTTTTTGATATCAATATTGATGAATGTGGATTTGGAACCGGAGCGCTAAAGTTCAGGATCAGGAAAAGTGATATAGCAAAGGTGCCGAGATTGGATTATAGCAAGTCGTTGTAAAAAGTTTTATCTTGATAAATATGGCGGCACGTATAGCTTGCCGAGATAACGAATGTTGGTTTGCTTATTAACCCAATTCAAGCATCGGACAGCAATATACCTTAAAAGGGATTTACTGTCAAAACCCAAACCAACAGAAAGTGATTATATAATTTTTACAGGCGAAAAAGGAAATTTAAATGATTTATTAAAAGCATTGAGACAGGTGATTGAACACCACGAAATGTGAACTTGAAAAATAATGTGCTGTTTAAATAAAATTTGCAGATAGATTCCTTGTTTCCAGAAATGCCATTTGAAATCACTTACGGTAATACAACGCTTCGTATCCAACCTGTTGATATGGAGAACTGGCTGGCATTCCATATCATTTTCAGCAGTGAACGCAAACCCCTCCTTGTGGTCAGGGCAATGGATTTCAATTCTGGTGAATTCTGGACTTCTATTCCTGAAGGAAGGCAGAAAGAAGCTGAAGGTGTAGGCAGACTGATCGAGGATTATATAAATTTCCACGAACGAAAAGACGATTAAGAATATACCAACTCAGGCACCTCCTGATAAATTACTTCTTCATGCGGATTATCTCTTTTCAGGAAATCCTTATGCAGCGGTGTAGCCTTCATTTCGGCAGATGCTACCTGATAGTTGGCTATGTCTAATATTTCCTGATCGTTAAGGTCTTTATACAACCATGCCTCTGCTACATCTCCCGGCAATATGGTGGGCATACGTTCTTTACTGTTATGAATTTGCTTCATAAGTGTATTGGCATCAGTAGTTACAATCGCAAATGTATCGGTGGTAATGCCGGTATCCAAATTGGTATTGGGTTGCCAAATACCTGCCATATAAAATTCGGGCTGGTTGACCATCTCAATGTGGTAAGGAAATTTTTCCGGCGTTTTTAACAACTTGCCGCTCTTCCCAACTACCTGTACGTGCCGCCATTCATAAAAGCCAGCAGATGGTATCAGACAGCGCCGGTGCAATGCCGCATCCTTGTACATTTTTTCCAATAACTGTTCACTGGTGGCATTCAGCGTGGTATAGGAAGGCTTCCATTTACCTGTTGCATCCTTATAACCATATCTGAAGTTTTTTATCTTCTCTGTTGTATTTACATACGGAGGTAAAAAGCCCCACTGCATTTCCACACGCTCTGTTTCATGTGAATTGGCTTTAGGTCGTATGACCGGATAATCGCCATAGTCAAACCCTTTGTAAATTGCCATTTCATCATTAAGAAAAGCGAAACGCTTTTCCAGCGCTTTCAAGCGGATGTATTCATCCCGTGTTACTTTTATACCGTTGTAATAGCACATTTTTCAATTACTTCATTAGCAAAATTATTAAAAAATATACTTGAAAATAACGAATATCCAATACGGAATTTCTGAAAAATAGAATACAATCAGAATCGAACTGCCAAATTTAAATACCTTTTCTGAATCTATTCTTCCTCTCTGCTGTATCAATTTAATGCACAAGGCAAGGACGCAGGAAACCAATGGAAATGCAAAAAACTGAACTAACAATACCATTATAGCAGTTGGATAAAATGCCGCCCTGCTATAGAACGGATGTCCAAATTTTAGAAAAACCATTTGTAAAACTGCCATTACAGAGGCAAGCACTATTATCCTGATAATTGCTTTCCTTAACTTCTTACTTTTAGATTTTTCAATATCTACCTCAATATCCCGTAGTAAATCGGTAACAGGTCCGGTCATTGCCAAAGTTGTGTTTTACTAAAGTATTAAAATCTTTCAATTCCTGCCGCCCGAAACAATACTTTCTCACCAAACTGCTTTTTTATACTGTCTATCGCCTGGTATAGCCGGATATCTTCCTCAGTGTCATCAAACAGATTGATCTGGTAATTACCCGGAATAATGTTGGTGAAACGTATGCCTATCAAACGTACAAGAACCCTTCGCTGGTATAATTTATCAAATAGTTCACGGGCAGTTTTAAGCAGTATATGGTCAGCATTGGAATAAGGTATTGCCTTTTGTACGGTATGTGTTTCAAAGTCGGAATACCTGACTTTAACTGCCACGCAACCTGTTACCTTATTCTGGCTCCTGAGTTCAAAGGCAATTTTCTCAGTCATGCGTACCAGTTGGCTGTGCAGGAACTGAACATCAATGGTATCCTGGGAAAAAGTGTTTTCGGTTGAAATAGATTTTTGTTCACGATAAGGGATAACGGGGGATTCATCAATGCCATTGGCTTTTTTGGAAAGCTCAATACCACCTTTCCCCAAAAGGTTATGCATCATTTCAACCGGTATGTCCGCCAGTACCTTCACCGTCTCCACTCCCATTTTCAAAAGCAAAAACGCGGTTTGCTTACCCACACCGGGTATTTTAATTACACTAAGCGGCGCCAGGTATGATCTTTCATTGCCGAATGGTATCTCAATCTGCCCGTTAGGCTTTACTTCATTGGTGGCAACCTTGCTGATGAGTTTATTACTGGCAAGGGCAAAGGAAATGGGCAGACCGGTTTCTTTGGTTACTTTTTTACCAAGTTCCTTACTGAACAGCGAACAGCCAAAAAACTTGTCCATTCCCGTGAGGTCAATATAAAATTCATCAATGCTGCTTTTTTCAAACATGGGTACAGTATCGCGGATCACTTCTGTAACCAGATTGGAGTATTTACTGTACTGCTCCATATCGCCCCTAACAACAACGGCATGCTGGCATAAGCGCCTGGCTGTCTTCATGGGCATAGCACTGTGTATACCGAACTTGCGGGCTTCATAACTGCATGATGCAACTACTCCCCTGTCGCCACTACCACCAATCAATACTGGCTTCCCCTTCAGCTTTGGATTATTCAGGCATTCTACCGATACAAAAAATGTATCAAGATCCATGTGTGTAATATGCCGCTCAGATGCCAGCATAGCTTCGCATTTTATATCCCACCTTTTCCATGTAGTGCACTTCCAGACTACACACGTCAAAATCCGCTGTTACTTTTCCTTTGGCCCGGTAAAATCCGTTCCTGCTGATTGGGTAGCGCTTAAATGAATCCGGAAAATGTACCGTGTCAATCCAATCAAGCCTGGCATCTATGAAAGTTCCAAACGACATCACTTCCTGCTTCACCGTTGGTACCACTTTATAGGCAATAAAATAGATCAGCACGGTAATGGTCTTACCAATATGCTCATCCAGGTCACCGGCATATACATATTTTTCAGGATCATCATCCACCAGTGCAAAAGGATTACACAGCGGGAAGCCGAGTATTTCCAACTGATCATACAGATCATCTAAGGGATGATCCACCAGTTCGGGAAGGGTAAACTCAACCGGCTTCTCCTGGAATAAGGAAATACCTGCAGGAATATGAGTTTTATTCTTTGCCTGCAGAAAATTAGCTTCCCAAAGCAATCTTTTTTTTGATTTACCGGTGAAGCTAAAAGCGCCTACGCTTACCAGTAAGTTCAGTTGCTCCCTGGCGATGGCTGTGCGCTCGATAAAATCCTGCAGGTGCAGGTAGGGACCATTGAGCTGCCTTTCTTCCAGCACTAATTCAGCCATTGCCGTTTCCAGTCCTTTGATATGTACGAACCCACAATACACTTCATTGCCTTTTATGTTCGTATAGTAGTCGCTGTTATTTACGCAAGGCGCTTTAATATCGCCACCTGTTTTGAGCAGTTCCAAAAAATAAAGTTCACGGGGGTAGAAGCCGCCAAAGTTGTTGATCACCGCCACCATGAACTCTTTGGGATAATAGGTCTTCAGGTAAAGGCTCATATAGCTTTCTACCGCGAAGCTGGCGGAGTGTGCTTTATTAAAACTATAACCGGCAAAGCTTTCCATTTGCCGCCATACTTCAGCAGCCAATGCATCAGGGTGTCCTTTTTCTTTACAACTGGCAAAGTATTTTTCCTTGATCAACTGGAAGCGGTTGTTAGACCGGTATTTCCCACTCATAGCCCGGCGCAATACATCTGCTTCACCCAAATCAAGACCCGCAAAGTAGTGCGCCACTTTAATCACATCTTCCTGAAACACCATTACGCCAAAGGTTTCTTGCAGCAAATCCTTCATAATCGGATGCAGGTATTCAAACTTGCCGGGGTTATGGTAACGATAAATATACGCCTTCATCATACCGGATTGCGCTACGCCCGGGCGTATGATAGAACTGGCTGCTACCAGTGTGGGGTAATCATCACATTTTAATTTTTTTAGCAATTGCCGCATAGCCGGAGATTCTATATAAAAGCAACCAATGGTATTAGCGCTCCGGATTTGTGCTTTTACTTTTTCATCTTTTCGGAAGGTTTCAAAGTCATGTATATTGACATCAATGCCTTTGTTTTTCTTAATCAATTCCAGGCTTTCCTTGATATGCCCCAGCCCGCGTTGCGACAATATATCTAACTTAAATAATCCGATATTTTCCGCAACAAACATATCCAATTGGGCAGTGGGAAAACCTTTGGGCGGCATGAACACGGTCGCGTAATCATGAATGGATGATTCTGATATCAGTATTCCACCCGGATGAATGGACAGGTGATTGGGAAAGTTTTCCATTAATTTGCCATACCGCAAAATCATTTGTTTGATGCCATCATCAGGCGGGCTGCCTGTGGCAAGTCCGTCAATTTCTTCTTTGGGTAATCCAAAAACTTTACCCAATTCCCGTACAGCAGCTCTATACTGGAAAGTGCTGTACATGCCGAGCAGCACAGCCTGATTTTTACCGTATCGTTTAAGCACGTAATCAATAATATCATCTCTGTCCCGATGGCTGAAATCAATATCAAAATCGGGAGGACTGGTACGGTGGGGATTTAAGAACCGCTCAAAATATAAATTCAGTTCTATAGGATCCACATCGGTAATGCGCAGGCAGTACGCTACAATGGAATTAGCGCCACTACCCCTTCCCACATAATAAAAGCTTCGGCTTTGTGCATAGCGTATAATATCCCAGGTAATCAAAAAATATGCGTTGAAGCCAAGATCGTTAATGATCTTCAGCTCTTTTTCTACTCTTGCTTTTGCCTCTTTATTTTTTCCATACCGGTATGCCAGTCCATCCATAGCCAGCTTTTCCAGCAAATTCCTGTCATCTTCTTTTGAATAGCTGAAAGTCTTTTTGTTTTTATCGGTATGGAAATCCATAGTAATGTTACAGCTATCTATAAGCTTGTAGGTATTGGTAACGATGGATGGATATTGCTTAAAAGCATCCAGTAGGCGGGATGGAGGTACAAAATATTCCTGATCGCTACAGACGGCTTCAGCGGGTAGTTTGGTACCAACCACATTACAGTCAATTGCCCGCAATAGCTTATGCAGGTTATAATAGGCTTTGTTTTGAAAGGTAACGGGTTGGCGAATGACAAGTTTGTCACCAGCACTGTTTACGTCTATACCAAACAGTTTGTTTACTTCCCAGGGCAGAATACCAATATGTTCATTAGCAAGTAACTCCCTGAGTTCTTTCTTACCGGATGGATAAATGACATAACCATCCCACAGATCGTCAAAAAAGGGAATGTTTTCGGTATGGGTGGGGAATGGCTTTTGTTCCTGTAGATGAGAAGATAAAAATGCATTGATCCATCGAAAGCCTTTATTATTGGCGGCCAGTAATATGTACTCCAAGTTATTGCCATTGCGAATCTCCGCGCCAACCACCGGCTTAATGCCGGCTTCCCGGCAGAACTTAACGAAGTCCCAGGTGTCACATGTTGAATTGATATTAGTAAGGGCCAGGGAAGTAACACCTGCGTCCACAGCAGTATTCACCAGTTCCTGTGTGCCGAAAGTTCCATAGCGGAAGCTGAAATATGTTTTGCAGTTTAGGTACATAACAAGAGCAAGAATACAAAAATAAACTAAATAAATTAGCCAATATATGCTAATACAATTAGTATATTATATAAGATTATGGCAATGAATCGATTGCATTGTATGTCACTTCGAGTAAATGTTTTTAGAAATTCCATCCTTTTCTGTTTGGCCTAAACTTTAAGCTGGTTTTTCTTTGCCGACAGTGGATTCATTTGAATGTCGGTTGTGTAACAAGGTTTTGGTAATGCAATTACCAAAATCACAGCTTCTCTTCACTGAATCTATAATCATCGGCACACGGCTTGGATTCCAATATGTTTCGCATACAGTTAATCGTTATTGGAAAGAACATTATTTTTTTATTTGGAAAAATAAATCCCTGTGGGTACTTTCGGTATCTGGTTTGTTCACTAATGCTTCCTTGCATTTATCCATCAAAGATTTTGTAGTTAATAAAAGGAAACTTCTTCCATACCAATTATTTACCAATCCTATTACAAACCTCTTTTTGATTGTTTTATTCCGATATTTTTTAATATCCAAAGGCAGTATGTAACACCCCTAAACCTTAACGCATTTATGAATCAATTTCTTGCAATAGCCAATCGCACGCGATTTAGCAGCTTAGCCATCTTATTTTATTTATTTTCTTTGACAGCCGGTTCATTCACAGCTTTCGGCCAGGTAAGGGGGATTTATGTTGATAGCTCACCGGATGAAAAAATTTCAAAGATTAGCTTTTTCTCCCCTGCTCAGGGTTATGTTGCATTTGACAAATGGATAGGGTTCACTCAGGACAGCGGACGAACATTTACCAAAAAGTATATCACTATCAGCAATGTTAACTACAACAATTACCAGGTAAATCTCACATTTGGTTTTACGATTGAAGGAGTAAAAGCTTTTGATGCGAAAAATATTATTGTTTATGGCGACTATGGATTTGGCCCTTCTATTCTATATTCGACTGACGGCGGTGGCACTTACAAACTAATATTCCATATAGGGTATAATCCTCAAAGATATTATGCGACAGTAAGCGACATGGTGTTTCCCGGGAATGGTAATATGGGCTATGCAGTAGACCTCGGACGGATGCTAAAAACTACCGACAGGGGAAAAACGTGGAACGTTATAAGGTCCGGAACGGATGAATTCAATAGACTTACTTATACAGACACTGACAATATTTTTGCCTTTAATACTGACTACAACAAAAATAAACTATTAAAAACGAACGATGGCGGAAGTACCTGGCAGGAGATACCCACTCCAACGGGACAGATTCATTACGCTTATTTTATCACTCCTTCCAAAGGATGGATCAGTATTGAAAATGATGATAGAGGCGGCATTTATTATACCTCCAATGGTGGTGTTAGCTGGTCATTAAAAAACAACCCCGATGTCAACCCATTTACCGGCATCAACATGAAGTTTTTAAATGATAGCGTAGGCTTTGCTTTGAACGGAACTGGCATTATTTTTAAAACAATGGATGGTGGTAGCTTTTGGGAAAAACTTTCCAGAGAGAAAGCTTATTTAGCCGATGGATACAGCATGAAGGAACTCTCACTATGGGATGAAAACCAATTATGGGCAGGAGGATTACATGGGGCTTTGCTGATAAGCACCAATGGTGGTGGAACACCTATTCCGGCGGCTAATTTCATAATAGATACTACAAATAGTTATGTAACGGGCAAGGTCAACCTAAACAATCATTCTAAGCAAGGTTATACATACAAATGGTACCTGAATTCCGAGTTAATTAGCCAATCATTTAATGCAATCTACCAACATGATATCAACCGCGCATGGGACACCATCGCACTGGTTGTGTCTAACGGTATTACAGAAGATACCCTGATCCGGAATCAAAACTTTGTGATTCCGGGTGTGCCAAACCTTACTTCCTTTTCACCGTCGGCTGGAGGTTCAGGGACAGTAATCAGGATAAAAGGAAACAATTTAGAAAAAATTGTTTCGGTTAATTTTGGTAATGTTCCTGCGGCATCTTTTACTATCCTCTCGCCGTCCGACATAGAGGCCGTAGTGGGAAATGGAGCAACAGGTAGCATTATTGTGAAAGATATTTATCACACAGTTGAAATGGCAGGGTTTACGTATACTGACCTTAATGCATCGCCGGCTCCCACAATCAGTAGAGTATCCCCTGCCGCAGGGCCGGCTGGTACCCTGGTGACGATAACGGGAACGAACTTCAATTCAAATCCTGGAAACAATATTGTCTACTTTGGAGCAGTTAGAGCAAAAGTCGCCTCTGCGTCTTCCGGCCAAATAACCTGCATCGTTCCTGCAGGTACCAGTTTTGCACCGATTACACTACTTAATACCAGCACACATTTGAGCGGCGTATCCAGGACTGGCTTCCAGCTTACTTTTCCCAATGGAGGCAACTTCACATTAAACTCCTTTACTCAAAAAATAACCTACCGTCCCGAAAACAGTCAGTACCAGTTTTATCGTGTATCAGCGGCCGATGTAGACATTGATGGCAAACCGGATATCATTTCGGGCCAGCACCTTTCTCAAAGCAGCATTGTCGTTTATAGAAACACTTCAGCACCACATAGTTTTTCATTCGAAGAAAAGAAGATCATTGCCGATTCTTATGCCTTTGGGTGGGGCTTCCATCTCAATGATTTAGATGGCGATGGAAAACAGGACTTAATTGCAGCAAACAATATGGATTATGTAATTTTTGCAAGAAATAACAGTTCACCCGGCAAAATCATATTTGACCAACAAATTCATCTGCCACTCTCCACAGGTAATTACGGTAACAGCGCTCTGGCTACCGGTGATATTGATGGTGACGGACGACCTGATATTATCGCAGGCGGTGCCTTTATGTCCGTAATATACATCATACGGAACACAAGCATACCAGGAATACCATCCTTTGCTGCTGCAGAAAGCATCGATGTTTCCGCACAATCAGGTTTTATTGGAATTGGCGATCTGGATGGTGACAATAAAAATGAAATTATTTTTTGCAAAACCGACGATCCCAATGGAGTGGTTTTTTCTTACATCAAAAATACATCAACTCCCGGCAAATTCACTTTTGATGAAAGAGCTGATATTGTAGCGCATGGAACAGACAGGGGAGAAATTAACATTGTTGACTTTGACAACGATAATAAATTGGATGTTATTATTGGCACTGCTGTATTCAGAAATACAACAATCAACGGTGTAATTTCGTTTGCATCACCAGTAAATCCTGGCGGATCAAAATTAGGTGTAATAGCGGCCAATCTTAGCGGAGATGATAAGCCTGACCTTGTTTCTGCTGGCGTTTTATTCAGGAATATTTCCACTCCGGGGGAAATAGCTGCTGATCCCGGGGTGAAAACACTACTTTCCAAAGATGCGTCAAGTGCTGTAGACTTTGACCTGGATGGGCGTACAGATATTGTAAACTCGGGGGGAAATGCCATTACCATATATGGTAATAATTTTCCTTCAGAACTGTCCGAAACGATCTGCGAAGGATGGACAACCACTATTGATACTGATCTCTATGGCAGCACTTATCAATGGCAACTGGATAAGGGAGACGGCTTTAAGGAGATATCGCCAGAGGATACCAGCTATTCCGGTGCAAATACACAGTCCCTGTACTTTTACAGGGTACCTTTAACGGCCAGGGGATACAAATTAAGATGTAAGGTTGGTGCGAACTACAGCAGTGTTGTAACCATACAGGTAAGACAAAAAAGGATCCCGAACGTGAACATTACGGCAGATAAAACAAATATTTGCCACGGTACTACTGTAACCTTTATCGCCGATACTTCCGGTTTGGGTTTTGATGGCCATCTTGAATGGATGTACAATTCCAACCAACTGGACCTGGAGGATACAATATATCAACCTGATTATTTGAAGGATGGTGACCGGGTGTGGGCAGTACTCGTTTCCAGTGACTTTTGTAGTGTGGATTTGCAGCGCGATACCAGCAATGTAATTACGATGAGTGTAAAAGGAGATGAACCTGCAATAAATATTCATAGAGATAATCCCGGTATAATCTGCCCGGGCGCCGCGACAACCTTTTATGCGGAAACCTTTTATGCCGGGGACTCATATACTATACAATGGCTGCTTAACGGAACGAACGTTGGAGATAATAATGATACAATTGTACTGTACGATTTAAAAGATCTTGATGAGATACAAGCCAGTTTAACTGTTGCGGCTACATCATGTTCCGGCCAGCAGACTGTGTATAGTAGTGCGGGGCGGGTGAGTGTACACCCCGTTCGGAATCCAAATGTAGAAATCCAGGCTTCAAAAGTTCAGATATGCGTGGGAGAAACTATTACTTTTACCGCCAAAAACAAGAAATATAATGACGGCATGTATAAGTGGATGGTTGATGACAAAGAAACGGGGGGCAATAGTGATACACTGATGACAGCAGACCTGAGAGACGGTAGCAGTGTTAAGGCCATATATACTGCCGTTAATGAATGCGGGGCTCCCTTAATGTCAGAAAGTAATACCTTAACCATCAAAATTAATACTGGACTGGTTGCTTCCATTACCATTGCCTCATCCGCAACAGAGATATGTAAAGGTTCAGGCTTAACATTTACAACAACTGCAGTTAATGCTGGAGCCGTACCAAAATATACATGGTCGCTTAATGGCGAAAACATCGGAGTGAACACCGCTGAATACAGTAATAATAATTTTCAAAATAATGATGAGATCAAAGTCAGAATGAACAGTAATGCCAGCTGTGTTGATACAACTGCAGTAACTAGCAATTCTATTAGAATTAGGGTAAATGAAATCGTTAACCCCGCATTGGAGATTTACGGTGATACTTCGATAAAATCAGGTGAATCCGTTACTATTACTGCTACGCTAACAAATGCTGCAGGCCAGGATATGCTTCAGTGGCAGGAGAAAAAAACAACAGGTGTCTGGCAGGATATTTCCGGTGCGGTACAGTCAAAGTTGGTATACAAGCCTGAAACTTCAGGTGATAAAGTGAGGTGCTTTTATACCACATCAAATCCGTGCGCAGTTGTAAGTGAATTGATAAGTGGAGAACTTACATTTGTAATTTCTCCTGAACCTTCCGGTCGTGAAGTCAGTGCACGGCTTTATCCAAATCCGGCAACTAACGAATTCGTATTGGATTCACTTGACCTTTCAGAAGATTTTGTGCTTTTGGAAATTACAGGCATGAATGGCATAAGTAAGCTTGTAACTAAAAATATTAAAGGATTGACCACAGTGCGGATTCCTGTGTATATGTTAAGCAAAGGGCGATATATAGCCGTACTGGTAAAAAGTAATGGTGAACGAAGGATTGTACGATTTGTAAAACTTTAACGCGAAAGGAGGAGTCTGAAATTTTGTTCCATTCTATGGATGCTACCCTTTTGTAGCCGAATCAAATATCGGGTATGGCAAGCCGTACCCATGTATTGAGGATTGAAGATGAATAAACCTGGGATAGCTTCTACGCTTGCGTAATTTGCTTAGTCCGATCAAAGTTTCGGCCGACGCAACTGAATCATTTCAAGCTTTTCCCCTCCGCACTTCGTCCTTAATTATCTCAATGCCACAACCAATCCAAATGGAAAAGTTTTGCTTCATCTTTTTTTTGCAGGAAGCAACAAAAAGTATAATATTGAACTAACAGTCGTTAGTTTAAATATATTTCAAATGGCTATCAGCAGAAAAGTCTATACGCTTGACGAATTCACTATTCAGCAGTTAAGGAATTTCCCCAACGCCACCGGCGAGCTTTCGGGTTTGCTGAGAGATATTGGACTTGCGGCAAAAAGAGTGAACGTGGAAGTAAACAAAGCGGGGTTAGCGGATATACTTGGAGAAGTCGGCATGATGAATGTACAGGGTGAGGAAGTAAAGAAATTGGACCTGTTTGCAAACAATCAGTTTACAGGTGTTTTACAGCATGGCATCAGTTGCGCAGGCATTGCAAGCGAAGAATGGGATGACTTTGTAGCATTCGATGATGAGGTGAGCTGTCAATCCAAATACATTTGTCTATTTGATCCATTGGATGGAAGCGCTAACATTGACGTAAATGTTTCTGTAGGAACGATATTCAGTGTTTACCGTCGCCTTACAGCAAAAGGAACTGTAGTTAGGCTGGATGATTTCCTGCAACCTGGTATCCGGCAGGTAGCGGCAGGTTATATTGTTTATGGTTCATCCACCATTTTGGTGTACGCCACCCGCAGAGGCGTAAATGGATTTACATTGGATCCTTCCATAGGAGAATTTTGTCTTAGCCATCCTGATATTAAATGCCCTGCGCATGGAAAAATATATTCAGTCAACCATGGCAATTTTTATCGCTTTGACAAAAGGGTACAAAACCTTATCAAAAAATATCAATGTAATACAGCGCAGGAAGGTGGGCCATATACACAACGCTATATTGGCAGTATGGTTAGTGATATCCACCGCAATCTTCTAAAAGGGGGAATTTTTATGTATCCGGCAACAACTGATATGCCACAGGGAAAACTAAGGTTGCAGTATGAATGCAATCCTTTTGCTTTTATTGTGGAAGTGGCCGGTGGCATGGCCACGGATGGCTATAAACGCATATTAGATATTGTGCCCACCGGTCTGCATCAGCGCACCCCCTTATTTATTGGTAGCCGTAATATGATGGAAGAATGGAAATGAACAGGTGAAACCACTAATAGTTATAACAATGGTCTAACTTTTTACACTATATAATGCAATTCATCGAGGTAAACAGACCATCTATCGAATTGTATAACGGAAATACTTAGTTAAAGTAAATGCAAACCTATATTTGCATTGGTTTTTCATAGGATATTGGATTTAGAAACGGGGTGCATTTTTATGCTGCCCCTTTTTCCCAAATTAGTTGCAAATTTTATAAACATATTTTCTTAGAATCTTAAAAGACTTTAGAAAGGCAAGATTGATGGTATTCATTTCAGGTCAGATAGATTGGCTGTGCTTACTTCTGAAGAGGTTGTCAAAAGTCTGGGACAGCCTCTTTTTATTAAGTGGAAGCATTTTTTGATGATTTTCGGACATAGTTTCCTCCGGTTTATAAGCTCGCATATACGGATTTATAGAAATCATTCCGTGTGGTATTGGTTGAAGGCTTTGAAAAAATAAAAGCAAGAATTTTTGGGTTGAGACAGAACCGTGTTTGGACAAAATTAGATGTATTTCTTCAGCATCATTTGTGACGGTATGCATAGTATCACTAACAGCGGAAAGCCATTTATCGATCATCATATTGCTTCTTGATTCAAATTTGTACAGAAAAAGCCTCAAACAGGCAGATTTATGGTATTTGCAAAACAGCTTCGTCGTTTATCCATAAACCTGGGTTACTTATATTTTGAACTTCCCTGGTTTTGGTATAAAGTTCATCATGATATTACGATTACTTAAACAGTAATTATGTTTCATTGATATTTTTGGAAATGAAAATTTAATTTTATTTAGTGATTCCACAAAAGAAAGCTACCATTGCATGAACGATTATCTAATCCTCATGCCTAAAATCACCGAAGCCTATGGCAAAAACGTTTAGCTTATCATTAGAAGCCGGTGAACCATTTCAGTTTATTAACGGACTTCCTGCCGGTTACAATGGCCCGGTATTAGTGGGTGCTGCCTGCTCTTTTACGAAATCAAATCTTTCGGAATTAGTGCTGCAGGAACTCCGGGGTGAGGAGTATGATATAAGATTTATTATCGGAAAATTCCTGAAACAATTTTATGCAAAAGGAAGGATACACACCGAGGGTTTATACAGCAATCTAATGTTCAGAAGCAGTGCCCGAAAAAAAGTACTACGTCTTGGTGAAACGCATTTACGAGAGGGGCAATACAACTTTTTTTATACACAACCTTCTGAATGCAGTTCCTATTTTGAGATGGGCAAAGAATTTCGGATGATGAATATCTTTTATTCGCCCCTTCTCCTGGAAGAATTAGTACCTTTTTTCCCGGAATTAAAATCAGTAATTGGTGCTAATCCAGGGGTTCTTATCACCCAAAAACCGTTTTGGCTTCCGGTTACTATTAAAGAAATAACGAATCAGTTATTTAATTGCCCTTATGATGAAAACACCCGGCAATTTTACTTTGATTTAAAAGTGAGAGAAGTATTGTACCACATGCTTGAAAATGTATTCCGGCAGGGTATGAATAAACTGTCCTTTACTCCATGGGAAATCAATCGCATTCATGAAGCTAAAAAAATACTACTTGATCATATTGCCAGTAAGCCACCATCTATAAGAGAGTTATCCAGGCTTGTAGCACTTAATGAGTATAAACTAAAAAAGGGATTTCGTCAATATTTTAACTCCAGTATAGGCCAATGGATGCAGGAAGAAAAATTGCAGTATAGCCGGGAGCTTATTTTAAACACTAATAAACCCATCAAAGAAATATGCACGCTGGTAGGCTACCCTCTAACAACAAATTTTATTACTGCTTTCAGAAAGCGCTTTGGAGTGACTCCTGGCGAGCTGCGAAGAAAATAATCCTGATTGCAAAACTTTTTATACCTGTTGCATAGCAGTTAGTTCTGATAAAGAGCAAATGATTTTGGAAATTTACCAAACCAATTAATGCAACATGAGGTTACTGCTTAAAAATACCAGAATAGCCGATATTGTCTCCGGAATTTTCATCATCCTGTTTACTTATACCGCCGTAAACAAACTTATAGATTACCCTACATTCAGGATCGCCTTAGTGCAATCGCCTGTTCTTGTGAACTGCGCAAACTTTATGGCTGTTGCAGTTCCGGCAGTTGAATTATTGATTGTTATTTTACTCGTTTTTTCTGCTACGCGAAAAGCGGGACTATTTTTTTCTTTGATCTTAATGGTTGCATTCACCTTATACGTTAGCTACCTTATGTTCTTTGCCAGCGAACTGCCGTGCAACTGTGGAGGGATAATGAAAGCATTGACCTGGAAACAGCATTTGATAGTAAATGTTATTTTGGTTGCCCTCGCAGCATGGGCATGGTTAGTTATAAAATCAAATAAAAATATTATTGCAATAAACAGGAATAGCCGAACACCTGCATAAAATAGTAGGCGCATTTAATCAACAAAATATTTTATTATGAAAAAGTTTCGTTTTGTATTGCTGGCGTTGGCAGTGTCTGCAATAACATTTGCATTTACAGCTTCACCTGAAAAAGCGTCTTTTGCTGACGTGCATGCCTTCACTTCAACAGGCATCTATATAGACAGTGCTCCTGATGTAATGACGTTAAAGAATGATAACTGCCCAGGTTCTGATCAAGTCTTCTGCGCACAGGTTTGGACACAAAAAACTGCGCAAAATAAACCTGCAGGAACTCGCTTGCCAGACATTCTGAAACCTTAACCTTCGACTGTTACCACAAAAAGAGGCCAACTTCAGGAATGAAGTAGCCTCTTTTTTTTAGTAATACATGAGAAAAAAGCTGTTGTCAGAATAGGCATTTATAATTCGTGGCAGGCAGTTTATGGTTTTTCATTATCTTTTATAATAACAACGTCCAGCCATCTTTCCTCCATTATTACTTCAAGGTCAAAATCTTGAAGAAAGCGATTGACCTGGGTAATACTTTCAAATTTTTTGGGCAAACGGATGCTTACCCTTTCTTCGTACCCAGTTTCATCAAAAAATTGGAATGGTGACCAGGGGTATCTGCCAAAATTCAATACAGTTTCAACAGGGTATTTTAAGTATACATTTTCTAAAAAGAGGGTATCCTTTTCATAATAGGTTTCTTCCCTCCCCGCAGGTGCAGTAGATATAAATCTTTTTTTAGTGCTTATTTGCCTGAGAACAATACAGGGAACTTTCCTCTTTTCCGAATAGCTTGTAAGGTTGAAAAAGCGATCCAGCTCATCTTGCATTTCTGAACACGCTTTGGCTCTCGTAGTATCACGCCACCAGCTATCATAGCAAAATGCATTTTGTTGATTTTTAGTTTCTTTCAGGCGCTCTAAAGCGGTTTTTTCAATGATTAATCTGCTATAATTAAAACCTTTGCCCCACTGACCATAAGCCATAACGTATAAGTTCTGAAAATGAACATTTGTAGCTTGTGCTCTTAAAAATCCATTGTCAGGATGTATATACATACCGTTTGAAGCAGGCAATCCGGGTTGATGCGAGGATATGATATTGTACTTAAACATTTTATTCAGGTCAATGTTTTTTATAAGTGGGTCAAAAAGTGAGTATTCCATATTATCCTTTTTTAATGGCAGGTTAAGCTTTTCACTGGCTATCAGTGATCTTATATTTTCCCGGTTAATGGAAGTATGATCTGTAATGGCTTTGATTTTACCGTCTTTACCGATCCATATTTCGTGTGGAGCAGATGCATGCGGAAAGATCAGGTGCAGTAAAGTGTCTGCTACTACCGAAGGTAGTTTTACATGCTTTATTCTATTTATGGTATTGAATGTACGAAGTGTTTTTTCTTTAGTTTCAAATGTGACCAGCAGAATATTCAGGTCATCTTTAAACTCTTTCTGTATCGAATCAAGCTTTGGAAAACTCTCAATACAGGAAGCGCATGCAGTAAACCAAAAATCTATCAGTAGTGCCTTGCTGCCTACAAAGTCAGTTAGGCGAGCACTATCTGCTGTATAGTTAAGGATGGGCTTTACTTCAACACTAATGATAGGGTCGCCAATCTGTAAGCCTTGCGCTGTGGTTGTTGAGATTGATAAAAGCCAAACAACTACCGTAAGTACATGTTTGTCTACCTGGAACTTCGAAAACTTCATTGTAAATGTGTTTAATGTGTTAGAGATAGTTTAATAGCCCGGATTTTGAGCTAAGGAGGGGTTGCGCTGGATTTCTTCCAAAGGAATAGGAAATAGTGTGTCCGTTGGCTGCCATCCTGCTTTAATTGGCGACAGCACATCGGCAGATTTTTTTGTGCGCTTTAAATCAATCCACCGATTTCCCCATTCAGCAAAAAGTTCAATCCGTCTTTCGTGAGCCATGGCTGCAAGCAGTTCTTCGGTTGTACTTGCCGGCGTGTCAGGCAAGCCGGCACGTTTTCTTATAATATCCAGATCATTCTTTGCCTTATCAATTTTCTGCTGCCATGTAAGAGATTCTGACCTGATAAGGTATTGCTCTGCCAAACGGAAAACCATATAGTATTCTGTTACCGGCTGACCATATGCACCAATCTTATATTTGTGTGGATAGTAATAGGTTTGCCCCTGCACGGTTTTCGATGACACCCAACTGCTTTTTCTCAAATCATCAGTTTCAAATGAGCTGATCAAATAATCTGTTAAAGGGAAATTAGGAGGACCAGAAGACCAGTTTGCCGGAATAAAAGTGAGTCCCTCGGTAGTATTATACCCTCTTGTAGGCATAATTTGCCAGATGGCTTCATTACTTGTAGCCAGGAAAACATTATTGGGGTCAGGCTCAAGGGAATAATCCCCGCTGTTGATGATAGAAGATGATTCCTGCTCTGCTAATGTCCATTGACCTAATATTAAATACACTTTTGCTAATAAGGCAGTGGCTGCCCATTTGTTGGGACGCACCCGTTCATTTGTAGGATATGAAGTACCTAAAAGTGCCTGTGCATTTTTTAGGTCAGTAATAATTTGTCCGTACACGGTGGTAGTTGCTGTTCTTGCCGCTTTCTGATTCTCCTGGTAATCTGTTTTTAGCAATAACGGGACATCACCAAACAAGTTGACGAAATAATAATAAATAAACGCCCTGCATAAATATACTTCGCCAAGCAACTGATCCCTGACCTGTACCGGCAGATATGTGTTATTCTCAAGCCCCTCGGTGCAGGCGTTGGCGTGATAGATAAGGTTAAATCCTTTCTGCCAAAAATCATTTTTAAGTACCGAATTGCCCGGAGATATTGCGTTGCTTGCAAATTCAGCCAAGGTTGTGCTTGTTGTATTTGAACTATACAGCTCATCAGAAGTTAATCCTGTATATACAGTTACTCCGCCGGAGGATATAACAGGGAGTGTTACCAGCATATTTGTATATATTCCTGTAACTGCTGATGTTGCAGTTTCCACATCTGTAAAAACAACCTCGGCGCTTAGCTTGTCAATAGGCGGTTCTACTTCAATAAATTTCCTGCAGGAAGATGTTGTAAGTAAAAGGAATAGTAATGGCATAATGTGTTTAATATACTTCATTTTGGCTTGGCTTAAAATTTCAAATTAATGCCCACTGCTATTGTTCGTAGTGTGGGCAAAGCATAGTAATTCTGTGTTTCGGGATCAGTCCCCCTATACCCGGAAATAGTGAAAAGGTTTTGCGCTGATACGAAAATTTTTGAATTGTAGGTTTTTATAACCTTAAATATGATTGCTGGCAACTGCCATGCGACAGACGCCGTTTTTAACCTTATAAATGAAGCATCGCTGTAAACCCCGTTTGAATATCTGAGCAGCTCCTTAGCTGCATACACTTCATTATATGTGATCGTCGTGAATTTTTGAATTACTGTTACATCACCCGGCTTTTGCCAGCGGTCAAGCACATATTTAGGTTGGTTTATGGGGAAGCCTGGAATAGGGAAATTGCTGTAGATTGAATACAGGTAATTTAGGCCTGTCTGCTTTTTAAAGTCAACAAAAAAATCCAGCTCAATTTTTTTGAATGTAAGCGTATTCCTGATACCGCCGTAATAGCTGGGGTCAGTATTTCCTTTAACGATAAAGTCTTTCGGAATTGAAACAATATTATCCTTATCAATATCTTCAAACTCAAAAACTCCTGTTGCAGGGTTGGTGCGCAACGAATTGAGCTTGTATATTACATTTAACGATTTCCCTTCAACGTAAGTAGTCGAGTATCCGGATGAGCTTAACCCATTGAATCGAACTAATTTGTTGGAAGGGATACTGATATTGGCTGAAACTGACCAGTTGAATTTTTTTGATTGAATGGGTATTGCTGTAAGTTGAAACTCAAAGCCGTCATTCTGCACAAGTGCAGGAAAATTGCTTATAATAGTGCCAAAACCAGTTTGGAAGGCGAGACCATATTCAACCAGTTGATTGCCGCTTCTGTTATTAAAGTAGACGGAAGAAAGATAAATACGATCTTTAAGGAAACCAAGCTCCAATGCAGCTTCAAATTTCCTATTTATTTCCCAACTATAAAGAGGATTAAATAAAGCTGACGGGTAAAGGGTAGATGCGCCCTGGTAGGTATAATAGTTAATTGTCCATGCATCTAAATACCGATAATTCCCGATCTGGTCATTTCCGGTTAACCCATAGCTTGTACGTATTTTGCCATAGCTGATAAAAGGCAATAATTTTTGCATGAATTTTTCTTCCTGAAAGAACCACGCTAACCCAACGGCACCAAAATTTGCAAAGCGCTTACCTGGTCCAAATCTGCTGGAGCCATCTCTTCTGCCAGTCAGGTTCAGTATGTATTTCTGATTCCAATTATAGTTTATCCTGCCGAACAATGCCGCATATTTATAATCGGAGAAAATATTATTAGTATAGGTTAAAGTAGCGGCGCTGAGCGAATTTAACAGGTTGTCGCTTTTATATCCTTGTGCATCAACCGAGAGCGCATTTTGCTTGTTTTGTGAAAAGGTGGATCCGATAAGAATATCCAATCTTCCTTTTCCCACCAACCTTTCATATTCCGCATGTGGCTCAATTATCCAGCTTTTGTAAACGTTGTCAGAAACGCTCAGGCTGCCTGTAGGGTTATAAATTGGTATTTGTGCTGAAATGGGGACGGTAGACTTTTCTGATACCTGCATCAAATTATAGCCAAAACTGCTGCGAATAGATAAACCTTTTACAATCCTGTATTCTACCTGGAGGTTGCTGAGAAGATTATCTGTTACGGAGGCATATTTGAAGTGCAGGTATGCAGCAGGGTTATCAAAATAATACCCTCCTTCTTCCCAGTTCAATTTTCCATCAGCAGTGTAAAGCTGAGGTGCGTTAGGGGGGATGGAAAGAAAAGATGAAATTGATGCATTGATAAGATTGTTCTTTGCACTTGAAAAGCCGGAGGCCAACCTGACAGAGAACTTATTATCGTTGGTAGAATAGCTGATATTATTAGTGAAAGATATTTTGTTTGTACCCATATTCCCGGGAAATACAGTGCCTTCTTTATTATAGCCGGCACTTAAAAAAAGCTGGATATTTTCATTGCCGCCGGAAAGCCCGACCTGCCCATTATATGTACGGGAGGTATTGCCGAGCATAGCCTTACTGAAATTATTATTCCTTGTAGTATCCCATATAAGCAGATCTGGGGCATAGCCTTGCGATGACGGATCAGTTGATTCTGTAAAACCATCATTCGCAAGAGCTTCTCTGCGCATTTCAATATATTCAGCAGTATTCAGCATTTCAGGCAATTTTGGAACTTTGCTCCATCCCGTGTAAAAATTCGCAAACACTCTCATCTTTCCTACAGTTCCCTTTTTTGTTGTTATTAATACAACGCCGTTGGCGCCCCTGCTGCCATATATCGCGGTTGCATCGGCGTCTTTTAGTATTTCTATGCTTTCTATATCCAATGGGTTGATATTGGCAATAGGACTAAGTCCTGATGTACCGCTACTGGTAGTAAGAATTGAATATTGGATATTGATGGGTTGATTATTCGCAGCAAGTGGTACGCCATCTACTATGATCAGGGGTTCGGAGCCCTGGTTAAGGGAATTCTGCCCCCGCACCTGGATTTTTATACTTCCTCCCGGCATTCCACTTGACTGAGTAACTACCAACCCCGGCACTTTTCCATGCAATGCCGCAAGAGGATCCAGGACGGGTTGCTGCGATATTTCCTTACTATTTACTTTCCCAATATTTCCTGTATTCAGGCGCCGCGTTGTTTTACCATAAGCCATTATCACCGTTTCGTCTAACACGCCCACTACCAACTTCATTGTTATATTATAAAACGCCTTTTTGCCAATTGCAATTTCTACCTTTCCGTAACCCACAGAAGTAAATTCAAGAATGTCGTTTTCCAAAACAGCTTTTAATGTGAATTCTCCCTTTTCATTGGTAAAAGTGGATTTCTTAGATTTGACAGCAGTTACTGTTATCCTAAGCAATGCATTGCCATTTTCGTCAACAACTTTACCGGAAACATCTATTGTTTGATCGGGTTTTGTTTCTTCTCTGTCGGGTTTATCGAGCACAACTACATATTTGTCTTCAATAGTGTAAGACAATGGCTGGTTCACAAAACAATAATCCAGGGCTTCTTCAACAGTTGCGTCTTTTAACTGTAGGGTAACCGGAAGTGCATGCTTTATCTGCACTCTTGTATAGATAAATGAATAGCCGGTTTGCCTTTTTATTTCTTTCAGGGCTTTTTCCAGGGGCTCATTGCGAAGTTCAAGAGTAACGGTTTGACCGTAACCACGGGCGGTAGCCTGGAGGCAGCCCAGCAGCGTTAACAGAAGTAAGAGCCTCATAGTCAGTAGGGTTAAATACTTCCTGAGGGAAATGCGTATTTGCATACTTTTGCCATGTTTGGGTTTTTAAATACAGTTTGTTTGCGCAAGGTGTTATTTTGGGTTGACCCAAACATTCGCCGGAGGTGCTCTAACACTTCCGGTTTTTTGTTTGGTCCCCTCTCCTATTTTTATCCGTCAGGGCGATACATAGATGATATTATTTTCGGTTTTAAATTTTACGTATCCGTTTAATTGCAAAAGGTGAAGCAGTTTTTCCAATGGTTCAGATCTTTTTATGGTGGCATTGAACTGATGTTTAATGGAACCCTCGTAAACAATTTTTGCGTTATACCATCGGGCTACCTGACTCATTATTCTTTCAATCGGCGCGTCATGAAATACAAATAACCCATTCTTCCAGCCGGTGATTTCTTCTATATCAACGTTAGCAATGGTGGTCATTTCATTTCCGTGGATCAATGCCTGCATTCCAGGTGTCAACACTTTTTCATTACCATAGTTTTGTACAAGCACCTTGCCTTCCACCAGTGTTACAGCTTTCCTATCCTCTTCAGGGTATGCCTTCACGTTAAAATGGGTGCCTAAAACAGACACGGTATCATCGTTACCGAGAACAACTATAAAGGGTGCTTTCGCGTTAGGCGATACTTCAAAATATGCTTCACCCGATAGCTCTACCTTACGCTCTTTGCCAGAAAAGACTGCCGGATAGCGTAAAACACTTTGGGCATTCATCCATACTTTGCTGTTATCATCCAGCGTTAACAGGAACTGTCCGCCGGCAGGAATAGACAGTGTATGCATACCTATTGTACTACTATGCGCCGCACTCTTCTGATACACCAAATTATTGCCATTTTTTTTTGAAATGTTTAAAGCTTCACTATTTGAAAGAACTCCGTTTTGTGCATTGGCAAGGTCAATAACCGAGCCATCTGGTAAAGTAAGCGTAGCCTTATTGCCGCCGGGTTGCAGTAAATCGCTTTTAACCGATTGCTGCTTTGTATTTTGGGAGGAAGATGTATTGGTTAAACGCCATATAAAAAACACACACAATAATAATATTGCCGTTGCGGCTGCAGACATCCATACCAAACTGATCTTCCTCCTCTGTTTTGGTTTTTCAAATCTACCCTCTTGTTGTAAGTTCTGAAATATTTGCTCAGACTGTATTTTCTCCATCATGCTCAGGTTTGCTTCAATATTTCTTTCATCGGTAAGGTCTTCAAATAATTTCATGTTTTTATCACTCGCATTCACCCAATCATCCAGCTCCTGATGCTCTGCACGGGTGAGTGTGTTGCGGATATATCCGGCGATAAGGTAGGCCACGCGATAAGCTTCCTTATCCATTTGGCTGTATGGATTATTATTCATACCATTAAATTAGCGCATGCTTCTTATAAGAAAGTATGCAGGTGGAGAAATACCCTACAAAGTTGAAAAGAAAATTTTTCCCAACAGGCATAAAACCCCCAAAAAGCCGGGGCGCATAATTTTTTGAAGGGCTTTGATACCCCTGAGTTTTTGGGTTTGCACAGTATGAGGATGAAGATTCAGTTCCCGTGCAATTTGGCCTGTGGTTTTCCCCTCTAAGTAATACATCGCAATTACTCTTTTATTACCCGGAGAAAGTTTTTGTAACGCGGAATACAATAGCCGGCAGGTCTCTGCCCGAACCAGGAAACTGAAAGGGGTATCGCTCTCCGGTGTATCGTATGCGGAAGCAGGGTCAAGCTGAAGATAGCGCTTTTGCTTTTGAACGGCTCTGAAACTATCTCTGCGCACTATGGTGTATAAATACGCCTTTATTCCATCGAAACTATTGAATTTAAAATGTTTTTGCCAGGTTTTTACAAATGCTTCCGAAGCTATATCCTGGGAAAGTGGCAGATTGTTTACCCATTGATTGGCATAATGGGTAAGTGCAGGATGAAGTTCCTTGAAAAAGAAGGAGAGCGCCCTTTCATCGCCATTTTGAAAGGCGATAGCATACTCATCGGGATGGTATAACGCTGAATGGCGCACCTGCAGCTCATTTTAATCATTATTAAAAAATCTTGCAGTGGAGCAGCAGGCAAAAAAATGGCATGGAACTCCACAAATTGGCTTGGAGGCCCTCGGAGAGCCCTTGAACACAATAAGGGAGCCCACGCCTGAACGTGAGCCCTTGCTTATCATCTCGTGTTCAATGAAAATTTCCGAGGTTTCCAAGTCGAGACTTAAAGCGAAAGCTTCAGATAAGTTTCCTTATGAAGGATTCGCAAATTTCTAACTGCAATATAAGATATTTCCCTATACCAGTGTATTGAAGATAAGTAATTTCTTTTACGTCCTTGCACATATCAAATGGCAAGGAAGATTATTAAGTCAAAAATTGACCTTTATATTATAGAGCAGGTCAAACACAGAAGGCAAAAAGATGATTTGCAGCAGGATGATGTTGCTATACATTTAAATGTCTCTCCCGGTTTCATAAGTCATGTTGAAAGCCCTTTCCAGAGAGCAAAATACAACGCTCAGCACATAAATGAATTAGCCAAATTGTTTAAATGTTCCCCAAAAGATTTTATGCCGGATAAGCCGTTATAACCTTGTCAATTTAACTATAAGCCCCGGACAAGAATGCCCGGGGCTTTTGCTAACCTATGAAAAACACCGTTGACAAGATAATAAATAAACTTTTATTTTTCTAAAACCTGCTTCAAAAAATTCAGTTGTCGCTTTTCCAACCTGGGTAAAAAGATTTACAAAGAATACCGGGTATGTGTAAACAATAAAAATTTGTAATTTAAACCTGGCTTCTCCATCGTTGTTGTAATGAAGCAAAGGTAAAATCATAACACCCATGATTGTGAAGTTCATTACTGCCAGGTATCATGAAAAAAAGGATAAGTTATTCAACCAAATTTTCATATACAGAATATGCTGTATTATATGAGTGGAGATTTAGAGCGGGAGTAAGTTGTAATGTATGCTTTAATCTTCTGAAAAGTTTCCCGTATTTCGCTTTTTAATCTGCATCGCTACCCACCATTTCCAGCAGTCCTCCATTACCTGATTGTAATCCCCGCTTTCAAACATCTCAAGGATCATGATCTCCACCCAATAGTAATGCCCATCATTTTCAGCATCTACAAAATCATAAATTTTTACTGGACATTCGGTATCACCCTTATGCGCATCATTTATGTTTAGGTCACTAATAAGTATGTGACAATGCGGCGATTCAATATGCATAACATCTATTAGCCCAGATTCCGGATCCTTACCAGGTATGATGTCAAATTTTTTCATTTAAAGTTTCTTTTAGTAGTACATGGTTATAGTAATACCCCTCTAATGCATTCAGTGAATTGTGGCCGCGCTATATCTTCAAGTGCGATTCTACATGCAGCTTCAAAATTGTTATAAATCCATCTTTTGTTTTGAAGCCGGTCGACAGATTTACATCTTTACAATATCACTCTCTGTCTATAATGTTTTCTGTAGCGATCATATTGCGAAAATCGCCAAAAGAAAAGGGGCACCGTAAAAACAGACCCCTTATTAGTTTCAACCCTAAACCCTTGGGAAAGTTAGGCAAGTTAGTTTTATAATGCCGGCTTTAAAAATTTTATTTAGCTGTTTTATGATTTTTATTCAAATATTCAAAGGGCATTTTTAACCTTAGGGAATACAAATAAGAGCCAGGATGCCATTCCGGAAGGATTGACTGCTGCAAACCTGGATTAAAATCCAATATATAAAAAGTGCTTTATATTTCCTCACCTGCAATCGCTTCACTAATTGCCCGGATTAAATTATTTGCTTCTCCGGTGAAAAGACAAACCCATTTATCCAAGGCTTTTGTTTCTGCATTAACCAGCAGATTATGCAAAAAGTATAGATTCCAGACCATCTTGACTCATGTTACAGACGGACACCAAACAATACCGTAAAAGCAAAATACAGAAATGCCAGTGGTACTGTGACAGGTAGTTGGATGCAATCATAAATATTTTTTCGGTGTCCGATGTCGGGTGCAAAAACGGTAAAGATATTATCGCTGATATTAGGCGGAGAGCAAGATTGGTAGTTTAATTCTGTCCCAACCTGGCTTTTCCCTCCTTCTTCACCCATGATTTCGCGTGTAACAATCCTCCTGGCTATTTTAATAATACCTATGAAGCATGCAAACTCAAGGATCCTTTTTTCGGTTTTATCTGAATGCCGGTAAGGAAAACCGAGGTTTCGGAAAATGAGCGGTAGGTTTGAATTCGTTAATCATTGGCGTTAGTTGTTGGGTGCATAGGTTTGTATTTTGAAATCACCAAAAACAAAACAACGTTTTTTATACCGTTTTTAAACGGTATTTTTTTATTGTTAAACAACGGGTACCCGCTACCGTTAAAACAACGTTTTTTTAATGTTTTTAAACGGTAGCAAAAAATTAAACGCATTAATTATCAATAGATTCAACTTTTCCATTCCGGAAAATAGATTGAATATTGACGGATGTTATTTTGTTATGTCGGGTTTTCGGCGATGTTTGTGCAGTACAATTATGTACAACCCTAACAACCCTGGCTGCAATGAAATCTATCTTAACCTTCATATTGGTTATGCTAATCATTAGTGTACACGCACAGCATGTTGGTTCCGACAGCCTTGTTCAAATACCAGGTAAATACCTCAGCAGTGTTGATAAAAAAATCAGCGGCTTAGATAAACAACTCACCCGCCAGTCCGAAAAATATTTAAACAGCTTATCCAAACAGGAAGAAAAGATCCGCAGGAAACTGGCAAAATTAGATTCAGCAAAACCGGCTGAGCTGTTTGGCGATACTAAAAAAACCTACGAGCAGCTCTCCCAAAAGCTGGCTGCCACCAACGGCAAAATGGATAAAGCCTTTAGCGGTCAATACCTTCCTTACTTAGACTCCCTGCAAGGTTCTCTTGGCTTTTTAAAAGATGCAAAGAACATTGTCTCCAAATCAAAAGATATTCAGCAAAAGCTCGGCAGTTCCCTGCAGCAGGTAAAGCAACTGCAAAACAAATTGCAGCAGGCAGATGAGATAAAACACTATGTGCAGCAACGCCAGGAGCAACTCAAAACACTGTTGAGCAGCTATACCAACCTGCCTAAAAGCATTACCAAACATCTCGGCAAATACCAGCAGGACGTATACTACTACGGCAGACAGGTACAGGAATATAAAGAAACTTTGAATGATCCTGATAAACTGTTTAAAAAAGTATTGGCTACGCTTCAAACTTTGCCAGCTTTTAAAAAGTTTATGCAAAAATATTCCATGCTGGCTCAACTTTTCCCCACGCCGGAAAACTACGGCACACCACAGGCATTAGCAGGATTGCAAACAAGGGCGAATGTACAGCAGGTATTGCAGCAACGGGTAGGAATACCTGCAACTAGTGGAGCTAATGCTAACCCCGACCAATACCTGCAACAGCAGATGCAACAGGCGCAGGGTGAGTTGTCAAAAATAAAAGACAAGCTTAACCAGTTGGGCAATGGTAGCAGCGGCAGCAGCGATATGGTAATGCCGGAGCACTTTACACCGAACTCCAATAAAACAAAGTCTCTCTGGAAACGAATTCAACTTGGAACCAATTTTCAGACACAGCGCTCCAATAACTACTGGCCTACCACTACCGATATAGCGGTAACAGCCGCCTACAAGGCAAATGACAAAACAAATATTGGAATTGGACTGGCTGGGAAAATGGGTTGGGGCCAAAGCTGGAAACATATCAAAATCACCGGGCAGGGTGCTGGCATGCGTGCCTTTGTAGAATGGAAGGTGCCCAACCTGTTTGGCAGCAACAGTAAATTAATCAGCAGCCTGTGGTTAACCTCTGGCGCTGAGATGAACTACAACCGAACGGTAGAAAGTCTGGCGGTATTTAAAAATTATAGCAACTGGAACAAAAGCGCATTGGCAGGCATCAGCAAAAAGTACAGTATGAGCTCTCCATTGAAGAAGGGCAAGAAGATAGTGGGATCCATGCAGGTGCAGTATGATTTTTTACACAAACAACATATACCGCCTACACCGGCTTTTGTGTGGAGAGTGGGATATAATTTTTAACAACCAAATGATTAAATTTTAAATAGTAAAAACATGAAAGTTTTACAACGCCAATCTATCAGAAATATAATCCTGCTTTCTGTTATTTTCTGTATATCAGCTGGAGTATCAGCACAAACGAATACTTTTCCTTCTTCCGGCAATGTGGGTATTGGAACAACAACGCCGAGAGCTAAATTGGAAGTAACGGGTAATGGAAGGTTTTCTTCATCTGCCTCCGGTTCTTCCTTCATCATTGATATTTCAGGATTTCCTACTGATAATAATTATTCAAATGCCCAAATAATAGCCGGAGCAAGCGGTGGAGCCGGATATCTGAAAACCAAATTGGATAACTGGGGTGGCTATTTTAGCTGGGTAACAAATTCTTCATCTGGCGAAAGGGAAGTGATGAAAATAGATGCGACCAGTGGTAATGTGGGCATTGGTACATCAAGTCCGCAGGCTAAGCTTGCGGTGAATGGCAATATTTTTTCTCAAAAAATAAAAGTAATAGCATCCGGCTGGCCTGATTATGTTTTCTCTCCTCAATACAGGTTGCCCGGCCTGTGGGAAGTTGAAGACTTTATTAAATCCAACGGACATCTGCCCGACATTCCTTCCGCCGTTGAAGTAGAAGAAAACGGCTTGGATTTGGGTGATAACCAGGCGTTATTGCTTAAAAAAATTGAGGAGCTAACTCTTTACATTATCGAGTTGAACAAAAAAGTAGAACGGCTTGAAAAAGAAAAGTAAAGAAAAAAATCGGTGACAGCAACAGGGGTGATTTAGTCTGACTTATAATAGCTCTTTTTTCAATCATACAAAAACAATGGATTTATTAAACCAATTTTTGCTTCTTATGAAACCTTTTATAAAACAAGTCATGATATGCCTGTTGTTAACAGGTGCAGTTAAATTTTCAGTTGCTCAAATAACTACGGTTGCAAACGGGTTAACGCAATCCGGTAACCAGGCAAAATTTGGGGGGACGCTCACAGAAAATACAGATCTGGATGTTGGCACCAGCTTCTATCTTAACATAAAAAAATCCGCTGCTAATTATCTCAGCATCCTCAATAACGGTAACATTGGGATAGGTACCAATGCCCCATCCAAAAAATTAGATATACTGGGAAATGTTGTGATGCTTACAGGCATTCATCGCTTTTATCTTAATGAAGCCGCCACGTTTGATCCTACACAGGCTGGAATACGAAACAATGCAGGGCATATAGTAATCAATGCAAAGGAAGGAGGAGTAATTTATTTGAACCGCGATGTGAGAGGTGATGTCAGGATCCAAAGCTATAACGGAGGGGTGGATGCCATAGATGTGGCTATTTTTCGTGGAGAGGGGAAAGTAGGGATAGGAACACTTAACACCTCAGATCCCGGCTACCGGTTATTCGTAGAAACGGGTATACGCACAAGAAAAATCAAAGTGGATCAGTCGGCTTGGCCGGACTACGTGTTTGATCAGAAATACAGGCTGCCCTCATTAGCCGAAGTTGAACAATTTATAAAGGAGCACCAGCATCTGCCGGATATCCCCTCTGCCACCGAAGTAGAACAGAATGGTCTGGACCTGGGTGAAAACCAGGCTTTATTACTTAAGAAAATTGAAGAGCTGACTTTATATGTTATTGATCTGAAAAAGGAGAATGAATCAATGATTGAAAGGCAGGCCAAACTGGAAATGGAGATCAGGCAGCTGAGAAAATAGCAAAAGCAGTGTTATATCAGAGAGCATTAGCCGGATTTTAAAAAAATTAAATTCAATAAGGTATTGCGGTGCATTGAATGCAATGTAAAAAGAAATAAATTAAAAAGAGATGATATTTTTTATCAAAAAAAAACAATCAAAAATCTTCATGAATACATTTTTTCACAGTGGAAAAAGGTTGCTGTGGATCTGTATGTTCTTCAGTCTAACCAAAGGATATAACCAGACAGGACACGAAGTCTTGCAGAAGCAAGATTTCAATTTTGGTGGAAATCTTATGTCTCCTCAGGCATTTAGTTTTACAAAATACGGAGGGCACAAGGTAAGCTTATCTACCGGACAGATTTGGGTTGATATTCCCATATATTCATATAATGATAATAATTTTAATATCCCCGTCTACATTGCATACAATTCACCTGGTTTTATGCCAAATCAAAGAGAAGGTATTGTGGGGCTTGGGTGGTCATTAAACGCAGGAGGAGCTATTACGAGAGTTGTTAATGGTGTTCCTGATGATTCATATAATTTTCAAGATATCGGTGGGTATTATCAGCTTAATGGATTGTTGTATGGAATTAAGAACAATTTAGCAATAAAAACAACTAGTAAGTCAAACATATTTAATTTGTCTGCAGGAAGTGTTTCCCAAAATTTATATTGGAATATTGGCACATGTGAAGCTGAACCAGATCTTTTTAGTTTTAATGTTCCCGGTTTAAGTGGCAAATTTTATATAGAAAACAATGGAGAAGTTCGAACAATTGGCAATAAACCCTTCAAGATTGACCTTTCCGGAGTCGGAATTCAATTGATGCGGGACATCGCTACAAGCGAAGTTGAGAACTCTTCTATTTCTATTATTACCGATGACGGATATAAATACGATTTCGGTGGTAATACTTCTTTTTTGGAAGTAGCTTTTAATCTATATCCCTCAAATGAAGTATTTAATCCCGTTATTAACTCTTGGCATTTAAAGAAAATTACTGCTCCCAATGGGCAAATTGTTGAGTATAAATACAAGCCATTTAATTCAGATTTACATCAGGAAAATGGGCCCAATGATGGTTTTCACTATTTATTTAACGTTAACCACATAAGGAATTCCCGAGCGGATGAGTACGCTTATGCTGGTGGCGCGTACGTGGCGGGCAGTAGTGCTTCAGTTACAACCTCGAAATCAGTTACCAAAACGATTTATCTTGAAGAAATTCTCGTGAACAACAGGGCTTCTATAAAATTTGATTATGTACAAAATGAGAACAAATTTTATCAGGACCCCGATAATGTTAATAATGATTTCAATCAATATAATTTACGTATTAAGAAGATAGCAATTAGGGACTATAAATTGAATACGCGAAAAGAATTTCAATTTGATTATGCGTATTTAGGCGGAACTGAGAGTAGACTATTTTTAACTTCTCTTACTGAATCTGGAAAAGCACCTTTTACTTTTAATTATTACAATACTTCTAATCTACCCTCTCCATTAACCGGCTCCATCGATCATTGGGGATTTTGGAATGGTAGTAATAATACTTATCAGGCGGTTATTCCACAAATCGATTATAGTGTTAATGGTGACGAGACCATAACAGATAATAAGCGCGATCCAGATACTACAAAGTGCAAGACAGCAATGCTTGAGCAGATCACATATCCTACTTCGGGATATTCAAAGTTTGATTACCAAGCGCATGAATATCATTGGCGATTAGAACGAAAGAACGACTTTAATTTTTTGCCCAATCTTTATGAGGTATCAGGCAATACTGGAGGAGCGAGAATTGCAAGAATAGAAGAATATGATGGAATTAAGGTCAGTAATGTGAGGGAATTTATATACAAAAAAGATTATCCTGCTGGTAATATTTCAAGTGGTGTTTTGTTGCAGTGGCCTCGATATTTATTTTATTGGGAGAATGTTGTCCCTGGCACAGCTACAACCAAGCACTTAAGAATAAGAAGTACTAGTTTCAACAATACATATTCAGGTAATGAACATTATATACAGTACTCGGAAGTTACCGAAAAAATGGTGGAAAATGGTTATACTAACTACCTGTTTACAGACTATATTTCAAATCCAGATGAAAATAGCTACAACACGATTAAACTCGATCCAACATTATTTGATGGCATTACAAATAAGCATCTACATAATAGTTATGTAGGCATTTATTTTAACGATAAATCCTTTGAGCGTGGTATTCAGAAAAGCGTAAGATATTTTAAATATGACGAAAATGACGACCCGGTACTTATTAAAGAAACTAAAACAAACTTATTTACCAGTTCGTCAGATTTCCCCGATTTTCATATTGCAGGAGCGCACATGACCGGAGGAATAGTACAATCATTCAAAAAATATTATTATCCGTTTCTTCCAAAGCAAGTTGAGGAGACGACGTATAGTCTTTCAGGAGGAGTTTCAAATACGGTAGTACACGATTATCACTATAATGGTAGTGGATATCTTGTAAGGCATACGACTACGGGCAGTAATGGTGTTCCTGTGAGTAGTATGGCATTGTATCCGGAAGACTTTCCTGCGGGGACTATTTTTCTTGATGATATGAAAAACAATAACTTACTAAAGTTTCCTATCGAAAGGGTGAAGTATAATGAAACTAATGGAACAAAGTACATATTATCTGGTCAGATTGTGAAATACAAGGAATCAGGTAAAGGGCAAATTGATGAAGTAATGGATATGGAAAATCCAGGGAAAATTCCAATGACCAATTTTAAATTTAGCAACAGATCCACTGGCATTTTACCTCCGGCCGGAAGTTCTACAGGTTTTTCACCAGATAGTAAGTATCACGCGAATTTGATTATAGACTCGTATGATGACGCGGGCAATCCCAACGAACAACATAAAGTCAATGACATATCACATTCATTTATTTGGGACTATCACTCAAGATATTTAGTTGCTGAAGCAACCAACGCCTCCCAATCAGACATTGCCTATACCTCGTTCGAGTCGGATGGCAAAGGTAACTGGACTTTTAGTGGCACTCCATTTAGGGAGCTATTAGCACCTACCGGAAAAAAAGCGTATGATATTTCTTCAGGCTACATTACCAGATCAGTCAACAGTGCAACAACTTATATTATTTCTTACTGGAGACCAACAAGTTTATCTGCACTCAGCATTGCAGGAACTATAAGTGGTTATCCCATCAGCGGCAGAACGGTAAATGGCTGGAAGTATTATGAGCATAAGGTCAGCGGTCAAAATGTCGCCACTATCAGCGGAAGCGGAAGCATTGATGAGCTCCGCCTTTATCCTGTCACTGCCCAGATGACCACCTACACCTATGAACCTTTGATTGGCATGACCAGCCAGTGTGACGCCAGCAACCGTATTACTTATTATGAATATGACGGTTTTGGCAGGCTTGCACTTGTAAAAGACCAGAGTAAAAATGTTCTCAAAAAGTTATGTTACAATTATGCAGGTCAGCCCGAGGACTGTCTGACTTATTACTATAATGAAGAGAAGAGCGGCAGCTTCGCTCGTGATTGTGGAGCAGGTTATAATGGCTCTTCGGTAATATATACTGTTGCGGCCAATAGCTACAACTCAACAATAAGCCAGGAAGCTGCTGATCTGTTGGCTCAGAACGATGTGGATGCAAACGGGCAGGCATATGCTAATACCAATGGAACCTGCCAGCGTATTCCTATAGCTGTAACGCTCAAAAACTCAGGTGAGCAGGGACAGCAGACCTTTTATGTAAACTTTACAGCTAACGAGGTAAGTTCTCATTTCGGTTTCATTAATAAAACAATAGCTTCTGGTGCCAGTTACACTAATAACGTATATTGGGGAACCTACGATATTGAAATAGAGGTCAAGTCCGGTGATAATCTTAAGTTTAGTTTGAACGGTCAGGTAAAGACAGGGAGCATTGTAACTTACATCAATGTAAGTATTACTGATGCGATGACAATCTATGCGGGGGTATATCAAAATACCACGCAAAATGTAAATTATACCCGTAATGACTGTCCTCCAAATAACACACCGTCCACGGTGGTTTATGTGGTTGCCCCTAACATTTACACTTCCTTTATTTCACAGGCGGATGCCAATACCCAGGCAATCTCACAAACAGCGTCTGCCGGACAGTTGTATGCCAATGCCAACGGCACCTGCCTGCCTCCAATACCTCCGACGACGGATATTGTTTACACCAACCAGATGCCCAAAACGATAACCCTCAAGTTGACCAATACCCTGACGGGCATCCTGTACACTTTTTCGCTTCCGAAAAAAACCACACCCACTACGGCGGGCACAATACCCACAGGTGTCTACAATGTAACAATGAAAGTTAACGGAGAATCAGAGTACTATAGTATCAACAGTTATGTGCAGGCAATACCCGACACGGATTTCAGCGCTACCAATGTGCTGTTAAATACTGCCATTACTACTGTTACTGCATATTAAATACATTAAAACTTAAAACAGATATAAACAATGAAACTCCTTTTTTATGTTTTCCTATACTTGTATCCTGCTTCGCTTCTTTTAGGGCAGGAGGCCAGCTCTTTATACCAGTTGTCTGTTCCGGTAAGAGATTCAAGCCGCTCTATTAACATGGTTGTCTTTCAGGGCAAAAAGGTTTTGGTGGCGGTGTGCGATGCATACAACCCCGATTCACAACTGCTCGTGCAGCTTGAGGACCTGCAGCGAAAATATCAGGAAAGGCTTGCGGTTATTGTTATTCCCATAAATGATTTAGCCCCTTCTTCCAAAGCTGTTGATACAATGCGGTGGCAGGGCTTATCCGGAAACTACCAGGTTTCCCGGTTTTCCGCTGGCAAAAAATCCAGCGGAAGTGCACAACATCCTTTGCTCCGGTGGGTGACGAACAAAAACGAAAACCGGCATTTTGACCACGATATAAAGGGAGGCGGATACTTATTTGTGATTAGTGAAACCGGGAGATTATTCGCCGTACTAAAACCTTCAATGGCAGTAAACGGATCGGTAATGGGCAATATACTGGCGATGCAGGTACCGGATCATTAAAACCGCACTCATTAATCTTTATTCTAACTACTTTATATATGCATACATCCAGAAAAATAATACTACCCCTGATCTTATGCCTTGTAATATTTTGCATAGATACGGTTATAGCCCAACTTCCGCGTACCATTCCTGACAATTATAATAACACCCAAAAAAGCTTCATTCGTATATGGGATGCAAAGGCGCCTGAACAAAACCCCAATACCTTAATAAACCGTTCTTTGCGGGATGTGCAGCAGACCACCCAATATTTTGACGGTTTGGGTCGTCCGCTGCAGACGGTGGTAAAGCAGGGTTCCTTTGCCACTGATCCATCCAACCCACCATCTGGTGCCAACGCTGTTGACCTGGTGAGCATGACAGAATACGATGGCTTTGGAAGAGAGCCTTTCAAATACCTGCCCACTCCCTCCACTGCTACCGGTGTTACAAAGAATGACGGCAGCTTCAAGCTGGATCCCTTTGCCCAGCAGGCTACATTTTATGGAGGTTCCGGCTCACCCATAGCCGGGCAGGGAGAAACCTTTTATTATGGAGAGACCCGCTTTGAGGCTTCACCACTGAACCGCGTAACCGAGGTTTTTGCACCGGGCAACAGTTGGGCGGGTACCACCGGCCAAATGCAGGAGGCAGACCGTAAATCTATCAAAACAAAATACTATGCCAATACGGCAATTGATGCGGTGCGGATATGGAATGTTGCCATCGGATCCTTTGGCAGCTTGAGTTCTTATACCAGCCCGGGCGCTTACCCGGCAGGGGAGCTGTATAAAACCATTAGTGTTGACGAGCAGAACAATCAGGTTGTTGAGTTTAAAGACAAGGAAGGCAAAGTAGTCTTAAAGAAAGTACAGCTTACGGCAGCAGCCGATGATGGCGCGGGTAAGAACCACGACGGGTGGCTGTGCACTTATTACATTTATGATGACCTGAACAACCTGCGCTGCGTGGTACAGCCCCGGGGTGTGGAACTGTTAATAGAAAATAGCTGGAACATCAATGCATTAAACGGAGACATCTTAAAGGAGCAGTGCTTCCGTTATGAATATGATCAACGCAACCGCATGATCATCAAAAAAATACCCGGTGCAGGGGAGACATACATGATCTATGACGGCCGTGACAGGCTGGTGTTTACACAAGACCTTAACCTGGCGATTCAGGGCAAATGGCTCATGCATCTTTATGATGCATTGAACAGGCCTGCAGTTACGGCTTTCTATAGCAGCAACAACTCTTTCTACGATCTGCAAACCGCGGTAAACCAGGCGGCTGAAAATGGTTCAGCCGAGTCTTCAGGATTACCAATAGATATTGCGGTAAATAGCCGTGTAACTTCCATATCGGAATACAAGGCCGTGACCAGCATAACATTCAACCCCGGATTTGAAAGTGTAACTGCCGATAATTTTGAAACTACATTAGAACCGGCGATCAATTCAGGGGGTACGGTGAAGAGCAAAGATGTAAGCCATGTTCCCACATTTATTGATCTGACCCAGTTAGACATTTTAACAGTAACCTATTATGATGACTATAGCTGGACGGGATTATACGAAGCCACATTGTTTGGCAGCAAGGACAACAGCTACGATAGCTATTTTCCCCCTGCCTCCTCCAGCTTTCCCTACCCCCAGTCTCTTACCCAGTCTACCCAAACCCGTGGACTGCCCACTGGCATGTGGGATAAAACAGGTCCAGGCCTGCTTACGGTAAACTTCTATGATGATAAGGGCAGGGTCATTCAAACAAAAAACTATAATCAAACGGGAGGTATAGACATCACCACCAATCAGTATAGTTTTTCTGGGCAGTTGCTGCAAACCGTGCTGCGGCATGAGAAAAAAAGTACCAATCCTCAAAACTACCTGGTGATCACCAAAATGGAATACGATGACCTGGGCCGGTTATTGAATATAAAAAAGAATATAAACAGCACAGGTGAAAATACCATTGCAAGCAACAGCTACGATGCCCTCGGGCAGCTAAAGAAAAAAACAGTTGGCAGCAAAAAGAACCCTTCTACCAACACTTATTATAGTCCTCGTCAACCCTTGCAGGAACAGGCGTATGAATACAATATCCGGGGCTGGTTGCTGAATGTGAACAAGGCGTATATGAGTAATGCCAATGCCAACCAGTATTTTGCCATGGAACTGGGCTATGACAAAAATGCCAGCTATGGTACGTTTGCCCCTGTATACAACGGTAACATAGCCGGTATGCTCTGGAAGAGCGAGGGCGACCAGGAAAAGAGAAAATACGATTTCAATTACGATGCGGTCAACCGCCTTACGGCAGCAGCGTTCACCCAATACGCATCAGGCTCGGGAGAGAGCGCTACATTCGACAACAGTGCCAATGTAGATTTCTCAGTAAGCGGTTTAACCTATGATGCTAATGGGAACATCAAAGCCATGGCGCAGAATGGGCTTAAGCTCAATACATCCATTCCTATAGACCAGTTGACTTATACCTATAACAGTAACAGCAATAAGCTGCTGAAAGTGGTGGATGCAATAACCCCTGACCATAAGCTGGGGGATTTTAAAGACGGCAGCAGTGGCTCTGCGAATGATTACAGCTACGATGTAAATGGCAACCTGACCGCCGATCTGAACAAAGATATCAGCAGCATCACGTACAATTACCTGAATCTGCCACAAACCATTGCTATAACAGGTAAGGGTACCATCACCTATACCTATGATGCTACAGGCAACAAGATCAAAAAGCAAACAATAGAAACCGGCGCCACGGTTACCTATAACGGCACACCTTACCCTACAGACATTACCACCACCACTGTGTATTATACAGGCGGCTTTGTGTACGAAAGTAAAGTATACAGCAATGGCACTTTGAATACAGCCCAGGGTTATAGCGACAAGCTGCAGCTCGCAGCCCATGAAGAAGGCCGGATAAGACCCTTATTCAGTAGCGTTTCCGCTACCCCAACCCCATCTGGCTTTGAATATGATTATTTCATCAAAGATCATTTAGGCAATGTACGGATGGTGCTTACCGAGGAAATCAAGCAGGATATTTACCCTGCAGCCACACTGGAAGGAGATATCAATACAGATAGCAGCCCTAATGCGATATTTAAAGAGAAAGATTTTTACACCATCAACAGTACCAATGTGGTTGATAATGCAGAAGCAACCGGAATAAATACCCAATCCTATAAAAATAAGAATGGAGGTGATTTTGAAACCGATCCACAGGTGAACCCGAACCCCTATAGCGTTAGTACTGCTACCAGTGCTAAGCTCTATAAGCTCAAAGCCACTACCTCTGAGGGTGTAACTGGTTTGGGCATAACCTTAAAGGTAATGGCAGGCGATAAGATAGATATTTTTGGAAAGAGCTATTATTTCACTAATGTAGACGATGGTACTACCAATAACAAAGACATTACAACACTCAGCATTCTTGCAGGTTTGCTCGGGGGGCCAACAGGCGGTACTGCTGCTGTGTCGCATGGTGGTGTTACTGATATACAACTCGATGCAATCACAAATACCACCGATGGTATTGCGGCGCTGTTTAACGGTCAACTTGCTAATATACCCAAGAGTTCATCTAAGCCAAGAGCATTTATCAACTATATCTTTTTTGATGAGCAGTTTAAAAGTGAAGCCAGTGGGTTCGATCCTGTAGAGAACAACGGTGAGGTTAAATCGCACCATCTGCAACAAAAGGTTGCACCTAAAAATGGATATGTGTATATTTATGTCAGCAACCAAAGCCAGGTTGAAGTGTTCTTTGATAATTTACAGGTGATACATACCAGGGGAGCCATACTGGAGGAAACGCATTATTATCCATTCGGGCTTACTATGGCGGGGATAAGCTCCAAGGCATTAGCGTTCGGAAGTCCTGAGAATAAATACAAGTACAACGGCAAGGAAGAGCAAAGGAAGGAGTTTAGCGATGGTAGTGGATTGGAGTGGTTGGATTATGGGGCGAGGATGTATGATCCACAGATTGGAAGATGGCATGTAGTGGATCCGTTAGCTCAGCTATCGGGACGGTGGTCACCCTACAACTATGGGTTTAACAACCCCATTAAGTTCGTTGACCCAAATGGAATGTTGAACGCTAATGCAATAGGCAGAGATCCTTTGGATAAGAATAAAGTTGAATACAATGACGATCATAATCCTTGGAGATTTGGCTTAGAGAAAGACAAAGATCAACCTAAATTCAGACCAAATGATAATTTTGAGCCTCATGACATAGCAAGTACTGACGTCAGAAGGAACAAAGACGGCTCCTATACTGTGGAAGATGCAAAAGCTGATAATGATAATAATATTTATGTAAGAGGGGCAGATGGTAATAGAACAGGAGAAATAATTGGCCAGACTCAAAATCCATGGGACTTTATGGTAACTAATGATGAGGATGGTACTTTTTCAGGACCTGCAACAGGTCTAACATTCAATTTGAAAAACTTACCTAATGGAAGCAGACAAGTATCAATGCTATCTACTTGGTGGGCACTAACTGCAGCTTCATTGCAATCTACCGAAAAATCTTTAGCATTATTGGCCATTCTATCAAAAAATGGTGGTGTTCTTGATATCAAAACTAAATATCCTGATTATTATACGGCTGTGTCATTTGGCGGCAAGATAACTACAGCTAGGACTTTAGGAAATATTTTGTTTGGCAAAAATATGCGATCAATAAACAGAGTTACAGCAACACAAGCTATAGTACCACCTGCCGTTTTTTACATGTCAGTTATGCCGGCAGTTGGCGCTTACAATCAACATCAAAATAACGGTAATGGCTACAATAATGGGTGGCCCTTTTATGGAGAGCATACTTATTCTGGAACAAGCATTTATTACGGCTATTTTGGAAAAAACCCCTAATATATATTTACATGAAAGTATTACTCATTATTCCTGTTATCAGTATCTTTTTAGGATGTGGTTTTAAGAATACGAAACTTGTAAGAAAAGAAATACAAACTAATGACATTACCCTTAAGTGGTATTACTACAGCTATATAACCAGTGGAAGTCCAGATATTGTAGAAGTGGAAAAAGATGGGGAAATAAAAGAAATATATAAGGGGAAAAGGGTAATTTTAGATGTGTCCATTAAAGATCATAATATTCTCCTCAAACTAGTAGCTCCTTCAAAAGGGTACCCCTCTACAAAAAGGGTGGCCAATGAGGTCTTTGGGTATAAGATCATTTTAGACTCAACTGGAATCCCTACCGATTTAAATTTTATACCCAAAGGCATAAAAAAATGAGTGCCTCCTTTTTTGCCCGCGTTGGTGTTCCACTGCTGCGCCGTTGTTGTGTATGCAGGGCAGGTGATGCGGGAGGCGTACCAACAACAGAAGACGAGCATTTACTTTTATCAAAGACCGCCTGTGTAATCCCGCCTTGCTGAATGAGCTTTTATGTCAACTAATAAGAAAGCATATTGAAATGGTCAATACCTTTTTCATAAAATAAAGCAGAAGAGTAATGATATTCTTCAGGAAAATTGCAAAGCCCGGCCTTAACAGGATTATAATGTATGTATTCTAATTTTTGAACAAAAACCGATTCAGAACGCAATTCGATACTCAGCGGTTTTCGTTTCCATACCTGGTATTCACGGTCGGCTTTATTTACCTTGCACTGTTCAATTAAAGAATTCTTATCATTGCTATAGGCAAACTTTAGTTGTTGTGCAGTAAATTTCATAAAGCTCAGTTGAATGGATTTGAGGGTATGACCGGGAAGGGGTTGCCAAATGAGGTGAACATGGTTATTCATAATGACAAAAGTATTCAGCTCAATTCTTTTATGCTGAACAAGAAAGTGAAGGCTTCCTGTAATGATATTTTTATATTTATCTTCAAGTAGTAGTGGCAGCCAATTGTGTATAGAAGCCGTAAAGAACTGTGGATATTCAGTTGCACAGTGAAGGTTCATACGACTAATATAGGAAAATTTAGTAGCTAATGCTGATTATCCTGCTGGTGACAACACCAGGCAGGGGCGGTGTAAAGGATGGGGAGCGGGAATACCAACAAAGGAAAAAATTGTATTAATAGATCCTGATGGAAGGTTTTTTACTGGTGATACGAAAATGAAGGATGACTTATTAGACAGAGCAGGATATATATATCAAAGCTTGGCTAATAGAAGAGAGCGCTTAGAAAGGAAAATTGAAAAAAGACAAGCAAAAGGAAAAAGTACAGAAAAATTAGAAGGGAAGGTAGCTGCTATTAATGAGCAACAGAATGAAGTGGCAGGATTAGTTTCGGATATACATGGATTAGGTGCTTCTACACAGGAATATCATATTAACAGTCAATATACTCCATCTCCTGGGGGCACAGACGGTTTTACGAGTTATAATACTCAAACTAAAGCAATTGATATAAATATTTCGCAATCTTACGGGATTGCAGGGTTCGCACATGAAGCTACACATGCGTACCAATTTGAAAAAGGCGAAACAGATTTCAATAGAACTACAGGAATTGATAGAGGTTTTCTACATGATATGACTGATGAGATCAATGCGTATAGAAGGCAGTTTGTCATTAATTCGAAATCCACTGGAGTAAGTTCGCTTTCTAATATAACAGACAGTTATATCCGAGGATTGAATTCGGCATATAAGACATTGCCTTCAATGTCATTGAATCAAAACTCCACATTACATACAATAAATATTGCTCATCAGTTGACATCTGGTATAACTTATATTCCTAACTTGGGTAATGATGGTATTAAACGATATATAGATGTGAAATCAACAACCTTTAGTAATTATGTATCACATTAGAAAAAGAAAGGTGCTTTTCTTGGCAGTGGTTTTACTGTCGTATTCTTGTAGTAATAAATTAAAGATACTCACAAGTTTATATGGGAAAGAATTGGAGGCACCACAAGATCATCTTTTTTCTCCAAGCAAATTGATAATTTATAAAGACTCCACATTTGAATATAGTGAAGGGGGGCCTGCTTTAAAATACTCAAAGGGGGTGTGGGTTTTGAATGCTGATAAAAAAAGTATTAAATTGGAGAGTATAAAGGGGATAACGCCCAAGATAGATAAACAATTGGTTGATACAGTTTTTTTAAATTTGGATGGTACGGTAGTAAAGTTGAGAAGCAAAAAGGAAGTTAAAATAAATCAAACGATATTTTATCTAAAGAAATAAAGTAAAATACAAAAGCCCGGGCGGGCTTTTGTATTTACGCATAAGATTTTCTTGCTTTAGCATCACGTATGTAAGTATCAATTAAATCAAAGAGTGTTTTCTTTTTATCATCTTCGAGGTGTTCAAACTCCTGGAATCGCTTGAGTGTTTTTTTATCAAAGCCGTTCAGTAAACCTTCGCCTACTAAATTATCTAAAGACACTTCCAGGGCATCCGCAATTTTTTTAGCGGCATCAATAGAAGGCACGGCTTCGCCGCGTTCATACTTACCGATCATCACACCGGAAACGATACTGTTGTCTGCCATCTGCGCCTGACTCAACTGTTTTATATTATAACGTCTCGATGGTCGTTCAAAAAGCAGCTAATAGTTATTATTAATTTTGGAGGTGTTTGACTATAATCTTCTTTTTACCAAATAATCCCGATTGCAATACTTTGCAAATGTTTCGCAAAACAATTTAGTATAAACCGAAAATAGAATTGGTGTAACTTAATGGTCAGAAAATCTTAAATACTTTTTCGTTGGTATTTAGATTTTTCTGTGTTTGCGCCGTATTTGAAACGGCATTTCTCAATCCGAATCTATATCCTCTCGGGTAGAACTGCGGGAAATTCACAGCACTATATCCATTATCAGACCTATATTTTGATTTTACTTCGTTACTATATGGCTTGTTCTCAACACCATGAGAAAAGCTTCTGTAAAATATCCAGCCTCAACCTCTGTAATTGATTCCTGAACAATATTTTGATTCAGCATTATCAGCTATCTGATCTCTTATTGTTCGAAGTAATAAACTTCATTTATAGATTAAGTTATTGAAGGATTAACATCCTGTAAACCTGCGAGCCTATGCTAAGCAACAAAAAACCAGAGAAAGGATTTCAAGGGATTACTTCGCCCGTTAAATGCAGCGAAGCATATGCATTAGAGTGGTTAGACATTTTAGTGAACTTCACGCTAAATCCCCAAAATCGTTATCCTGATGAAATTTCTGACCAGGATGAAATACGCATCCTGGACCGACTTGGTGAGGAAGCATTAAAGATTCGAAGTCTGGTTCAGAAACAGATGTTTTGCGTTCAATCAAAAGCCGAAGCTGAGTTATTGATCAGAAATTATCATACTACACTAACCATACTGTCGGGCCAGACGTTCTCCAATCTTGAAAATATTTCTCCCGGGAAAAGTAATGCACATAGAATCGTTACAGAACTATTGCAACTGTTAGAGGAATTAATATCATTTATTGAAACCCGGTTTTCGGCTTACCTGAGCAGGAACGAATATGTGTCAAGAACATACTTCCGTCTTGTCCAAAAAGAATGCTCTTTAAGATTAGAGAGACTACAAAGCAAAATATCCATTAATAGTCCGCAAAAGGATTCATTTAAAATAGTTACCAGCAAATTAAAAAGATTTCTTGGCAGCAATGAATTCGAGAACAGTACCAGCTATAAAGATATTAGCTACAAAAAAAAGCTTATTGCGGAACTGGAAAAAATAGATTTTAACCAAAAAGCAGCTCAGGGGTATACAACGGTTGACAGGGTTCTTATTTATCTAAACTTCAATAGTAGAGAATATATTAATTATTTGATTGAATATATTGAAACGAGGATTTGTAAAGGGGAGACTACGGAAGAAAAAAAGAGCCGGTTGCTTTTTCTGTATAAATCATTTAATCAAATGCACAAAAGCCCGGATACAGCCTATAACAAAAACTTCCACAGCGTTGAAACCCTCATAAATAACTGGTTCTCCCAGGAGTTGTTGTACCTGGAAGAACATTTATCAACAATTACTTCCAGCAGAAAGTCTGGTAACGACTTACAAAAAAATACCCTGCCTTTAACAAAAAGGCACAAGGTTATTTGTCTGTTATCCTCCGATCAGATTGGATTAATATTACGTGCAGCCGATGAGCAAAGGATACTGCTTGCAAAATCCATGAGCGAAGTGTTTAAAGTAATTGTACCCTATCTGTCCACTCCGGCAAGAGAGCATCTGTCTTATGATGGCATGAGAAGCAAATCATATTCTGCAGAAGAAAGAGATAAAAGAATTGCAATAGAAACCCTGGAGCAAATCATTAAAAAAATTAGGGAATACTAATATTTCGTTCAGCCTTTAGCCATTCAGCATATCTCCGATAACATACATGCTCTCCTATGGAGGATTTCCATACTACTCCCTTTGTTCCCTTTCAGCCATTCAAATCCAGAGGGGTACAAAAGGGTACAGCATAAAGTTGGACTTGACAGGAGGTTATCAAGGTTGTTTTTTTGCTATCAGATACGGCCGCATTGCCGGTTATAGAGACCAGCATTTCAATTGCGGCTACAAAAGCAAATTGTATGAATATAGACCGGATGGAATTTGTTGCATGGATGGAGCGGATCATGGAGCGCTTCGATATTCTCAGTGAACATCTTATCACTGAACAAAAGAAGTTGCAGGTTGTTGATGGTGAAGAGCTGATGGATAACCAGGATTTGCTCCAGATGCTGAAGATCAGTAACCGCTCCCTTCAGCGCTATCGTTCATCAGGAAGGCTGCCCTACTATAGTATTAGCGGTAAACTGTATTATAAACTATCGGATGTCCATCAATTTATCCGCGATAGTTTCAATAAACCTGTACAACCAGCCAAAGCCATAAAATGACAAGGGATGCCAACAGGCGACAATTTCTTAAAATCTGTATGCATCCACTCTATTTTTAGCAAACAATAAAATATTATAACGATGAACGAACAAAATGTACAGCAGCAGTCATCACCTGATCAGTTAACAGATATACTTCTTGTTCTGGATAAAGAAAAAAAGAAAATCCAGGCCGTAAAAGGTATTGACAAAAACGGCGGGCTGGAAACAGTAGAACCCAACGGGAAAAACAATAGTGAGTTCATGCGGGTGGATAAGCATGGAGATATATTCTCCAACTTCTTTTCCAATTTTCTGCGACAATTAAAGGATCCAACCCGGTTTTCATTTTTCAAAATACCCGTATCTATTGTCGTTGACACTGCCACAGAAATGCAAAAACATATTGATACTCCAACCAAAGAAGGTGAACAACTTCTGTCAAAATACGAAGTAAAAACAGAACCAAAACAGGAGCAGTCACAGCAGAAAGGTCGTCAACAAGAAAATACAAACAATATGGAAACAACAACACAGGCAAAACCGCAGAATGGCGAGTACCGCTACACGCCGCAGCAGATAGACTGGGAAACGATGTCCAATCTTGGATTAAGTAAGGAACGGCTCGAAAAAATGAACCTGCTCGATCCTTTGCTAAAAGGCTATAAAACCAATGAACTGGTACCCATCAGCCTCAACCTCGGTACAGCTATTACCCGCATGGATGCAAGGCTCTCACTGCAATCCGGCGATAACGGTCAGGCGGTAGTAGCTATACATGGAATAAGAAAAGAGCCACAACTGAATTTTCCATTTTTCGGCCATGCGTTTACAAAGGAAGACAAAGACAACCTGCTAAAAACAGGCAACATGGGGCGGGTTGTTGATCTTACCAATTCTAAGACCGGGGAAACCATACCATCCATCATCAGTGTTGACAGGCTAACTAATGAACTGATAGCCCTGCGAACTGATAAGATAAAAGCCCCTGATGAAATTAAAGGTGTAAAACTGGATGAACAGCAAAAGCAGGTCTTGCAGGAAGGTAAACCGCTCTATATTGAAGGTATGATCTCCAAAAAAGGAGACCTTTTTAATGCTACCGTACAGTACAATGCAGACAAGCGTTATGTAGAGTTCCTGTTCAATAATAACCTGTCTGATAACGTACAGCAAAACCAGGGCAAGGATGCTCCGAGATTTATACGGGGTAAAGAGTTGGATGATAATCAATACCAGCGGTTTAAGGACGGACAGACTATTTACGTTCCTGATTTAAAAGATAAGGAAGGCAAAGAATACAAAGGTTACCTGACGTTCAACAAAGAGACAGCTAAAACCGAATTCTCTTTCAGCGACCCCAACAAGCTGCGTGAAAAAGTAAAACCGACGGAAGAACACAAAACCCAGACAGCCGTAAACTCCGAAGGCAAAACCAACGAGGCTACTAAAAATATCAAAGAGCCGCTGAAGTCAGGGCAAAAAGAGCCGGATAGCAAAAAACAGCAGGAGAAACAAACGCAGAAACCTGCCAAATCCAAAGGCAGAAAGATTTAGCAAATAATACGCTAAGACATGAAGGTAGTTATTGCAGAAAAGCCAGGTGTAGCCAGGGAGATAGCCGCCCTGCTGGGAGCCACCGAAAAAAAAGATGGGTTCCTGGCAGGTGGCGGCTATTATGTAACCTGGGCTTTGGGTCATTTGATAGTACCGGCAATGCCCGAAGATTATGGAGTTACCGGATTTAGGGGAGAGAACTTGCCTATACTTCCCGATCCCTTTATACTTACAGTTCGCAAGATTAGAAACGATAAGGGGTATACGGCTGATAGTGGCGCAGTAAAACAACTGAAAATTATAGAGCAACTCCTAAAAAAATGCGACAGCATTATTGTTGCCACCGATGCAGGACGGGAAGGTGAGCTGATATTCCGGTACATCTACGAATATCTAAAATGTAAAAAACCTTTTGAGCGTTTATGGATCAGTTCACTAACGCAGAAAGCTATTAGGCAGGGTTTTGAAAACCTAAAACCCGGAAGCGATTTTAATGGACTTTACCATGCAGCCCAATGCAGGAGCCGCGCTGACTGGTTAGTAGGCATCAACGCTTCGCAGGCGCTGAGCATTGCCGCAGGAAGCGGCATCTATTCGCTCGGAAGAGTGCAGTCGCCCACACTTGCATTGATTTGTAAGCGCTGCCTGGAAAACAAAAACTTCTCGGTTCAGCGCTTCTGGCAAATCGGACTTGAACACCGAAAGGAGTTCATAGATTTTAAAAGCATTTCCAAAAATAAATGGGAGGATAAGAAGAAAGCGGATGAGATTTTAAAATCCGTTTTACGTGCCGGCATTGCCACCATTTCTTCCATAGAAAATAAAAACATTTCAGAACAACCACCTTTATTGTTTGATCTTACCGGACTACAGAAAGAGGCCAATAAAAAGCTTGGTCTTTCTGCTGAAGAAACGCTGAACATTGCCCAGGGCTTGTATGAAAAGCAGTTCATCACTTATCCAAGAACAGGTAGCCGGTATATCCCCGAAGATATGTGGGCTGAAATCCCGAACCTTGTTCGGGCGTTGGAAAGCAGCGCTTCATGTAAAGATGCTGTATCTAAAGTAATATGGGGACGTTTCAATAAACGCATTGTCAATGACCTGAAAGTAACCGACCATCACGGGTTACTCATTACCGGTAAAATTCCATCGGCATTATCAGCTAAGGAAAATGCTGTCTATGATATGATTGCCTTGCGGTTACTGGAAGCTATATCCCAGCCCTGTGTTAAGGAGTTTACTGATGTAACCTTACAGGCCTCACACTATGATTTCATGGTGAAAGGTTGCAAAGTACTGGAACCTGGCTGGCGGGTGATCAGAGGCAATTTTTCAGACGATGAAACGGACGCAGCAGTGGAACTACCTGAGCTAAACGCAGGTGATGAACTGAAAATCAAAAATGCTGCGGTGCTTGAAAGGAAAACCAAACCACCGGTACTTTATACCGAAGCCGGATTACTATCAGCAATGGAAAATGCCGGAAAGGAAATTGAAAGTGAAGACCAGCGAAAAGCATTGCAGGGTATTGGCATCGGAATGCCTGCAACAAGAGCCGCCATTATTGAAACCCTGTTTAAGCGTGGCTATATAATACGGGAAAAAAAGGCGCTCATTCCTACTGAAAAGGGACTACAGGTGTACCATCTGATGAAGGACAAAAAGATCGCGGATGTTGCCATGACTGCCGAATGGGAAATCGCCCTGCAGAAGATTGAAAATAACGAAGTGAATGCTGACGATTTTCAAAAAGAAATGGAAGCCTATGCGACCAGCATTACCCATGAACTTTTAAATACTACTGAAAATATGGAACAGCTACCGGTGTTATTATGTCCCAAATGCAAAAAGTATCATTTAATTATCAGGGATAAAATTGTAAAATGCCCGGATGAACAATGCAACTGGATACAGTTTCGCAGTGTATGCGGGATTCAGATCAGCGTGGAAGACATCGAAAGACTTGTCAGCAAAGGAAGAACATCGCTTTTGAAAGGAATGAAAAGCAAGGCTGGGAAAACATTTAATGCATACATCGTGATGAACGAGGAATGCGCGACCCACTTTGAATTTGAAACGAGAAAATCATATAAAAAATGACGGAAGCTATGGCGCTAACCAACCCAATTGACATCAGGAGTCTTATTTATACCGTGCGGGACCGGCAAATAATACTGGATCGCGACCTGGCAGTATTATACCAGGTTGAAACAAAGAACCTGAATAAAGCTGTAAAGCGCAATAGCAACAGGTTTCCTGAATCATTCTGTTTTCAGTTAACTCAGCAGGAGGCAGAAAACTTGAGGTTCCAATTTGGAACCTCAAGTTCAGTACATGGAGGTAACAGATATTTTCCATATGCTTTTACCGAATCCGGGATTGCGATGGCTTCCGCCGTTCTTCACTCTCAAACAGCCATAAAAGTGAGTGTGCAGATAATGGAAGCTTTTGTGGAAATGCGGCGCTTTATTATCCAAAACGGTAACCTCTTTTGCCGCCTGGAAAGGATCGAGATCAAACAATCAGAGGCAGACCTGAAGTTTGAAGAGCTGTTTAAGGCATTAGACAGCGACAAACTGCAAAGTGATAAGGGTATCTTCTACGACGGTCAGATATTTGATGCTTACAGTTTTGTGGCTGATATTATCCGTTCGGCCAAAAGGTCCATTATACTTATTGACAACTATGTGGATGACACAGTGCTCACCCTTCTTGGAAAGCGTGGCGCCGGGGTATCAGCCACCATTTACACCAAAAATTTTGACAGTCACTTGCAATTGGATTTACAACGCTACAACAGCCAGTACCCCAATATCAAAATCCAGCGATTCTCTAACGCCCACGATAGGTTTATACTGCTTGACGGGATGGAGCTTTATCATATCGGTGCGTCGCTAAAAGATCTGGGTAAAAAATGGTTTGCATTTTCCAAAATAGACCGGGAGGTAAGCAAGATGCTTGGTTTTTTAAACGACACTTAATTAACGCTTAGCTATTATTTATCAAAGGTGCATCTTCAAACAATTAAAGACTAAATAAAACTATATGGAACAGCAAAATGAACTTTCCTATTTCTCATTAAGACTACAGGAATTACTAAATACAAGCTTCCCGGAACTGGCACATGATAATGTCTTCATTCAACAACGTTCCCAATACGCCGCCGAAACTTATGAGAGTGCGTTTAAAGCAGGGAACAGGATAGAGCAATGCCAGGCCATTGCCGACAGTGTACTGTTTGATGGGTTGTATTTCTCAAAGTTTGATACCGTAATGCAGGCGGTAAGTAACGAGTTCGACACCGTTATGATGGATGAGGAACTTCGTCCCTTCGCCTTGAAAATGCTGCCGGTTTGCGAACCGGTATTTGCAAAATATGAACTCACCGGTGACTTCGCATACGGTACAGATTTTGACCTGCTCTACACCGAATTAACCGGAACCATAGCAACCTGGATTGAGGAACATGGGCTTTAGTAAACCGCAGCATCTCCAGTGCAATATTGATGCCCTTAGTATTGCTTTTAAACTTGAAAAAGAAAAGCGTAATGCTACTGCCAGCGAGCGCCTGCTGCTGATGCAATACAGTGGTTTTGGCGGCTTAAAATTCGTTTTAAACCCTGCCGATAATCCTATTGACATCAACGAATGGAGAAAGACAGATCACCCGCTGTTTGCAAAAACGCAGGAACTCCTGCAATTATTAAGGGAAAATTCCACTGATGAAAAGCAGTACCGCAGCTATGTAGATAGTATGCGCGGTTCTGTGCTAACAGCTTTTTATACGCCGCCGCCTGTCATCAATGCCATTGCAGCGGCACTAAAAGAAAAAAGCATAGCAATAGACCGGATGCTGGAACCATCGGCAGGCTCGGGTGCTTTTATTGAATCTTTTAAAAAAACCTTTGGTGCTACCAGTGAGATTTCAGCGTATGAAAAAGATTTGCTTACAGCCAAGATATTAAAACACATTTATCCGGATGTCAATACCCGCGTAAGTGGATTTGAAGAAATCCCGGAAAATGAAAAGAACAGCTATGATCTGGTAACAAGTAATATTCCGTTCGGGGATACTTCGGTATTTGATCTTTCTTATTGCCGTGGTAAATATCCAGCCAGGGTACAGGCGGCAAGAAGCATACACAATTATTTTTTCCTGAAGGGAACCGATATGCTCCGCGATGGTGGCTTGCTTGCTTTTATTACTTCGCAAGCTGTGCTCAACAGCGCAAGGAACGAGCCCATCCGAAAGGCATTGATGCATGACAATAACCTGATTTCTGCCATCCGGTTACCCAATAATCTTTTTACAGATCATGCGGGTACGCAGGTTGGTAGTGACTTAATCGTACTTCAAAAAAACAGCCAAAAGCAGGGTCTTTCAGAGATTGAACAGCGGTTTTGCCAAACCTATACCACCGCTGACGATACTACCAATAATGTGCTGTTTGAAAACCTGGACCGTATCGTTCATACCTCCCTGTACAAAGACACTGATCTGTACGGACGACCTGCCTGGATTTATGAACACGGGGAAGGTGTTGAAGGTATAGCAAGGGACATGAAAAAAATGTTGTTATCAGACCTGACTGAACGCTTAGACATCGGGTTGTACAGGGGATTAAAAAAGGATGAACCTGTAATTAAAATATTCACCGGGCCAAAGCCGGAACTCCCCCGCGATGAACAAATAACTATTAAGCAGCAGATTGGTCATGCACCTGCTCAAAACACCAGTAGCAGATCCACAGGGCATGTGCAGTTGAGCCTGTTTGATTTGTTGGCAAGCCCGCAGCAGACAGCATCAGCAGGCGCTACCTCCACTGCCGTCAAACAATCCCCTGTTAAAAAAAAGACCATTGCCACAGCACAATCCAATTTATTCAGCGCTGTAAATCAGCAACCACATCCACTTCCTGTCAATAGCAAACCGTTGAATGGCGAAGGCAAACCTTTTAATGGTAATAAACCACAGGGCGTAGCAGGCGACCTGTTTTCCGGGCTAAATGGAAATGGAGTTAATGTATCTGTTTCACAATCCGCAGTCTTACCGGAACCTTCCCTTTACAGCGGAAGCTTTTGTTCTTATTACAGGGATGATTGTCTTGTAACGGGTAATGGTTTTGTGGGTTACCTGCGAAAAGTGGACAGTGAAAAGCAACAGGCTATGTTTCATCCTTTGCAGTTGAGTGGTTCACAAAAAGTCAGAGCGGAAGCCTATATCGCTGTGCGTGATAGCTACCTTGATCTTTACCACAAAGAAGCAGTACTACAAAGTGAACATAATGAAGAACGGGCAACACTTAACAGGCTGTATGACGGCTTTGTAAAACGGTATGGCAACCTGAACAGCGCTGACAATATAAAGCTGATAAAAACAGATAGCGTCGGAAATGAGATACCCTACATGGAACGCGTGGTGGGCGGTGTTGTACATAAGGCAGATATCTTCCATCGCCCGGTAAGTTTTTCTACAAACACAATAGCTGCCGGTAATCCTGATGAAGCATTAGCGGCGTCTCTCAACAAATCAGGTAAAGTTGATTTGGATTTTATGTCCCGGATCAGTGGAATAACTACAGAGGAGCTGAAGACTGCTTTACATGGCCGGATTTATTATAATCCACTTGACAGGGAATATGAAATTTCCGAGCGATGGGTTTGCGGAGATGTGGTAGAAAAAGCAGCGGCTGTACAAACTTATGTAAATGAAAACCCCGGTGATAAGGAAGCAGTTGAAAGTTTGAAGGCATTAACACAAGCCCGTCCAACAAGAATTGAATTTGAAGAACTGGATTTTAACCTGGGTGAACGATGGATACCACAAGGTATTTACAACCGGTTTGCCTCATCTTTATTCGATACAGAAGTCAGGATTCACTACAGTGAAAACACAGATGATTTTTCCATTAATTGCGACCGGAAGAATGTGCATATATGGGACAAGTATGCTGTAAAATCTGAAAGCCGTACTTATGATGGCATTGCGCTGTTAAAACATGCGTTGGTAAATACTACGCCCGATATCACCAAAAAGATTATGGTGGGCGACCAGGAAATGAAGGTGCGGGATATGGAGGCTATACAGATGGCCGGCACTAAAATTGATCAGATACGTACTGCTTTTACCGAATGGCTGCACGCCCAGAATGATGAGTTTAAAAAAAGACTTACCGATAAATACAACGATACGTTTAACTGCTTTGTTCGTCCGCAGTACAATGGAAGCCACCAGGAGTTTCCCGAACTGAACAGGAAAGGCCTGGGCATTGACGACCTGTATTCGAGTCAAAAGGATACGGTATGGATGATCAAGCTGAACAACGGCGCTATCTGTGATCACGAAGTAGGAGCCGGAAAAACATTAGTGATGTGTACGGCAGCACAGGAAATGAAGCGTTTGGGCTTAGCCCACAAACCGATGATCATTGGTTTGAAAAGTAACGTCCACGAAATTGCCGAGGCTTACCGAACCGCCTATCCACACGCCAGGATTCTTTACCCTGGTAAAGAGGATTTTACCCCTAAGAAACGGCTACGCATTTTCGGCGAGATTAAAAACAACAATTGGGATTGCGTGATACTCACACACGACCAGTTCGGCATGATACCACAATCACCGGAGCTGCAAAAGGAGATACTGCAAATTGAACTGGATAGTGTGGAAGAAAATCTTGCCGCTTTACAAAAGCAGAGTAAAGAGATTTCAAGAGCGATGCTCAAAGGTGTTATAGTCCGAAAGCAAAACCTTGAAGTGAAGCTCAAAACACTGGAGCACGATATTGGAAGCCGCAAGGATGATGTAGTGGATTTTAAAATGATGGGTATAGACCATTTATTTGTTGATGAAAGCCATCGTTTTAAAAACCTGATGTTCAATACCCGCCATGAGCGTGTTGCCGGGCTCGGTAATATGCAGGGTAGCCAAAAGGCAATGAACCTGCTCTTTGCTATCCGCACTATTCAGGAACGTACCGGTAAAGATTTAGGTGCAACCTTTCTTTCGGGGACTACTATCAGTAACTCACTGACAGAGCTTTATCTGTTGTTCAAATACCTGCGCCCTAAAGCATTGGAAAAACAGGGTATTAACTGTTTTGACGCCTGGGCGGCTATTTATGCAAGAAAAACCACCGATTATGAATTTTCTGTAGCCAACAATATTGTACAGAAAGAGCGCTTCCGTTTTTTTATTAAAGTACCTGAACTGGCGCAGTTCTATTCAGAAATAACAGACTACAGAACCGCAAAAGATATCGGAATTGATCGTCCTGAAAAAAAAGAGATACTGCACAATATTCCACCAACACCACAGCAGGAAGTGTTTATCAAAAAATTGATGGAGTTTGCCAAAACGGGTGATGCTACCCTGCTTGGAAGATCAAAATTATCTGAGTCAGAAGAAAAAGCAAAGATGCTGATTGCTACTGATTATGCCCGTAAGATGTCACTGGATATGCGGATGATAAGTTCAAAGTATGACGACCATCCCGATAACAAAGCATCTCATTGCGCTGCCAATATTGCCAAATACTATCAAAGGTTCAATGCTCAGAAAGGAACGCAGTTTGTCTTTTCTGACCTGGGAACCTATAAGCCTGGCGGATGGAATGTGTATAGTGAGATCAAACGCAAGCTGATAGAAGATTATGGCATACCGGCCTATGAAATTCGCTTTATCCAGGAAGTGAAGAATGAAAAGCAACGGAAAGAAATAATTAAAGCATTCAACGAGGGTAGAATCCGTGTGTTATTCGGCTCCACTGACATGCTTGGAACAGGTGTTAACGGTCAAAAGAGGGCTATAGCCATTCATCACTTAGATACGCCGTGGCGACCCAGCGACCTTGCCCAACGCGATGGCCGGGCTATCCGCAAAGGCAATGAAATTGCAAAATTCTTTGCGGGGAATACAGTGGATGTTATTATTTACGCGGTGGAAAAATCTTTGGATAGTTATAAGTTCAATCTCCTGTACAACAAACAGGTTTTTATTGATCAGCTCAAAAGCAATAACCTCGGAAAACGAACCATTGATGAAGGTGGTATTGATGAAAAGTCCGGAATGAATTTTTCTGAATACGTAGCCATACTTTCAGGCAACACCGATCTGCTGGAAAAAGCAAAATTGGAAAAACAAATTGCAGGTCTGCACAGTGAACGCCAGGCATTCAACCGCTCTAAGTTCAGTTCCAAATATAAGCTGGAAGATATAACAGTATCAATGGAAGCTGCAAGCTCACGCCTTGAGCGAATGAAAACAGATTGGGATAACCTTCAAAAACGCATACAGAAAAGACAGGATGGCACAATTGCCAATCCTGTGCAGTTAACTGACCTGCCTGCCACCGCCGATGTGAAACAAATTGGCACTAAACTGAATGAACTATCTGCCAAATCCCGAACCGAAGGAGAATACCTGGAAATCGGCAGCCTGTATGGATTTACCCTACTTGTAAAAACCGAGATATCTAAGAAAGATGGAATGGATATAAAAGATAACCGCTTTTTTGTGATGGGCGAAGGCGGTATCAAATACACCTACAATAACGGGCAGATGGCATCCGATCCAAAGCTGGCTTCCATGAACTTTCTGAATGCTTTGGAAAAACTACCCGGACTGATGGAACAGGAAGAAAAGAAAATTGCCGGTATGAAAAAAGATTTGCCTGTTTTGCAGGAAGTGGTAAACGGAACCTGGACGAAAGAAAAGCAGCTCACAGATTTAAAAAATGAACTTGCGGGACTGGACAGGAAAATACTGTTGTCTATTAGTTCTGAACAGCGCAAAGATGATCAGACTGATCATTTTCAGTCCGATGAAACAAAACAAAGCGTTTCCATTAAATCTTCAGCAAAATTGAAAGCAATGTAAGTAATATATCCTGTACAATACACAGCTATAGTCTAAACAATAAGATTAAAATAACAAATAGCGCTGCACCAAATGGCTTATCTTAGCCGGATGGAACAGTTGTGTTTTATTTCTGATTTTCCGGGCCGTGAAGAAGAAAAATACTATAAACTCATTGGATCAGTATCCAACGCCTATACGCTTTACAGCGGAGGAAATTATATCTTCATAAAAAACAAGAATGGCAAAACCGTTCGCTTCACCGGAAAGGATTTAAGTCGGGATGCGATCAGGGATGAACAAATCAATACCTGGCTTGAAAATCTTCAAAAGCTTTATCCCCGGTTCTAAAAAAATTAATCGCAAAGAGCAAATTCATGTGCCGGGATGCGCAATAGCTGCTGATCCAACGAACCGGCAGCGCCGGTTTAATGATCAACCAGTAAATAAAAATACAGGACCTCACCACGCAACTTTATCCCCGCTGCACCAAATGCTGCAATGCAGGGTCACTTTTTATCCGCTCCATTTCGGTTTCAATGATGCCAATAATGTCCTGTTTGATCTGCCGGTAATTGGCTTCAATTTCCTGTTTCATCTTATCTTCTCCCGCTTCCTCAAAAGATAATATCTGGGGGATTTTCCGGTATTCTTTTGTCTCCGAAGTTACCTTGTCATTGTCCACTACAATCTCAGCGTGAAATATTTTCTGCTCAATACGTTCATCAAAATTATCTGATACGGCGCCCACAAACATACCCTGGGTAAGCGTAGCGATTTTAGAAGCTGGTATCAGGGTGTCCATTTGAGTGGATATAGAGGTAGATTTATCACTACGGTTGATGGTTAAACTCTGTCTTTTTTGCAACACTTTACCAAAGCGGTCGGATAAGTGTTTAGCAGTCTCTCCAACTACCTGACCACTGAAAATATTACCCACGGTATTTTGAATCACCTTGCTTTCCTTGTCGCCATAATCACGGGTTAATTGCGAAAAATCCTGGAAGCCCAGGCAAACAGCTACTTTATTACTACGGGCAGTTGCAATGAGATTATCAAGTCCCCTGAAGTAAATGGTTGGTAACTCATCAATGATCACAGAACTCTTTAATTGTCCTTTCTTATTGATGAGCTTCACGATCCTTGAATTATATAAGCCCAATGCTGCGGAATAAATGTTTTGTCGGTCGGGATTATTGCCTACACAAAGTATTTTAGGTGATTTCGGATTATTAATATCCAAAGAAAAATCATCGCCGGTCATTACCCAATAGAGTTGCGGGGAGATCATTCTTGAAAGCGGAATTTTAGCCGATGCAATCTGTCCCTGTAACTGATCCTGTGCGCCGCTCTGCCAGGCATCCATAAACGGAGACAGGTAGTTTTCCAGTTCGGGATAGGAAGTAAGGATGGTAAATACATCTGCATATTTTTTGTTCAATAGCTCAATGGCATGAGGAAAAGTGCAGTAGCTGCCGTTATCATAGATTTTCAAAAACCAGATGATAGCAGCCAGAAGAATGATCGGGCTTTCTACAAAAAAATCGCCCTGCTTTTGTATCCAACTACGGTTCAGGTTTAGCATGATGGTATAAGCTGCTTCGTAGGCATCGGAAACATCGGTCATAAATTCAGGATTAAGCGGATTGCAGCGGTGGCTCCTTCGCGGATCATCAAAGTTGATCACATAAAATTTTGGTTTTACTTTGTACTTACCGCTGTGTTTCAGTAAATGATTGTAAGCAATGGTAGAAAGATCATCAAACTTAAAGTCATAGATGTACATTGAAAACTCTTTTTCAATATGCTGTTTGATATAATTATTTATGATGGCATAACTTTTACCTGAACCAGGCGTACCCAATACTATTGTAGCTCTGAAAGGATTTACTACATTGATCCATCCCTCATTCCATTTGCTTTTGTAATAAAATTTAGTGGGAAGGTTTACAGAATACTCATTACTCATGAGTTTGGTTTCCTGCTGGAAGCTTTCATTCTCATTATTGAATACATCGCTCATTAGGTTGTTACGTAACAGGCGGCTCATCCATATTCCTGCAACCATTAAAGCGATGTACCCAGTTGAGGTCGTGAGGATGTATGAAGATGCTGCTATGCTAGCCGATAATTTTAATAGCGTTGTGCTGAAAAAGAACAATATAAACCCGATGGCTAAGGTTGAATAAATCCTCGGCCAGGTTATCTTCTCATTCTTAACCCCTTTAGTACCGAGACAGCTTAATGCCAGTAGTACCAATGCAAATATTTTAGTGTAAAGTGTATTTGAAAAAAGTCCTGCTGTTCTGTGGAAGTTGCCCAACACTTTATTGATAACCTCCAGGGTCCAGCCACGCTGGGCAAAGAACCCGTAACAGAACCAATAGAAGTGCATCAGCACCATGATGATGCTTACGGCACGCATGAACGCCATGATCTTGGCCAGTCCTCTCAAATCGTCTTCTCCCTGCATAATGTTTTTTGAAAAATTATGCGTTAGAGCAAAAGAGGTTATACTGTTGGAACTGATTGGCTTTGTTTGGATGTATATGGCAGATGAACGTTATTTCCTGTTCATCTTATACCTGTTTTCACCGGCAAAAAAAATCCTGTTTTCATGTGTGGTGATGTATCTGTCAAAATCTTCCGGCAGGGTTAAGTGCTCGTATGCTTCATCATAATAATGCAAATCGAGGCTGTATATAATTGTTTTTCGTTTGTATATCCGAAATGAGAGTGCTGCTTCCAGTTCGTAAGGCGTAACATCTATCTGAGCATATCCGTTAAGCCTTCTTCAACTATCACATATTCCCGGCATGTGTGAGGTGTTCATAATTCCATACCTTAGAAAATGACCTCCCTATTATTTTATAACAAGACCCGCAATCCGCAAAAGCAGTAGTTTTTATATTACGCTAAGCTTAGGACTTTCTACTGGCTTTCCGCTTCCTTTTCTTCATCTGCCTTTCAAAGGCCAGTTCCTCATAATCCTCACCCTGCGCCTGCGGTAAAAGCCCGCCAATGCCTTCTGCTAAATCGAATCCTTCAGTAGAACCCGCAGGTTTATCCTTGTATAGAAAATCAAAAAGTTCATGGGGCTGTTCCTTATCCTTATCGGAATCATCATCTTTTGTCCTGTCTATCGAACTGGTAAACCGGGTACTGTCCGGTAAAGTGACTTCATGATTTTGCGTTACTTCCTGTTGCCATAATTCATTGAAGACATTCGCAGATATATTTTTACTCAATTGCGATCCGTTCCAAACAGTGCGGCTTTCATGATCAATGAAAGTCATTCCATAAATACGCCCTTCTTCGTTACGGCGAACAACGGTATTGATTCCCTGCTCCAGTAATTGTTTTTTAAAAGTTGCTTCATTGGAAGTTATATGCATTGCCGTCTCAATGCTGTTTTTAAGTGTAGCCCTTACCTGGTTTGTTTTCATTTGCTCCTTTGATTTTTCAAAATGCTTTTGGAGCCAGACTATACCAGCAGATTTTCCAAATAGTGAAGACTTAAACGGGTTACTTGCTTTTTCTCCCTGTTCATTCAAAGCAATATAAACCAAACCATGTTTTGGCTGGCCGTTCAGCTCGCCTTTAACTTCTTCGGCGGTAATGTTAAATAAGGAAAGTAAGGCGTTATATGCCCCAAGCGTTTGAAACTGGTAGTGTTTGGGGAGGTATCTGACCGCGGCAGCCATCTGGCTTTTTATATCGCCTGTTTTATAATTCACCGGTTTAAATATCCGCTCATCCTTTTCACGGGTTTTTTCTGCGGCCGCTATAAGATTATACTGCTGTTCTAATGACCGGCAAACATTCATAGAACGTTTTCGTTCAAATGAATCAGAAATCTTCCTGCCATCTTCGGCTACACATACAGAAACGATATGAATATGAGTACGGCTGGTATCGTTATGCTTGAACACCACAAACGGCTGATCTGCGTAACCCATTTCCTGCATGTATTGCTGCGCCATCAGCCTATACCTTTCATCGCTCACCTTATCGTTGGGATCAGGATTGAGAGAGACGTGTAATACCGGTTTTTCAGTATTGCGGTTAGCTAATAAGTAAGGTTCAAAAGAGCGGGATAATTGGGCCACGGAATATTTGCCATTGGGTGTTTCCAGCATTTTATGCAGGAGCAAAATCTCTCCGTTTTCATTATTTACTTTGATCTGGTTGTAAGATAAAGCCCCGTAAATATTCTCCCCCCTGCCGATCTTCGCTATCATTACTGCCCGTTTTTATTCAAATGCTTTGTCTCAAACTGCTGTATCAACTGTATTATTTTCTGGCATAATGCAGCCATTTCCGTTGTTTGCTTTTCTAATTTAAAGAGGTATGCGGCTGCTTTTTTCTCCGAAAAATTGCGGTATAATATCTTAACTACCTGGTTATAATTCACCCCAACTGCACGAAATTGTCCGTACAATGTTGTCAGCCGCATGTAAAAGTCCATTTTTGCTTTATCAATTTTTACCGTCTTAATAGTCTTCTGGAATACACAGGCTGTAATAAAATGCGCCTTTACCTGCATACCGGATGTTTCAAATAGTGAGAGGAACCTGGCATTCTCCTGAGCATTTAATGATATAGAATACCTGAATACCGCAGGATCATTTTTGGGATGACGTCCATATTTTTTTGTTCCATTCTTCTTATTATTCTCGTCCATAAAACATCATTTTAAAATGCTGAAAAAACCCGACTTCGGAGGGTGTTTTAAGTCTCCGCCTGTGGCGGACAAGTTCGTTTTGAGCTGCGCCCTGCATTTGGCGCTGCTCAAAACACAACTTGCTCCTTTCCGGTGAAAGGAAAATCCCGCTTTGGGCGGGATTAAAGTAAGCAGGGAAAAAAACGGCTTCATGCCGATTATTAAACTGTTCACTTAAACAACCATAGTCCAGTTTCTTCTTTCAACAATTCAGTCATTACAAAGTAAACACAGGCAAACGGTTGCTATATGGCATTAGACAATGCCAAATGAAGACATAAAGCGACAATGAATACCACATTTAGAAAATGACATTCATCTGCTATTTTCTTTGCTTTAAAGTTGTATAGGAGCGCTGAAAACAGGATCTGAAGTAAAGAGGTAAACAACGTGACAATAACAATTTACCTGCTAACAACAGGTAAGTAATAAAAGCATAAAAACATTGGGTTTTAAAAGAACCGGGTAAAAAAAGAAAACAGCAACGCATTTTAAAAACTGTAAAAATTACAGACACTAAAAATATATAGTAATGCAGATTTAGAGAAGTAGAAGAATGGAGAAAACATTACAAATAGTAAACAACAGAGATTATAATAAAATAAAAAGAAAAAGCAGGTGTCTGCGCAAACACGTTGACAACCTTGTATAAAACAACAAATATTTAAATAATAGCAACAATGAAAAAAACTTTAAAGATCAGCTTCTCTACTCAAAAGGGAGGTGTTGGAAAATCAACAATGACAAGCCTGCTGGCAAGCATACTGCACTACCGGTTAGGTTTTAATGTAATAGTCATGGACTGCGATTTCCCACAGCATAGCCTGTTCAATATGCGGGAGCGGGACATGAAGACGGTTATGCAAAGCGAATACCACAAGCGGGCCGCTATGAAGCAGTTTCAGGCGATTAATAAAAAGGCATATCCCATAATCAAAAGCAGGGCTGAATATGCATTAGATAAGGCATTAGAGTATATAAATGGCCCGGCAGTTGAACCGGATATTATTTTCTTTGATCTGCCGGGAACGGCAAATACAAAAGGCGTACTGACTACCTTAAAAACAATGGATTTTATTTTCTCGCCCGTTACTGCAGATCGTTTGGTGGTGGAAAGTACACTGGGTTTTGCAAAAGCCTTCCTTCAGCTTCCCGAAACAGAAAACGGGAACAAGGATCTGGCTTTTTGGTTGTTCTGGAACCAGGTGGACGGCAGGGAAAAAACCCACCTGTATGAAGCCTATCAAAGTGTAATACAACAGTTAGGTTTACTGGTAATGGAAGCAAGGATAATGGATAGCAAACGCTTCCGCAAAGAGACCGATGATGCCGGCAATTCCATCTTTCGTTCCAGCCTGCTCCCCGCTGAAACGCAATTGATGAAAGCTACGAGGCTTGACCTGTTTGTGGAGGAGTTTTTAAAAATTATTAACCCCTAAATCCAATAATGTATGGCAACTGAAAAATCGCGTAAGGATTTTGATAAGCCCAATGTAGATGAGGAGTATCTGATGAACATTATGAGTGGTGAAGCAACTGCCGGGGGTAATGACAATACCAAACAGGAGCCGGAAGCTAAAGAGACTAAATCCAAAGAAAAATACCGTTCGTCCTCTTCTAAAAAAATAGATTATGATGACATCTTTCTTGTTAACCGGTATCCTTCAGGTCGCAACGGCAAGGTAGTTTATATACGCCCCGAATTTCATGAAAGACTTCTGCGGATTGTTCAACTGGCAAGAGAAGATAAAACCACGCTCTATTCCTATATAGACAATATCCTTGACTATCACTTCAGGGAATTTGGGACAGACATTACAGCATACTTTACTGGCAGGTTTAAACCAATTTTATAACCCGAAAAAAAATAAATTCATGAAAAAGAATGCAAAGCCAACTGTTGCCACAGGCGGCAACCAATCAACAAAGAATGAAAATTATGAAACCCTGTTTCTGCAAAATAATACCCAGGTTGGGCGAGGCGACAGGTCTATCTATATACGCCAGGATTATCATCATCGCCTCATCCGCATTGTGCAGGTAATTGGTGAAGGTAAAATACCCATGTATGCTTACCTGGATAATATTCTCACACATCATTTTAATCTCTTTGAAAAAGCAATCATTGAGGATTATAACAGAAAACAAAAACCTATATTCTAAAATATATCATCATGAAAAAGATACAACAACAAGTGGACAAGACAACAAGCGTTAATGAGTACAGCGACATATTCCTGAAGCCAACCAATCTTATGGCCAGATATGGAAAATCGTCTTATATCTGTCCTGAGTTTCATGAAAACATTTCCCGGATCGTTTTTATAGTGGGAAGAAGAAAGATCACTATTTCTGATTACCTCACTAATGTTTTAAAACAACATTTCGAAGATTACCGTGAGGAAATAAGGGCCATCCACAATGAAATGACAAAACCCTTTCCTTAGTTATGGAAACGCTCATCGTAATATGCCTGGTAATTGTCATCATCCTGCTGGCAAAAGACAAAGTGGTTATTAACAAGCCCACAAATAAGCAAAAGGATTTTCCGGCTGTGAATCCCAGACTACCGGATATTATGGGCCTACCCAAACCGGTTGAAAGACATTCATCGCCAACTAAAGCCATAGGGCGTCAAAAGCTAAATCCGCTAAAAGATGGTGGTAGTTTTAAACCAGAAAGTCTGCAGGAGCAGGACAAAGCTATTCCGCAGGAAGAACTGGATGATGTTTTTAACGATGAACCTGATTGGGAGGACGAGGAACAAGAGTGGAGTGCTAAGGCAGAGCCAAACGGCGAAGACGGGTTTGCCACAGGGGTTACCTTTGAAGAACTAAGCACCGTGGGGATGTTGCTTCAGCAGAAAGTGCTGGAGCCATCCTTGCAAAAACAAGCAGTGGACATCGTTCACAAAATACAGGGAACCGAGCTTTTCAGCCTTTTGGAGAAATCTGTCAATGATGCTTCAAAAAAGATAGCCAGTCTATTGGACAGGAGTTTTAGTGAGCAAACAAATTTCAGTTCTTCCTCTATGCGGAATAAAGGGTTGGATGGATTTGATATTGGGGAGTTTGTCTGAAAGGACAGGCTTCCTTTTTCTGAAATATACTACCCCCTCAAATGAAAATGAAAGGTTTATCTAACAGATCGGATACTTTTGTTGTAGCGGCTGCTTTTCAGTCGTCATCATCTTTGTCGGTAACGTAGTCTTCTATTTCACCTTCAACTGTTTTTACTTTTAAAGGGTCTTCAACTAAAATATCTTCATACTCAGTGATTATGTTAGGTTTAACTTTTATTGTAAGTATCCCTTCGTTTTTGTAATCTTTTGATAGCAATTTCCACTTTATGAATATTTCTGATTCTACAGGCCTTGTCTTAATGTAAATTCTTTCAGATGAAAAAGTATCGTCACCAACAAGGATCGGCTCTCTTGGAATTAATTTTCCGGACAGAGAATCAAACCACAGGTAAGTCGTATGAAAATAGTTTTTTGGAAGTGCTAATATGTTCATGCCGAAGTCATTGCTATCTTTCAATCCTATAACATCACCTTCAAAATTTAAAAGTAATTTGTACTCTTCGATTGGGTCTTTTCCATTGTTGTGAACTTTAATATTGAACCCAAAATAACTTTTGTTGACTTCTTTGGAGAACATCGGCTTTGGTGTTAAAGCCTTTAAAAATACTTGTTGTTTACGTATTGATTCAAAGAGGGAATTGGGTTCAGCTAATACAATTTTCTGTCTAAAATGTGTTATTTGTTTTTTGAATTTGGGCTTGCAAATAATTTCAGTTTCGCTATTCTCAAACGTCACAGCTACGCTTTGGTTTGTTTTATAGTTTTGACTTTTGACATAGTAATCGTGTGTTCGTTTGTTTTCATCAATTAAATCAACTATTGTTTCCCAGCAAAAAAGATGAACTTCAAATAAGTCATTCTTTCTATGTTCAATGTTTTTCTGTCGAACAAAAGCTTGAATTTTCGCATCGTTTAACGCAGTTGTCGCTAAATAAAATTTCGTTAAAGCTGGTGAAAATATTTTTGCTTTTTCAATTTCCATTTCAATTTCTTGCTCCGTAAACTGAGGATGGTCATATTGGTTGTCGTTGTATTCACTTTTACCCTTGCATTGAATACCGTAATAAGAATCGTCATTTGATGGTATTCCAAATACATCAACTCCCGATTGTTCTTGTCCAAGCCTTCCATTTTTTTGAATCTCTGGGCAATTCCAAATTTCGCCCCAAAGAATTTTGCAAAGAGATTCAAAGTCTTGCCAATTAGAAGGTCGCCTTAAAGTTTGGCGAGCTTTCATTTCTGTTATAAAAAGGTTGGAGTTTGTCAATAAGCCGCTAACGTTTGAGTATTTGCAAAGGCAGGGAATTCATTGTTCGTCCAGCCCGGCACAAATGCTCATTTGAAAAACTGATGTTGAAGCCAAGAACTAAAGCTGAATATTGAACGTCAAGCCAGAACCGCTACTGATAGTAGCACATCGCTGATGTTACATTGTCCTGCCCTGCTTTTGCAAATACTTTTATTGCCTGCTGGTATTCTGTCATTCGTTTTCTGTTGGTAAATATTGTTTATATTTTGTTTTAAGATAATTTAAGCCTTCTTCATTGTTTTTCAAATTAAGGTTCAATTTCTCTTTAATGAACTCATGTCTTTGTTTAGCTTCACTAATAATGTCGCCCCAAGAAAGTATAAAAACATCAAAATTCTCGCCTTCCGATACGTGCCCAAATTTCCTATTCTTTTGCTTTAACTGTGGTTCCAACTCCTTGTCAACGTCTTTGGTTACAACCATAAACTTCCATCTCGTTTTCTCTTTTGGAAAACGTTTGTCAGTAGATACTTTTGAAGCATAAGACATTATTTGTCCCATTTCAACCAGTCCTGCATTTAGGCTTGGTCGCTTTAACTCTATGATTAGATTTTCTTTTCCTGCTGTGCCTAAACTGTATTGTTGCCAAAGACAAACATCCGGAATCGTTTCAAGTTCTTGATTATCTTCGGAATTTACAACTTCTTCAAAGTCGGTACGTTTTAAGCATTCTTTTAGATAAGCTTTCAACACATTTTTTAATGTTAGGTCGTCAACTCCATAAGTATACTCATCGCCAAATATCCATGTTTCGTTGATTATAATTTTATGTAAGTGTTTCCTTTCAAGAATATTTTTATTCAAATCTTTGTCGTAGATAATTTGCTCTAATCCGTTTAGAAAATTAAGCCGATTTTTAACCTCCGTCATTGCATCAATGATATTTGAAAGTGAAGTATCTTCTAACAACTCTGCCAAATCTTCACGTTGTTCTTCTGGGAGTTCTATTATTTCTCCAAGTATTTTTCTTAAATTATTGGAATCCTTTTCTAAAGCTTCGCTTATTAATTTTAGAGTAAGCTTTTTGTTTTTATCGTCCTGCTCATTAAACGAAGGTAGATATTCATTAAGCTGTAATGCGACTATATCGAAGACCTGCCTTTTTGATACTTCTATTAGATTTTCTGCAGGTTCTTTATATGGATAAATTCCTTTCTGTTTTAAATCTTTTATAAATTCTTTTGAATATTCATGAAGTCTTTTCCGAACATAATCTCTAGAAAATTCTTTCGCTGCTTTTAAAATGCCTACTATGGCTTCATCTGATTCGTAAAAATCAATAGTATTATCCCTTTGAAGTTTTTCTATATAGACTGATTGGATAAAAACGGAAATAGGTATGCTAGAACGAATTCCTAAGTTAGTTTCTAAAAAGGGAATTCCTTGTGCATTACAGAGATATGTTTTTTTCTTATTGTCAAAATTCCATTCCAAAACTTTGATAACAAACTTATAAGTGAATTCACCAACTTCTGCTTGTATTTCTGTTTGATCTGAATTTTTGATAAGAGAGGCGAATTCCAATTCAGAGTTGTTGAAAAATATTTTAAATTTCGGATAGCTTATCCAATAAGATGCAAACTTTTCTTCAAGTTCTTTCCTGTTTTCTGCTTTAAGTGCAAAGTCGGCATTCTTCAGATTGACATTGGCGATTTCAACGGTAAATCCAGTTGAAACTTCTCCTTTTTTAAGTTGTTTTAGGTCGCTGATTTCAGTTTTTGATAATTGGTTTCTGTCAATAGTGATTGTAAATTGTGAAGCAGTACCGTTAGTTTGATAAATGCTTGTAAATTTTACCAAGTCGCCTAAAGCCAATCCTTTGTATCTTCCTTTTCCTTCTTTCCCATGATACTGTCTGCCGTTCGGGCTTTGGCTTTTGAGTTTTTTTTCAGATCCGCCAAGTCTTGAAAAAACATCTTGTGCTTTCTCATAAGTCAAACCATGTCCATTGTCAATTATTTTTATGTAATCATAGTTTCCTAATTTGGTTGGCAGGTATTCAATTTTTATTTCACTTGCGTCAGCATCAAGAGAATTCCACAAAAGTTCCGCAAGTGCATTTATACCGTTCGCCTTAGTTAAAGATTCAATATGGTCTTTTTCAACACCGATGTCTATTATCTTGCTCATTTGGTTTGTATGTCTTTATGTCCATTCATTTAATAGGGTGTGTCCGATACACTTGCAGGCAACTCTCAAATTTATATTATTGTACACAATTTACGTAAAGCATAAATAATTGAAAACGTTGTTTTTAATGTTATTCATTTTGAATATCATATTGCGTCAATGAAATTTATTGAAAATTATAATGTGTTTCCCCTTACCCAGCGTGCTGAGATGTAATAGATTCGCCGCATCGCCATATTGCAAGACCCTGTCAGCCACCTGCATTCTAATGCTTGTTATCCTAAAAAGCAGGTATTCAAAAGCCAATTCGAGACAAATAATTCCTCTCACTTCCACATCACTATAGCCATTCATTTTCTATGGCAGTTTTGTTCTCACACCCGCATACAGCGGAATTGAGTAATAAAAAATTGTTTCAGATCATGGAAAAACAAAGAAAAAAAGTCCTGTTATCAGGCATGGTTATGCTTACTGCAATGTCCGCATTTGCGCAAGGTAATGGTTCGGCAGGGATCAACGAAGCCACCCAAATGGTCACCTCTTATTTTGATCCGGCAACAAAACTGATTTATGCCATTGGCGCTGTTGTTGGCCTTATCGGTGGGGTAAAAGTGTACAACAAATTCAGCGCAGGTGATCCCGATACCAGCAAGACCGCGGCAAGCTGGTTCGGCGCCTGCATCTTCCTCATTGTGGCCGCTACCATCCTTCGTTCATTCTTCCTCTAATGCCCCATCGTATGAGTAACTACAATATCAATAAGGGCATTGGAAGAACGGTTGAGTTCAAAGGCCTGAAAGCGCAGTACCTGTTCATATTTGCCGGCGGATTACTTGGGGTTTTAATCCTGGTGATGATCCTGTACATGGCAGGGGCAAACTCCTTTGTATGCCTGTTCATTGGAGCCGGTGGCGGTTCGCTCATTGTATGGCAAACCTTCTCACTCAACAAAAAATATGGTGAGCATGGTTTAATGAAACGAGCCGCTAATAAAAAGCATCCGCGCTACATCGTTTGCCGAAAGTCCATCCGTCGCTATCTGAAGTTCACTCCAAAATCCGATCGCCCATGAGAAACATGTCAAAAATCGCCACGCTGGAAAGTAAGTTTCCGCTACTGGCTGTAGAGAACCATTGCATCATTTCAAAGGATGCGGATATTACTGCTTGCTTCCGGGTACACTTACCGGAACTGTTTACAGTAGCCTCTGCAGAATATGATGCCATACATTCGGCGTGGCACAAAGCCATTAAAACACTACCGGATTTTACCATTGTTCATAAACAGGATTGGTTTATCAAAGAAAACTATGAACCGGGTATTGCACAAGACGGGTTGAGTTTTCTGGCAAAATCATATCAGCAGCATTTCAATGAACGCCCCTTCCTTAATCACTACTGCTATCTGTTTGTGACCAAGACGACCAAAGACCGGATGCGGATGCAAAGTAATTTCTCTTCGCTTTGCAAAGGTGCGCTTGTTCCCAGGGAAATGCGGGACAAAGAAGCCATCCATCGTTTTATGGAAGCAGTAGCGCAGTTTGAACGAATTGTAAACGACAGCGGTTTTATCAAACTGCAACGACTAAGCGAAGATGATATTATAGGCGCAGGTGAGCAGCAAGGCTTACTGGAGCAGTACTTCACTTTGTCGCGGGATGCAGGAACACCCATGCAGGATATCGCCCTGGCAGCGGAGGAAGTTCGCATCGGCAACAAAAGGCTTTGCCTGCACACTTTATCAGATACAGATGATCTGCCCGCGGCGGTGTCATCCAACACCAGGTACGAAAAGCTGTCCACCGACCGCAGTGATTGTCTTTTGTCCTTTGCCGCTCCGGTGGGACTGCTCCTAAGCTGTAACCACATTTACAATCAGTACCTGTTCCTTGACAACAGCGAGGAGAACCTGCGCAAGTTTGAGAAATCGGCAAGGAATATGCATTCGCTGGCACGCTACAGCCGTGCCAACCAGATTAACAAGGAATGGATTGAACGCTACCTGAACGAAGCGCATTCCTACGGGCTTTCATCTATCCGTGCGCATTTCAATGTGATGGCGTGGTCAGATAATCCGGTTGAATTAAAGCAACTGAAAAATGATACCGGTAGCGCATTGGCTTTAATGGAATGCAAACCACGCCACAACACCGTAGACGCAGCAACGCTCTATTGGGCAGCCATGCCGGGTAATGCAGGTGACTTCCCGGCTGAAGAGAGTTTTTACACCTTCATAGAACCCGCGCTGTGTTTTTTCACCGAAGAAACCAATTACCAGAGTTCTCCATCGCCGTTCGGTATTAAGATGGCTGACCGGCTCACCGGCAAGCCCATTCACCTGGATATTTCTGATCTGCCGATGAAGCGGGGTATTATCACGAATCGCAATAAGTTCATCTTAGGTCCGTCAGGTTCGGGTAAATCTTTTTTCACCAACCACATGGTGAGGCAGTATTATGAGCAGGGCGCTCATGTGTTGCTGGTAGATACCGGTAACAGCTATCAGGGCTTATGTGAACTCATCAAAGGAAAAACCAAAGCTGCAGATGGGGTTTACTTTACCTACACAGAAGATAACCCTATTGCCTTTAATCCATTCTATACCGATGACGGCGTATTTGACATCGAAAAAAGGGAAAGCATCAAGACATTGATACTAACCCTTTGGAAACGCGATGATGAACCTCCCACGCGTTCGGAAGAAGTGGCGCTGTCCAACGCGGTAGCAGGATATATTGAACATATCAAACAGGCGATTGCCTGCCCGTCCTTCAATGGTTTCTATGAGTATGTACAAACAGATTATAAAAAGGAACTGGAGGAAAAGCATGTAAGGGAAAAGGATTTTGATATTGCCAACTTCCTGAACGTGTTGGAGCCTTACTACAAAGGTGGTGAATACGATTATCTGTTAAACTCAGACAAGCAACTGGATTTACTTAATAAACGATTCATCGTATTTGAAATTGATGCCATAAAAGACCATAAGATTTTGTTCCCGATTGTCACCATCATCATTATGGAGGTGTTTATTAACAAAATGAGAAGGCTTAAAGGCGTCCGTAAACTCATCCTTATTGAAGAAGCCTGGAAAGCCATTGCGAAAGAAGGTATGGCTGAGTATATCAAGTACCTCTTTAAAACAGTTCGCAAGTTTTTCGGTGAAGCCATCGTGGTTACCCAGGAAGTGGATGATATTATCCAGTCACCCATTGTAAAGGAAAGTATCATCAACAACTCCGACTGTAAAATACTGCTTGATCAGCGCAAGTACATGAACAAGTTCGATGATATCCAGGCAATGCTCGGGCTGACTGAAAAAGAAAAATCACAAATCCTTTCCATCAACATGAACAACGACCCGAAACGATTGTACAAAGAAGTATGGATCGGTTTAGGGGGTACGCACTCCGCCGTGTACGCCACAGAAGTTAGTGTTGAGGAATACTTAGCCTATACCACAGAAGAAACCGAGAAGTTGGAGGTTATGCAACTCGCCGGGGAACTGGATGGCAACGTGGAACAGGCTATTAAACGGATAGCTACGCAAAACAGAGAAAAGCAAAACAATTATTAATTATTTCAGGAAATCAAGTCGTATGGAAAAAGAAAAAATCACCCTGCCCATTGGCAATAACAAGGCTTTGATATTTGAAGCCGATCCCGGTAATACGGCGGATCTGGATTTTGCAAAACAATGCAGGGAAGTTGCAGCAACACAGCCCCAAAGCATACAGGAATTTTTTATCCGGCTAAGCAATCTGCAACAGCAACAATCCCCTGAAACCAGCAGAAAGGTAGGCAGGAAAATATAAAGCAGCGCCTGTAACATATAAAAAAAACAAACCATTATTAATCACTTTTAAAAGCAAGAAAAAAATGAAAAAAATACTATTTATAGTGTATGCGGTACTGTTAGTATCAGTATCCGCGAAGGCACAGTTTATTGTAACTGATCCCGGCAATTTAATCTCGGGCATTCTTAACAGTGCCAATGAAATTGTACAAACCTCATCTACTGTTTCCAATGTGATAAAAAGTTTTAAGGAAGTAGAAAAAGTATACAAGCAGGGAAAGGAATATTATGATAAACTCAAAGCGGTAAATAACCTGGTGAAGGATGCCCGTAAGGTACAGCAAACCGTACTGCTGGTAGGTGATGTGGCTGATTTGTATGTAACCAATTTCGGAAAAATGATGAACGATCCCAATTTCACCCCGCAGGAACTCTCAGCCATTGCCAACGGCTATTCCATTTTGCTTAATGAAAGTACAGCGCTGCTAAAAGAACTAAAGCAGATCGTATCTTCTTCCAGCCTTTCACTGAATGACAAAGAACGCATGGATATCATTGACCGGGTACACAAAGAAGTAAAGGACTATTACAACCTGGTGCGTTACTATACCAATAAAAATATATCGGTAAGCTACCTGAGATCAAAAAAGAAAAATGCTGCGCAAAGAGTGCTCAGCCTATACGGAACCGCTGAACAAAAATACTGGTAAGCTATGGAATTTGATAATCTTCATCAGGTACTTCGCTCATTATATGATGAGATGATGCCACTGTCCGCCGATATGGCGGCTGTGGCAAAGGGCCTCGCCGGCCTGGGAGCCTTGTTTTATGTCGCATTAAAAGTATGGCAGGCGCTGAGCCGTGCCGAGCCGATTGATATGTTTGCGCTGCTGCGCCCCTTTGCCCTGGGTATTTGTATTATGTTTTTTCCAACCATTGTGCTTGGAAGCATTAATGCAATTCTTAGCCCGGTGGTAAAAGGCACGCACGGCATACTGGAAAACCAGGTACTTGACCTTAATAAGCTGCAGCAGCAAAAAGACCAGTTGGAAAGAGAAGCCATGCTCCGAAATCCAGAAACAGCCTACCTGGTATCAGACGAAGAGTTCGATAAGATGCTGGATGAACTGGGATGGTCTCCCTCAGATATTGCTACCATGACGGGGATGTATCTGGACAGACAAGCATACAAGTTAGAAAAAGTGATCAAAGATTGGTTCCGCAATCTTTTGGAAATACTCTTTCAGGCGGCTGCATTAGTTATTGATACGATACGAACATTTTTTCTGATTGTACTTTCTATTCTTGGGCCAATCGCCTTTGCCATATCGGTTTGGGACGGCTTTCAGTCTACCCTTACCCAATGGATCACCCGCTATGTGAGTGTGTATCTGTGGCTGCCGGTGGCAGACCTGTTCAGTTCTATGCTGGCTAAGATCCAGTCCCTAATCCTGCAAAAGGATATAGAAAGTCTGTCCGACCCCAATTTCATACCCGATAGCTCGGGTACGGTGTATATCATATTTATGATCATTGGTATCATCGGGTATTTCACTATCCCGACGGTAACAGGATGGATTATACAGGCCGGTGGCGGAGGCAATTTTGCCAGGAATGTCAACCAGACTGCTATGAAAACCGGGAATATTGCCGGAGCAGGCACAGGCTCTGTAGCAGGAAATATCACCGGTCGGCTTTTAAAAATATAAAATCAATTATTATAAAAATGGAATTCAAAACGCTAAGAAATATAGAAAGCAGCTTCAAACAGATCAGGCTTTATGCTATCGTGTTTGCTGCGCTCTGCACCGTTGTTACAGGGTATGCGCTTTGGCAATCCTACCGCTTCGCAGAACTGCAACGCCAGAAAATATACGTGTTAGACAGCGGCAAATCATTGATGCTGGCGCTTTCTCAGGATGCAAGCATCAACCGGCCGGTAGAAGCCCGTGAACACGTTCGCCGGTTCCATGAACTCTTCTTTACGCTGGCGCCGGATAAGAATGCTATAGAAAGCAATTTGCAGCGTGCCTTTTACCTGGCGGACAAATCGGTATTTGATTATTATAAGGACCTCTCTGAAAAGGGCTATTACAATCGCATTATATCAGGTAATGTGCAGCAACGCATAGAAGTGGATAGCATAGTGTGCGACTTTGACCACTATCCCTACTGGGTTAAAACTTATGCAAAGCAGTTTATCATCCGATCCAGCAATATCACCAGGCGTGGTTTGATTACTTCCTGCTACCTGGTGAATTCTGTCCGATCCGACAGTAACCCGCAGGGATTCAATATCGAAAAGTTCAGAGTGCTTGACAACAGGGATGAAGAAGTGATAGAACGGTAAAAAATAATCTGATGGAAAAATTAAGAGTCAGACTGGAGGCCTGGTTAAGCAAGTGGGGTAGCCGTTGGCAAGCATTACCAGTGGGCAAGCAACAAAAATATATACTGCTATTATTTATTTTCTATCTGCTACTTTCTATAGGTGTTATCCTGAAAGTATGGTACGATCTGTTGCAACCTGGTCAACGGATGACTATTGAACATATTGAAAACCCGATCCTGCCGAAGAAAGATTCCGGAACCAGTGTGCAGGATTCTATTTCAAAAATCTTAAAAAATAAAATGTATGAACTTAAATAACAAAAGCGTAAGTGTACTGGTTGAAGAAAACGACCAGCAAAAAAATGGGAATGAGCCGGATAGCACCGTGCGGAACAGAGCGGAAAAGCTGAAAAAGCCTGTCATTTTTGCATTGATGGCAATCGTATTTGCCAGTTGCATGTACCTGATCTTTGAGCCTTCGGATAACAAGAAAAAGATGCAGGATACAGGCTTAAATGGTGCAGTACCGCAGGCTACAGTTGCAGGATTACAGCCGGACAAACAAAAGGCATACGAGCAGGAGCAACTGGAACTGAAAGAACAGGAAAAACGAAGCGCCCTGGCTTCCCTGTCAGACTATTGGAATGAAGACAGTGTAAAGGCCGAAGATGGCTATCTGCCGAATGAAGAAAGAAGCCAAACCATATCGTCGGGTCTGCCTGACCGTAGCAATGGTAACACAGTATTGAATAACTACAGGAATACCCGGGATGCATTGAACTCGTTCTACCAGCAAGATCATTCCCAAGCGCAGGAACTGCGTAAACAAATTGAAGAACTGAAGCAGCAGCTTTCAGATAAGGAAACGACCCAACCCTCCGGTAATATTGATAACCAACTGGCGCTGATGGAAAAATCTTACCAGATGGCGGCCAAATACCTCCCTGCAAATATGGGAACTACCGAACAGCCCAAAACGCCGGTTGTTGTGGCGCCCGCCCCTGCTCGCCAAAAGGAAAGTTTTGTCGCCTTTGCTCCTGCAAGAAAAAACGCCGTATCTGCGCTGTACCGGGAGCCTGCAGACAGTGCTTTCGCGGTAAATCTTGCGCAAACCAGGAACCGTGATTTTTATACCGCCGGTGTCGCCGCCCAGGTGATGCAATCAAAAAATAGTATTCGGGCCACTGTGCAACAGACAAAAATCATTACAGGGGAAAGCACCGTAAAACTGCGCTTGCTGGAAGCGGCCGGAACACCGGGGCAAATCATCCCCGAAGGTTCTGTGCTCACCGCAAATGCCAAATTTCAAAACGGACGTTTGGAGCTAAAAATATCTTCCATTGAAATAGATGGCAACATAATTCCGGTGGATATTTCGGTGTATGATCTCGATGGGCAGCCGGGGCTGTTCGTACCGTATTCGCCTGAAATGAATGCGCTCTCCGAAATAGCCGCCAATATGAGCCAGTCCTCCGGCACCAGCATTATGATGACCCGTTCTGCCCCTCAGCAAATGGGCGGAGACCTGGGCCGTGGCGTGGTGCAGGGAATCTCAGGGTATTTCTCTAAAAAAATAAGAACGCCCAAAGTAACACTGAAAGCAGGACACCAGGTGCTGCTTGTTTCTAAATAATAATTCTTAAAATCAATAAAAGATAGACATGAAAATAATAATTAAATTCATTCTGATATTAACCCTGATAATAGGTTTTTACAATTGGTCAAATGGACAAACTGTCTGCAACACCGCAAAGTTAGACCTCGGAAAGGTAGACCCATACCGGATGGAAGTGACTTATAACAAAACTTCCCATCTTATTTTTCCTGCCGGCATCCGTTACGTGGATCTTGGCAGTGAGTACCTAATAGCCGGTAAGGCAGAGGACGCAGAAAATGTGTTGCGCATAAAAGCTGCTTTGAGGGATTTTAAAGAAGAAACCAATTTTTCAGTTATCACCAATGACGGACGGTTTTACAATTTCAATGTGGTTTATAACGGCAGTCCTGTAACCCTGAATTATGACTTGCTGCAAATGCAAAAATCTACGGACAGGGAGAATGGCAATGATGTATTGTTTGAGGAGTTGGGCAGTAATGCTCCTTCACTGACCGGGCTATTGATGCAAAGCATCTACAAAAAAAATAAAAGGGTCATCAGGCATATCAGGGCTGAAAGCTACGGGATACAGTTTCTTCTCAAAGGCATATATATCCATAACGGGTTGTTTTATTTCCACACCGAACTGCGAAACAACAGCAATGTTCCTTTTAAAATTGATTTTGTAACCTTCAGGGTTATAGATAAAAAATTGGCAAAACGCACTGTGGTACAGGAAAAGACACTTGTGCCCATACGCATTTATAAACCCCTTGATGACATAGCCGGTAATACGGCAGAACAAAATGTATTTCTGTTAGATCAGTTTACTATCGCCGGTGACAAGGCGCTGATGATTGAAATCTTTGAAAAAAATGGCGGCAGGCAACAAGTGTTACGGGTGGAAAATGCTGACCTGGTACATGCAAAACTTATTGAGGACATGCACTTAAAAATTAACTAAGTCAAAATAATATAAATAAAACAATTTGAAGACAGCAGTATGTCCTTATGCAATAAAGTCCACACGTTACAAAAAAATTCACTGCAAACAGGCGGCGTTCTTTTGCTTCTTTTCTTTGGTCGCTGATGTGGAAAGAAAAGAAGCCC
>CALMQS010000027.1 GCA_937871285.1 uncultured Sphingobacteriales bacterium | reverse complement strand
TGCCTCAATCATGAAAAATAATACAAATAAATACTGGTGGTGGCATACAAACTCTCTTTGGGGCTTGTAATGCTGTTATCGTATGTTCGTATAGTACAATATTCAGGCCCCGGTAATCACCGGGGTTTTTTTATGAAAATGGAACAAGGCAGTTATGAAAAAAATTGAAATAAAAACGCGGTTTAAAAAAATGCTTTCCGATGTGTATACGCCGGTGGGCATTTACTTAAGGGTAAGAGACCGCTTTCGTGATACCATATTGCTGGAGAGCACCGACTATCATGCCGCAGAAAATAGTTTTTCCTTTATCTGCATCAATGCTATCGCAGGTATGGAAATTACCAGCCATCGCTCAATAGAGTTTAAGTTGCCGGGTCAGCAGCCGGAACAGATCCCCGTAAACAACCCGGCTGAAGTGCCCGGTATGCTATGGGATTTTATGCAGCGCTTTGATGTTGAACCTTCTGCAGATAAGATCGTTGCTTCTGTGCAGGGACTATATGGTTACACCACCTTTGATGCCGTTCAGTTTTTTGATACCATTACTTTTACCAACCGTACTGCTGATGCAACTGGCGGTCACCCGGCTTTTGCTTCCATACCGCTTATGCGTTACCGCCTGTATCAATATGTTATTGCTATCAATCATTTTAAAAATGAAATGTATCTCTGCGAAAATGGTATTCCCGGAATAAGCAGTGATGTGGAAATGGTAGAGTCGCTGATCAGGAGTAAAGATGTGCCCGTGTTTCCATTCAGGGCAAACGGAACAGAAACGTCTAACATGACGGATGAAGACTACCGCCAAATGGTGCAAAAGGGAATACAGAGTTGCTATAGGGGTGATGTATTCCAGATTGTGCTGAGCAGGCGCTTTGCCCGGGGCTTTACCGGCGATGAATTTAATGTATACCGTGCCCTCCGGAATATTAATCCCTCTCCTTATCTTTTTTATTTCGATTATGGCGACTACCGGCTGATGGGCTCTTCTCCCGAAAGTCAGTTGATCATTAAAAACGGCAAAGCCGTAGTACATCCTATTGCCGGTACATTTAAAAGAAGCGGTGATGATGAAACCGATCAGCAAATGGCCGACAAGCTATTACATGACCCCAAGGAAAATGCCGAACACGTTATGCTGGTTGATCTGGCAAGGAACGACCTGAGCCGGCTCTGTGATGAAGTAAAGGTGAAGCATTACCGGCAGGTGCAGTATTACTCGCACGTTATTCACCTGGTAAGTGAAGTAACCGGTAATGTAAAGGCGGGAACCAATCCCTTTCATTTATTGGCCACCACTTTTCCGGCAGGCACCTTAAGCGGCGCTCCCAAATTTAAAGCCATGCAGCTCATTGACGCGTATGAACCCACCTCAAGAAGCTATTATGGAGGCGCTATTGGCTTTGTGGGTTTCAACGGCAGTTGCAATCATGCTATTATGATCCGTACTTTTTTAAGTAAGAACAATACGCTGATTTCACAGGCGGGAGCAGGTATAGTAGCGGCATCCAACCCCGAAAGTGAATTGCAGGAAGTGAATAATAAATTAAACGCTTTGAAAAAAGCCGTGGAGATGGCGGAAGGGATTTAAGTGGGAAAGAAGAAAGTTACAAGTTACAGGATACAAGGTGAGGAAGATGTGAAAGTAAACAAACGATAAACTATAAACTGCAAACTACAAATAACAGGCATGAAAATATTGGTTTTTGATAATTATGATTCCTTCACGTATAACCTGGTTCACCTGGTGGAAAAGATATTGCACCAGAAAGTAGATGTGTACCGCAATGACCAGGTTAGTCTTGATAAAGTAAATGAATACGATAAGATCATTCTTTCCCCCGGACCGGGATTACCTGAAGAAGCGGGGTTGCTACTGCCGTTGATCAGGCAGTATGCAGCTTCAAAATCTATACTGGGCGTATGTTTGGGGCACCAGGCCATTGCGGAGGCTTTTGGCGGCAGGCTGGTTAATTTAAGTACGGTGTACCATGGCGTATCCGGCCCTGTGAGTTTGTATACAGATAAGGAGCCTGCTTTATTTGCCGGCTTGCCTGCTGTTATTGAGGTAGGACGCTACCATAGCTGGATAGTGGGTGATGAGGACTTCCCTGAGCAACTGGAAGTAACGGCAAGAGACGAAAATAATTATATAATGGCTTTGCGGCATAAGCAATACGATGTACAGGGTGTTCAGTTTCATCCTGAAAGTGTATTAACACCCGATGGGGAAAAGATCATGCGGAACTGGTTAAGCACTCCGGGAAATAATAAAGGGTAAATAGTATAAACTTAATTCAACAATCAAAAATTCCCTTTTGGGGATAGGGCATGAAAAAAATATTACAATACCTGTTTGAATACAAAACGCTTTCGCGGCAGCAGGCCAAAGAAGTGCTGGTGAATATTTCCAAAGGCGTGTATAATGAAAGCGAGGTAACTGCGTTCGTAACGGTATACCTTATGCGTACTATAACCATTGAAGAGCTGCAGGGCTTTTCGGATGCGCTGTTGGCATTGTGTGTGCCGGTTCCTTTGGACGATTATAAGGCAACCGATATTGTGGGCACCGGCGGCGATGGTAAAAACACGTTTAATATTTCAACACTCTCCTGCTTTATTGTTGCCGGCGCCGGTCAGAAAGTGGTTAAGCATGGTAATTATGGCGCTACATCGGTTAGCGGCGCCTCCAATGTAATGGAACAGCTGGGTTACCGGTTCAAATCAGATGCCGGCCAACTGGAAAAAGAAGTGGCGGAGGCGGATATCTGCTTTTTACATGCACCGCTTTTTCATCCCGCGTTAAAAGCTGTTGGCGCTATCCGTAAAAATTTAGCTATCCGTACTTTTTTCAATATGCTGGGACCAATGGTCAACCCGGCGAAGCCTGCTTTTCAACTGGTGGGTGTGTACAACTTAGAAATGGCGCGGATATACAATTACCTGTTGCAGCAAACCGGTAAAGCGTTCACCATTATCCATAGTCTTGACGGCTATGATGAAATATCCCTCACTAACGATACCAAGGTAATTACCAGGGAAGGTGAATATATTATGACACCGGTGCAATTGGGAAAACGTATGGTGTCTGCCTCCGATATTTATGGCGGCAGTACCGTTGAGGAGGCTGCCAAATTGTTTGTAAACATTATAAAGGGTGAGGGTACCTGGGCGCAAAATGCCGTGGTGCTGGCTAATGCGGCAATGGCATTGCATTGCACAGGCGCTTATACGAGCTATAATGATGCGTATCTTGCAGCGGTAGAAAGCCTGGAAAGCGGAAGAGCCTTTGGAGCGCTGAAGAAGCTGCAGGCATTGCAGTGAAGAACCCGAACCCATGGGGTTTGCAGAGTAGGAAAACCTCGTAGGTTTAAGGAAGGAGGAAGAGAAATATGAGAAGTGAGTGGTGAGTGGTGAGAAGAGAGAGAAGTGAAAAGCTGTACCTGCACCTTGAGACCTGCAACTTGTAACCTGAAACCTTATATGAACATTTTAGAAACAATAATCGCTCAAAAGAAAATTGAAGTAGCTGAACGCAAACGGCAAAGGCCGGTAGCGGTTTTAGAGAAGACGGAATGGTTTTCAAAGCCCACTTTTTCGTTGCGGAAATTTTTAGCAGACGAAACTAAAACCGGCATCATAGCGGAGTTTAAAAAGAAGTCGCCGTCTAAAGGATGGATCAATGCGAATGCAGATCCTTTTATTGTTACTACTGCATACGCGCAGCATGGCGCTTCAGGATTGTCTGTTTTAACGGATGAAAAATTTTTTGGCGGGAGTTTGGATGATCTGACCAAGGCCAGGACAAACGACATCCCTGTTTTGCGGAAAGATTTTATGATTGATGCCTACCAGGTGGCGGAAGCAAAGTCAGTTGGGGCGGATGTGATCCTGCTGATTGCCGCTAATTTAACACCGGCGCAGGTAAAAGCGTTAGCCGCAACCGCTAAAAACATGGGACTGGAAGTATTGCTTGAAATACATAATGAGGAGGAGCTGGAACATGTTTGCGATGAAGTGGATATTGTTGGTGTTAATAACCGTAACCTCAAAACCTTTGAAGTAAGCATTGATACATCGGTGTACCTGGGCGGTTTAATACCGGCTGATAAAATAAAGATCTCCGAAAGTGGGATAAGTAATATAGAAACGATAAAAGAACTGAAGCGACATGGTTATAAAGGGTTTTTAATTGGCGAGAATTTTATGAAAGCGCCAGACCCAGCGATTGCTTTTGCCGCATTTGCCGAACAACTTAAAAGTTAAACGCTATGCGTATAAAAGTTTGTGGAAACACACAGCTAAGCCAGGTACATGAACTGGATGGAATGGGCGTTGAATTCGCGGGATTTATTTTTTACCATAAATCGCCGCGGTATGTGGTAGGACGTATTGACGGGGAAGCATTAAAAAAGGCGAAACTAAAGATCAATAAAGTAGGTGTTTTTGTGAATGCGGGATATGATGAGGTGATGGGCTATGTGGAGGAATATGGATTGTATATGGCGCAGTTGCATGGCGATGAATCGCCCAGGCTATGTGAAAGAATAAGCGAACAGGTGCCCACGATAAAAGTATTCCGGATCAAAGAAGGGGATAATATAGACTGGAAGATAAGGGAGTACAGGAACGTAAGTGATCTTTTTTTATTTGATACGGATTGGTTTAATTATGGAGGCAGCGGAAAGAAATTTGACTGGCACATATTAGATAATGCGCATATTAAAAAACCTTTTTTGCTGAGCGGTGGCATTGGTATAGAAGATGCGGAAGCATTGCGGTTGTTTGCTGCCGGTAAGCATGGCGCCAATCTTTTTGCGGTGGATGTGAACAGTAAATTAGAAAGCAGTCCCGGGGTAAAAGATATGGAGAAAGTTAGAAAATTTGTGGAAGCACTGAGGTAACTGTTTTACGATGGCTGCTGTACGAAGTCTCCGGACTTCGTACTCCTATGTTCTTCAAAGTTTACAACTTTGAATTAATTTAAATAAGTGTGCAATGATCAACAGAACAATAGCCCTTGCCAAGTATAAAGGCACATTTGAGCAGCCGGATATCTTTGGCTACTATGGAGGGTTCGGTGGTGCATATATTCCTGAAATGTTGTACCCCAACGTGGAGGAGCTGAAAAACAGTTACCTGAAAATAATGTATGAAAAAGATTTTCAGGAAGCGTTCAGGGCCCTGCTGAAAGATTATGTAGGGCGTCCTTCACCGTTATATCACGCTAAAAGGCTGAGCGAAAAGCATGGCGCCACTATCTTCCTGAAAAGAGAAGACCTCAATCATACCGGTGCACATAAGATCAATAATACCATCGGGCAGTTGCTTCTGGCGAGGCGGCTGGGTAAGCATCGCATTATAGCCGAAACAGGCGCTGGTCAGCATGGTGTGGCTACAGCAACCGTATGCGCATTAATGAATATGCAATGCGTGGTGTATATGGGTGAAAAAGATATTGAAAGGCAGGCGCCGAATGTGGCACGTATGAAGATGCTGGGCGCCACGGTTATACCCGCCACCAGTGGCAGTAAAACGTTAAAAGATGCTACCAATGAAGCGATCCGCGACTGGATCAACAACCCGGTAGATACGCATTATATTATTGGCAGCGTGGTAGGTCCGCATCCTTATCCCGATATGGTGGCAAGGTTCCAGAGCATTATCAGCGAAGAAATGCGCTGGCAGTTAAAGGAGCATACCGGCAGTGAGTTGCCTACGCACGTAGTTGCCTGTGTGGGCGGTGGCAGTAATGCGGCAGGTGCGTTTTATCATTACCTTGAAGATTTTGCCGTGCAATTAGTTGCTGTAGAAGCGGCAGGCTGCGGGGTACTGAGCGGCATGAGCGCTGCTACCACGCAATTGGGCAAGCCGGGTGTTTTGCATGGGAGCAAAAGCCTCGTAATGCAAACCGAAGACGGGCAGGTTGTGGAGCCACACAGTATTTCAGCCGGATTAGACTACCCCGGCATTGGACCTTTGCATGCGCATTTGTTTGAAACGGGCAGGGCATTATTTTTAAGCGCTACGGATAAGGAAGCTATAGACGCAGCTTTTGAGCTAACCCGGCTGGAAGGCATTATACCCGCATTGGAAAGCGCGCATGCCATAGCCGGACTGGATCAACTGAACCTAACGTCAAAGGATACCGTAGTGGTTTGTTTGAGCGGCAGGGGAGATAAGGATATGGCGGCGTATATGAAAGCGATGGAAGGGGAATGAGGGGTAAGTAGTAAGTGGTAAGTAAGTTTTGGCAAAAAATAACAGTATATTTTTTAGGATACACAACATGAGCAGAATACAGGAAATATTTGCAATGAAAAGCAGCAAAGTGCTGAATATCTATTGCACTGCAGGTTATCCGCACCTGGATAGCACATTAAAGGTAATGAAGGCTTTGCAGGACAATGGCGCTGATATCATTGAACTGGGTATGCCTTACAGCGACCCGTTGGCTGACGGCCCGGTTATACAGGAGAGCGGCGGCGTGGCGTTGCAAAACGGCATGACGATAAAGGTTTTGTTTGAGCAATTGAAGACGATGCGGCAAATCCATAGTAATTATAGCGCCGGCATAACCGTTCCTGTAATCCTGATGGGGTATATGAATCCTGTTTTACAGTATGGCTTTGAAAAGTTTTGTGCCGATGCCTCGGCGGCAGGAGTGGAAGGGTTGATATTGCCCGACCTGCCCATTCGGGAGTTTGAAACCGAATACGGCCCGGTGATCAGGAAATACGGGTTAGACTTTATTTTTTTGGTAACGCCCGAAACCTCGGAAGAAAGAGTAAGAAGGATTGATGCCCTGAGCACGGGATTTATTTACGCGGTTTCTTCTTCGTCTACTACCGGTAAGGATAAAAACTTTTCGGATGTGGAGCTGTACCTGCAAAAGCTGCAGCACATGCAATTGAGAAACCCTGTGTTGGTGGGCTTTGGAATAAAAGATAAAGCCACCTTTGAATCAGCATGCAAGTATGCTAATGGAGCGATTATCGGGAGCGCCTATATAAAAGCCCTGAATGAAAACCCGGATGTGGAAACAACAACAAAAAAGTTTCTGGAAACGATATTAAAATAAGAGCGGAAAACGGGATTCGAACCCGCGGCCTTCAGTTTGGGAAACTGATGCTCT
>CALMQS010000026.1 GCA_937871285.1 uncultured Sphingobacteriales bacterium | reverse complement strand
TTCGCACATATTACACCTCACTATGCTTTTCTACATAGCAGACACGAAGCCACAAAGCGTGGGTGCATCACAAATTTTCACAGGCAGACATCGCTATCTGGTGGCACGTGACACGTACCTAAAATATGCAAAGCGAAAATTTGGGATGCACCGCAAAGCGTTTTCCTTCGTAACCCGCGAAGATTACAGCGGGGAAATCAGGCCACTTCCTATTCCTGCTCCAGTGTTTCTTTTACCTTTTTCTTTGCCTGGCGCAGGCGGTAATTGAAGGTGAGGTTGGTTTGCCGCAGTCTTCCCTGCGACATGCTCTCCGTATAAAAATTGGCACCTTCGGTAATGGAGCGGTACCGGCGCGAATTAAAAACATCTAAAACATTCAGCGTAAGGGTGGCTTTGTCTTTGAGGATATCTTTGCTAACCGCTAAATCCATTGTGGCAATGGATTTGCGCCTGCCCTGCGGCGTTTGTTGCGGCGCTTCGTAATTGCCGCGAACCTGTATGTCTGTATTCTTCCAAACTGTAACCCTCGACAGTAAACGTACTAACCAGCTATAGGTATCGCTTTTAAATTCATCATCAAGGTTGCTGCCATCGGTAATGGCACGGAAGAAGTTAAAGCTGGCATCCGTTTTCCACCAGGTAAAAGCCGAATAGGAGCCGGTGAATTCCGCGCCGAACGAATTTTCGGTTGCCAGGTTTTGTGGAAGCGTAACCGAATTGCCCTGTTCATCCACTCTTTTTACATATAATATTTTGCCCTTTGTATTCCGGTAATATAGCGATGAACTAATAGATGCTTTGTCTAAGTACTTGATGTGTCCTATTTCAAAAGCATGTGTAAATTCAGGGTCAAGGTCGGGGTTGCCGCTCCAGTAATTACGGTTATCACTATAGGTCATAAACGGACTAAGGTCATTGTATTGCGGACGGCGTACCCTCCGGCTGTAGCTTACCTGTATGGCATGTCCCTGCGGCAGATCATAGGTTACATGCGCGCTGGGAAAAAAGTTCAGGTATTTGCGCGGATTCACTTCATGGGTTTGTTTGAGCGTGGTGGTTACATGCGTAAGCTCGCCGCGAACACCCAGTTGATAAGATAGTTTTTTAACCTTATTGCCTAATATGGCATATACGGCGTTTATGTTTTCTTTATACAAAAAGTTATTGGTCAGCCCCGGTAATTCAAACCAGTTGCCGTTGGCATCCTCTTCCGTTACCGTATAATTATTGGTCATATTACGGAAGCTGCTGCGCAGCCCGGCCTCCAATTTTCCTTTTTCGCCAAAGGGGTGTATATAATCAATTTGGGTGAGGTACTGTTTTTCGGTTTCATCATTTACGGAGCGCTGCAATATAAAAGGTATATCTGTGTGACTACCATCGGGCTTAAAGCTTTGCTGTCCGAAATACTGATCGGAATTTTCCCAGTTATCGAGGTAGCGTACATCGGCGGTTAATTCCTGTCCCTGGCGGGCGAAGGTTCTTTTATAGCTGAGCGCGTATTCCGAATTGGGTTCCGTTTCCGTTTCATCCTGTGTGCGGTGGGTAATGCCGGTAAGGTTTTTTATGGTTGATTCGTAATCGTGGTAAAAGATGTCGGAATAGCGTTTGCCTTTACTGATGCGGTAGGTATAGGCGGCAGTGAGTATATTTTTATCATCGAAGAAATAATCCAGCCCGGCCCTTGCATTATTGTACATGCCTTTTAAACGGTGCTCCATATTTTTGGTGGAGATGAAAGTGCTGTCGTTGCGGTAGAGTTCCTGGTACAGATCACTTTTTCCGGGCGCATTGCGGTAAGAGGCGGAGTAATTAACGAAAAAATTAAAATCTTTACGGCGGTAATTTACATTGGCAGCTATTCCAAAATTTTCAGGATATCCTGCCACTACATCAAAAGAACCGTTGAAACCTTCCTTCCGTTCCTTCTTTAATACAATATTAATTATGCCGCCCATGCCTTCGGCTTCGTAACGGGCAGAGGGGTTGGTGATGATCTCTACTTTTTCTATCATGCTTCCCTGCAGTTGCTGCAGGCCGCTTCCGCCTTTTATACTAACCAGTCCCGAAGGTTTACCATCAATTAGTATTCTTACACTACTGCTGCCTCTCAGGCTCACATTGCCTTCCACATCTACCGCTACTGAAGGGATATTGCTTAATATATCGGCAGCTGTTCCCCCGGCATTAGCCAGGTCTTTGCCTACATTGAATATTTTTTTGTCAAGCGATAATTCCATTGAGCTTTTCTCGGCCTGGATATATACTTCTTCAAGCGTTTTGGACGCAGAGAAGAGTTGTATAACACCAAGGTTCAACGGTGCATTAGCCGGTGTAAGCGTAATAGTAGTGGTTTTAAACGGGGTGTAACCGATAAACTCAATGAGGGCATAGTATGTACCCGCTGGTGCTTCAAGGGTAAAGCTTCCCGATTCACCGGTGGTAACCGTAGCAACTGAAGCGCTGTCGTGTACTTTGTGCAATTGAACCGTGGCATAACCAAGTGCTGTATTGTTCAGGGCTTCTGTAACCTTCCCGGTTATTTTCAGGTCCTGCTTTTTTTGTGCCTGTAGCACCGGGCACAGGAACAGCAAAAGAAAAAAGAATAAGCTACAAATAACATTTGAAGAAGAAAGCTTTCTAAAGCGGGCAATCCTTTTTCTCTCAATAATGGCAGGTAAATGTTGGTTCAATGGAAACAAGTTTAAAGGTGCTGTTGCAAAAGCATAAAATTAGTCAAAACTTGTCTCTATTCCATCCGGTACTTACCTGTAGACGGGGAGGCAGGTGCAAGGTTGCAGGTTTCAGGTTTCGGGTTTCAAGTTGTTTGTTCAGGTATGAGGTTGTAATATTACAAACAGATTCAGAAGTTCTTCGGATGATTGTAAAATGCATAACCTGCATGGTGATTTCAATTGCCAGCCCGGTAGTCATTGCTTACTTTTTTGAACCGGCTGCCGCAGCCTTCAATGCAGATGTAGCCGAGCTCAAGCATATTGTTGTATTTCCTGAAACTGGCCGGCCAACCGGTTGCCCCCTGACTGCTGTTAATGCTAATTGTGCTATCGTTGATTAGTGTAATCCTTCCGCTTTTTCCCCATACATAATGTTCAGGTGTGCAGGTATAGCTGCTGTCAGGGTTTATTGTCAGCAGTATTCCATCTACCTTATGAAAAGTACCGCTGCCATCACCCGGATCAGCATATGCTTCATATTCTTTCCAGCTACCAAAAAGGGATGTAGCATCATAGCTGTTTGTTTCCTTTTTAGAGCAGGCCAGCAGGATTAAACCTGCAAAAACGGGTATAAAAAATGCTTTCACGATTCATTGTTTTACTTCCTGACAAGTATAACTTATACTACGTTGCATTAAGAAAAAGGCTGGGAGGACAAGGTCTTGGAAGAACATACTATGTACGAAGTTTGGGAGACTTTAGCAATGTTGAAGATATCGGGTATAAGCAAGTCTATAACCCTGGCTATCCGGCTCTTTCGTTGCTTGCTAAACCAACCGGCATGTTTTAAAATTCGTATATTGAAGTAAGTGCCTGCAGCATTGCGACAGCTTTTGGTAAACCTTATCTTTTGATTGTTGAAAACATATGTAAACCCCTGTAAGTGTTAAACATTTTGGTAACTTGAGGGCAAAGCTGAAATATGGGAACGGCGCCTGCGCAACTATTGTTCAACAATTTTTTTTGATATTATGGTAAGGTTGAGGCTTATTATTATTGCCGGCTTGCTGCTATTAAGGATTGCTCAGTCCTTTAGCCAGGATCAATCCTGCCCGTTTAATATTAATTTTTCAGCCGGGGATATTTCTGCCTGGTCTGCGCAAACAGGTTTGGTGGACGGTCCTGCACGACAATATCCTGCACCTAATACGGGTGTATCGGTAATCTCTGAATACAGTATTTTCACAACAGGTATACAGGTCATAACCACACCGGGCACTGATAAGTTTGGCGGGTTCACCACTATTCCCACTATTAATGGATATGCTTATGGTTATTCTATCAAATTGGGGTCAGAGGCTACTTCATGGGATCTTCACAGCAATGAACGCAGCCCGGGAGGATTTGTGCGGTCCGTTACTTATACGGTGAATGTTCCTGCAGGTTCTTCTTCGGTTCCTTATACCATGACTTATGCGTATGCTTTGATTTTGGAAAACGGCACACACAATTCCAATCAGCAACCTGTATTTACAGCAACGGTCAAAAGTCCTGCCGGCATTATCACCTGCGCCTCGCCTTCTTATTACCTTCCTACCTTTAACAATGCGGGAGGCGGAAATAACCAAGCATCCACCGGGGCAACGCTGGATTCTGCCACAGCAATAGCAAACGGGTTTTCATTGAGCCCTACCCTGTTCCTTTCACATTCGGGGCAAAACAACAGTAACGGGGTATTGCTGCAGGATGTGTGGACAAAACCCTGGACAGAAGTAACCTTTGACCTGTCGGCTTACCGGGGGCAGCAGGTGGTACTTACTTTTGAGGCCAGCAATTGTACTCCGGGAGCACATTTCGCTTATGCATATATAGCGCTGCGTAATGATTGCGCCGGGCTGGAGATCTCGGGATACAGGAATGCCTGCACCAATACCAGAACGGTGTATTCCATTCCGGCATTAGCCAACAGTACGTATACCTGGACGGTACCTTCCGGATGGACAATAGTTTCTGGCGCCGGTACCAATATTATTACTGTGATCCCCGGTACTACCGGGGGCATTATTACGGCACGGGAAGCGAACACCTGTGCCGACCTCAGGGATACTATCACGGTAGGCACATCACCCCCAACGGTGGCAGGCAGGGTTACAGGTGATAATACCGTTTGCGCAGGTATTAACAGTACAGCATTAGTGCTCAGCGGTGAAGCCGGGAATATACTTAAATGGGTGTCTTCAACAGACGGGGTTAACTGGTCTGACATTGACAACACCACCCACAACTATACCGCCCTGAATATTGATGCTACCACCCAATACCGGGCTGTGATTCAAAATGGGGGCGGTTGTAGTGTGGATACCAGCACTGCTTCAATCGTAACGGTAAATCCCCGAAGCTTTGGAGGTGTCCTGAGTCCGGGCGACCTCTCTGTCTGCTCAGCTCAAACGCAGCATAATCTTATCTCGCTGGATGGAAGCACAGGACAGGTTCAAAACTGGCAGTATTCCTACGATAGTACCAGTTGGAACAATTTTTCCCCGGTAAATACCAATACGCAGTATAATGCAAACACTGTTAACCAAACCACCTATTACAGAACCCTGGTGAAAAGTGGCATATGCCCTCCCGATACCAGTGCGGTTGCCAGGGTTCAGTATATAAATGTTCCATTTCCCGCAGCCACCATTACTCCCGGGGCGGCTTCCATATGCTATGGTACCGGCACACCGGTAAATGTTACCATTACTTCCGGCACTCATTATTCCTGGAGCAATGCCGCCACACTGACCAATACCGGCAATGCTGTTGTTACCTCGTTGCCGCATATTATAAGCGCCACAGCTACCCCGCAACAAAACACCGATTATGTGCTGAGCGTTACCAATGCAGGTTGCCCCAATGTGTTGCTGGATACCTTTCATGTTTCGGTTACCCAACCTATTACTGTGTTTGCAGGTAACGACACTTCAATTGTAGCCGCTCAGCCGCTGCAACTGAATGCTGTCGTCAATGACCCATTAGCCGATCAATATACCCGGACGCCTGCTACCGGGCTAAACCACACAGATATCGCCAATCCTGTTGCCAGCCTGTCGCACATGACAGGCAATACCATTACCTATACCGTAAAAGCTGCCACAGCAGACGGCTGCTTCGGGCAGGATGATATTAAAGTAATGGTATTTACAACGGCGCCCGCTATTTTTGTTCCCTTAGCCTTCACTCCCAACGGAGACGGGCTGAATGATATACTACGTCCTATTGGTGTGGGTATTTCCTGGCTCAACTATTTCCGTATTTATAACCGTTGGGGGCAACTGGTGTTCAGCTCCGGCAACCAGGAGAAAGGATGGGACGGTACCATCAATGGGCGGGTACAACCCACTGCCACTTATGTATATATTGCGCAGGGAATAGATTATACAGGGAAGGTTATCACCAAAAGGGGAAGTGTGACATTGATCCATTAAAGTGAGAGCGTTTGCCTGTTGACCGGATCGTATCCGGATGCCTTAATGCTTTGGCATGACCAGCATAAGTACGGTGGTAAACGCAGGAAAACCTGCTGCCGGCTCAAGTACCAAAGCCCGGCAATGGTACTGAAAGCCCAGTACCTGCATGTAAGCGGGTTTAGGTATGAGGTATCAGGTTGTAATTATAATTTATAATAAAGATTCGCGAAGCTCCTCCGGCGACTTTGACGACAAATATCCCAAAGGAATGTCAAGCACCGTCCGGGCGCCTGTTTGTCCTTCTTTTGCCATTTTTCCTACGGCCCTCGCATAAGCCACTAAAACACTGGCGGTAAATTCGGGGTTGCTTTCAAGCGTTAAGCTAAATTCAATTCTCTGTTTTGATCCGTTTCCGGTAATACCGGAACGGAATACGATACCTCCATGCGGCATCGTTGAATGGTTCGCTTTAAGCTCCTCTTCCGTTATAAAATGAACAGTGGTTTGATAAGCGTCAAAATAATGAGGCATCTTTTTGATGGTATTTTCTATTTCAGACAAATCGGCATCCTCCTGTGCAACAACATAACAAACCCGCTGATGCTTTTCGGATGTTGAGAGCAGGGGATTTTTACCCGAACGCACTTTTTCCATTGCCGTTTCTATAGGTATGGTATATTGAACGCCATTTTTAACACCGGGAACGCGTCTTACCGCGTCAGAATGGCCCTGGCTCAAACCCTTTCCCCAGAAAGTATAATCTTCTCCTTGTGGTAAAATGCTTTGCCCGAGCAACCTTGCCAGTGAAAACAATCCCGGATCCCAGCCGGTAGATATAAGGCTCAGGGTTTTATTAGCGCTTGCAGATTCGTCTACTTGTTTGAAATACGCCGGGATTCTGGCATGCGTATCAAAACTATCAACGGTGTTAAACATTTTTGAAACCATTGTCACCTGTTCCGGCAGGTCTTTTAAAGATCCCCCGCAAAGGATCATTACGTCAATTTTGCC
>CALMQS010000025.1 GCA_937871285.1 uncultured Sphingobacteriales bacterium | reverse complement strand
ACTAAAAGCTATTTGAGAATAAAATACCTAATCCTATTTGAAAATTTGAAAATGAAGCGGTCGGTACGCGACGAAAGAAGCGTCAGACCGCGGGCTAACGTGAAAATATGGAAATGTGGAAGCAACAACTGTTTTGCGTTGCGTCTTTGCTCCGCTGCGGGCCTGGCGTGAAACAGTGGGAATGTGAGCGTTTGAAAATGGAAGAGCTTAACAGGATAAAAACAGGGATGGCATGAAGGGATTATAAAATATACACAGATCGGTTTCAAATTCAAATTGCATTCGACACCCGGTCCCGGCCACCAGCCCCCATATAGAAAAGAAGATTGCGCTGTTGAAAAGCAAAATTCATGCATACGATTGCGCAGTTTTTAGTAGGAACCACCGTTATTTTTCCGTAGTTTAGATGAATTAATTGTCATTTTAGTATTACCCAAAACGAACGGTGTGAGCGGCAGCATTTCAATAAATGAAACATATTTGTTACACCAGTTAGCCGATGGTGATGAAAACGCTTTTCGTGTATTATATGACCGCTACCGGGATAAGCTTTTCTTTTATGTGCTGCGTATAACCGGATCGAGGCAAATAGCTGAAGATGTATTACAGGAAGTATTTGCAAAAATATGGGTTAGCAGAGAAGAAATGAAGGATGTTCAGTGTTTCAGCGCATGGCTGTTTAAACTGGCAAAAAACAAAACAATTAACGGATTGCGCAGGTTGTCTCTCGAAACTTCCATCCTTGCCGAAATAGGCTTTACTGCAAACAGGCAGGTAAACAATACGAGTGAAACCCTCGATTTCCTTGACACCCGGAAAGCTTTGCAGGAAGCTATGGAACAATTACCTCCCCGGCAAAAATTAGTATACCGGCTAAGGTGGGAGCAGGGTTTAAAAAGCAGGGAAATAGCCAGGCACCTGAATATTTCTCCATTAACAGTGAAAAAGCATATAGCAGAGGCTTCCCGTTCCATCCGCAGCCTGCTGGAAAAAAAAACCACCATATCCATAACGGTGATTTCTTTGATTTTTAATCTCCCACAATAATTTTTTCCCGGCACTACTCCCTTTTCTTTTGCCAATTGTCTATCAAACATAAGGGGCAGGCAAATTGCTAACGCATTTGCTGCTTTGCGGTAACAGCATTTCTTCCCGGTTGAAAAACGCAGCTTTAAATTGAGCAATATATATGCAAAAAGAAAGGTTTCTCTTTTTATTGAAAAAGCATTTATCGAAAACCTGCTCTCCATCGGAAAAGGAAGCGCTTTTTGCGATGATAGCGGAAATGAATAATAACGAAATGCTTGCTGACTGGCTGGAAGAAGCATGGCATTCGTTTACACCCGGGGAAGCATTAACACAGGAGGAAGCGGATGCATATTTTAATGCTATCGTGGCATCATCTGAAAAAAACAGTGATGCACATATCGCCCCCCGGCGCGGTATACGTACCATAGGTAGCTATTGGCTCCGCATTGCAGCGATATTTCTTGTGGTGCTTACGGGCGCCACTACATGGTTTTTTATCAACCGTAAACATGCAGTGGCTATTGCAGATAATGCGGAGGAGGTATATAAACAGGATGTAACTCCCGGCGGAAATTATGCCATCTTAACCCTTTCAGACGGGAGCAAAATAATCCTGGATAGTGTATCAAACGGCGTGGTGGCAAGCCAGGGTAATGCTAAAATTACAAAGCTCGGTAATGGAAAGCTGGTGTATGAAAATGCTGCTGCACCACGCAAAGTTGTATACAACACCATGAGCACACCAACAGGAGGTCAATACCGGCTCATGTTGCCCGACGGAACAGAAGTATGGTTAAATGCAGCATCGTCTGTTACTTATCCCGTTGCTTTTACCGGAAAGGAAAGGAATGTATCCATTACAGGTGAAGTGTATTTTGAAGTAAAGAAAAATACCGCAATGCCTTTTAAAGTAAAAGTAAAGGAACAGGTGATTGAGGTACTGGGAACGCATTTTAATGTGAATGCATACGATAATGAAGATGCCGTAAAAACAACGCTGGCAGAGGGATCGGTAAAAGTTGCCAGTGGAAATAATATTATGCTGTTACATCCGGGGCAGCAGGCACGGCAGGATAAAAACGATCATTTAACATTAATAAGCAACCCCGATATGGAAGAAACACTTGCCTGGAAAGATGGTTTATTCCGCTATAACGGAGCAGACATAATAACGATAATGAAACAGGCAGCACGCTGGTACGGCGTAGAAGTAGTGTACAAAGACAAAATTGATGAAACCTTTGTTGCAGAAATACCCAGGAACGTTAACCTCTCCAAGCTGCTTGAATTACTGGAATTAACCAAACAGGTACATTTTACTATTGAAGGAAAAACGGTAACTGTAACACGCTAATTCGTTTCAGCCTAACCGGCATGAGTAACCTGCAAAGTTTAAACAATAGAAATGAAATAAATATTAAAAACAACATAGCCTAAAAAAACCGGAAGCGTTGGAAGCACTTCCGGCAACATGTTAAGGCTGATGTTAAACAGTCAAAATCAGGAGACAGACCATTTTTTAATAACCTAAACAAAACAAAGCTATGCGATTAACTGCTTATCGCCAAGCACTGAGGTGCAGGTTCTTTAACTATAACCCGGCAATACTAAAACTCTGCTTAGTTATGAAACTGACTATTATTTTGTTATTGACCTGTTTCCTGCAGGTAAATGCAAAAGGATATTCCCAGGGTGTAACGCTCAAAATGAAGCATGTTACCCTTGAAAGGGTGCTGAAGGAAATTACAAAGCAAACAGATTATCATGTTATTTATGGCAAATCGGAAATAGCAAAGGCTGCCCGGATAGACGTAGACGTTACCAACTCCAGCCTGGAAGAAGTACTGTCACTGGTCTTCAAAAACCAGCTCCTTTCTTACACCATCAGGGATAAGTTTATTGTTATATCCCCCGCGCCTGCTCCTGAACAACCTGCATCTCTGCCGGCGCCTCCGCCTGTAGACATTAAAGGAACCGTGTTATCGGGAGATGACCCCGCTTTGCCATTAGAAGGCGCTTCCGTAAAATTAAAGGGTAGCTACAGGGGAACTACCACCAATGCGAAGGGTGAATTTTTACTCCAGATCCCCGATGAATCGGGCACCCTTGTAATTTCGTTTATAGGCTATGAAACGGTTGAGGTGGCGGTTTCAGGAACCCGCTCCACCGTAAATGTTACCTTAAAAGCTGTCGACAAACAAACAGAAGAAGTTGTAGTGATCGGTTACGGCACACAGCGGAAAAGAGATGTTACCGGCGCTGTTTCATCCGTAAAAACAAAAGACCTGGTGCTTTCTTCCGGGCCTGAAATCGGCAACATGCTGAAAGGGAAAGTGGCGGGACTTACTATCCGCCAGAACAGCGCCCAGCCAGGCGGCGGCATTGATATATTAGTGCGGGGCGCCGGTTCGGTAAACGCGAGCAATGCCCCGTTGTTTGTGGTGGATGGATTTCCTATCACCGACCTGGAGCAACCCGAAAGTGGTGGCAGGTACCAGGCCGGAACACAAAGCATACTCAATTCATTTAATCCCAATGATATTGAATCCATAGAAGTATTGAAAGACGCAAGCGCCACTTCCATTTATGGTTCACGGGCGGCAAACGGCGTAATTCTTATTACCACAAAAAGAGGCAATGAAGGCGCGTTGAGGGTGCAGTACTCCGGCAACTACTCCGTTCAGAAATACAATAATCCTTTTGACGTGCTTCCCTTAAATGAATGGATGCAGGTACGCAATGAAGCCGCCTGGGAACAGTGGCAGTTTGATAATAATGTATACCCTTATGGTACCAAAACGCAGGAAGAAGCTGAAGCTAACCCGGTAAACGGGCCCTTTAGAAAATTATATACCCAAAACGCTATTAATAATGTAGGACGTGGTACGGACTGGTTTGACCTGGTAACAAGAGACGGCGCCACTATGCAGCACAATATTTCACTCTCCGGCGGCACCCGGTACACCAAATACCTCATATCAGGTAATTACTATGATCAGAAAGGGATTATAAAAAATTCGTCCTTCAAAAGATATTCGGTAAGAGCAAATATTGACCAGGAAATAAATAAATACGTAAAAACAGGCATTAATTTAACCGCCAGCAGAATTGATAACCAGAACACACAACTGGGCAGCGACCAGTACGAAAATTCGGGGATCATACGGGCTGCCATACAGCAGGGGCCGCATATTCCCGCTATAGATGAAGACGGGAATTACCCCCTGAACCCGCAATTGGCTTTGCAACCCAACCCCTACTCGCTATTGACCATAAGCGACCAGGGAAGGATTGAAAGGCTGCTGGGAAACTTCTTTATTGATATTATGCCGGTTCAGGATTTAACCGTTAAGCTGAAAGCGGGTATAGACAGGGGCATTACCAAAAGACAAAACTATTTACCCACTACTACCCTTCACGGACAACTGGAACATGGCAGGGCTTTTATATCCAATTCGGATAATAATTCTTATTTGCTGGAAGCTACCGCCAACTATACAAAACAAATTAACGAAGCTCACCGGTTTGATCTGCTTGCCGGCGTTTCCCAGCAAAGGTTCGTTACTAATTTTAGCAGTGAAGGCGCCACAGGCTTTATTACAGATGCGTTTTTATGGAATAACCTCGGCGCGGGAAGCATTCAGTTGCCCACCAGTTCATCGGGTTCTAAAAATATGATCGCCTCTTATTTCGGCAGGTTAAATTATAATTATAAGAGCCGCTATTATGCTACGGTTACTGTACGTACAGATGGCGCCAGTGTTTTTGCAGCGAATAATAAATGGGGTACTTTCCCATCCGCCGCACTGGCATGGAATGTAGCAGAAGAACCTTTTTTTGCCGCGTTAAAAAACACGGTTTCCCAGCTTAAGATCAGGCTAAGCTACGGACAAACCGGTAACGCCACCATTAACAGTAATGCTTTTGCAGCCTACTCCGCTTACCCGGCATGGCTATCAGGCAATGATGTAAGGCTTATTGGTGTTTCCTTATCCCGGCTGGAAAACCCTGATCTTAAATGGGAAACTACCACCGGCGCTAACCTGGGTGTAGACTTCGCTTTGTTTGGCGGCAAAGTAGATGGCTCTATTGAAATATATAACAATGTGATATCTGATTTGTTAGATACCAAATCATTGAACTCTTACCAGGAAGTAAATACCATTATTGCCAATATAGGCAAAACACGAAGCAGGGGTTTTGAAATAACCGTTAATACACGCAATATACAATCCGCAAATTTCCAGTGGAGAACGATGTTTGCGCTTGCCCGTTATAAAGATACCTGGTTAGAAAGAGCGCCGGACTGGAAACCTACGGTGTATGAAAGCGCCAACGACCCTATAAGAGCGGTATACAGCCGGGTAGCAGATGGCATCATGCAGGTAGGTGAACAAGCTCCTGAATCACAGCCGGAGCTAAAACCCGGCATGATAAAGATGATGGATATTAATGGATTTGACAGGGATGCCAACGGCAACCCGGTTGTAGATGCCAATGGAAGATTTGTGCGCACGGGTAAGCCCGATGGAATAATTGATGATGCAGATACAAGGCTTATGGGCACTTCCGATCCAAGCTTAATGGCAGGCATTACCAATATTTTTATTTATAAAAATTTCAGCCTCAATTTTGATTTCAATGCATTATTCGGCCGTCGTTTTGCCGATCCCAATTATACTACCTATGGCGTAAGCGCCGCAGGGGTTTATTCTAACGGTTACAATGCTTTGCGGATAGTAAAGGAAAGATGGACACCTGAAAATCCATCTGCCACACATCCCAGCTCTTTTTACGGATGGTCTCCTTATGGCATCGGTGATTTTTTTGTTCAGGACGCCTGGTTTATACGGCTTCAGAACATTTCGCTGGGCTATAACCTGCCGCAAAAAATTTTCAGCAAGGTATTCAGTTCGGCACGTATTCATGCAGATGTACAGAACCTTTTTGTGATTAGTCCCTATACAGGGGTGGATCCGGAAACCGATTCCTATACTGCCGCCTATCCGTATATCAGGACCTACACCATAGGACTTAACCTCAATTTTTAAATTTTACTTTAATCCATAAGGTATGAAAAAATATATTATTATCATCCTGCTGCCGTTTGCATTCCTGGCAAACAGTTGTACAAAGGATCTGGTGCCTATTGATTATTCCGAGATCAATCCCAATATCTTTCCCAAATCGGCTTCCGACCTGGAAGCCATGGTGAATGCCTGTTACTACCCGTTGCGCGGCTCCTGGGGTGATGGCATCTTTTCTACATCGGAACGGGGCGTGATGTTCCTCAGCGATGCCACAACTGAAATTTTATTTGGCAAATACGGCGACCAGAACTTAGCCTCCCTGCATAATTTTATACCGGCCAGCACGGGCTTCACCCGCTATTATGATGACTTTTACAATAAGATCAGCCGGATGACCATCACCATTGACCTCATCTCACGGTCAACTGTAAGCGATGATTTGAAAAGAAAGGCCATAGCGGAAGTGCGCTGCGCCAGGGGATTACTAGCCTATACGTTGTTTGACCTGTACGGCCCACTGGTAATTGCACCGTTAGAAGCCTTACAGAATCCATTGAAGGAAGAACCCCTGGCAAGGCTGAGCAATGATGAAATGGTGGCTTTTATTGAAGACGATCTTGTGGCCGCGGCCGCTGATCTGCCGCTGCCTAAGGATGCCGATTATGGGAGGTTCAATAAAGCATTGGCCAAAATGATTAATATCAGGCTGAACCTCCACGAAAAAAAATGGGACAAGGTAAAAACATTATGCGATGACATTATCGCTTATAACGCTTATACACTTGACGACAATTATGCCGGAATATGGGACCTGGAAGGCGCCAAGAACAGCAAAGAAGTTATATGGGCTATTCCCTGCGACTACATCGGCACCAGTGAAAACCAATGGCAACTGATGGTGCTGCCCTCTAATTATCTTCCCCAGGGCGGCTGGGGCACCATATCAAGTACCTGGTGGTTTTACGACAGGTTTGAGGTGAATGACAAAAGAAAACAAATGCTGATTGCAGAGTATACCGGCAGCAATGGCATTACGTACAACCGCAGTAACCCGGGAGACATATTAGACAGAGGGCCCATACCCTTAAAAATAAATGAAGATGCGGCAAGAACTACCAGCCTCACCACGGTAGATATTGTGATGTACCGCTATCCCGATGTGCTTTTATCAAAAGCAGAAGCTATCGCCAATGCGGGCACGCCGGATGCGGAAGCTATGGAACTGGTAAACGTAGTAAGAAGAAGAGCAGGCCTCGGAGACAAGAACCTTGCAGACTACAGTTCTACAGAAGCCTTTAATGACCTGATTTTGCTGGAAAGAAGCCATGAGTTCTGGTGCGAGAACGGGCAATACAGGGCGGATCTTATCCGGCATGGAAAATTTGTAAGTCGTTGCCAGGAAGTAACACAATCAACTTACACCAATCCCAATAAGGTAGTATTCCCTTTCTCACTGCAAACAGTAAGCGAAGGTAAAGGCATGTTTCTCCAGAACCCGGGATACCAGTAAACAAAAATCCTCCCTGTTCAAACAAAAAAATAATTATGCGTACAAACGAATTATATAAAATAATTTCCGGCATGCTGCTGTTGTGCTGCTTCCTGGGCTGCAAAAGAACAGAAGCGGGTGATGACCCTGTTGACGATAGTGTAAAGTATGAAATATCGAACGCCATTTTTCCTAACCCGGAAAGAGGCTTTATTAAAACGATGAGCGTTTATGCAGAAGGAGCGTCATTAAATATTACCCAGCTTGGCATCTTAAGGAACCAGAACGTTTCGATGATTTTACGGGTATATTATCTCGATGCGTTTAAAGAGCAGGCGATCAGCAATGCCCAACTTTCTTTGATACAGGAAGATATGAATAAAATAAGAGATGCGGGCTTGAAAATCATACTGCGTTTTGCCTATACAGATGACATGGAAGGAACCGATGCCCCTTATGCCGTTATTGAGCAGCACCTCGATCAGTTGAAACCCGTTTTTGAAAACAATAAAGATGTGATCGCTTTTATGCAGGCGGGCTTTATTGGCGCCTGGGGCGAATGGCATAGTTCCAGCAATGGTCTTGCAACAATAGAGAACGAGAGAAAAGTATTGAACAAAATACTGAGCGTTTTGCCGCCGGAAATTATGGTGCAGGTAAGAACACCATCGGTTAAACAGCAGATATTTGACAATACGGCGCCGGTAACTGCCGCCATTGCATACACCAGCGACAGCCGCGCAAGAGTAGGACACCATAATGATTGCTTTTTATCGGGCGGTACAGACTACGGCACTTATAATAATATTGATGCGGAAAAAAAATATATAAGTGATGAAGCATTGTTTGTTCCTACAGGCGGAGAAACCTGCCCCCCTACCGGCGGATATGATCCTACCTGCGCGGAGGGAAGAAAGGAAATGAAATTATTAAAATGGACTTACCTGAATTTAGACTGGTATCCTGCCACCATTAATGCATGGAAAGCCTCCGGTTGCTTTGATGAATTTCAGACGTATTTAGGATACAGGCTGGCGTTAACAGATGCAAAATTTCCACAACAGGCAACAGCCAACAGCAGTATATCCATTAGCATCAATATCACCAACAAAGGATATGCACCTTTATACAATAAAAAAAATGCCTCTCTTATTCTAAAGAACAAAGCTACCGGTGACTATTATGAAAAACCACTGGCTGCAGATATCCGCGCCTGCAAACCTGCCGGCACACTGGCTATCAGCGAAACCATCAGCCTGGCAGGATTACCCGAAGGAAATTATGACCTCTGTTTACGGATAGCAGACCAGGCGGATAACCTGAGAATAAGAAAGGAATATTCGGTAAGATTAGCCAATACCAATGTATGGACTGAAGATAATAATGGTATGAATAATTTGAACCTGCAATTAAACATAAAAAATGGATGAGCAGCGTAAGTTCCGATTAACCTGTTCCAAAACTTAATAATTATGAAAAAAAATATCGTGTATTTATCAGGCGTATTGTTCCTGTTCATTACCGTTTCCGCCTGCAAAAAAGATAAGACTGACAGTAACCTTAAATCGGTATTCAGCTATGTAGCCGATGGCTTCAGGGTAACCTTCACTAATTTTTCCTCGGGCGCCAAAACATATCACTGGGATTTTGGCGATAAGACGGGAGACAGCTCAACCCTGAAATCGCCCCAGCATATTTTTTCACAAAAAGGTGATTTCCTTGTTTCCTTAACCGCTACCAATGGAGATCAAACCAGCGTTTTTACGGATACCGTAACGATAATCGGGCCCAATATCAGAATTGACGGAGATTTTTCTGACTGGGAATACGTGGATTATGTTCACGTAAACGATGAAAATTTCGGAGGTACCATACGAGCCATAAAAGCATTTACCACCGCGCAGGATATTAATTTTTATGTAGAAGGCACCCCGGATATGAAACTGGAGCTGATTGATATGTTCATTGATACAGACAACAATCCTGCTACAGGCTATAGCGTTGGAGATTATCCGGCGGGTTCAGGTATGGATTATTTATTAGAAGGTCCGGCAGCTTCACCCGGATGGGGTAGCGTATATGTACATTCAGGCGCACCTGCCGACTGGGTTTTCAACACTGTTTCTTCATTTGACGCTGAAATGATTTTTTCAGCCATCAAGCCTGTCAGCGGTAAAAATATCATTGAATTTTCAATAAAGAAAAGCACTTTAGGCAGCCTTAAAGGTTTTATTAATTTTGCTCTGGTTGAGCTTAATTCAGGCTGGTCGGCTATTGGAAGGATCCCGCAAAGTGGAACTCCGGAATCAAAATTCATTGCCGTACAGTTGTAAACGCACATAATTGACGCTAAAGACCGGGTGAATTGTAATGCACCTGGTCTTTACCCCTGAATAAATCATATCATTCCAAACAATAAAATTTCCATTCCCCCTACCCTTCTTTCTTTACCAGCACTACCCTGCTTCTGTCGGCCTTATACAACTGGTCATAAAACTTCACCAATTCATTATAATCAGAAGGGGGAAACCGGCCGCTGAACTTTTCAATACTCCGGTAATATATCATCTTATCTGCCTGAACATCTACAGAAGCAATGTACGTACCAAATTTGCTTTCTATTTTTACAGGGGCAGGCATGTTTTCTACCTGATAACCGGCTGGAATTTCGATAACAGTAGTATCAATATCCCGGTATTCAAAATTCAGCGAAACAGGATATTTCCTTTTATCATCTGATTTGAGCTTCACAGATGACCGGGTTATGATATTAGGATTAATGAATAACCGCTTTCCAGTAACAGAAGCATAGTTTAAAGCATTTAATTCGAGATGTTCATCTATTGCCGGGATTGCCGTCTTACTTTCTTTGTATTCAAATTTTGCAACATCATAATGTGGCAGGTCTATATTTTTTTTCAAGTATTCCAGTTGCTTGTCTTTCGATAACTGGTGGATCATACCATGCAGGTAATCCTGCTGTACTGCTGTATAATGTGTATTGATCTCTACATTTAATTCACCATTTTCAGAAAGCTTACCGGATGCTTTTCTGATCTGAAGGTTTTGATCAATCCCATACCGGGGTGTTTTTACCAGTTTGCCTCCATCTTCATCTATCAGCAGCACTGGCCGGTTGGCATTGCTTCCGCCTAAATAGCCGGGCGCCACTGTTTGGCTCGTACATTCCAGCCACATGGTATCTGCTTTTAAGGGTACACATAAGATAATGTGATTAAACTGGCTGCTCGGAAAATCTTCGAGAAAATGTGGTTGCCCGTTACCATTCTTAATAAGTGTGTAATGCGATTTTATACCCGCTTCTTTGAGCAACGAAAACATGTAATTGGACAGTGCCTTACAGTCGCCGTATTTTCTTTGTGCTACATACGTGGCATCGAACGTTTGCCAGCCTCCAATGCCCAGTTGCACGCTGATATAGCGGGTATTCTGTTGCAGGTAATCGTACAGCTTCAGCACTTTTTCTTTATCATTGTTCATACCATCGGTAAGCTGGTGAACGGTTTGCTTTACATTATCGGGGAGTTTATCCCGACCCTGGTTTAAAGTAAAAATAAATTTTCCCAGGCCTTCCCAGGATGACATATCTCCTGTGTATTTTTCGAACTCAAACTGAACAGGACCTAAATACACTACAGGCATAATATCGCTCCAGTTTGGCGAAGCGTACTCTAACTGGATAGCTTCCAGGTTATTCAATTCCCAGCGGTAGGTGTCCCGTCCTTTTTCCGTTTTTTTATCAGGCACAGTCTTGTAATTAAACGCTTTGTACCGGATGGCAAAATCTGAGGGAACAACCAGTGTCATAGCGCTTTGCATTACCGACATATTTTCGCCGCCCAAAGGAGACCATGCGGGAAAAAACATATTATAATTGTACTGTACTACAATTTCATATTCGATGGTATAAGGATAAAGCCGGTGAAAAAAACCATGTACTTTAATGCGATTATCATCCATAAGGCTAATATCATCCGTAGCGCTTAAATCCTTGATCTCGCTTTTTTTAAGACTCCTGATTTTCTTTCCGTTGGCGTCATATAAATTACCTTCCATGCTTTTAAACTCCCGCAGCTTATCATAGCCCACAACTTCTACAGCGTATTTATCACCGTTTTCATTAAGAACGGTTAACGCATATTTATGATATAAACGTGATCTTCCAAGGTCCAGCACCTCAAACCGGATATCTTCCATCCGTTTTACCACATGCGCGTCTTTCAATAATGCTTCAGGTATATTACTTACCGCATAATCGCCATCGGCACCAAACACATAGCAAATGCTCAACAACATGGTGATGGTTACCAGTATTTTTCGGGTCATGGCTTAGTTTTTCTTTTTCAATACTATAGGTTCTGCATGTTTTTTTACTACATAACTAAAAAATTCCCTCAGGTCATTATACTCTTCGGGCGCATAAGCGGCCCGGTTCAGCTTAAGCCGCGAGCGGAGCCTGATGGTTTCGCCCGATTTATCAATCATGTATTCAAAAAAGCCATCGGCTTCCCCAAATTGCACTTTGGCCGATTTTGGAAGTTCTTCAACGGCATAACCGGCCGGTACATCCATATTCAGAATATAGGTTTCATCAAACAGGCAAGGCATTTCTACAGGATATGATCTTTCGGCAGCCTTAAAATAATTGTCTTTGTACCCTTCCAGCATCATCGGGTTAAAATAGATCATATCGCCTTCCTGGTTCATCACAAAATCATACTCTACTTTAACCGGCCCATCTAAGTCCTTCAGTTGTTCTATTTTTTGTCCGCTCAGTGTCATATCGCCCGTATAGGCAGTTTGTATGCTTTTAAAAAAGGGTTCTTCTCCTTTCTCTTTTATCTTTTCCCGCACATTGATGGATTCGTAATAACCGGCATTGGTGCTGCTATGACCCGTCCATTCACCCGGCTTTTCGCTGCGGATAAAAACAGAAGTAAGTTTTTTCTCTACTACGGAATCCGCACTCAGGTAAACTGCTTTGGCTATATTTTCAGTAATCAGCCTTGCATGCCCGTTATAACATTCACTAAGCAAATGGTTGAAGCCTAATGCAGGAGAAGTGCCGTCGAGATAATACAGCTTATCATTAATATTTGCCGCGCAAATCACATAATCAAACCTGTCTAACAGCGGGTAAAACTCGTGGGTATACCCATGACTGCGGGTACTTAATATAACAGGATAGGCTTCAATGCCCTGCTGCTTCATCATAGCTGTAAGCAGCAAATTGATATCGGCAACATAGCCATTCTTATTTTTACTGATGGTTCTGAGCGGCGTAGAAAGCCCGATACCTCTTTTACCGGTAGAGGTATACCTGTCGCGCACATAGGCATATATTTTTTTAGCCTTTTCCAATTTATCCGCCGTTCCCTGGGTTACCGGTTTCAGCTCATCATCCAACCAGTTGTTGTTCTTTAGAAGCCCGGCGCCAAAATCATCGTCTTTCATTAGCTCTACCGCCAAACTTGCCCAGCTACCCATAATATCTTTTACCGGGGTATTGGGAAACCGGTATTGTGATAATTGAAATTCTATTTTGGCTATGTGATTGCGGATAGTGGATGTAAAGCTTTCTGTTTTTAATGCGGGCACATTTCTGGCTATCCATTTATGCTCAACGGCATTGGCGGTAAAACTGTAGTAAGACGAACTTGAAGCCCCGCCGGGCTCCACCATGCTAAAATTATCGCGGGTTGTTTTGGAACTGTGCTCCAATGGAAAACTGCCCTGCGACAAGAACACATAATTAAAAAAGTCGGGTATTTTTACTTCGTACTCGCTCCATAAAACGGGGTAATCGCCCTGGAATTCCCATGGTTGCAGATTACGTAAAAAATCTGATTGAACAGTGTATACATATTCAATCAGCGATCCTTCTTTTACAGCAGGGAGGGTAAACTTAACCGTTATATGGTTCTTATCATATTTATCTTTAAATATGGATTTCTTATCTAATTCTGTTTCCACCACCTTCCCGTTCTCCAGGTTATAGGTAGATGCCTTGAGATTAATTACTTTTTCTTCCCCGCTGCCGCTTATATAGAGCGGTATTTCGACATTAGCGGCATCCATGCCGTTTTTGTTCAGGATCTTAATGCGGGTGTGCTTTTTAAATGATAATGAAAACCAGCCTTTGTTGTTTCCCTCAAAGTCGGATCTGCCCATATCGGCAATAACAACCGCGCTAACGCTGGTATCAAATTTATTTTTGGAGAGATCAAAATCGGCAGCCGCTATCTTTCCGAATTTAATATTGAGTTTATCCTGTGCAAAGAGATAATTTTGCGAAAGGCTGAACACAGCTATCGCGAGGAGAAGGGTTTTGTTTTTCATGATTTATTAACCGGGTTTTAAGAAGGTTGTAATACGAATGTAAGTTTTTTCCATATTAAACCGCCATCCGCACCTTTATAATTTTTGAGCTTGAATACAAACAACTATACCACCATTGTTAAAGATATAGCAACGCAATGCGGATTTGATTATTGTGGGATTGCCAAAGCCGTACCGCTTGATGATGATGCCCGCAGGCTCGAAACCTGGCTCAACCAGGGCATGAACGGCGCTATGCACTATATGGAAAACCATTTCGACCTGAGGGTGAACCCGCTTAAGTTAGTGCCGGGTGCTCAATCGGTTATTACCCTTTTGTTAAATTATTTTCCTGCACTATCACCCCGTCCGGATACGCCAAAGATATCCCGTTATGCCTGGGGAAACGATTATCATGAAGTAATAAGGGCCAAGCTTAAATATTTTTTACAGGAAATGAAGCAACGCATAGGTGAAGTAAATGGAAGAGGCTTCGTGGATTCGGCGCCGGTGCTGGAACGTACATGGGCACAGCGCAGCGGGCTGGGGTGGGTAGGAAAAAACGGGAACCTTATCAATAAAAGATCGGGATCCTTCTTTTTTATCGCTACGCTTATTGTTGATATTAAATTAGACTATGACGATCCTGTTGCTAAAGATTATTGCGGCTCCTGCAGGAAATGCATTGACGCCTGCCCTACGGATGCGATACAGGAAAACCGGGTGGTAGATGGCAGCAAATGTATTTCGTATTTTACCATTGAGCTGAAAGACATGCTGATACCGGGTGAAATGAAAGACAAATTTAATAACTGGATGTTTGGCTGCGATATATGCCAGGAGGTGTGCCCCTGGAACCGTTTCAGCACCACAACGCATGAAACGGCTTTTGAGCCCATTCCGGAAATACTCAACTTTGATACGCAGGACTGGGAAGCTTTAACGGAAGAAAGCTTCAAAAAAATATTCAAAAACTCTCCGTTGAAAAGAGCCAAGTTTAATGGCATTAAAAGAAACCTGAAATTCATTAGCTCATAACCTGCATATAAAAATAAAAAAGGAGCAACGCAAAATGCATTACCCCTAACCGTCCCGGATATTTGAAATTTGAAATTTAAGATTGCATCCGTTTCCAGATTTCAGGATTCAAATTTGAAATTTATTTGGATCTTGTCATTTGGTTCTTGGTATTTTGCGGCTATAGCATCAGATCAGATGAATGGCTAACAACGATGAACGGATACCCCTTTTACTTCTCACCTCTCACTATTCATCCCTAAAACTGCCAGCCCAGCTTAATCATTAACCGGTTCATGCTGTAAGTGAATTTTTGTATATCCACCGTTTCCATATTTTCCCCTGTAACGGTAGTAGTGGTTCTTTTCTCACTAAAATATTTATGTGAATAACCGGCACTCAGCAAAAAAGCATTGCCCCCTTTTAAATAAACAGCGTACCCAAAGCCGGCATCCATATAAGCGCCTCCTTTATATTTATAGTCTGTATTCCTTGGCCAGCCCCATATAGTAAACTCCGGCTCTTTTCTTTTAACCCAGGGCAAATTATAACCGCCATCTGCATATACAAACAGCTTATTCCCTTTCTTTACATCAAACGACCTTCTCAGGTCAAGGAATAAAGGCACAGAACGATAGCGGTAAAAATCAATTCCTGCTCCCACACCGGCAAACCAGTTGCCATAACCTGCGCCGTTAACCGTTTGCAGTGCGCCCGACACGGCATTGTTACCGTTAACCAGTGCAACCTGCTCAACAGAATGAAAAACAAATTTGGGCAATGTTTTTTGCTGTGCCTGCAAGTGCACACCCAAAGCAAAAAGGAGTATGGCCACTAAAATGATCTGCTTTCTCATTTCTTCACTTTAATTTTACTGAGCAATTGTATATTACTGGGATCAGCATACAGGTACTGGTACAAGCCATCGCTGGTTACTACCAATGCAATATTGTTCATGGCAATTACATCATAGGTTTCAATTCCTTCAATGGTTGTTATCAGTTTCAGATCATTTACATCCGTGGCATTATATACTTTTAATCCATTGGCTCCGTCGCAGATAAACAACATATCCCTATCCTTAGACAATCCGTGCGGGTTAGTCATTTCATAGGTTTTAACCAAAGAAGGACTGTTGATATCGGCAATATCTAATATTTCGAGGCGGTTGCTAACGCTATTGCATGTAGTGCCGGTACGCAGGGTTACGTATGCGTACTTTTCATCGGCAATTACAGGGTCGCAACTTTGCACATGTAAAAATTGCCCCTCTTTTACGGGATTATTGCCATTTGAAATACTATAGATATACATACCTGTTGTAGAACCTATGAACAGCTTTTGCTGAAAAGGAAAAATGGTTTCAATATTCCAGCCTATATTTACTTTATTGGTAAACGAAGGCTGCTCAGGCCTGCTGATCTCAAAAACATTCAGATCATTTAAGGTAACGCTGTATAAATGATACCCTGCAATGGCAAATCGTGCCATAGAGCCGCCCGCACCAAAGGGAGACACGCTTTTGGAAGAAGAACTAAAATTTCCCTGGCCTGAATAGCTGGCAAGGCTAAGCACATCATTATACATAAACGCTTCGCTTTTATTAAGATCAATGCCAAAAAAGCCGCCGTTGCCACAATCCATATTTACTGTTGTATCTCTTTTCAGCCAGTCTACAATTACTTTACTGTTATCGGCATAAAACGTACCGTAATATTGCCGGAACGGAAAAGTGTTTTCTATAATTTTTGTGGTTTTAGCATTGAGCGGATCGGTAATATCAAGGGTGATCAGATCGGTATACGCATCGGCATACAATGTATTGCCTTTCACCGCCATATCCATATTACCGGGGATATCAATAAAAGCTACGTTTTTAGGTGCGGTGGGGATGGCGTTATCAATAATATGAATGCCTTTGTCTACTTCATTTAAAAAAATATAGTTGCCACGGATATATATTTTTCCTGTTCTTTCCATTTCCCGGGGCGCATTACTTTTAATGTTGGACCTTACTTCCTCAGTAGTTTTGTATACCGGAACGAAGTAGCTGTAGGTTTGTGTGCAATGATCCTTAATGCATCCCTGCATGAATAATGCTGCAGCAATAAAAATAAAAAAAGGGTTGAATATTTTTTTCAGCATGGCAATTGGTTTAATAGCCTGACAAACGGTTCAGCACAAGCGTTGCACCAATAATAATTATTTTAACGGTGTACCCATGCCGGGCATAGGGGGCCGATGGAAACCGGTTGTACTATTTTCTACCCAGTACCCATTCCGCTTTTAACCCGCCATATATAAAATGTTGGTTCAGGTTTGCAGAAGGTTTAAGCAAGTTGGTGAGATTATACTGAACAACAGGTCCTATATAGAGTGGCCTGCGGCTATTGGCAAAAAATTTAGCCGAGGCTCCCGCATATACGCCTGCCTGCATTTTATTAAATAAAGTTCTGTCTTTATAATACGATCCCGTTTGTGTGTGATAATGCACTGCAGTTGTATTTGCCAGCCAGGAAAAGGATAATCCCCCGTTTAACTGCAAAGGAAGTTTGGCTGCTTTATTTAACTGCCACTGTACACCCGCAGGTATTTCAATAAAATGATAGCGGTTGGCATAGTTTATATTTTGCCCGCCAACGTAATATCCTGCATAACTGGCATTTGCATCATTCTGGGTATTACCCAGTGCAAACCTGTAGTTGTTGATATCATTCCCCACTACCCTGTTGGTTGAATAGTAATTGTATTGTAATCCGCCTGTAATAGCCAGCCGTGCATTCATCTTCCATTTTACAAACCCGCCCGCCTGCCAGGCTAACCCGCTTTTTACAGGAGAAGCAGGAGGTGGCAGGGCGGCAACCATACTGTTTTGACCGGTAAGAAACCCTATATTATTTGACATATTGGGGGAATTAAGCATAGCATTAGGGGACGATTTTTCAGCCCTGCCATTACCAAAAAGGTCAGATAAGCCATCGCTAACCGACGACACCCCGGCTCCGCCCGAAATGCCCCATTCCCACGCTCCCTTCTTTGTTAACTTAACCGGGGTATTCGTATTTTCAGAAATACCTCCTTTTGAAATACCATTCAGCACCTTCTCTGTTTCAATGCCGGGAAGGGACAAAAATTTTTCATCCACAGATTTCTGTACCGCTAATGGTGTTGTTGCTACCGAATTTTTGTTGCCTGGATTCAACGCTTCTTTATTACCACTAAAAACCGTTTCCTTTTTATTATTTCCCAACGCTGGATAAGTGGACGCATTATTTTCTCCCGCAGCAGCAGTGAGCTTACCGGCATGATCAGGCACCGGTAATTGAACAGCAGGCGGGGCCTGTTGTTGGATATTACCTAATGCCTGAATGTTTACCGGTGGCTTCACGGAATGTTGTGGTCCGTTTGAAGCATGAGAATCAGAACCTGAACCGTGTGTATTTGAGCCGGCATTTAATACTTTCCTGCCGGCAGCAGAAGATGCTGTTATATCTGTATTTTGTGTATTTTGTTTACTGTTGGGTGAAGCTATAGTACTGTTCTCCTGAAGCGGCCGTCCATCTATCGTATTTTCTTTGCTGTTTGGGGGAGTTGATTTTGTAAAACCATCCTGCGCAGAATGATTGCTATTATGCTGCAGCAGCCAGTAACCGCCCGTACCTAGCAGCAATAGCATCAGAGGAACCCAAATAAATGCTCTTTTACGACCCTTTTCTTTCCGGATCCTACTGCTCACTTGGGGCCAAACTTCTGCAGATGGCTTTAGCCGCAGCTCATCAAAAAGCTGCTGCACCTGCTTTTCAAAATCATTTTCCGGCATATTGTCCCAGTTTAGATTCAACAGAATGTTTTTCTATCCAATTGATCAGCAAATTTCTCGCTCTCATATATTGCGAACGGGAAGTGCCTTCATTGATCCCCAGGATCTCCCCTATCTCCACATGTGTATATCCTTCAACGGCGTGCATATTAAATACCGTTTGATACCCGGTAGGCAGTTGCCTTACCAGATTGGCCAATTCTTTTGTTTGCATATATACCTGCGGGTTCTCCTCCGAAACAGGGTGCAGCGTAATATCTGTAAATGAAAGGTCGTACTGGTATTTGCTGCTTTGTTTAAGGTAGTTAATAGCTGTGTTTACCATAATGCGTCTTATCCATGCGCCTAATTCGCCATCGGAGCGGTACTGGTGCAGGTATTTAAAAACTTTTACAAAGCCTTCCTGTAGTACATCTTCCGCGTCTGCAAAGGATTTGGTATAGCGATAGCATATACCAAGCATTTGCTCAGCATACAAATCATACAATTGTTGCTGGGCACTGGCTTTCCCCTTCAGGCAGTCTTTTATTAATTGTTGATAGTCAATCATTCCGTTCGAACATTATAGCTGACAATGCTACTATATAAATCGTTGCACTGCATTATATTTTATTTGAACGGAAAAAATAATTACCTGAAAATCCGCTATTTAGCCATCCGTTCTTTCTGCATATCTTCGCAGCAATGGCTTTATTTGCATTACAGCAGGAGCTTATTTTCCCCCCGGTTCACCTGGCAGAGCCCGATGGATTGCTGGCTATGGGGGGAAATTTGTCAACGGAAAGACTGCTTTTAGCTTACAGAAGCGGTATTTTTCCCTGGTATGAAGGAGATGTGCCTTTATGGTGGTGCCCCGATCCGCGCTTTGTGCTTTTTCCGGAAAATTTAAAGATCAGCAGAAGCATGCAGCAACTGATCAAAAAAGAGACCTTTCGCTTTAGCGTTAATACCAGTTTCAGATCAGTGATCCGTGCATGTAAAACCAGCTCCCGGAAAAACCAGCACGGCACCTGGATAACAGATGAAGTGGAAAAAGCTTATTGCGTCCTGCATGAAAAAGGATACGCGCACAGCGCCGAAGCATGGGTGGGTGATGAACTGGCCGGAGGGCTATATGGCATTCGAATGGGCAAAATATTTTTTGGAGAAAGCATGTTCAGCCGTGAAAGCAATGCAAGCAAATTTGCCTTCATCAGGTATGTGCAGCTATTGCAGCAGGAAGGAATTGAGCTAATAGACTGCCAGGTATATACCGCGCATTTAGAAAGCCTGGGAGCGGAAATGGTACCGAGGGAAATTTTTATGAAGAAGCTGAATCAGCTTTTACCCAAAGCATATGAATAGTTTTAATGAAATTCATTCGTGTTGGATCTGAATGGAGCTAAAGCTGCTTTGCTGAACGCAGTTACCGCGTTACATATCTCATTAGAAATGCTTCCGGCGTCAAAACTTCGATCTGTGCAAAATAAAAATCATTCAGATCATTGGTTATTATGTGCTCACACCCGGCATGTAACGCGCAGTAATACTGCAAGGCATCTTCAAAGTCATGTGCCTGTTTATTTTGAATAGCCATCTTCGTTTCTTTTTCTCCGCAATTCGCTATCTTAATATGTTCCAGTAAAAGCGCTATTTTATTACGGGCCATGGTTGTGCCATGCTTTTTTTCGGCAAAATAAAAAGCTATGGCAAGACATACCGGTGAAGTGATTAGCGAAAACTGGCTGTACCTGGTTAAACTTAATAATCTCGCTGTATAAGGAAACAAAGGGTATTCTTTATTTAAAACCGAAATAAGAATATTGGCATCTAAAAAAACACGCATTATTTTTTCTTTCTGCTTTCGAAAAATATTGCTTTCCGCTTTTTATTATTTTTGGGCGTGGTGATATATTCGGCCTCACCTTCAGAAACCATGCTCACCCACTCATCAACAGGGAAATCTTCAATATTGTTATAGCCTCCGCTGGTGAGCTTTCGAAGTAAGATTTCAGTAAGACGGCTAAGGCTAATTCCCTGGCCTTCTGCATATTCCTTTGCCTGCTTAATGATTTTTGCATCAAAACTTAAAGTGACTTTAGCATCCATAAAACATTGTTTATACTACAAAAATAAAAAAACTATACGTATAAAGATACTATTAGTGAAAATTAATGCTTTTTTAAAGTGATATTCCAGTTTGTTCCGCTTCCTATTTTATATTTTTCTGACAAATTTCCCATATTAATTGCCAGGGCAACATTCATCAGGCTGTTTATATAAACCAAAGCGTTTTCTTCTCCGGCTTCCCCAAAAGCCCTTAAATAAGGAAGATTAGCCGCATACACCAATGAATTGTTGTGGGTGATCTTTACTTCCAGCGTATCATTATAATTTACCTGTAATTTTTTGAATACTGAAGTATCTATGTTCGTCCATATATTTCCATACTGCGGATCAAGCACGGGAATATTGCCTGTAATGGTGCCCTTATCATAAACCGGCTGCTGATAAAGCAGCATTATTACACCTCCCGGAAGTTCAGGGCCCACTTCTTCAAAACTTATTTTTCCGGCTGCCAGCTTTGCGGCGGTATATGCAAAAATATCGCGTCCGTGAAAAGTGTAAGAAGCTTCTGAACCCGGCCGCCTGTTTAATGTTTCGTTAATTTGCCGGACTTGTGCGATGCCCATTTTTTGAGCAACCTCTGTTAAAGAGCCATTATCAGGGCTAACAAAATAATGCCCGGTAAGCGTTTTCATTACTACAGGTTTGCGTAACGTACCCACACCCGGATCTACCACAGACACAAAGATGGTTCCCGGGGGCCAGTAAGGCGCAGTTTGCTGAAGGCGGTACGACGCCGCTCTGATATTATATGGAGGAATTTCGTGCGTAAGATCAAACACGCGAACAGCAGGTGAGGTTTCAAAAATAACTCCCTTCATTTCGGCTACGGCGCCGTCTTTTACACCAAAATCGGTTTGCAAAACAATGCCGGGGAGTTGTTTGTGCGTACAGCTTAACAATAACAGAATAACAGCAGGTAATAATAAATATCGCATGGGTTAAGAGATGTCTTCATTCTTATCACGACTTACCAGCAGGCAATAATCGTGTTCAATAGAAAGGTAACCATATTCGTAACAAAAAAAATAAGTTAATCCTTTTTTAGTGGTATAAGTATGAGTAATAAACCGGAAATTAAATCCTTTTTCAGCGAGCTTATGTTTGGGTGCTTTGGCTATTTCCTTTCCGTTGGGGATCAGCGTTGCTAATATCTGCCTGTTCCTTCGTAAAATACTATTAACGTTACGAACAAAATTGGAGGTCTGGCTGTAGCGTTTGTTGTTGTGTGCATTGCGGCACCAGTCGTCGCAGAATTTTTTATCAATCCTGCCTTTAACCGGCTTGCCACAATACAGGCAATAGGCCTGTTGCGGGGTGTCTGCCATAAGTTTCCGTTTTAGAAATGGAGTGTTTTTCATTTCCCGCGTTCCGGGAACCTGATAAAATTAAGTTTTTAGGTGCACATTTTTACAAGAAATCTACACCTGATTATCCGTTTTTAAACGCTTATAAACGACTATAAACGGTTTTAAACGACTATATACCGACTATCACTTTTGACCAGATGCATCTTTGTATAGTTAAACGGAAAGCGCTTTCACCACTAAAACCTTAAGATCCCGGAAAGGGAATACGCATTAAAAACAATTAAAAACTTCGCATTATGAACACTTTACAAAACAAAGTACAGTTGATCGGCAACTTAGGTAATAACCCGGATGTTCGCAATACAGAATCGGGAAAGAAAATGGCACGCGTATCTATTGCTACCAATGAAAATTACCGTAACGCTAAAGGCGAAACCGTAAAAGAAACACAATGGCACAATGCGATAGCATGGGGTAAAAACGCGGAACTCGTGGAAAAATATCTTACCAAAGGCAGCCAGGTGGCCATAGAAGGAAAATTGGTTAACCGCAATTATGTAGACAAGGAGGGAATTAAAAAATATATTACGGAAGTGCAGATAAATGATATATTATTCCTCGGTAGTAAGAACAGCGGGAAATAAACCTGCACACCCCTGAACAGGAAGGCCACTTTTAAGGTGGCCTTTTTGCTATAAAGGCAATCAACGCGCTTTGCTTTTTTGTTTATGCCGGTTGCTTAATTTTGGGTTGTCAATTATTAATGGGCAGGTTCTTTTCAAAATCATATAATGTTACCCGGCGGATATCGTAATAAGACTGCCAGTATTGCTGCAGCATGCGAACATAATCTACCACCGCATTATCTTTTGCTTCCTGCGCCAATCCCAGGTCTGTAATACTGATCTTGCCCAGCATATACCTGTTGCGGGCCACCTCGTATCTTTTCTGGGCTATGGTGTCACTTTTAGCGGATATGACCAATGCGGACTGCAACTGCAGGAACTGATTGACCGTATTTTCAATTTCAAGCTCAAATGACTTTTTCTGGAAAGCGATCTGAGACTGTGTTGATTCTAAATTAGCTTTGCTGGCAGCAATATCATGCCTGTTTTTTCCAAATCCAAATAAAGGCAGGGAATATCCAATATTCACCTGCTGAAAATCCAGTGGGTTCTGATAGGCTCCGGCCAGTGTCATGGCGGTTTGATTTAACCCATAACTGAGCCTTATATTTCCACTGGCAAAAGCATTAGACTGGCTTTGTCTTACCTGCCTCCTGGCATTGTTCTCCTGTAAATCGAAGCCCAGTATATCACTCCGGTTATTTTCAGCTTCTACCACCGCGCGTTTCATATCTACCGGAAATACAGGCGCGTCTGTTACGGGCACAAGCTCAAAATCGGTATTACTGTCTAAATTCAAAAGATTAGCCAGCCGTTTTGCACTTGCTTTCACATTTACTTCCCCCTGGGTTACCGCGTTCCGGGCATTCATCAACTGGAGCTCAACCTGCAGCAATTCATTTTCGGCTATCCGTCCCACGTTAAAACGACCTGTTGATATTTTATAGAGGGTGTCATTTACCTGCACGTTCTGTTGGGCGTTGTTCAATACCATATTAGAAACATACAGATCGAAATAAGCGGCTGTTATTTGTCCGGATAAATTTTCATATAACTCTATCTGCTGCTTGGTAGCCTGCTTCATCCTAAGCTTTTCCTGTTCAAAATTCCACTTAACCGTATTAAATAAGCTTAAAGGCTGAATGATACCCACCTGGAAAGGAGCCGTTTGCCACTGGCGCTGGTCGAGCCCTGTACCTTTATTGGTAAACAGGTTAGCGCCGGATGAAACAAATATGTTACCGCCGGTCCAGAAAATATTCTGGGTTAGTGTAAGATTGCTCCCCAGTATTGAACGCTGCACCGATTGCACCTTATAAGAACCATCCGGTTGAGTAATATTCAGCAGGGAACGGTCATAAGACGGCAATGTGCCATCAAGACTCAACTGTGGCTTAAGCGATGCCTTGAAAGAATTGTAGCGATGCACATAACTGCTGTAGTTAGCTTCAATTTGCTTAGCCAGCAAGCTTTGTCCTCTCGCCACTCCAATAGCTTCCTGCAGGGATAAGGTCATTTTATTTTGCGACAGCACAGGCTGGCAAAAGCACATCACCGCAAGGGTAAGGTATAAAACAGGTTTCAATGATAGCGTATTTTTATGGTTTAGAAATCGTTTCAAAAAAAAGCCATGCGATTTGCTTATTTTAATCAGACCGCAACGATACCACAGGATCGCTTTTGGCTGCACGGCGGGCAGGCAGTATGCCAAATATTAAACCCACGGCTATAGATATAGTAAATGAAATGATGATAGATGCGGGCGAAATAATCGTTTGTATGCCTGTTGCACCCCTGATCAGCAAACTGGTAGTAACGCCCAGTATAACGCCTATTACCCCCCCGGTAACGCTTATACTTACCGCTTCCCCGAGGAACTGCATAACAACGTCTCTTTTAGTTGCCCCCAGGGCCAGGCGCAAACCAATTTCGCGGGTTCGCTCCAGTACCGATGCCAGCATAATATTCATAATGCCTATGCCTCCAACAATTAGTGAAATGGAAGCAATAATGGCCAATACCACATTGAAAAGCGCTTTTGTTTTTTGTTCCTGCTTTAATAAAAGCTCCGGCACCACAATTTCATAATCCTCAACCTGCTGGTGCCGTCTGGAAAGCAGCCGGCTCAATATCTCTACCGTTGGCATCACCATTTCACTTTTATCAACATGCACCACTATCCTGTCTAACTGGTTATAGTTGGAGGGCGCCTGGTTTCTCCTGTACCGCATCATCCTTATTTTTTCCGCGGTTACTAATGAACGGTTGGCGTAGCGAATGAGCATGGTATTAACCGGCAGGTAAACCTCATTGTTAAGATTACGTATAGACAGCTTTTCCACGTCTTTATCAGCAATATTTTTACTGCCTAATACGCCTATAATTAAAAGCCAGGTATTACCGCATTTTAAATATTGCCCTACAGGGTCTTTGCCTGCAAAAAGTTTTGTTTTAATATTCTTCCCTATTACGCAAACCGGTTCGGCATTTTCCATTTGCTGATCAGAAAAAAAGCTGCCTTCCGAAAGGGTTATACCTGTTGTTTCAAAATAGTGGTTCTTTACGCCAATTAATTTACCCTTCATGTTTAATCCGTCAAACATAAATTGGGTTGGCAGTTCAATTTCGGGACTCACAAACTTCACCGTACTGATATGGTGCATTATATCATCTGCATCGGCCATGCTTAAGCCGGGAGAAAAATTCTTTTTATCCTGGGGTTCTTTACTGTTAGAAGATGTGGCATCATCCCCGGAATTTCCATTGTCGCTATTTTTCCGCGACTGATCTTCCATCTTGGATTTGATAATAATATTATTGGAGCCCACCTGTTTAATCTGTTCTAATATTTCTTTTTCCGCTCCTTTGCCAATAGCCAGCATGGCAATAACGGAAGCTACACCGAAGATGATGCCCAGTGACGTAAGGATGGCCCTGAACCTGTTTTGGAATAAAGCCCGGATACCAATGTCGAAGTTGAATATAACCCGTTGTAGTCGCATGCTGCAAGAAGAGTGGTTAATGAAATATCAGTTCACAATAATTATCCCGCTGTTCCCGCCGCCACCCTGGGTTTTGCTTTCCTTACCGGCCTGATCTTTCAACCGTTTGGCATCAGCAGTATCAATACGAATCAACTGCTGGGGTTTTATTTCGGAGGTAGAATCTGGCTGGAACATTTTTAACCCGGTAGTATCAGCCGGAAGGTTGTGATAGATCCTGTCGCCTTCCTTCAGCCCGTTCGTAATAAGCGCATTGCTTTCATTAACCGTATATACTTTTACATATTGTTTTACCAGGCTGCCATCTGCTCTTTTAAAAATGAAGCTCCCGTTCGCGTCATTGTACAGGGCTTCCAGGGGTACCTGCAACGCATCTTTATATTTCTCGGTTGCAATTTTGCAACTCACCGTCATCGCGGGTTTTAGAATAGGGTCTTCGGTAAGCACATCAATCAGCACTTCAAAAACCTTAGCATCGCTGTTCGGCTTTTCTTCACCTATATTAGCAACGCTTTTTACAACCCCCTTCAGTTTTTTATCTGTGGCGGCGTCCAAACCAATATCAACCGCCTGCCCTACTTTTACTTTTTGTATATCTACCTCATTGACATAAGTAAGTACTTCCATTTGCGTAAGGTCGGGCAATGTTGCCAGGGTAGGATTCCACAATTCAATTTGAGTGCCTACGCTTTTCTTTTGCCCGTTCCAGTTTTTATCATACACCAGCATCCCGCTTTTTGGCGCATTGATCGTAAGCTCGCTCAAAATACCGGTAAGTCCTTCCATATAATTCGTTAGCTGCTTCATATCCGAATCCAGTATCTCCATTTTGGTTTGCGTTTGGATCTGTTTTGTTTTATAATTATCCTTTTTTTGCCTGAGCGTCCGTTCCGCCTTTTCGTATTCTAACTGTACCCTTTTTATTTCGGCAGGCGCTTCATAGCGCGACTGCTCCTTTTCCAGCACTTTTTGTTCCAGGTCAAAACCAAGGTTCACAATTTCATCGCGCAGGGTTCTCAGTTCCATCATGGTATCCAACGATGCCTGCTTTATTTCGGCATTCTTTTTATCAATATTCAACTGCTGATCTTTTATCTTGGTCAGAACGTCCGAATTATCCAACGACACCACAAAAGCACCTTCTTTCACCAATGTGCCTTCCGGCACCATGTCGGCGATCTTGATCTGGTAAATACCCAGTTGGCGTAACTTTGTAGGTGCAGATATCATAGTCATACTCTTGGAGCGCAACTCTCCGGTAGTGAGAATATTCACCTCAAAATCATTTTTCTTTACTTCAACCAAGATATCCCTGTTCGTTTTTTTGTCGCGGAAGAAAAACGCGTAAGCAGTGGCAGATAATACCAATAGTATGCCTATTGATATAATAATTCGTTTGATGGTCATACGAAGATTTCGCTTGTTTAGAGTGTTAGGAGTTTTAAAACTAAAGCTATAGTTTTAAAACTTCATGAATTGCGTGTTAAATAAAACAAAAAATAAATATTAATGGATAGACGCAGGAAAATTAAAATTCCATAAAATTATTTTGTAATCAGGTATCAGGTTGGGTAGCTGTGCTAACGATAGGCTGAATACGCTTTCTTTGACATTTCACAACGCTTTTGGTTTGGCTTCGGATTTTTAATTTATGGTTTATCGTTTGGGGTTTGTGGTTTACAGTTGGGATGTGTGTATCCCAAATTTTCGCAGGCAGACATCGCTATCTGGTGGTACGTGAGACACGTACCACGGCGACCGCCCCGGCACGTGTCTCACGTGCCGGAAAATATGCAAAGCGAAAATTTGGGATGCATCCGTTGGGATTCGCTTCGGATTTCGGATTCCCCGCTTCGGATTTAGTATTTGAAATTTGCCTGTCATGGTGAGCCTGCCCGCCGCGGTGGGGTGCGAACCATCTGTATCTATTTGCTTTTTGTGATTTGGCTTTTGGTGTTTTCCCTTCGGATTTCGGATTCAATGCTTCGGACTTTGTATTCTATTTGGTTCTTGTGATTTGGCTTTTGGTTCTTTGTATTCCCTTCGGATTTCAGATTTCCGAATCCGGATTTACTCTGGCATCCTTCTACTTCACGTTTTCAATTACCATAGCGCTTGCTCCGCCACCACCATTACAAATACCCGCGGCGCCGTACCTGGCATTATTTTGTTTGAGCACATTAATGAGTGTAACGATAATCCTGGCGCCGCTGGCACCTAAAGGATGACCAAGCGCAACCGCTCCCCCATTCACATTTACCGTTGCCGGATCGAGCTGCATTCTCCTGCTGTTTTCAATAGCTACCACGCTGAAGGCTTCATTTATTTCCCAGTAACTGATATCTTTCATTTGCAAGCCTGCTTTAGCCACCGCCTTAGGTACCGCTATGGAAGGAGTAGTGGTAAACCATTCAGGCGCCTGCTCCGCATCGGCATACGAAAGTATACGTGCAATGGGCTTCAGCCCCAGTGCGTCTGCATTTTCCCCGCTCATTAATACCAGTGCAGCAGCGCCATCATTCATAGTGCTTGCATTAGCGGCGGTAACAGTTCCGTCTTTCTGAAAAGCGGGATTAAGCGAAGTTATTTTATCAAACTTCACATTAAAGGGTTCCTCATCTTCCGCAATCAAAACCGGGTCGCCTTTTCGTTGCGGCACTTCTACCGGCACGACCTCATCAGCAAAATGATTTTTCTCCCAGGCCTGCTGACTACGTTTATAACTCTCTACAGCAAATGCATCCTGCGCCTCCCGGCTGATGCCACATACGCCTGCACATAACTCGGCCGCATTGCCCATTGCTTTACCATCATATACATCCGTTAGTCCGTCTTTTGCCAAACCGTCTATCAGTGCCGTATTGCCATATTTATTACCCCATCGCATCTGCTCAACATAAAAAGGCACATTACTCATACTTTCCATACCGCCGGCCACCACAATATCCGCGTCACCCAGCGCTATGCTTTGCGCCGCCAGCGCAATAGCCTTCATGCCGCTGGCACATACTTTATTAACGGTTGTGCAGTTTACTTCATCGGGCAGGCCTGCAAACTTAGCCGCCTGCCTGGCCGGGGCCTGCCCCAGGTTTGCCTGTATTACACAGCCCATCAGCACATCCTGCACCTGCTCCGGCTTAATGCCCGCTTTTTGTATAGCGCCTTTGATAACCGCCGCGCCTAATTTTGCAGCAGACAAATCCCGGAGTGAACCGCCGAAACTGCCGATAGGTGTTCGCACCGCTGAGATAATTACCACATCTTTCATAAACATGTTCAATTAGTTTATCAAAGATAACCAAAGAAATGCACCGTACAGAAATGTACATGCACACATTCCCGCAGCGTGCCAGGCTTTTCAAAGCGCTGGGTCACGCTGCGGGAATTGAAATTAATTTTTGTGCCTGCTAATTTCCGAATATTATTTTTCTCAGCTAACAGGCAGAAACATCATATCCATTCATTTAAGGCGAAGAAGTGCAAGCGTTTCACCTTTCGGAAGCTCCCGGGCGGAATAATGAAGGCTGAGCTCATGACGTGCATTATTCTTTTCTAATTGCAACAGCTCATTTACCGGTATTACCATGCTTAAATCGGAGCCGCTGGCATTGGTAAACGTCCATTTCTTTAATGAATTTCCCCTCTCATCTTTTAAAACAATAGTTCTGTCAGTACCGGCTCCTTCTAAAGTGCAGTGTTTGTAAATGACGCGCAACTGATCATTTTCTTTTGCCTGGCCCAATTGCAGTATCCTTAAATTCAAAGGCTGGTTCACCGACTGCTTCAGGATCAGTTTGTTATTGAGATATATCTCATAACTATCCAATCCCAGCTTTGTTGTGAAACTAAATGCAGTGAAGCATAATGTAATCAGCGCAAACATTTGCGCGTGTTTAATGGCTTGTTTCATAATGTAAATTTTTAAATAAAAAATACCTGACTCATCTCTGACAGCAATATTAAGAGGATAGAAAATGAAGCAGAAAAATAGTAGACCAGTACACAAAATAATAGACGAATGACCGGTCGTTCTTCGCAGCCAGATAGCTATGCTTTGTTGTTTATAGGCCATGGCCGTGGAACTGCTATGGTAAATTTTGCATCTGCCAGCATTACAACTTCTGTAACTTTATGTATGCTATAGAACGTTTATTCTTTCACCTCATTAAATATTATGCATTATGACAAAGAAAATTTTAATGCTGGCCGGCGATTTCGTAGAAGACTACGAAGTAATGGTGCCCTTTCAAAGTTTACTGTCTGTTGGCTGCGAAGTGCATGCCGTTTGCCCTGATAAAAAATCGGGCGATACTGTTGCCACTGCTATTCACGATTTTGTTGGCTTTCAAACGTATGCAGAGCTGCGGGGACACAACTTTCAGTTGAATAAAACTTTTAGTGAAGTAAATCCTGAAGATTACGACGGACTGTATATATGCGGTGGCAGGGCCCCTGAATATATCCGGCTGAATAAAAAAGTGCTGGAAATTACCCGGTATTTCTTTGATGCCGGCAAACCGGTAGCGGCAATATGCCACGGTATTCAAATCTTAACTGCGGCAGGCGTGTTGCAGGGCAGAACGCTTACGGCTTATCCTGCCATTGGCCCGGATATTACCCTGGCTGGCGGAACCTATAAAGATGTACCGGTTACTGAAGCGGTAACAGACGGCAATCTTACCACTTCTCCGGCATGGCCCGGGCATCCTGCCATACTGAAAGAATTTTATACCTTATTAGGCATTAAAATCAAAGCAGCAGCAACGGTTACAGCTTAGCACACTTTATGCTCCGGCTGATGCAATGTTAACCGGAGCATAAACTTTTGTTGAGCGCGCTAAAAATTGTGTTTACGCTCCCAATGCGTGCTTAGCATACGCCAAACATTTTTGGGTTTCCTTTACCGCATCGGAGCCTTCAGGAATTTCATATTCAAGTTCAATGCTGGCAGGAATATTATATTTTTTTTCTTTCAGGAGATTGAGTATTTCTTTAAGTGGTGTATCGCCCTGGCCCCAGGGCAAATTGGCGCCGCCATTTTCTTTGGTCTTACGGTCTTTAATATGTAAGCTGGTAATCCGGTTGTGCTTTGCCTGTATAAGCGCTAACAAAGTTGCTTTGGTATTATTTCCACCGGCAGCTATATAATGGCCGCAATCGAGGTTCATGGAATTGTAAGGCGACTGACTGAGGGCTTCATCCCATGCAGTATCCGTAGCCTGTGTGTGGGCGTGGTAGCCGA
>CALMQS010000024.1 GCA_937871285.1 uncultured Sphingobacteriales bacterium | reverse complement strand
TACACATGAAGTCGAAAAATCTTATTTTAATTGTTGTTATAGGCGCCATATTGTTGTTAGGGGGTTGCGGTTGCGGTGGATATAATAAAATGGTTGGATTGGATCAAAACGTAAAAGGCAAGTGGGGGAATGTTCAGAGTGAATACCAGCGCCGTTCTGATCTTATACCCAACTTAGTGAACACCGTAAAAGGTGCGGCCAACTTTGAGCAGGAAACGCTTACACAGGTAATAGAGGCCAGGGCTAATGCCACCAAGGTAAATATTAATGCAGATGACCTTACGCCCGAAAAGCTGGCCCAGTTTCAGCAGGCGCAGGGTGAAGTAAGTGGTGCACTAAGCCGTTTGCTTGTAACGGTAGAGCGATATCCCGAGTTAAAGGCTAACCAGAACTTTCTTAACCTGCAGTCGCAATTAGAAGGAACAGAGAACAGGATCAAGGTATCCCGTAATGATTTCAATACGGCGGTGCAGGATTATAATACAGTGGTAAAGACGTTCCCCAATGCTTTATATGCAGGTATGTTCGGGTTCAAAGAAAAAGGATTTTTTGCAGCAGAGCCGGGTGCTGATACCGCACCGGAAGTGAATTTTTAAATTTTATCTGCATTCATGAGGCTTTTTCCATCCAGAATAAAACATTTTTTTTCGCCGGAAGAGAACCAGCGTATCGTATCTGCTATCCGGGAGGCCGAAAGGCTTACGAGTGGAGAGGTACGGGTATATGTGGAAAGCCATTGCCGCTTTATGGATCCTGTTGACAGGGCTATAGAACTGTTTTATGGACTGAAGATGGAGAAAACGGAGCAACGCAACGGGGTAATCGTATATATAGCCATCAGGGATCATCAGTTGGCGGTATACGGCGATGAAGGCATCCACCAAAGGGTAGGTGAAGCTTTCTGGAAAGCAGAGGTCCGGCAGATGCTCAATGCGTTCAGTGCCGCCAACCATGCGGATGGTATTATACAGATGGTAAGGCATATAGGAGAGGCCTTATGTGAGCATTTTCCTTATGATACTGAAACCGACAGGAATGAATTGCCGGATGAGATTGTGTTTGGAAAATGAGCGGAGCAATTTGAGATTTGAAATTTGACATTGGCTCGGTCTGTGCTTTGAAGTTCATTATACTTCCTTTTGGATTTATTTATTGATTTCGAATTTTAAATTTCGGGTTTATTTAGCATTTTTTTATGGTTGGGATATTTTCTCCGGATAAGGAATTTTATAATTAATGAAGAAGTATTTTTTCGTCATACTGTTCTTTCTCTCTCTTGGTGTTGCTGCACAGGTAGATAAGATCATTCCTGCGGCACCCAACCCGCCACGATTAGTAAACGACTACACGGGTACCCTTACTTCATTACAACAGGAAAACCTGGAGCATAAGCTCAAAAATTATGATGATACAACCTCCAACCAGGTTGTAGTTGTTATAGTAAAAACATTAAATGATTACGATCCGTATGAATATGCTACTGCATTGGGCCGCAAATGGGGTGTAGGTAATAAGGAATTTAATAACGGCGTAGTTTTTTTAATTGCGAAAGACGATCGCAAGGTTTTTATAGCTCCCGGCTACGGGTTGGAAGGCGCCTTGCCGGATATAACCTGTAAGCAGATCGTAGAAAATGAGATCCTTCCAAACTTCAGGGGTGATGATTACTTCAGGGGTATTGATGAAGGCACTACCGCTATAATGCAGGCCGCGGCTGGTGAATACCAGCCACCCGAAGGATATGCAAACAGGGGAAGGAAAAAAGGCGTTCCTTTACCCCTTATCATATTCATCATATTTATTATTGTAATCATTATTTCCCGTATCGGCGGAGGTGGTGGCGGTGGTTCTTTCATGAGCCGGCGTGGTTACCGTGAAACCGGTATCCCGCCTGTATTCTGGCTCCCCGGTGGTGGTGGCAGCGGCAGCAGGGGAGGCGGTGGATGGGGCGGTGGCAGTTCCGGTGGTGGGTTTGGTGGCTTTGGCGGTGGTAGCTTTGGTGGCGGCGGAGCAGGCGGAAGCTGGTAAGGCAACGGCTTCCCGAATTTAATGCAAATACGCTTTTCAGCTAATAACCTGGGTTTTGGATGTTTTACCATGTGCTTCGTTTGTTATCTTCAACACATAGGCACAATAGGGTCATAGGAAAAGAGAAGGTATAGCTATGTGTACCTATGTTTCTTAGCTCTTCAATAAATACACTATCAGTTCCCTGAGCTGTGAAGCAGACTGAAAGCCGGTAATTCGTTTAAGTTCTGTTCCGTTTCTGTAAACAGCAATTACGGGTATGCTTTCAATATTCAGCTTGCGGGCTAATGGTTTGGCTTTATCCAGGTTAATGCGGGAAAAAGTTATTTTGCCTTTGTATTCCCTTTTAAGCTTTCGTAATGATGGCTCCATCTGCCGGCAGGGAATACACCAGGGTGCATAAAAATCAACCAGCAATACCTTGTTCCCGGCAAGCAATTGATCAAAGTCAGAAACAGTAAACGCGTTATCGGGGGGTTTTACATTTTCGTTAACCGCTACAGGCAGCCTATTGTTTTCCCACGCCATTATGCCACCCTGCAAATCATATATATTAGTAAACCCCAATTCATTCAATATTTTAGCGGCTTCCGCACTTCTGCCACCACCCTTACAGTAAACGAATACAGGCTGCGCTTTGTTTAGCTTTTCAAGCCTGGCTTTAAAATCTGCATCATAAATGTTGATATTCTTTGCTGCAGCTATATGCCCGGATTGAAACTCTTCGGGCGTGCGAACGTCAATAACCTGTTTGTGAGCTGCTGAGTCTAAGCCCTGCGCAAACGCTTTTGCAGGCAATAGCTTTACACCGGATTCCCCCTGCGCAAAAATGGTCAAAGAAGAAAATAAAGCAAAAACAGTTTGCAAAAGAAATGATTTACGCATGGTTGCTGTATTGATTGATGATTTGCTGAAGCTGGTGTGCCTGTACAACGCCCGACTGCCGCCATAATATTTTCCCCTGTTTGAATAAAATAAGTGTAGGCACGCCCTGAACTCCGTAAGCAGAAGCGGCTTGAGGATTTTTATCTACATCTATCTTTATAATTGAAGCTGCATCGCCAATGTTTTGCTTTAATGATTCAAGGATAGGAGCCATCATTTTACAGGGTCCGCACCATGTGGCGTAAAAATCAACCAATACGGGTTTGCTACCATTAATAAGCTCAGAAAATGTTGCCATTGCCGGTGTGTTGTTTGTAATTGTAACAGGCAAAGATAATAAATGATTAAGCCTGACATGTGTTACAAAAGTTACATTAAAGGTGGAGATGATCCCATCATTCCTTTGCATTTTATTTTCCTGCTTAAAGCAGTTCTTTCAGCACAGCCCATACGTTTTCGGCTACAATCTTTTGTCCTTCGGCAGTAGGGTGTATGCCATCTGCCTGGTTTAACTCCGGCTCTCCTCCTACGCCTTCCAGCAGGAAAGGCAAAAAAGCAATATTATTTTTTTTTGCCAGTGTAATAAAAAGAGCATGAAATTTTTCACTGTATTGTTTTCCCATATTGGGCGGTACGCGCATACCGGCGAGCATGCATTTTGCATTGGGATATTTTTCTTTTACCTTATTCAATATCTGCTGCAGGTTTTTTTCCGTTTCTTCGAGTGGTATGCCACGCAACCCATCGTTGCCGCCTAATTCAAGCACAAAAACGTGTACCGGCTGTTTTAATATCCAGTCAATCCTGCTGTTGCCACCGGCTGTGGTTTCGCCACTTAGTCCTGCATTTATAACTTTATAAGAGAGCTTTAATGAATCAATCTTAGCCTGTATCAGCGCGGGGTAAGCTTCGGAGAGATCAAGACCATATCCTGCCGTGAGGCTATTTCCAAAAAAAATAATATTCTTTACTGATGATGACGGTAGCGGTGTTTCTTTTTGAGTGCTGTCCTTCGCTACACCCGCCGGTGTTGAATTTGGGTTGTTACAGGCTGCAGATAATAGCAGCAGCAGTATTCCATAAGTGCCTAATTTCGTCATAACATCACTAATTTATTCTATAAAGCTGTTAAGTATATTTTAAAAATACAGTAATTTAAACAGGGTTTATCTAAAAGAGCGCTAATTTGGCTGTTACTTTTTTTCAATATAAGGTTTGAAAATGGATATGATACTGAATGTGCACAACGTAAGCAAAACCTATCAAAGCGGCAATAAAAAGCTTACGGTGCTTCATGATATTAGTTTTACTATAGAAGCAGGCGCTATTGTAGCTATTGTAGGCCCTTCGGGTAGCGGGAAGACTACTTTGCTGGGTTTGTGCGCCGGGCTCGACAGGGCAAGCGCAGGTACCATTGAGTTTAATAAAATGCGGATGGATGACAGGAGTGAAGACGAAAGAGCATTTATCCGTAACCGTTATATAGGATTCATTTTCCAGAATTTTCAATTGATACCTACCCTTACCGCTCTTGAAAACGTAATGGTTCCCTTAGAATTACAGGGTGAAAAGCATATCCGCCCCCGTGCTGTTGCGTTGCTTGGGAAAGTAGGATTAGCCGATCGTTTGCATCATTATCCCGCGCAATTATCCGGCGGAGAGCAGCAACGGGTGTCTATAGCGCGTGCTTTTTCTACCCGTCCTAAAATATTGTTTGCCGATGAACCTACCGGTAACTTAGATGATGAAACCAGCGCGAAAATTGTATCATTGCTTTTTGAGCTGAACAGGGAGGCGGGTACCACCTTAATCATTGTTACCCATAATTCCGAACTGGCGGAAAGCACGCAACGTATTATCCGTTTAAAAGGGGGGCATATTATTGCAGACGAACCTACCAGTAATACACCACTGGCAGTTTAAAAATTGTACATGAGCACAGATCAGCTTTTACCCGATAAGAAACCGGACATTCGCTGGCTTTTATTAATGGCCTGGCGCGACAGCCGCCGGAACCGTTCCAGGCTGGTGTTATTCATGTCTTCTATTGTGCTGGGTATTGCGGCTTTGGTAGCTATTTTTTCACTGAGCGATCATGTGCGCAATGATATCAATAACCAGGCTAAAACGCTGCTTGGCTCCGACCTGGTAATTGAAAGCAATAAAGCAGCAGACAGTTCTGTTCAAATGATGCTGGATACCCTGGGTAATCAGCGTTCACAGGAATGCCGTTTTGCCTCCATGATTTATTTTACAAAGAATAACGGAACCAGGCTGGTGCAGGTATTGGCGCTTGACGGCGATTACCCCTACTATGGTCGTTTGGAAACGGTGCCCGTGGAAGCGGGTACTGATTTCCGTAAGGGACAGCAGGCACTGGTAGATCAAACACTCATGCTGCAGTTTGATGCAAAAATAGGAGACTCCATACGTGTAGGTGAGCTCACTTTTATTATTGCAGGCACACTTACGCGGGCGCCCGGCCGCTCCGGGCTTTCCACTACTATTGCTCCGCCGGTATATATCCCTTTCAGGTACCTGCAGCAAACCGGGCTTTTACAAAAAGGCAGCCGGTTTAATTATAGCTATTATTTCAGGTATGATGATCAGACAGCAATGGATAAGCAGCTTGCTGCTATCAGCCCTGTATTAGAAAGCAAAGGGCTTGATTATGAAACGGCCGAGTCACGCAAAAGAGACACCGGCAGACAGTTTGAAGATGTTTCCCGGTTCCTTACGCTCATCGGCTTTATCGCCTTATTGTTAGGTTGTATTGGTATAGCCAGTTCCATTAATATTTATATCCGCGAAAAAATACCCGCTATCGCCATATTGCGCTGCATGGGGGCCAGCACAAAACAAACCTTTCTGATTTATCTGATACAAATAACCATACTTGGATTTATCGGGGCAGTAACCGGCGCCTTGCTGGGAACAGTAGCGCAACAGGTTTTACCTTTTGTATTGAAAGATATTTTACCTGTGCAGATCAGTACCTCCGTTTCATGGCCATCTGTTGCCAAGGGAATAGGGCTGGGCGTTATCCTCTCTTTCTTATTTGGATTGTTGCCCCTGCTTTCCATACGCAGTATTTCTCCGTTATATACTTTGCGGGTATCTGTTGAACCCGCGCCGGCATGGCGTAATCCGTGGCAGGTGCTCCTGTTTGCCGCCATACTTTTTTTCATTACGCTCTTTACCCGGCTGCAGGTGCAAAGCTGGACGCAGGCATTTATCTTTACGGCAGGTGTGCTTGCTGCTTTTTTGTTATTAACAGCCGTGGCAGTGTTGCTGCGGGGAATGGTACGCCGTTTTTTTCCTTCTTCCCTCAGTTATTTATGGCGGCAGGGCTTTGCCAATTTGTACCGTCCCAATAATCAAACGATTTTATTGGTGGTTACCATAGGTTTAGGCACGTTGTTTATTGGCATATTGTATTTTATGCAGGATATGCTGATGAGCCGTGTATCCATGTCTGCCGGCAATAACCAGCCCAATATGGTATTGTTTGATATTCAAACCACCCAGAAAGCCGCGGTGACAAAGCTGGTAGAACAATATCATTTACCGCTGTACCAGGATGTGCCTATCGTTACGATGCGCATAGAAGAGATCAACGGGAAGAATGCGGCAGCAGCAAAAAAAGATTCCGTTTCAGGCATCCCTGCCAGGGCGTTTGAAGGAGAATTACGTGTTACCTACCGCGATTCGCTAACGAATACGGAAAAGATAACTGCCGGAAAATTAGAAACAAAGCCATATACGCCCGGCGATAACATTTACATATCATTGGAAGAGCGGTACGCCAATCATCTTAAGGTATCTATAGGAGATAGTATTCTGTTTAATGTACAGGGCGCCCTTTTACCAACTATAGTAGGAAGCTTCAGGGATGTAGACTGGAGAAGGGTGCAAACCAATTTTCGCGTTATTTTTCCTGCAGGCGTACTGGAAGACGCACCACAGTTTTATGTGCTGGTTACCCGCGTGTCATCTAACGAAGCTTCTGCGTCTTTCCAGCAGGCGGTGGTACGCCAGTTTCCCAATGTATCCGTTATTGACCTGGGACTCATATTAAAAGTATTAGATGAAGTGCTGGATAAAATTGGTTTTGTGATCCGGTTCATGGCTGGTTTTAGCATCATTACAGGGTTGATCGTGCTCATTGCCTCCGTTTATGTAAGTAAATTCCAGCGCATACAGGAAACGGTATTGTTGCGTACGCTCGGCGCCAGCCGGAAGCAATTGTATATGATCACCGCTTTGGAATATTTTTTTCTGGGTACGCTTGCGGCAGGTACCGGCATATTGCTTTCACTGGGGTGCAGCTACATTTTGGCAAAATACAGCTTCGATGCTTCCTTCAGTCCGTCATTAATGCCCATACTTGTATTATTCTTTTCCATATCGCTGCTTACTGTTGCCATAGGATTGTTTAACAGCAGGGGAATCGTAAATACGCCACCGTTAGAGGTGCTGCGAAAAGAAGTTTAGCTGCCGCCAAAATGGTTGAGCTCTTCTGTGAAATTCAGATAAGGATATTGTTCCTGTAACGCCTGTACTTTAGTAAAGTAACTGCTTAAAAATTGCCGGTGCGCTTCAGATGAGGGGTTGAAAGGACGGTGTTTCACGGCAATGTTGATCTTTTCCATTGCTTTCATTACTGCATAGCAGGATGGGTCAATGCATGCGGCTGTAAACTTTTCCCATACATAAGCGGTAGCCAGGTAATTGGGATGAATCATATCTTCAGCGTAAAAACGGTAGTCCCGCAGGTCATCTATCACCAGTTCGTAAGCAGGAAAATAAAAATGATTTTCAAACTTCTCCACAACATGATGAACCGCCTGTATCAGGGTAGCTTTGCTTTTATTATTCTCCACCAGCCCGTCTCTTGCATGACGCACCGGGCTTATGGTATATATAATTTTAATATTGGGGTTGAATAACATCAGCCTGTACCGGAGATTATCTAAAACGGTAAATACTTCTTCAGTAGTCAACAGCTTTTTCCTGAACCTGTCTGCAGGTACTTTATGGCAATTGGCTACAATGTCGGTGTCCCTGTTCTTTACCGTGTATAATGGAGATGGCTTTTCTATCCATTCATATACGAATGCGGAGCCTAAAGTTAGTATCAGCCAGTTGGCCTGTTTCAAATAAGCGTGTGCCACCTGCTGTGAATCATTCATTTGCTGCAAGGCAGTTTGCTTATCGGGATGCGAGAAGCGGCTGTGATGATCCCAACTGTTCCAAAGCTCATTGTAGTAAAACAGGTCTTCTTCGCTGTACCGCTTTTGTTCTATATAAGACACCACAGATGCTGCTATGCTTACCGGATTAAAAAGAATGCCATTTGGATTTTCAAGCGTGGTAAACTTATTATCGGCAAGCTGCCTGGTAATATGTTCCGTAAAGCAGGAACCCGATAAGAACAGCTTCTGGCGATAATTGATCTTTTGAGGGAAGCGCGGTATGTTTAATGCTAACCTGAAGTTTGTCATACTACATAAAAATAGTTTGGGCCATCATAATACTTTGCTGCAGGGCTTCTGCATTGAGCTGGTTGCAGCATCCCTGCTTCGAGAAATAGCTGATCATTTGTTCCGTATCCATATTGCCCACCAGCTCGTCATCAGCCATCGGGCAACCGCCAATACCCAGCAATGCACCGTCGAAGCGGCGGCAGCCTGCTTTAAATGCCGCGTCAATCTTGTGTGCGTGGTGCACAGGTGTGGAATGCAGGTGCACGCCAATTTCTATGCCGGGCAGGGCGCTGATCAAATGAGCGGTAACGCGATTTACCTGTTCGGGAGTGGCCAAACCTACCGTATCGGCCAGGGAAATAACGGTAACGCCCAGTTGTTGTATGGTATGGGCCCATTTGTATACGATCTCTTCGTTGTATGGATCGCCATAGGGGTTTCCAAATCCCATGGAAAGATATATTACCAATTGTTTTTTATGCGCAATGCAAAGTTGCTGTATGGCTTCCACCCGTGTTAGTGATTCAGCTATAGTGCTGTTGGTATTGCGGAGCTGAAAAGTTTCTGAAACAGAGAAGGGAAATCCTAAGCAGCTAATGGCATCGTATTGCAGGGCTTCCTTTGCCCCGCGTTCATTGGCTACTATAGCCAATAGTTTTGTGCTGGTGCCGGAAATATCCAGTTGTGATACCACCGCTGCCGTATCTGCCATTTGCGGGATGGCTTTAGGTGAAACAAAGCTGCCGAAATCTATGGTATCGAATCCTACTTTCAGCAAAGCATTGATATAATCAATTTTTTTTGGCGTTGGAATAAAATGGCTCCAGCCCTGCATAGCATCGCGCGGGCATTCAATTAATTTTACTGTGTAGGATGCGGCGGTCATATGTAAAGTGCAATTTAGCAAAGAAAACGGATAAGCGCTTTTGGGTGTATTTACCTTCGGTGAGAAAAGTTCAAGTTGTTGCCGGGGCTGTACGCTGTGGAGTTGTTTAAAAAGTAATATTTTGTCACAAAGTACTAAAACACAAAGAAAATAAAACCTGCAGATCAGGACTTTGCGCCTTAGCGGCATATCTTCTATACCGGCCCTTTTGAGACAACTTCACCACAACAATGCGAGAATAAACGCACCCACATTTTCCACGGCGTATTACATATATTACGGCCGGCTTCTGTGCATTTTTATTTTCTATTTAGATTGCCGTGCGCAGAATATAAAAGTATTTTGATATTTTTGCCTCCTTCCCGACTCCGTAGCTCAGTTGGTAGAGCAGCTGACTCTTAATCAGCGGGTCCAGAGTTCGAGTCTCTGCGGGGTCACGCAGTGAAACCAATCCCGGCAAGCATTGCCGGGATTGGTTTTGCATTGCAAAAAGCAGAGACGAGAAGTTTATCCCGCCGCCGACATTCCACTCGTTAAATGAGATAATTTTCCTGTGTGAAACCGGAGGGATGCCTGTGCTGGGTCACACAGGTTTTTAAAATGCTTACTCGAAGCTGATTTCAAAGGGTGGATAAAATTAGTGGACGTTTTTATGGACTATTTTCGCTACTTCTTTGATCTTTTCCTCGATATCATTGAGCGTTGCCTGGTGCTTCATTTTAGGACCGTCAACATTTTAGAAATAACTAGTGCGCTGAATGCCCACACTTCTTGCATTTATTCCCTACTGTGCTGATCTGTTGCTCATGAATAAGCCTTTTGAACAAATTTATGATTTATCTACTAAATGTATTTATTATAAAGAATGCTCCGGAAAAATCGTTTATTTCTTTTACTAACCCCCCTCATGCGGGGAAGATACCGCTTACGGCAGACCGCCCCGGTTGGAGCGCCTGCCTGACGCTTTGGGCCGATTCCGCCAGATGGCGATGGTTTGAAATGCGCTCGTCCTCTTCTGTATTTAGAATACTATTATATAAAAAATGTAATATTGCACAACATTTTCAAACATGAACTTTTCAATTGATCACAAAAACCATATACCATTACATATACAGGCAGAAGAGCTTTTGAGAAAGATCATACGCAGCCCCCAATATGCAAAAGGGAAGCTACTACCTAATGAAGTTGCGTTGGCCAAACAGTTAGCTATATCCAGAACCACTTTACGAATAGCCATAAATAAGCTCGTATACGAGGGACTGCTTGTAAGGAAAAAAGGGGTAGGCACCAAGGTTAGCGACAGTATAGTAAGTTCAAAATCGGTTAATTGGCTAAGTTTTTCCCAGGAAATGGCAGCCCGGAAGATACCGATTAAAAATTTTGAGCTTAAGCTGAGTTGGATTAGGCCGGAAGAAGCGGTAGCTAATTTCTTCGAGATCAGGTCCAACAAAAAGGTTTTGAAAATGGAGCGGTTAAGAGGGCGCCCAGAAGGCCCTTTTGTGTATTTCGTTTCGTATTTTCATCCGCGTGTAGGACTCACCGGCAAGGAAGATTTTCAAAGACCGCTTTATGAGATACTGGAAAAAGATCACCTGGTGGTAGCCAGCCTTTCGAAGGAAGAGATCACTGCAAAAGCAGCAGATAAATTCATTGCAGTTAAATTGAATCTTGCGCCGGGTGCTCCCGTTCTATGCAGAAAACGGTTTGTTTTTGACCAGGGCGAACGCCCTATAGAATATAATCTGGGCTTCTACAGGGCCGATAGCTTCGTGTACACAATCGAGAGCAGGAGATAGCAATAAATTGCTGCACACCGAAAACGGGTTTACTGCTAACGCATTTTGTAATATAATTTCACCGGTCAGCCACTACCTTCGAACGTTAATCAACCTCATTTTCCGGGACCACTCCGGGGGGTATTGGATTAAAAATCCAGCTTCCGTGTCGTGCCTTTGTTATCTGAAACAGTTACCGAAGCAATATTCTTATCAATACTCAAAAATCTTGCTGATTGCGACAGAAAGGAAAAGCCATAATAACATTCCTGCCTTTGTTTTTTACCATCCCTGTAAATGATTTCAGCGTTTATTTCATTCGGTTGCAAAGGAATATGAATAATATCTTTTTTAAGCGCATATACTTTAAGCGGGGCGCGGTTTTGTGCCGCAACCAGCAGGTATTTACCATTTGCGCCTCTCAGTTTTATTAGCGCCTTACCATTACCCGGAATAAAAATGCCGCTTTCAAGGATGGATTGGGCGATGAAGTTTCCTTTGCCGTCTCCTTTCAGCAGCAGGCCATTTAATGCGTCGTAACGGCCTGTTGTTACTTCCGATCCATAATCATTCGTGTTCATTGCGATATCCAGGTTGCCATCTCCGTCAAAATCGTCTGTTATCATACCGTTCAGGGCAGACAACTGGGCCACAAAAGGCAGGGACACTAAAGTGAATTTACCATCACCATCATTTCTACAATAGCTGGAACTGAAGTTATTGGCTCTTAGTATTAATGCATCTTCTAACTGTTCTTTTGTAAGCAACTGGTCCATAGTAGCCACGGCATACGATTTAAAACTCTGAAACTTTGTCTTTACTGCTGTCATTTGCTTTACAGCATCATCTCTTAAATGCGCCGGAAATTCTTTTTTCACGAGAGAATCCTGGCTGGCCGGGAGATACAGCGACATGAAGGCATCGTAGCTGTTGTTGTTGTCAAAATCTTTGGCATACACAGATACCGGGTATGGTGCGCTTGCTTTATAAAAAGAATTCTCACCCAGGTTGCCTGCTATATAATCTATATCCCCATCATTGTCAAAGTCGCCCGCCGCGATACTGTTCCACCATCCAATTTCGTTGGCCAAACCTGTTTTAGCTGTTACATTTTTAAAACTGCCCTTGTCATTTTTAAAAAAAGTAAGTGGCATCCATTCTCCGGCCAGTATCAGGTCTGGCCAGCCATCATTATCAAAATCAGTAAACAGGGCATCGCATACCAGCCCGATGTTATTTAATTCACCCGCAATATCAGCGGTTACATCGGAAAATTGGATATGCCCGTTTTTTGAATCGTTCCTGTAGATATAGCTGGATACCGCTTTGGGATAATTCCAGGGTTCTACCCGGCCGGCAATAAAAAGATCAAGGTCTCCATCCTTATCATAATCTGCAACTCTTACACAGGATTTACTGGCAAAATTCTGAGGCAGTGCCAATGAGTCGGATGTAAAATTTCCTTTCCCGTCATTGATGAAAAACTGGTCCTGGTAAGCCGCCGTATTGGGCCTGCTTTCATATCCGCCCCGCGCCAGGTAAAGATCCAGGTCACCATCGCCGTCTGCATCAAACAGGATGGTTCCCATATCCTGGTAGTGAAAATCCCTTATTTCGGTTGGTTGTGTTATTGTTTTTTGTAAAAATGAGCCGTTATGCTGTTGCAATAACAGCGTTGTTGCAAATAAAGAATTTCCTCCTGCAACAATATCATCCAATCCATCGCCATTCACATCTCCGGCTGCCAGGGATGGCCCGTATTCCGAAAATTTATGAGGTAATAACTTTTGAATATTAAAATCAATATAATCCATTTGTGAATGTTTATAGTGAATGCCTGATGCCGTTGTAACATCTGTAAATAAAGTATGCGTTGCTATAACCGGAAGCTGCCAGTCATGATTATCTTTTGCATTCTTCTTATCCAATTTTATGGTTTGGTTGGCGGCTACATTTTTTACCAGTTCTTTGCTTCCATCGGGCCATTTAACAATAAGGGAGTCTACCAGGGTTACTGAGTCGAGTCCGAAATGAGGATTTAACTGGATAGAGGAAAGGTAGCCCCGGTAAGGCGTTTGTTCGTAGGCCTGCTGGTTATTTCCATAATAAATTTCGATCCATGCACCTATTCCATTTACATTTAAACCGTCACCCGTTAGTTGCACAGATAAATAGTGCTTGTTATTTTCCTTTGAATCCATTAACGTATTCTCGTAAACAGAAGCCTCATCGTTGATATTATTGATAACCATATCAAGATCGCCATCGTTGTCCAGGTCTGCATATACTGCGCCGTTTGAAAAAGAAGCCTTGTTTTTTAACCCCCAATCGGCCGACACATCACTAAAGCTGCAATTGCCTTTATTCCGAAAAGCATAATTGTGTATTTTAACTTCCGGGATCTGCGCCAGGATGCTGGATTTGGAGGCAATGGGCGTAGGCTCCTGCCGGTAAACAATAAAGTCATGATCTGTGATATCTTTGGGAAAGCCATTGGTAACTACCAGGTCCCGAAGTCCGTCATTGTCAAAATCGGCAACCAGCGGAGCCCAGCTCCAGTCTGTTTCTGAGATGCCTGAAAAGAAACCGATATCACTAAAAACCGGGTCGCCTATTGAATCATTTGCATTTACGCGTGGACCCTGGTTAACCTGTAGTGTATTTCTTACATACTGGTATTGGTATTTGAAAAAGTCATTGAGTTGAAATATTTGATAGCTCCCTGAATTCAGCATCATTTTTTTACGGTAGTTGTCTTCCGGGCTCATGTCTAATTCTATTATATCCGATAGTCCGTCGTTATTGATGTCAATAATGTCCTGCCCCATTCCATTTGCAGACGTATGTTTAAGATAAGTTGCGGCCTTATCTGTAAAGGTTCCGTCATGATTATTGATATACAACAGGTCGTTTGCAATAAAATCATTGGTCACAAAAATATCTTTCCATCCATCTTTATTGATGTCTGCGATCGTTACGCCGTGTGCATATCCTTCCAGTGTAAGTCCTGCCGCTCTGGTAACATCGGTAAATACCGGATGGCCTGCCAGGGTATCCATGGTATTCCTGTAAAGGCGTCCTGTACTGGGAAAAGATCCGTCTGTTATTTTGTGTTTAAAAACGGATGGATTTATGTTTGGGAGAATAACATTCACTGCCAGGTACATATCCAGGTCGCCGTCGTTATCATAATCAAAAAAACTTGCCATGGTGGAGTGCGTAGTGTCGTCTAACCCATAAGCGGCAGCCTGTTCTTTAAAAAAGGGTAATCCTTTTTTGTCGGGCCCCTGGTTAATGTAAAGCAGGTTTTTTCTCTTTTCGGGGTCCTTATCCATTGACGCACAAACATACATATCCATCAATCCGTCATTATTAATATCTACAACAGCTATTCCCCTGCTCCATCTGCCATCGCCATCCACGCCTGCACTGGTTGTAATGTCTTCAAATTTTAGTTTTCCCTTGTTCAGGTATAGTTTATTCGGCACCATGCTTCCTGTGAAATAAATATCTGTCAACCCGTCGTTGTTAAAATCGCCCGCACCAACTCCGCCACCGTTATAAAGATTGGTCACATCAATGGGGTTAATGGAATCACTCTCCATTATCTTATTATTAAAATCAACGCCTGAATGCCCGGGGGAGACCAATTGAAACAGCTCAGCATTTTGCCGGCACGAAGAAAAGGAAAGAAAAACAAGCAAGCAGTAAAGAATGGGTTTCATACATGGATGATTTGGCAATGAAAGTTGTGGAATGCGTTAGCATTGATGTATGCTATGGGTATTAATTTTTTTTGTTCAAAATATGAACCGCTCTCGTAATTAGTGTTTAAACTGTTGAAATTCAGCATTTTTATTAGATGGCTGATAAAGCGGTTTTATCGGGAGGATCCATTCGGCTTATGCCGGGTTTAAAAATAAACAAAAAAAAATGTGAATTGTATTTTTTTCTATTATATTTGAATTAAGTACAAATGTATATACATACTTAATCTGTGTTTGGCGCTGAACCATTATTAAATAGACAAACGACGTCTGTATGTTATTGTGAAAAGTGAAACAATAAAACCGCCCGCCTGCCCGACTCAGCCACTCAGGCGGGGATGAACCCTGCCCGGATCTGTCAGGCGGGTGTTCGGACGGGGTGAAAGAAGTTTTCGCTTCTCATGCCAGGCTTTCCGGCTGGCGGGTTTCATTTTTGACACAGCACCTGTATGCTGCTTATATCAGCTATCTGTCCTGGTTATAGAATAAATACCCTAAAAAATGCTGCTGACTGAACGGAAACCCTTTTTTTAAAAAATTAATTGCTTGTTATGAACTTAAAACTCCTGCCGCACAATTGGTGTACAGCCATTGGTATACTTTGCGGAATAGCATTTCCATTTCTTTTGTGTGCCGCGCCGATGGCAAACAATAAAGAACGTTTGCCAAAGCATGCAAAAGAACCACCCGGCGCCAATGTATATAATACTTCTTATTTTCAGGATATATCCATTTCCGGTAAGATAACAGACGAAAACGGAATGGCTATAGCAGGAGCCAATGTGCTGGAAAAAGGTACCAGCAATGGTGTTATTTCGGATGCAAACGGAAATTACAGCTTAAATGTAAAGAGCAGAAACAGCACGCTGATTATTTCTTTTGTGGGTTATGCAACCAAAGAAATAAAGGTGGGCGCTCAGTCAAGCATAAGCATACAGTTAGAATCTATTTCAAAAAGTTTGGATGATGTTGTTGTGGTCGGGTACGGTACACAAAAAAGATCTGAGCTTACCAATGCCGTGGTACAAACAACCGGCGCGGAGGTAAAAAAATCAATGAATCTTTCTGTGTCCAATTCTTTAGCCGGCAGACTGCCCGGTTTATTTGTATCCCAGCAAAGCTCCGCTCCTGGTTTTGATGATGCACAGATACTGGTTAGGGGAGCCAAAACCTACAGGAATACTTCCGCCCTGATAGTAATAGATGGTGTAGCCAATGCAGACCCGGATGGCTTGAACAGATTAGATCCAAACGATATCGAATCTATTTCTGTTTTGAAAGACGCATCAGCCGCCATTTACGGTGCACAATCTGCCGGCGGTGTTATACTGGTTACTACAAAACGTGGTAAGTCGGGAAAAGCCGCATTTGATTTTAGTACCTCATTTGGATGGCAATCGCCCGCGGCGAAAGTAAAATCAGGAGATGTGTTTGAATACATAAATGTATTAAACAAAAGAAGAGAACTGGAAGGCACTACGCCGGATTTCCCGCAGGAAGTAATTGACGCGTTTAAAAATGGCACAAGAAGGGCAGAGAACTGGTATGATGCACTGGTAGACGCACCTGCTCCGCAAAACAGGCAATCCATCACCATGCGGGGCGGCACCGATAAAATAAGATATTTTGTATCGCTTGGTACGGCATACCAGGGGGGTATTATGAGGGGAGATAATAAAACGCAGGTTAAACAATACAACGTAAGAAGCAATATAGATGTTTCCGTGACTGATAATTTTGAAGTTGGCTTTGACCTGTCGGGACGTGAAAAAAATACTGAGCTACCACAGAGTGGTCCCGGTGGAGATGTGGGCGCTTTTGCAAGTGTGAGTCCGCTGCAGGAAGCATATATCGGAGGAGATTATCGTTATCCGGGCGAGGGATGGTCGCACCTGAATCCTGTAGCAAGATTACTTAGCCCTGGCTACAGAAAGTATAAAGCAGATATTTTGAGCGGTACCATTCGTTTTAAATGGAATATTCCATATGTGAACGGACTGACATTGGATGGATTTTCGAGTATAGTTAAAACCTTTAATTATGACAAGGTGTTTAATTATACCTGGCCATATTATGAAAGAGTTCCTAATACGGATTCAATTGTAGAGAAGCAGTCCAGAACGGTTGAGGATATCGGTTTGCGGGAAGATTTTTATCAAAGCCAGAGAATTACCAACAACATCAAGCTTTCTTATAACACAACAATTAGCAGTGATCATAAGATTGGAATTTTTGTTGCTTATGAACAAATGGACTACAAAACCAATAACTTCTGGGCACAACGCCTGGGTTATGATTCTCCGTTACTTGATCAGTTATTCGCCGGCAGCCCTAATCGCAACAACTGGAATACTGATGGAAGAGCAGCAGAAAGCGCCCGTCGCAATTATTTTGGGCGCGTCAGCTACGAATTCCAAAGTAAATACCTGCTTGGGTTCAGTGCCCGTTATGATGGTTCGCCTATCTTCCCTAAAGATACCCGGTATGGCTTCTTTCCACAGGCTTCTGCTGCATGGGTAGTCAGCAAAGAATCTTTTATGCCGGAAAACCTGTTCAGTAACTTTAAAATAAGAGCTTCATGGGGACAGTTGGGCAACGACAGGGTAAATCCTTTCCAGTATATTGGAGCATTTGGTTATTCGGCAGGATGGGTTGTTAATGGAGTAGATGCCCGCGGCATTGCTGCCACGTCAACACCCAACCCGAATATTACCTGGGAAGTAAGTGAAACAACCGATCTGGGTTTGGAATTGGGTTTTTTGGAGAACAGGTTAACATTTGAACTGGACTTATACAAAACCAAAACAACCAATATTCTCGGAAGAAGACAGGCTTCAATTCCCGGGTATACCGGACTGATATTACCTGACGAGAATATAGGAAGAATGGATAATAAAGGATTTGAAGTGCAGGCTGGATACAGACAGAACGTAGGACAGTTAAATATAATGTTAAATGCAAACCTTGCCTATACCGAAAATAAAATCATTTATTTTGATGAAACGCCCCAGGCTGAACCATACCAGAAGCTGGAAGGACAGCCCTTAGGCTCTGGCCTGGTATACAAGGCAATAGGCATTTACAGAACGGAGGCAGACTTAGATAAATACCCTGGCTATCCTGGTGCTACAGTGGGAGCATTGATCTTTGCCGATCTCAACAATGATGGTGAAATAACCAGCAATGACCAGTATATGTTTAATACCACGGTAAATGCCGGTGCCGTTCTTCCAAAAATGCAGTTTGGATTCAACATTGGATTGGACTACAAAGATTTTGATTTCTCCCTGCTGTTCGCAGGACAGAGCGGAGCTAAGTGGCGCCTGAGCAATGGATTTAATTCGGGCGCCAACGGTAATGGACTGCGGTATGTAGCGCTGAATAGTTTTTCATTAGACAATACAAATGCTGAGCTTCCGATGATTTCTCCAACCGGGTTCGCGGGTTCCAACAGCGATTTTTATTATCACAGTTCAAGCTGGCTGCGTTTAAAAACAGCTCAATTGGGATATACACTCCCTGGAAACCTGATGTCAAGATTCAAAATTTCAGCATTGAGACTGTATGTATCCGGAGATAATCTGTTCATGGTATTTAATAACCTTAAAAAATACGGCGCAGGTGATCCGGAAACCGCACCGCAAACCGGGAACGGTGGTGTATATCCTATAATGAGAACAGTAAGTGCTGGTCTTAATATTACTTTTTAATAATAGTCGTATGAAATATCTTTCTATGGATAAAGCAATGAAGAAAATCGCGCTCTTATCGCTGATTTGCGCTACCACGGTTATTTCCTGTAATCGGGACCTGCTGGATAAAAAGCCACTGGATGCCATATCTGAAGACGCCGTTTTTGGTGACGCCACTTTTTTGCAGAATTACGTGTATAATATTTACAACGGTATTAAACCGCCATGGAGCCCCGGCTCAGGTGGCTTTGAAGCTTTAACAGATGTAGCAGTATCGCAGCCCGAAACACACGACAGGGCTGCGGGCATCCGCGAATACATAGATGGTATCATCACCCCGGATAATATTACCGATCTTACCAACATCTGGAATGAAGAATATAGTTATATCAGGAAAGCAAATATCTTTTTTGAAAAGGTAGAGACTTCTGATATTGATCCGGCCAAGCTTGATCCTATGAAAGGTGAAGTACATTTTTTGAGAGCATGGATGTACTTTGAGTTAATGCGTAGCTATGGCGGCGTTCCAATCATTACAAAAAGTTTTAAGCTCGATGAAGAAAGCTTTGATACACCCCGCAACACCTACGACGAATGTGTTGCATTTGTATTGAGCGAATGCGATGCAGCAATATCGTTGCTGGATGGCGTACCGGTAAATGAAGGGAAGATCAGCAAAAACGCGGCATTAGCTTTAAAAGCAAGAGTATTATTGTATGCAGCGAGCCCTTTAAATAATCCAACCAATGACAAATCAAAATGGCAGGCAGCAGAAGTGGCAACCAAAGCAGTTATAGATGCCGGCTATGCTTTGCATGCTTCAACGGCAGACTTATTTATAAAACCATTAAAAAATGACGAGACCATTTTTGGGAAATCGTTTACTCCCGCCACCAGGATACCGGACTGGGGTTATAACTACGATTACTGGCCCTCCGGTTTTGATGCAAGGCAACGTTTGATGCCAACGCAAAAGTTTGTCAATATGTTTCAAATGGAAAATGGCGAATATCCCTACCAGGCAGATGGTATAACGGTAAATGCAGCTTCGGGTTATGATCCGCAAAAGCCAAACGATAACAGGGATCCGAGGTATTATACTTCTATCCTCTATCCTGGCGCAGGCCCCGTTTTTATACAGGATGGGTCAAAAACCACACACAGGGTTTACGAATATTGGGAAGATGCTAACCCCAATCCCGACAATGCACCTCCTTATGCAAACCCCAATAAAGTAGATCCCGAAAACGGGCAAACACTTTTCGACTTTGGCCGGGATTCCAAAACCTATTGGGTAAAAGGCCTAACGCCATTTCACTGGAGAGTGCAAACCGGATATACATTCAGGAGATTGCTTGACTTTGACGGCCCCCGTGCAAGCTTTGATTTTAACTATAACCAGGTAACTGTGTTTATGCGGCTAACAGAATTTTATTTAAACTATGCTGAAATACAGATCGCATTGGAAAACGAACCGCTGGCCCGTGAATACATAAACAAAATAAGACAAAGAGAGGCTACCAATATGCCGGATATCACCAGTACGGGCGCAGATCTTGTGAGAGATTACAGGAATGAAAGGGCAATAGAATTACAGTTGGAAGATCAGCGTTTCTTTGATCTTATGCGCTGGAAAGCAGCCCCGGGTAATATTGATATTCCGATCAGGGGGCTTACCAGTGTTAAGATGGATTGGACCGGCGCTCAGGCAGGCGATCTTTTAGGTAAATTGACCTATACCTATGGTGTAATACCTGAAGCGGAAGTAAGAAAGCCGTGGAAAGGAGATCATTACTACCGCTTCCCTATTCCCAATGATGAAATTAAAAAGAGCAATGGCGCCCTTGAGCAAAATGAGGGTTACTAAAATGCAGCTTTCAGTTTAATGCATTACGTTTAGACGTTAAAGCAAAATGGCGGGGCGACCTGCCATTGGCTTTTTTGCAATGTAAGTCGTGAGTTTATGCGGAACCCTGTATCCTGCTGAAACTTTTTATTGAAGAAAAATAAATAAGCTCAAAAGATCAATATGACAAAATTATTTTTTTTATGCCTGTTAACAATTTCAATAACGGGATATGCAACAGCAAAGCAAAAACAGGATACCTTATGGCGCATCGGGGTGGCCGATCATTCGGCAAATGAATTTGCTTTGGCTCCGGATGGATTCAAAAAATTTATTGAGTATGATTTCGGCTTTGAAGATAAATTCTTCCTGGTAGGACATTCCCGTGAAAAAAATGACTTTCCTTATGTGATTCCGGGCCCGGCGGATACATGGGGCGGCACCTGGCCAACTTCCGGATGGCGTACTAACCAGGTTAATATTTTATTTGGCGTAGAAGATATGCCTGCGAAGGGAACCTATACACTCATTATTGAACTCTCTGATTATGCTAAGAAATTTCTGCCGCTCATCAAAATATCCATCAATAATCAATCTGTAAAACAACAACTAACCGCAACGGGATATGATCTGAGCACACAAAAGTCTCCCTCCTTAAACGAGCCTTATGTAGATACACTTTCTATAACCGGTAATGTTAAGCATGCAACACATAAAACAATTGAAATTCCGGTTGAAAGCGGGGTAATAAAAAAAGGAGGCAATTGCATTACCATAGAAGTATTGCAGGGATCCTGGATAATGTTTGATGACATCCGTCTGGAAGGCAATCGGTTAAAGATTGAAAAGCCTGGTAATTGTTTTGTACGAAATGTAAAAGCGGCAAACTATGCATTATTACAGGAAGGAAAAAAAGTGCAGCCGCTTTTGGTTAATGTCGAACACCTGCAGGGTCTGCCTGGTTTAAGCGTTGAACTGGATGGAAGAACAATATTTAAGGAGCGCCTGGAAAAAGGTAATTATGAATTTGAAGCACCAATGCCCGCGGTTGAAACAGTACAGCAAAGTAAATACAGGATATTGGCAGATGGAAAGTTAGTGGAGGAAGGTGTAGTGAAACGCTCTGCCCAAAAATTGCAAACACCGGCCGATTACGTGGATACGCGTATAGGAACCGGACATTCCCGATGGATGATTGCACCGGGACCGTGGATGCCCTTTAGTATGGTTAAATTAAGTCCGGACAATCAAAATGCAGGGTGGCAGGCAGGTTATCAGCCATCGTATGAGAGCATTGGCACTTTCAGCCACATACATGAATGGACGATGGGAGGCTTGGGTGTTTTTGCATCCAACGGTACATTAAAAACAACCATTGGCGATGAACTGCTGCCTGGTTCAGGCTACAGGTCTGCTATTGATAAAAAAACGGAAGAGGCACCCATCGGGTATTATAAAGTGCAGCTTAAAGATTATGACATTAAAGCTGAAATGACTGCTACTACACGTTGCGGATTGATGCGGTTTACATTTCCAGCCAACAGGGATAGTTCACGCGTTCTTGTGGACTTACACATTCCATCCGAATATGATTATCAGTTAAAGAAAATCAGTGTTCGCAAGGTCAGTGATTACAGGATTGAAGGTTTTGCTCACCAGTTTTCACCCAATGTTTGGAGTAGAGATGCCGATCAGGACTACACTGTGCATTTTGTTTTAGAGTTTGATAAACCTTTTCAATCCATCGGTGGCTGGACCAACGACAGTGTTAGCTACGGAGACCATTTCTTTGCGAAAGATATAAAAAACGCAGGCTTTTTCCTTCAGTTTGATGCAAAAGCAAACCCGGTTGTACAAATGCGATCAGGCATTTCATTGGTGAGTATTGACAACGCTGACTTAAATTTAAAAACAGAAATAACAACGCCTTTCGGATGGAATTTTGAAGCGGTAAGACAGCACCAGTCTCATGAATGGAATGATATTTTTAACCGGGTTAACATTACAACAACGAACAGGCAGGAAAAAGTACGCTTTTATAATTCAATGTACAGGTCCATTTGCAGCCGCAATACCTGGAGCGATGTTAATGGCCAATGGAGAGGAACAGATGGCAAAGTACAGCAACTGAAAGGTGCAGATGATGTTGCTTTGGGTTGTGATGCTTTTTGGAATACATTCTGGAACCTGAATCAAATGTGGAATTTAATAACACCCGAGTGGAGCAATCGCTGGGTAAATTCCCAGCTCGCCATGTACGATGCTTATGGGCGGTTGGCAAAAGGCCCGGCAGGTATGAATTATATTCCCGTAATGGTAGCGGAACATGAAATACCGATGATGGTTGGCGCTTACCAGATGGGTATACGAAATTTTGATGCATCGAAACTGCTTGAGGCAGCGATCAATATGCAGACCATTCCGGCGACAAAAATCCATACCGGTTTTGCAGGTAACCGTGATTTAACGGAATACATGAAACATAAATATGTTCCTTCCGATAAAGGCCGCTTTTCTAATTCAATGGAATATTCTTATGACGACTGGACAGTTGGGCAATTGGCTAAATCATTAGGGGAAACGGAGCTCTATAAAAAATTTAACGACCGTGGTTATTGGTGGAAAAACGCCATAGACGAAGATGGTTACTGTCATATGAAATTGAGCGACGGAAAATGGGTGCCCGGTTTTGATCCTTTTCGCAGCGGAGCCAATGAGGAATATGTTGAAGGCAATGCATGGCAGCTCACTTTTTTTGTTCCCCAGGATGTGCCTGCGTTGGTGAACCTCGTAGGAAAGAAGAAATTTATTGACAGGTTAGAGTGGGGATTTGAAGCCAGTGCACCATGGCGTTACAACGGAATGAACGATCAATACTGGAATTACCCGGTGGTGCAGGGAAACCAGCAGTCTATGCATTTTTCCTTCCTGTTTAACTGGGCCGGAAAACCCTGGTCTACTCAAAAATGGACCCGTTCCATTTTGGAACGGTATTATGGCTATGGTATTGGGAATGCTTATCTGGGTGATGAAGACCAGGGGCAGATGAGCGCATGGTTTGTAATGGCCGCGTTGGGATTGTTCCAAACGGATGGAGGATGCAGCAATAATCCAATATATGAAATCGCAAGTCCGCTTTTTGAGAAAATAGAAATTGACCTGGGCAACAGGTTTGGACGGGGTAAAAAATTTGTAATAGAAGCGAAAGGCGCATCACGCAGGAATATGTACGTTCAAAGCGCGGTGCTAAACGGAAAGGAATTAAAGTCCTTTTATTTTCCTGCATCCGAATTGTTAAAAGGCGGTTCCTTAATTATGCAAATGGGAGCAACGCCTAATAAGAAATGGGGAATTGATAATAAATAACACTAAAAAAATGAAGAAACATTATTTACTGTTGATGTTGCTGGTGATCAACCTGGCAGTTTTAGCACAGGAACGCCAGCCTTTCGACAAAGCATTGTCCGAAAAAATAAAGAACAATGAATACTTTCATTTTGTAAAAGCCAAAGCCCTTGAAGTAATGAAAATCGGGTTTAATGCCGGTGACGGTTACCGTGAAGTGTGGATCAGGGATTACAATACGTTCATTGAACTCGCTGCGCAGGTGTATGAGAAAGAAGTGCTGAAAGAAAACCTGTTGGTTTTTCTGAGAATGCAGGGAGAAGATGGGGATATTATTGATGGGTTCACCCCGGTAAAAAAAGTGGGCGAAGTTGAATATGATTTTATCTATTCCCCGCTGGAGCCACGTTATGCCGGTCATAAAAATACGGTGGAAACCGATCAGGAAAGTTCACTGGTTCAAAGCATATATAAATATGTTCAATTAACCAACGACCCTACCATACTGGATGAAATGATCGGCAATAAAACAGTTGGTGAGCGGCTCGTTTGGTCCATGGAATTCTTAATGAATAAGCGTTTCAACAGACAATACGGGTTAATTACCGGCGCCACTACGGCCGACTGGGGCGATGTGCAGCCGGAACACGGGTGGGGCGTTGACATAGATGAAAATACGCATCCCGCTATTGATATTTATGATAACGCTATGTTTATTATTGCATTGAATAATTTAATGGAAATGCTCCCTGCAACCAAACAAAAATGGCAACCCATAAAAAACAATATTGCCCAAAACAGCAGAAAACACCTTTGGGATAAAAACAGGCAAAAGTTTATCCCGCACATCTATTTAAAAAGCTCTCCTTTCCCTGCGGGATTTGATGAAGATGAAATTTATTATTTTGGAGGTACGGCTATTGCTATAGAGGCAGGGTTGTTAAGTAAGGAAGAAGTGAAGATTTCATTAGACGAGATGATCAAAAGAGTAAAACAGGCCGGTGCGGCCTCTATTGGACTAACGCTGTATCCGCCATACCCGGCAGGTTATTTCGTCAATAAGATCATGAATCCGGAATACAGCTACCAGAACGGTGGCGACTGGACCTGGTTCGGTGGCAGGATGATCCAGCAGTTGATCAAATACGGGTTTGTAAAAGAGGCGTATGAACAGGTATTGCCAATGGTAAAGCGGGTTAAAGATAACAATGGTTTTTACGAATGGTATTCTATTGATAACAAACCACGGGGATCTGGAACATTCAGGGGCGAAGCAGGTGTTTTGTACACTGCGATTGTGATGTTCGAAAACTTAAAGTAATAAGGTGAGGCATTTAAATCCTTTCCGCCCCAGTTCATGTCACGAACCGGAAGTTGGAAGTTGGCTCGTATGCACACGAACCAGGCATTATCATACATTTTTTTGCCCCCACAAATATGCAGCGCCAATGAGCGCGGCATTTTCTCCCAATTGGGCAGGCACCAGCATACAGGATAACCTGTGTTTTCGTATTACTTCTTTGCAAAAGGGTTTAAACAGATCCCAGGCTTTGGCTATATTTCCCCCAATAATAATTCTTTCGGGGAAATGATCAGAAAACCGGTTTTTCAATACTTCACCTAATGTATAACCAAATTCTTCAAACAATTTCCTGGCATCCACATCATCATTGGCCAAGGAAGCCAGTTCTTTTACCCCGGTAACTTTTTCTTTTTTTCTTTTTGCATATTCTGATATAAACCACCTTGAGCTTAAGAATTCTTCAGCCCTGCTTTCGCGAAAAGGGAAGCACCAGAGATCTCCCTCGTGGAAAAAGCCATTCTTGTACATTGCCGAACCCAATCCTGTTCCCAGCGTAATGCCGGCAACATGATTACAGTCTTTTCCCGCACCTGCTTTCAATTCGCCTGCCAGGTAAGCAGTGGCATCATTCATCATACGAATGCTGTTGGAAGTTATGCGCAGTTCAGCAGCGAGCAATTGCTTTACGTTCAACCCGTACAGGCATTCATATTTATGCAAACCGGTAATAAGGCTGATGCCTTTCTCATAATCAAAAGGGCCGGGCATAGCAATACCCACGCGGACGATGCTGCTCCCATGCTGTTTGGCACAGGCGGCTATGGTTTTGGCCCATGAACGGATGACATGCTCCTTATTTTGCAAAGGATCTATTTCTCCCCGCACGCAGGTGCCCTCTATAATTTGCCAGGTATTTGTGTCAACCATGCACGCTGTGATATGCGTGCCGCCAATATCAACTCCAATAACCAGATTGTCCATCGCTTTTTGTTGATTTGCATTTAAGGTGTACAGGCGGGAGGCAACGCCGTTGTTCCCCATTGTTTGTTGGGTTTATCACCCATCCACAATTCCAGTATTCCACCCCTGGTAAAGGTGTCATGACTGAACCAGAAATTATCCAGCGGTTGATTATTCAACTTCGCGGATTGTATATAACAATGCTGAGCGCTGTTGTTATAGGTTTTAATCACAAACTTTTTACCCTTGTAATATTTCTTATCCAATTGGATCGTTACTTCATCAAAAACCGGTGAAGTAATCTCATACACCGGCTGCTGTGCCTGGTTACCCATAATGTCGAACAAGCCAATTGCCATCAGGGCGCTTACGCCTCCCATTTGTCCCTGGTCTTCATCGTGCCCACCATAACCAAGGTCTGGCGTTACGCCTCCATAAGCCTGCGCTTTCACCCGTCTAACCCAGTATTGTGTAAGCCAGGGCTTGCCGCCATAGCTGAATACATGCGCGTTGGAACATCCCGGCTGATTGGCATAGCTAACGTAACCACTGGTGTAACCATATACAAAGTCGTTCGATTGCGATTGTTCAAATGCATGGTTCAGCTTATTGCAAAAGCTGTCTGCTCCTCCCATCTGGGTTACCAGTTCAGGAATAGCATGCGATACTCCCCAGGTGGCCTGCCAGGCATTTGCTTCCACCCAGCCTCTACCGCTTAAAGGATCTTTGTGTATAAAATCGCCTTTTTTGTTTTTGGGAAATAATAATTTTTGCTCCGGGTCAAAACAAAGCTTCCATCCATCCGATCGGTTAAGAAAGAAATTATAGTCTTTTTTCTTTCCCAGCTTAGCCGCCATCTGCGCTATGCCCCAATCCTGGAACGCCGCCTCAATGGTAATGCCTGCGTTATCCGGCCACCATCCATTGCGGGTGTAAAAATTAATGTCTTCACTGCTGCCGAGCATGCCACCCGGCAGGTGATTCCGCTTCACTACTTCATAGGCGTGATTGGCATTTGTTTTAGTCAATAACCCTTTCATGTATGTACTTACGATGAGATTAGAGGCAGGACAACCCGTCATGATATAGGAATAGCCACCGCCGGATGGCCCTCGCGGTAACAGGTAACCATTGTTGGCATATTCAATCATAGAAGAGGATAGTTCATCCATCATTTCCGGCCATGCCAAACCCCACAATATATTCAGGTTCCATTGGGTAAGCCACCACGCATCGGAGTTATACATGCTGAATCTTGGCTTACCTGAAGCATCTTTGGGAACCGTTTTTATTTTAAAAATGGCATCTGTAAAATTGCCTTCTCTTTTGCCGGTAGTGCGGTCGGGATAATCACCCGACAAATCACTGATTTTTTGCCTGCCCAGTAATACATGCCATAAGTCTGTATAGAATTTTATCTTCTGTTCACGGCTGCCTCCCTGTACGTCTATTCGCCCAAGCCATTGGTTCCAGGTAAGTTGCGCCTGCTCTTTTACATTACCAAAGTCCCAGGTGTTGCATTCCTGCTGCAGGTTATTCCGCGCATTTTCTATAGTGGTATAGGAAAGCCCGATTTTCATTTGCAGCTCATCTCCTTTGTTGAAGCTGTATGCAGCCGCCAGGGTCAGGCTGTCGCCGCTCGCTTGACTGATATTTTTTATTGTTTCATTACCCTGCCATGCGTCGAGCGATGTAAAGGGCCTATCGAACCTAATAACAAAAAATATGCGCACATCTTTTGGCCCGCCCCAGTATCTGTTTATGGAACTGAAAGATCCTTCTATCGCAGTATCGCTGATGCGGGTGATTTTTGCATCGGCCATGGTGCTGTTGGACACATGGCCAGACAGATTAATGATGATCCTTCCTGCAGTTTTTTTTGTATAGCGGAACCTGTAATAATTCACTCTTTCAGTAGCTGTTTGCTCAACCCATATTTTATTGTTCTGCAGCATCACCCGGTGGTAACCGGGTTGCACGATCTCATCATCGTGACTAAACACAGATTTCCAGCCTTGTTGACCTTCTGCAGGATTTTCGTGTTCAGACGCAGGCATGATCTCTATCCCGGACATCATCCATGCATGAATTTGTTCAAAACCCAGGATCTCTTTTTCATTGTAGTTATAGCCTCCGCCAAACTGATTTTTGTTGCGTGTTAGGGGAGCTGAACTGGCCATTCCAAATGGAAGGCTCCCGGTAATAAAAAAGAAATACCTGCCACGGTTGGTTTCAATATACGGATCCACCCAGGAAACATAATCCTGCGCCTGTTCGGGAGAAGGAAATACTTCTATTTCGGAAAACCCTATATCACGTCCTGTGGCATCCGTTACTACAAACTTTACCCACTTCACCCTGCGGGCCGTAAATGAAATCGCAATGCCGCTTCCGTCGGCCGGTATCTGGCTTACCCATAGTATACTGCTGTCGCTGAACATTAGTTTGCCTCCGGCAATGTTTTCCTTTAGCGAAGGACGATCATATAATACTACTTTATTAATCGACTGCGGTTGTTCCCATTCTAATTGTATCCATGGCAGCCGGATATAGCCCCAGTCAGTGGATACTCCTTCACATGCCCATTCACCCTTGCCATCCACACCTATCCAGCCATCGGTTGCATTTTGGGCAGCATACGTTTCACCGGCAATGGTACTCACAGTAACTTTTGCCAGCGGAGCAATATTTCCAGGGCCGGCATAACTAAAACTGCTGATGCAGGTTATAAAAGACAATAAAAAAAGGGTGCATTTCAAACTGTCGAGCTGCGTTGTTTCGTGTAGGCAGTGAAGACCTGCCTGCCGCCCATGGCAGGCCGCCCCGGCTGGTGGGGACACCAGCCGGCGACAATTTGAAATGCATCCTAAAAAAATACGGCAGAATTGCTTCATGTTTATATTTTTAGTATGGCGATACTATAAAATCCGAACAGTATGGCTCATAGCGTATAGCGGTGGTTGTTATTCATATTTCAGCTTTATAAACCGCGGACGGTATAAGTGGGGGAACTTTTTATATCCCCCAAAAAATCAAAGGAGTTGATATTATAACTGATCAGTAATTCACCGGGTTGTGAAAGCACAGGATGCGCCTTGGCATTGTAAGGAAAAAGGTTAGGTGAATCTTTCAGATCATCCTTTACATCATATATGTCTGTAATGGGCCCGAAAGGGCCGGCGGGTGATGCTCCAACTCTTACTGCTACATGGGTTCCGATCGCATCTTTTTGAAACACCATCAGGTAACGGCCATCCGTAAGTGGTGTTACACTCATTTCATTGGATGCGCGGTTTGCAATGGGCTGAATGGCTTTTATGTCGGCCGTCCAGGATTTGCCATTCCAGAATTTCCATTCATTAAATTGTTCAATAGCCTGCGGCAGAATCCTTGCTGTTATCACCTCTTTGTTTTTTCCTCTTACGCCATATATATACAGGTATCCATCGGCGTTAGGCGCACCGGCTTTTTTTGTGTTAACCAGTATGCCGGCGCCAAAAGAACCAAGAGAGTCAGCATTTTCTCCCTGGAAAAAAGGAATTTCCATTTGTGTTATATGCTTGAACGGAGGCTTATCGCCTGCAGGTATACGAATGAGCGTATTGCCGGTTTGTTTAAAACCAAACACAGCCTGCCCGGGAATATTTTTAATGCGATAGCCGAAAATATAGATATCATTATTCCTTTCCGTATTTACAAATCCATCGCCCAGCCAGTAATATTCTCCCTTTTGAGTAACAGGGGTATTGGGTACAAATACGGATGAAGGATGATGACCGGCGTTTTTATTCCAGTAAAATTGAAGTGCCGAGCTGTCGGGCCTGCCTCCTGTTAACAGTGCTACGCTGTTGTTGATCATGGTAAAGCCCGTCTCCAGTGAATCATTAATGTCGCCCAGCAAAGTATCACTAAACCATATCAATACACTGTCCTTATTTCCGTTGGCTCCTTTCTCAAGCCCGCTTAAAGCAATTGAATATATTCCGTCGCCACCGAACCAGCCGTGATTTCTTTTAAACAGTGCTGTCCATTCCGGCGCAGGAACGGCTTTAAATTTCAGCTCAGGAGAAAGTTGTTCATCCTGTTTTGCCTGTGTGAAACAACCGCAGTTTAAAGCTGCCGTAAAAAAGATGGATAGAATGATAACAAGTAATCTTAGTATGCGCATCCCTTATAATTGATATGTTATTCCACAAACGTGAAATGATAAACGTGAGATGATAGAGATGAGAAGATAAACGTGAGAGATGAAAATCAAAGCTTTGCCTTCTTACATCTCTCTTCTCCCGTCTCCCGTTTCTCGTTTTCCATCTCGCTATTGACCATTCACTATCACTACCCCTTCCTCCACATCTCCTGTATCTGTTCCAGTGTTTTCCCTTTGGTTTCGGGCACCACTTTCCAGATGAAAATAAATGCCATTACAGAGGTTATCATGTATATCCAGAAAGTATAAGCGCTGCCTATTGACTCCAGCAGCATGGGAAAGGTTTGTGATACCACGTACACCGAGAGCCATAAAAAAAATATAGCTACACCCATCGCTCTGCCACGGATATGATTGGGAAATATTTCCGCTACCACTACAAATGTGAGGGGGCCGAGTGAAATGGCGAAAAATGAAATGTACAGCAGGATCCCCGCCAGCACCCAGTACCCCCCGGCAGATTCCGTATAGAAAGCCAAACCAACAATTGCCAGGCAAACCGCCATGCCCGCCGAACCAATTAGCAGTAATTTTTTTCGTCCCAGCTTGTCTACATATTTTATGGCGATAATTGTAAGCAGCAAATTAATGCTGCCCACCCACACAGTTTGCATCAATGCCGAAGAAGAGCCGCTTCCCGTAGCCTTGAATATCTCCGGTGCGTAATACATAATTACATTGATGCCGGTGATCTGCGAAAAAACAGATAATACGATGCCTATAAGCAAGGCTGTGCGCAAGCCGGGTTTCAGCAGGTCAGAAAAAGGCGCTTGCTTCTCTGTTAATGATTCGCGGATGGAAATGATTTCTTTATCAGCATTTTTCCTGCCATTTACCCTGGCAAGTATGCCATCGGCTTCATCCCACCGGTTTTGTTTTGCCAGCCAGCGCGGACTTTCAGGTATCGGGAGCAGCAGAAAAATAAATACAAGAGAAGGAACCAGGCCAGAGCCAAACATCCATCTCCATCCCGCATTTACGTTCCAGGCGTTATCATGTAAGCCTGCAATACCTGCATTTACAAAATAGATCAGCAGGATACCGGTTACGATCCCCAACTGGTAAATAGATATGAGCCGGCCCCTGATAGCGGCCGGGGCTATCTCCGAAATATACATGGGCGCCAGGATAGAAGCGATACCAATGCCTATGCCGCCAATGAAGCGGAACAAAATAAAATATTCAATGCCCGAGGGAATAAGTATACCGATGGAAGAAATGGCGAAAGCAAAACCAGATATCATCAGCACTTTTTTTCTGCCCAGCTTGTCACTGAGTATTCCGGCCAGCATGGCGCCTGCCATACAGCCAATCAGGGCACAGGAAGCCGCCCATCCTGTCATAGCCGGGGAAAGATTATATTTTTCCTGTATAAAACCAATAGCACCTGCAACCACCGCGGTGTCATAACCGAAAAGCAGGCCACCAACAGCCGCTACAAAAGTGTACTGGTATACGTATTTCAAGCTATAATTTTCCATACATCAATTGCTGTGATAATCGCCAAGGTTTTCTGTATTTACAAATGCTTTTATCGTGCAACATGTTGTGCCCTCGCCCTCGCCATATGGACGAACTGTATATACGCCCACAGCAGCCGGTACAATAAAAGTTTCCGCATAATGCACTATAAAGGGTTTAAAAGCGTCGTCCGGACTTTCCACAACAACTTCCCTGCCTTCTACAAGATTAAGTATATTCACAACGCCATTGGTATTGTGATAAACCTTTCCTGTGAACCAATGCCTTCTTGTTTCTATAAAAGACCCTTTATGGAGCCCTGTTCTTTCTTCAACCCATCCATCTCCTTCATCCACTTTTTGTACCTGATTAAGGATATTGTTTTTGGTCCATTGGGTTGTGCGATCCCACTGAATGGAGTTTTGACCATGCTTCAGTGAAATGGGCCTTGGTTTTCCATCCATACCCATTCTTCCCCAATCCCACAACTTAAATGTAAAAATGTAAGGAGTGGCGCTGATTTCAAGAACCACACTGTTGGCGCCCGAGCAATGCACCGTTCCTGCGGGGATCAGTACATGTTCGTGTTTGCGGATCGGCCATTTTTCTACATACTGATCTGCATCAAACGTTATTTTTTTTTCCTGCGCGGCTTCCAGGTCGCTGATCATGCGTTCCGGAACAATTCCTTCTTTGAGTCCGAGATACACAAATGAATCATCCTGCGCTTCCAAAAAATAATAACTTTCATCCTGCGTATAAGGCATCCCGAATTTTTCCCGGATATATTCTTTTAACGGGTGTACCTGCAGGCTCAGATTTCCGCCGTGCATCGTATCTAAAAAATCAAACCTTATGGGAAACTCCGCTCCGAAAGCTTCAAATACTTTGACGCCCAGCAGTGCTTTGGGCTCACTAAAAACAAGATTGATGGAGGGCGTTTCAAACAAAATGTGATCAAAGCGTATCAGCAAACTGTTTTCTTCCGGCACGCAATCAAATCCCCATGCAAAATTTTTTTCTGTCCTTTCAAGATCACAAACCTCCTTCAACCACTGTCCTCCCCAGGGCCCGGGATCAAAGAAGGGTACCACCCTGAAGGGCTGTTGCACGATTTCTTTCAATGCATCCTGTAATGCCGATCCGGATATCATTTTAGGATCATCGGGGTGTGTGGTATCCAGCACATAATCAGCCAGGGGCAGTAATTCTTTTTTTAGCCTGTCGCATACACGCCAGTCAACAAAAAAAGCTCTTTTATACTGGTATGAAAATGCGTTGTTGAGGTTGTCGGCTCCGAGGTTACTGATTTCATTACGTCTGAACCGCAGCTGAATTTCCCAGCGGGGCATATCTGCATACACCAGCATATGCGGCGACTCATACACGAGAGAAGCCCCTGTTCCATAAATGCATATTGCGCCTTTTTTCTTTTTAACCTCCTGCTTTAGTTGTTCCAACCGCTCCGGGTGAAAGAAGCTTTTCATGCCAAGCGATGTGATACGGCCAAAAACAGGATCATCTGTAACATAGGGATCTACTAATTGTTCAACCTGTCCTGCATCAAGCATAGCGGTATGCACCGGAATGAACTGTATGGTATTGTTGGTGTGTTGCTTTAACTGTGTAACCAACTGATCCGTTAAAACGCCATGGTAGCATTCAATAATGATTATGCAGGGTTCTTCCTCTTTTTTCTGATGCATACGACTTTGCATCTCACCTGCTATTTCATCCCAGCCGGTATATCCGCTATACCCGTGCACTGTTACTTCCGGAAACTTATCAAAATTAGAATTATACAAATTGTTTCTTTTAAAGTGATAATCAATAAGGACAGCATATTCGGAGGAAATCCCGTATTAAAAACCTGCGACTGAATAAAGCAAAAAAGCAATCCGGAGGATTGCACGCGTTATAAAAAAGTGCTCACTGGTAATCGTTGTACGATAAAAGAATTCCGTTCATTAAATATATACTTGTGTACCTGCATATCAAATTTAAAATTGCCATTGTCTTCCTGAAGCAGGCAATTCGGTATCCTGGTGCAGATCTGGATGAAAATGGTGCCTGGTTATTTGACAGAAAATCGTAGATTTATGTCTGTATGTCCATACATATCAAATGTAGAAACTTTTTTATTCATTCCCAATTATTTTTTATTTCTTTTTTGAATCCATCATGACGTATAGCTGCATCCTTTATGCCATTTGAATACAGCGTTATTTGTTTTCGGTAGATGGCTATAAATGATGTGACCATTATTTAACGATTACGCGATATAAAACCTTTTTTGTATGAAGATGTTACTCAGATACCATGCTTTTCTTTTGTTGCTGCTGCCATACAGCTTACCTGCTCAGAATTTGCTGAGGTATGTTGATCCCAATATCGGCACAGCACATAGCCGATGGTTTTTTTACACTCCTGCGGCAGTGCCCTACGGGATGGCCAGGCTGGCGCCGTCTACCAACGGACATTATGGCAATGCATCGGGATGGGAAGCGGTAGGATATGACACCAGGCAAAACTCTATTGAAGGGTTTGTGCATTTTCATGAATGGCAAATAGGTGGGGTTAGCTTTATGCCAACAACCGGAGCGTTAAAAGTGAAGCCGGGGAAATTAGAAGATCCATCGGGTGGTTACCGGTCGCATTTTAACAGGAAGCATGAGGTTGCTGAACCCGGCTATTATAAAGTATTGCTCGACGATTACAATATTACTGCTGAACTAACCGCTACCAAAAGAGTGGGTTTTCACCGTTATACCTTTCCTGCAGACAGCCGGTCGCATATTATACTGGATATTGGTAACAAGCAGGGAGAAAGCGGTGAAGTAACCGATGCTGGTATACAAATGATTGATGATACTCATTTTGAAGGTTTTGTGGTAACCTATCCCCAATATCTTCGTTTGTATGATCCTGAAGGTAAAGTGGCAATGTATTTTTATGGTGAGATCAGTAAAAAACCCGAAAGTGTAGGAGCGTTTACCGAACACAGTATCCACGAGAATGCTTTATCTGCCAAAGGAAAAGGAGCCGGGCTATTTTTAAATTATCAAACCACCGCAAATGAAAAAATAGAAATTAAAGTGGGGCTTTCTTATACTTCCACTTCAAATGCAAAAGGGAATTTAATGGCGGAAGGAGCAGCACTTTCTTTTAATGACGCCAAAACGAAAGCGCAAAACGTTTGGCAACAGGAACTGGCCAAAATTGTAGTGGAAGGAACAGATGAGCAAAACAAGATAAAGTTTTATACAGGGCTGTACCATGCCTTATCGGGCAGGGGCATAGCCAGTGATGTAAATGGCGCTTACCCGATGCATGGCGGACGGGCAGGTCAATTGCAATCTGTCAACCCAAATGAAAAACCAGAATTTATGAATACCGATGCAATATGGGGAGCGTTTTGGAACATCACCCAGTTGTGGGCGCTCTCTTATCCTGAATGGTATAGCAATTATGTAAACACGCAACTGCAGGTTTACAGGGATAAGGGATGGTTTGGCGATGGCATTGCCAACAGTGAATACGTATCGGGCGTGGGAACAAATTTCGTTGGACTGGCCATTGCAGGGGCCTACCAGGCGGGAATACGGAACTATGATGTAGCACTGGCTTATGAGGCGGTTAAGGCCAACGAATTAAACTGGCGCAACAGGAAGGTGGGATCGGGAAAGATGGATACCAAAGCCTTTGTTGAACACGGCTTCGTTCCCTATCTTGAAAAAAATACAACAGATTCCACCGGGTCGCATTTTTCTGCTTCGCATACACTTGAATATAGTTTTAGTGCTTTTGCCGCCGCTCAAATGGCCAAAGCATTAGGCAGGAAGAAAGATTACCAAACGCTGATCAGGTACGCCGATGGCTGGAAATCTGTTTTTAATCCGCAGTACAAACTCATGCATCCCAAAAAGGCCGATGGAGCTTTTATAGACGATTTTAATCCGCTTGAAGCATGGAGAGGTTTCCAGGAAGGGAATGCCATACAATACACGTTTTATGTACCGCATAATCCTGCTGCGTTAATCAGTGCTATAGGAGAGGATCAGTTCAATAAACGCTTAGACAGCATTTTTCAATCTTCGCAAAAAGATGGTTTTGGTGGTGGTAAAGAAATAGACGCCTTTGCCGGGATAAAATCACTTTATAACCACGGTAACCAGCCCTGTTTACATATTAGCTGGCTCTTTAATTTTTCGGGTAAACCATGGTTAACCCAAAAATGGACAAGATTGATCTGTAATGAATTTTATGGAACAGAACCCATTCACGGTTATGGTTACGGGCAGGATGAAGACCAGGGTCAACTGTGTTCCTGGTATGTAATGGCCGCCCTTGGTTTGTTTGACGTAAAAGGATTTACCGATGCGAAACCAATTGTGGAATTCGGCAGTCCTTTATTTGACAAAGCCACAATTACATTAGGCAATACAAAGACACTGGTCATTGAAACAAGAAATAATTCAAGGGAAAACATGTACATACAATCGGCTCAGTTTAATGGAAAGCCATTGAATAATTGCTGGTTGTACAGGGAGGATCTGATGAAAGGGGGTAAGCTTTTATTTGCAATGGGAAATAAACCCAACATGACTTGGGGCACTAAAATACCGCCTCCGTCTGTGCAATAATTTAAATTGCACCTGAAATCAAAAAAGCCTTTTGCGCTCCATGGCAAAAGGCTTTTTAGTAGTATTAACACTTGGTTTTTATCGTTCCAGTTGAAAACTGTTCACTTCATCCATTGTTAGTCCCAACGCTTTGGCAACGCCCTCGTCATAAGCGGGGTTGGCCTTATAGCAATTTAGGATGTGGCGGATCTGTATAAATTTTTGAGCGCCACCAACCTGTGCGGCTGTATTTTTATAGCAATTCTTTCTTATCATTGGTGAATAAGCGGAAAAGGTTGCCGGGTTGTGAATAATAATCATTATCATCTGCCCTGTAGTCCCCGGCGGTAGCATCACCATCAAGTGCAAGTGGCGGTTCTTTGTATTCGGGCTGCCGGCAATGTTGATTTTGTAGGAAAGGAGCATGTGCATAAAGCAGAGATCTGATGGACCGGTAATGGAACGAATTAAGTATAATGTATTAAACCGAAGATTGGATCTGTATAATAATTTTAGAAATGGATAATAAACAAAAAAATAGCAGGATCGTTCGTGTGAACATATCCGTTATAGTAGTAGTAACGTTACTTGCAGTATTGGCTGGATGTGAAAATAATGATCGTACTGCTGATCCAAATGCAATAGTTAGATCAGTGCGGGTGCAATTGACGAACCAGGACAGCAATGTCATCAAAACTTCCTGGCCTTCTATCGGCTGCTGGTTTTGGTTTAAAGAAGAATTTGAGGGAGAAGGATATAAAAGGTTTATAGATCTGCATGAGAAATATTCTCCTTTTGAATTGCTCACCACCAGTTTGCGCTACCCGGGAGATCTAACAGATCCGAAAGTGCATGACCGTATAAAAGCCGCCTCATTGTATGCACGCAGTAAAGGAATGGGTTTGGTGATGGATCTGGATATCCGCCTGGCGCGGGATAGCTTTAAGGAAAAGTATCCTGACGAACTGCAGCAAATCATCCTGTTAAGAGAATTTCCCTTGCATAAAGCCAATACGGCTTCTATTGGCGTTAAAGGAAGGGAGTATGATGACCATTACACGTATGGCAGAAACCCTTATGAGCCTGTAGCTACAAAAGTACTGCGGGTATACAATTATAGTAAAGAAGACGGTTTGATTAAATCCGGAACGGTAAAAGATATAACGGCAACCGCTACTTCTAACGCAACAAAAGACAGTGTACATATTACTGTTGATTTTGATGAGGCGGACAGGGGTAAAACCGCTTGTGCGCTGGTTGCGGTTACTTTATATACACCCGATGTATTTGCTCCTCATATATTGTCTTATCAGCGTGAAATACTACAGCAATATGCCGATGCTTCGCTGGCAGGCGCCTGTAAGGATGAATGGGGCTTCCCGGGCAGGTTTACTCCGCAAACCAATGATTTATGGTACTCTTCTTTTATGGCGGAGGTGTATGAGCAACAGCGGAATGGGAGAGATTTATTGAGAGATATGTTGCTGATGACTTATGGGGAAACAGGTGCGAAAGCAGATAGGATAGCCGCCGTAAATCATTATATGGAAATGTACTGGAAGAGAAACGGTGAAATAGAAACGGATTATTATCGTGCTATAAAAGAAATATTCGGTAGCGACGCCATGTCAGGCACGCATCCTACGTGGTTCCCGTTTCCTGATAACAGAGAAATTTTCAAAAATGGCTTAAGCTGGTGGGTTTCCAAAAGAGATATTGCTCAAACAGATGAAGCTACTCCCTTTAGTGTAAGAACGGCGCTTGCCAAAAAAATGCAGAGCCCGTTATGGTTCAATATGTATTACGACAAGGATGTGAATGTATATCATAAAGATATCTGGAGAGCAGCTCTGGCCGGTGGCCGGTTAAACTATCATCCGTTGTGGCCGCATCCTATTGATAAGCTTACTACCTCTTTGTTAGAAGACAGTGTGATGATGGCAGAAAGCCGGGTAAAACTATTAAACTATATTTCAGCAGCATCGCCCGATTGTCCTGTAGCAGTAGTATTCGGTCATCCGGCAGCGCTTAACTGGAACGATGGCGCAACGTTTGCAGATGTAGGACTTAATATTGCCAACGGTTTGTGGAAAGAAGGATATTATACAGATTTAATTCCCGGCAGCGAGATCGTAAACGGGTCGCTGAAAATAAATGCTGACGGTAAAATTCAATACGGGCCACAACAATATGAAGCCGTAATTTATTATCATCCCGAGTATGACCAGGAAACAGTTGCAGCGTTTTTTAATAAAGTGGCTGCTGCAGGTAAAACCAGTGTATACAGGGTGGGCGAATGGACTGTCAATTATGACGGACAACCATTTGATGGCATAGCGGCAATGGGTAATGCTGTTAGAAAGGCGGACACGCTTTCTGCGGTTACATCTGTAATAGCAGCATTGCAGGCTAAAAACATACTTCCTCAAACTAAAGGTGATGTACACACCGTTGCCGGTTTCCCTTCGTCTGTAATGCCAAAGGCAAGCGGGCAGCTCCGGTTAATTGATGGAACACTTATTGTTGTTTCTGGTGAGCATAACCTGATGGGAGATTCAATTAATCAGTCAGTTCAGGCAGATGGTCATGCCGTTTATTTTGACGCGATAGGCGTTGCAGCAGTACGCTTAAACAAAAAAGGAGAAGTAGAGGCGTTGGCAGGGGGCGGACTGAGATATTTTAAGACCCAGCATCTTTCCTTTGAATTACCCGACCGTACAGACCTGGTATTGTTTAAGGAAAATGGGAGTTGGCGGGGAATAATTCAGGGCTTTGACGGACCATTACCGGAGGCGCTCACCAACATCACTAAAAATTGGGTAAGGATAAGATTGCCGGAACGATACAATCCGAAGTAATAAGAGTTGTCATTATTAGGGTGCTGGTATTTAAAAAATATCTAAAGGAAGCAATCCGCTACAATCATTTACTCATAACGAAAAACGTTGTAATAGTTTTGCAATAGGCCTGCAGAAATCAATAGAAAATAGCTTTCTTTAGCCTTACCTTCTGTAACCCAATTCCGCACCTCCGCTCACTGGTAACGCACAGCCGGTGATGAACCGGGCTTTTTCTGATAATAAAAATACGCAGGCATCAGCTATAACATCCCCTTCGGGGCAGTATCCCAGCGGATGAATAGTGTTGATGTATTCGTCTGCACTATTTCGGTCTGGTTGCTGACTTGCCCAATCCTGAACCGCAGGTGTCCATACCCATGCGGGGCAAACTGCATTTACGCGTATATGATATTTAGCATAATCCAAAGCCATAGATTTTGTTAGGGCAGTTATACCCCCTTTGGTTGCTGAATATGCTGCATGCATTTCCTGGCCGATATCACCTACCAGGCTACTGGTGTTGAGTATGGAACCCTTACTTTTTTTCAAAGCTTCAAGTCCGTATTTTGTAGTCAGATAAATACTTTTAAGATTAATATTCATTAAATTGTTCCACTCTTCTGTTGTTGTTTCATGAAGCATGACAGTGGGTGTTACAATGCCGGCATTGTTGTGAATAGCATCAAGTTTGCCGTAGTGGGCCAGTGTTTTATCAATAGCGCTTTTTACTTCCGCTTCAATTGATACGTCACATGGAATAGTTATATGGACATGATTACCAATCTCATCCAATATTTTTTCGAGACCCGGTTCATGATTACTTGCAATTGCGATAAACGCTCCTTCCTTTGCATACGCTATTGCACATTCATAGCCAATCCCACTGGATCCACCAGTTAGAAATAAAACCTTATCTTTTAATAG
>CALMQS010000023.1 GCA_937871285.1 uncultured Sphingobacteriales bacterium | reverse complement strand
TATTAAACCATAATCTGAAAAAATGGAATCTGGCGAGTTTATGAGCAAGCCCTAAGTAAATAAAAGAATGAAAATGACCAAACTTTCGTCAGATAGATTTTTGCCCACGTTGGTGTTCCAGTGCCCCGCCGTTGTTGAGTATGCGGGGCGGATACTGCGGGTGGCGTACCAACAACAGAAGCGGTAGGAGAATGCGACAATAAAATAAGAAAAGCTTGGGATGGTAGTACAGAAGTGGAGCCGAGCTGAGTGGGTATCAAGAGGTTTATTTTTATGCCTTCACGGCTAACGTTACTAATTAATGAAGAATAAATGATGAATAGATATTTCTTCAATAAAAGCTTGCTATTGATAATAGCAATTTTCTTCTTGCATGATTCATATGGTCAGTATAAAGAGGGTTATTACTACCAAAAGGACGGTACAAAAGTGAATGGGTTGCTCCGGCTGCAGTACGGGGGAAATGGTTTCAAAGATAAATCAAATGGAGATTGCTACATCAGCTTTAAAGAAACGCGGGAACATAAGAGAGTAAAACTGACGACTAAAGATATCTGCTGCTTTGTAATAGAGAAAGACAGCTTTGCGATTATTAAAAATTTCACTTTAAATTTTGCGGTGCACTATCCCCGTGATTTTGCCCAGGTTTTGCAGGATGGTAAAATAAAACTGTATTTGTATTATAGTGTGGTCAGCAATACCACCTCCGGAGGAATGATGTCCAGCAGAACGATAAAAGAATGGGTGATAGAAAAAGAAGGACTGGTAGAAAAATTCAGGAAGAAAGCTTTCAAAAAATTGATGCCAGTACTCATAGACGACTACCCGGAACTAAAGGAAAAACTTGCAACAGGGGAACTTCGTTTCAGGGATACACCGGAGATAATTAAAACCTATAATGACTATTTTGCAGTACATTAACACAATAGAATTTTGATTTATCCATAAATAAAAAACCTTATAAACAATAACTAACACTATAATTAAATGATGAGATCACTTTTATTCCTCTGTTGTATTGTTATTGCTATACAGTCCAGCGCCCAGTCTGAGAAGCAGGAACAGCGAAAGTTGAAATTCGGTATTTCCGGCGGCATTAACTTTACCCGCACACCGGCGATTTCTTATATTGACATTACACCCAGCTTCAAAAACTATCGTAAAAGCAAATTCGCTGTTGGTGCTGCCGCGAAATTAACGATGGAATACAAGGCCTCACAACATTTTTCATTACAGCCTGAAGTGGGTTTTGGATACTATCATCAAAAGCAGGTGTATAGCACCTCCCCCGTTAATGCCCGCATTTCTTATGGCCATGACGATGATTTATATGTAACAGCAATTACCCTGGGCAATATGTTTAAATACAGTACTAAATATTTTTCTGTTTTAACCGGGCCGCAGGTAGATTTTCCAATGAGTGCAAAGATCACTTCGTTGTGGAAGTCTGAAAGCAGCTTAACTGATATACATGAGGAAATTTACAAAGTAGATTTGAAGAAAGAAAAAAAACTATCCGGAGCGGCTTTTAATTGGATTTTTGGTTTGGAGCATACGGTTATTAAGCACCTTGTGATACAAGCCAGCTACCAATTAGGACTCAGTAAATATACAGGTACTCATATCAACTGGAAAATCGACAAAATAAGTGGTTTGTATATTGGAGCGGCTTATCAGTTTTGATGTTGTTTGTATTGTTGGAAGAATCTCCAAAATCAATAATAGCTGATGAATATGGATTCTCCCGGCTGTTCGGTATTTCTATCAGTCAGAGGTTTAAAATTTTTACCTTATAACCACAACACTGCCATTTTTCTTCCAGGGTTTGTTATTATAGTCAATGGCGCTTAATGTCCAGATGTATATTCCTGCCGGTACAGCCTTCCCATTAAGCATCCCGTTCCATCCCTGCCCCTGTATGCTGGTTTGGTAAACCAGTTGTCCCCAGCGGTTATAAACGGAGAAATACATTAATTGCTTTATACCCGGCATAACCGGCTTAAAAATATCATTTGTTTTATCTCCATTTGGTGTAAAAGCGTTAGGCACATAAATGTTCGGGCCTTTGTATACCTTGATATTGATGGTATCATATCCGATACAACCTTCTGTAGTTGTACCTGTAAGATAATAGGACATATCGGCCGGTAATATGGCGATCGGGCTATTGTTGAGCGGGCTATTCAGGTAATTGGTTGGATACCATTGATAATTCTTTGCTCCCGAGCCAACCAGTTGCAGCGGCTGTCCTATGGCAACAAGGGTATCATTGCCGGCCGATACATTGACCTTAGCAATGGTAATCGTTTTGTTTGCAATGTTGCTGCAGCCATTTTGGGTGGTAGCTGTAAGAGAAACATTGTAATTACCAAAACTGTTGAAAATATAAACGGGTTCAAACTCCTGCGAATTGCTCCCATTGCCAAAATTCCAGTTCCATTTTTCAATAGCGCCGGCGCTATTAGAACTGGTATTGGTGAACGGTATTTCTTTGCCGGCACAAGTGTTACCAAAAGTAAATGCTGCGACAGGATTAGATTGAATGTTTATGGTCTGTTCTGCTATGGCTGAGACACAACCCTGAGTTGATCTTGCTATCATCCTGATGAGTTGATTTCCTGGGACATTAAACAAAAAAGAAGGCTTTTCGCCTGTAGGTTTAAACCCCTCCCCTGTATCCCATAAATATTCCCCAATGTTTCCAACAGTAGTAGTGGAATGATTTTCAGGAACCATCGCTTTGCCAATACATCCATCCGTTACAGAAAAAATCGCTGTAGGTCTGGAATCAACCTGTATGGTTTGTATTAAAGTATCTGAACTACAATGTTGTGCGGTGGTTACAACAAACTTAGCTGCATAGCTGCCTGCATTGGCATATTGATGAGATGTGTTTTGCTGATCCGCAACATTGCCGTCTCCCAGTTCCCAATGCCATTGTGTAATATTGCCGTTGGTTACAACAGATTCATCCCGGAATGAAATTGCCGAATCAACACATGCTGTTCCGATACTGAATTTTGCTTGCGGGGTTGCGTCTATGGTGAATGTTTTAAAGAGCGTGTCGGAACTGCACCCTGCACCGGAGCGGGCTGCCATTTTGAGGGTATATGTATCTGCTGTGCTAAACTGCCGCTCAAATGTTTGTGTTGTAAATTGTTGCCCGTCGCCAAATTCCCAGAACCTTGCGGCTATGGTATCATGCTGAATGATTGACATATCGGAGAATGATACCTTTTTATTGATACAGGCATTGGAAATACTTATATCCGGTATGGGCCTGGCATGTAATGTTACTGCTTTCTTTATCGTATCATTTCCGTTACAGGCGCCATCCGAAGTAGTAATTAATGAAACATTATATTTGCCGAAGTTGCTGAATATGTGTGTAGGGGATGCGAGGTTAGAGGTGGAGCCGTCTCCAAAATCCCAATTCCACTGAACAATATTTCCTGTAGAAACGGTGGAGGAATCAATAAGAGTTAACGTTTTATCGCCGCATCGTGAGTTATATGAAAATGCTGATGTCGGTCTTAATCTTTTGAGGTTGATTTTTTTTGTAGCATTGGCTGTTCCACCGCCGCAGATATTATTAACAGTAACTGTAAGTTGTGCATTGTATTCGCTTCCCGTTATATAAGTATGTGATACATTTTGTCCGATAGCGGTTTGCCCGTCACCAAAATCCCAAAGCCATTGGGTGATGTTATTTATAGATGAGCTCGCGGAGAACCCAACGGTTGCACAATCGTTGCCTGCTGTAAAACTGAAATCCACGTTCTTATTGGTGATCAAACTGGAGAAAAATACAGGTAAACCCTTCTGACAAATTTTACCCTCCAGATCAATTTGCCGGTTAATATAGTTGCAACTCAACCCTCTCGTATTTGGAGAATTGATTACGCTCAGGTAGGAATCTTCCTGTAGTATGCAATAAATTTTATCATCAGGGCCTAACTGAAGTGCATTGATAGAGTTAGTATTCCCGGCCACTCCTATTGTTCCGATTATAATGGCTGATGAAGCAATTGCGGCTGAATCATGCACCGCCAGATCAAATTGCTTGACAGAATTGCTATCTGTAATACCTCCTCTTTTCTCGGAGCTGACATATACAAACTTTGAATCTGGTGAAAATTCGATTCCGTATGGAGAATATTCGTGAAAATTTAAACCATTTGATATTTTACCAGTTGCATTGTCAAAATTAAAAAGCTCCCATTTTTGGCTATTTATGTCGGTTGTCGCAATTTTCCTGCCGTCAGGGCTTGCTTTAAGGCAGCCTGCCGATTCAATATGATATGGCGTTCCGTCTATATCTCTCGTTTCCTGGTAAACCCATCCTTCGGAGGAATTAACAGAAGTAGTATTTACTCCATTACAACTCACTTTAAACGATCGCCAGGTATTACTTCCCCATTCGTGTGTGATAATCCAAACATCTGTTCCATTGGCATCCCTTACTGCGGTAAGTTTTTCACTGCTTGGGGCATAGAGTAAAACATTTTTATTGGCTGTTATGTCACCCAGCCCGTTGTCAAGCGTTATGTCAACTTCGGAATAATTATACCCTTTAATATTTTGATTTTCCTGCGAATCACAAGTGAAAATATAATAGATGGTTGCAGAGCCGGGTTTGGGAATAATGATAGCTGCATTAGCTGATGATGAATCGCCATACAACCCGGTTCCATTGGGCATAGGCTGATGATTTTTGTTCCATACTGTTGTACCGTCTGTGTAAAAAAGCAATAGTCCGTTTTTATCGCTTATAGTTGCGCAGCCCTCGTATGTACTTAGAGCGCCATCATGCAATGCTTTTGGAGTTGGGTAATTAAAACTTAAACCGGCATGACGTCCAAAATACCAGTTGTTACCTTCCTGGGCAAAGGACGGGGTTAGCATAGTAAATAGTATCAAAAAAAGAAAGAGTATTTTTCGCATTCTGAGGTCTGAGTGATTGTTAAGGGTTCTTTATAATGAAATGTGTTCACTACTTTTTGAAACTATACTGTAAAATAATAAATCAAAAAGTATTTTCTCTGATTCTGATAAATTATATATCCGGGGCAATGCATTTTTAAAAATACAGCAATGACAATTAAATCGCTTACACTGCTTTGCACCTCTAATGGATAGGTAGTTTAAGAAAATGTATATAGAACTAAGTGTTTACTTTTATTGGTTTTAGTTATTTCATTTACTGCTGAATTAAATAATTTTTCTTAAAGAAAAATTCATAAATAGATTTTGAAAAATCAAATTAACAATCTATTTTTAGTTTAGCAAGCAAGTAATTTTTATTACTTAAAGAAAAATAGCTAACCCTGACCTTGTGCTAATGATTCCGCCATTTTTCTTTCTCTTTTTTTCATTTTTTTTCATTGATTGATCCGTAAAAGATTTGCAATAAGCAAACACAAACTTGGTAAGGCCAATGGCAAAGTTGGTTCGTGCATTGCAGTAGGTGAGCCGTTGTATTGTTCAGACAGTACCCTTGTTATTTTACAGGATAAGATTTCAAATACTATCTCTACATATTTTAAACCCTGGATATGCTCTTGAGAAAAGCACGCTACCGCCGCAGGATTGCCGCTACGCTAATGGCTGTAATGCTTAGCAATACTATTTTACCCGTTATTTCCTATGCGCTTACTTCAGGTCCTACAGCGCCTGAGGCTACCAGTTTTGAGCCCATAGACACAACCGACATGGTAAATCTTCAAACAGGAGATTTCACTTATAATATGCCTTTACTGGAAGTGCCCGGGCCTGAAGGAGGATACCCTTTATCACTTTCTTACCATGCGGGCATACAACCTAATGAAGATGCCAGTTGGGTGGGGCTTGGCTGGACTTTAAACCCCGGAGCTATTAACAGGAATGTTAATGGTTATCCTGATGATTGGTATAATCCGCAAAATAATAGTCATGTGTACATGGAAGAAGGAATAACAAAAACGTACGATGTAGGGGTAAATATTGGTATTGCCAACACACCGGTTTCGGTAGGGGTAAATCTTTCCTTTTCGCAAGATGACTACAGAGGATTTGGAGTTGGGGGGAGTGTAAGTGCCGGAAGGAGTTGGGGATTAGGAAAAGCTAGTATTAATGCCAGTATCGGTGTAGGCGTTTCGCCGTATGGTGGGGCTGGATATGTTTTTGGAGGTGTTGGAATAGCTGTTGGAGGAGCAATTAATGCATCTGCCGGCATCGGATTCAGCACCAACTTTGAATCTTTAAATGCAGGAGTATCGGGTGGAGTTGGATATAGCTTTGCACAATCGGACAAGAACCCACATCATGGTATAAAGGGATCTTTATTAAATGCCTCTATCAGTACCGGAGGCGGCAAACCGTCCATAAGTGCAGCCGGGATCACATCGTCGGTAAGCGCTTCAGAGGGAGCGGGGATGCAATATGATGTTTCTTCTTTTTCGGTTGACATACCGGTATATTATTTTAATCTCTCTTTAGGCTATAGTAAAACACGATCCTGGATCGATAAATCCACAAACGTATACACCCATGGAAGCATATATGGTTCCGGCTGGGGGGAGATATCCGAAACGATAGGAGGAAACTCCATGACCAATATGGTGGCCTACGACAGGGCTTTTGATACCTACGCATTGCTGGAGGATCCCGCTGAAAAAAACATAGTTGATTACCCCGATCCCAGCCGGGTTCAGGGCGGTGCTTACCCTGATTTTGATAATTACCGCGTATTGGCTCAGGGGCTGGGAGGCAGTATGCGGCCTTACCTGTTCCAGGGGGAAGTGCTGGGACAGAACAGGAAAAAGGCAGACGGCTCCCGTTCCGTTAATTATTATTCTCCGGGTGTTACCAACGTACAACCTCAATTTCGCTTTGAAGGTGATTTTTCTAATTCGTACAGGCAAAACTATAGCCCTTACTCCAACCCTGCGCTGAATTTACGATCAGTTGCTACACCCTTTGCCACCCCCACTTATGGCGATGGGGATGGTGCTTATGGCTATTCAGGCGGGAAGCTTGCCGGCACCAAGCATATAGATATAGGGCCTACGGTTAAACCAAGTAATTCTAAAGGGTATTCTAAATCAGACCGCTACTTATCCTATATGATAGAAGGTTTTTCCATCACCAATGAGTCGGGTGTGACTTATCATTACGGGCTACCTGCCTATAGCTATGGCGAGGAGAATTACCAGGAAAAAATAAAGAACAGTGGGTTCAACAAGGTTTATTTTAACCGCGGCACTAAATCTACCCCGTATGCCTATACGTGGTACCTTACCACCATCACCGGCCCCGATTTTGTGGACCGCAACGGTAATGGCATAGCGGACGGCAACGACTGGGGCTACTGGGTAAATTTTGAATATGGTAAGTGGTCCAATAATTATGTGTGGCGTAATCCTTCCGAAGGATATCACAGGGATGAGGACAATGAGTTCCAGAACTGTTCCATGGGAATGAAGGAAGTATATTATTTAAACGCAATCCGTACACGGTCGCATATAGCGCTGTTTGAAAAAGATATCAGGCTGGATGGCAAGGGAGCTTCTTCTTCAATATTCACTAAGAATACCAAGCAGGATTATCAGTATGCAGGCCTGTTTAACAGCGGCTCTGCCCGGAGCCTGCGGTTGGACAGGATATATTTATTAAATGCTTCGGACAGTCTTTTCGTACTGCCTTCTTCAGGCAGCAACAATGCATATAGCCCCAACGTGCTGGACAAGGCGGATGTAGATGCGGCGAACAGGTATGCACTGGAAGATAAAGCGATCAGGATCATCAATTTCAGCTACGACTATTCATTATGTCCCAATACTACGAACAGCTTCGATAGCAATACGCCAACCGTAAAAAGCGGTAAGCTGACGCTTAAAAATCTATTATACAGGGGTAAAGGGGGGCAAAGTCTGATTCCTCCGACAAGGTTTGAGTATGAAATACCGGAAACTGAAAATCCTGAATCCTCCGGTATTTTTTCTAATGGATCACTTTTTAATACTCAATATCCCTATTTTGAAGTGGGAGATTTACTAGTAACCAACGATGTTCTGCGAATATTTTGTGGCGTTGTCACAAAGAAAACTTTAGTTGATCCTGGGAACGGCATGACAGCATACGAACTGGCAAATTCAAACATGACAGGAACATTAGTCGCAAAAAAACTGGTAAAAACCAAAAATCCACCATACAATAAAGATGCCTGCGATATCTGGGGTTATTACAAATCGGACTCTAAAGTAAGTTTAATAAATTCAAACGAAAATCTGGGCAGGAGGACTACACCCATTTCTGCTAAGTCTGTTGATGCGTGGAGTTTGAGGAGGATAGTTTCCGAGGCAGGTTCAATAACAAGTATTCATTATGAACCAAAGAATTATTCAAAATCTGCATTAAGCAGTGAATATCCTATAGCATTAACAAATATTCAGCAAGTTTCCGGACATACAAATCAATTAAGATTAGATTATTCAGATGATATTAATCTTTCAGACTATTACAATCTTAATGATAGGCTAGATTTTTTGATGTTATTGCATAGTTTTCATCCTAACTCAGTTATAAATTCGGTTAACCCTTGTATGTGGCGCAATATTATATGGACAAATGAAACATATGACACTAAAAACAGCACTTATAGTACATTAATAAAAGAAATAGGGACAAACTATGTTATTGTGGAAAATAATGATTTTAGTGATTTCTATCAGAGTCCTATATCTGTTGTTTTTTATGGTGGCACACGAATCAATACTGTATGTGGTAGTAATAGGAGACCATTTGCCGGCAACATTAAACTAGTGAGTAATCCGAATATTCCTTTTTGGGGGGATGGTCTAAGAGTTAATAAAATTTCTGTTGCAGATCAAAATGGTGATACTGAAATGTCAACTTCATATTTGTACAGGAAACCTGATGCCCCAACAATATCCTCGGGAACTACATGTTTCGAACCATGGGTAATGGAAAATGTATACTTTTTACCAAACGCTGTACCTTCTGGTTTTGGTAACGCTGAAGGGGTAGAGACATATAAGCGGAGGATATTTAAAAATTTACACTCTTTGCTGGTAATGGCTCGCGAGATTCCACCACCCGGTGTGATGCATGAGTACGTAACAGTAACCAGCAGTATAAAGAGCAGTGGGGAGACAGTTACCAGGCAAGTGGTGGGTAGCACCACCTACCAGTTTGAAGTGTTCCGGGAAAATATGATTTACCGCAACATGACCGAGACACCTTATACTCATAATGTTGTTACAGGCTTTTGCACAGCAGATTCAAGGAATATATCCATAAAAAAGTTCCTTCATAGCGTCGGCGCTACTAAGCGTATCATTCAATACGACAAGGATGGAAAAAAGCTGAGTGAGACAATTAATAATTTTTTACACGATGGGTTACAGTCGTTATCAGATTCTTTATTTTTTGTGAACTACAAGGGTCGGTTGTCGTCTTATAGTTATATGGGTAATACATATAATTTAAAATACCAGGGATTCTTGCAGGAGCGCTATTCGGAGGTTAAAACAGTTGATGAACTGGGCTGGACAACTGCATCACAAGTTAAAGCTACGATGTCAGCCCGGGAAGATTACCCATGTGTGCCATTGGGTCAAACGGTGATCAATTACGTCAATGGTACTCAAACTACTTCGCAGAACCTCGCTTATGATTTTTATAGCGGTGCATTAACCAAATCGGTAGAGACAGATGCCTATGGTAATCGCTTTGTAACCGAGACGACCCCTGCATATAGAAAATATTCATCCATGGGTCTGAAAATTGGCAGTTCTACCAATAAAAACATGCTGACCCAAACGGCGGCCAGCTATACCTACAAGGTAGATGCCACGAACCCCAATACAAATTTGGGGCTGGTTTCGGCAAGCGTTACCACCTGGTCTAATACCCTTCCTGCATTAGATATGGCAGGAGCGTCCGTTGTGCAGAATACTACTTCAACAGGTTATGTATGGCGTCCGCAATACAGCTATAGCTGGATGCCTGTGAGCAAAACAACTGATGGGCTAACACCTGTTGGCAGCTTTGTTGATTTTAACTGGACGACTCCGGCATCCTCCAATGCGAACTGGAAGAAGACCTCCGATATTACGCAATATGATGTGTTCTCCAAAGCTTTGGAAGCGATGGATATCAATGGCAACTATGCTGCTACCCGCATGAACTATCAAAGCAAAAAAGTAGAGTTGAGCGGTAGTCCTGCCAAATTTTACGAGATCGCTTTCAGTGGCG
>CALMQS010000022.1 GCA_937871285.1 uncultured Sphingobacteriales bacterium | reverse complement strand
TGCGCAATTTTTCAAGCTCAGTGCTGGTAAGTATGGGCTGCTTAAGGGCAACTGCATGACAATGATGCGGTTCTTCTACAAGAAGATTTCCATTATTACCTACGTAAGAGGCAAGGCTCATTACCAGGCGTTCGCGTATAGGATCAATAGGCGGATTGGTTACCTGCGCAAATAGCTGTTTGAAATAGCTGCTGAGATGCTGCGGCTGATCAGAGAGTATGGCCAAAGGAATGTCTGTTCCCATAGATCCAACAGGCTCCTTGCCTTCAATAGCCATCGGCTTAACAAGCGTATCTATATCTTCCGTACTATAGCCAAATGCTTTCTGGTATTTAAAAACAGATTCTTCAGACAGGTGTGTGAAAGTTACGCGGGGAGAAGCTAACTCTTCCAACCGGATCTTATATTGATTCAACCAATCGCTGTAAGGCTTTTGCGAGCAGATATCCTGTTTCAATTCTTCATCACTGATGATCCGCCCCTGCTCCATATCCACCACGAACATTTTACCCGGCTGAAGCCTGCCGTAGCTTTTTACTATACGCGGGTCTACGGGTAAGGCGCCTGTTTCGGAGGCCATGATCACCCTGTCGTCGTGTGTAACGCAAAAGCGCGAAGGGCGCAGTCCGTTCCTGTCTAATGTAGCGCCAATGATCTTTCCGTCAGTAAAAGATATAGACGCGGGACCATCCCAGGGTTCCATAACGGCTGCATGATATTCGTAAAACGCTTTCTTTACAGGATCCATTTTATCGTTGTCATCCCATGCTTCCGGGATCAGCATCATCATTACATGCGGTAAAGAACGGCCGGATAAGGTCAGTAATTCCACCATGTTATCCAGGCAGGCCGAGTCAGACTGGCCGCCGGTTACAATCGGCAACAGCATATCCATTTCTTCCTCGCTGAAATAAGGAGAAGACAGCCCGTTCTCACTGGTCTTCAGCCAGTTCAAATTTCCCTGCAGCGTATTGATCTCTCCGTTATGCCCTATAAAGCGGAATGGCTGCGCCAGTTTCCAGGAAGGGAAGGTATTGGTGGCAAAACGGGAATGTATAAGCCCGAAGGCACTTACTACTCTCTTATTGCTGAGATCGGGAAAATAAGTGCGTACCTGCATACTGGTTAGCTGCCCTTTGTAAGTAACCGTTTTATAAGAAAGGGAGGCAATATAAAAACCAATGCTGTCTTTTTTTACCGTATTGTTAATGGTATGCGTAGCATAATTGCGGAGTATAAACAGCTTGCGTTCAAAGTCTTCCGGGTTTTGAATATGATCCGGGCAGACGATAAAGACCTGCTCAATTTCGGGTTCTACCGAAAGGGCGGTTGGGCCAATGCCGGTAGTATTTACCGGAACCTTGCGGTAAGTGAGTATTTCCAACCCGAGCTTTTCAGCGGCCCGTGCAAATATTTCACGGCATTCTTCCCGCATTTTATCTGCTTTAGGAAAGAAAATTACCCCCACACCATAGCGGCTAAAAGCGGGCAGGTGCACACCTAATTTTACACACTCGGCAAAAAAGAACTCATGCGGTACCTGGATCATAATACCCGCGCCGTCGCCGGTATTGTTTTCACACCCGCAGGCACCACGATGCTCCATATTTTCAAGCAGGGTAAGCGCGTCTGATATGATCTGGTGAGATTTGTTGCCTTTAATATTAGCCACAAATCCTACACCACAAGCATCGTGTTCAAATTCCGCCCTATACAAACCTTTTCTAACCATAGATCGGGAATTATTATATAAAAATCAAAAAAGAAGAGAATATTTAAATATTGTTTAAATATATGGCAGGCAAGGGGGTAAAAGTACTAAAAAAAACATAACAAATCAACCTTTCATCTAAAAAATACTAACAGTTGTTAATATCTTTCCCTACACCAGATATCCAAATAATTTATCGTTTTTATTGATTTCGAAGAAGTTAACCTGGTAGTCTTTCATGTGCTGGATAAGCTTATCGTAATCGTTCTTATCCTGCAGTTCAATGCCTACCAAAGCAGGACCGGCTTCCTTATTGGTTTTTTGCATATACTCAAAACGGGTAATATCATCGTTAGGCCCCAATATATTATTCACAAATTCCTTTAAGGCGCCGGGGCGCTGGGCAAAACTAATGAGAAAGTAATGCTTCAGCCCTTCGTACTGGAGTGATCTTTCCTTGATTTCGGGCATACGGTCAATATCATTGTTGCTGCCGCTTACAATGCAAACTACCTTTTTCCCTTTAATTTTATCCGCATAGCTTTCCAGGGCGGCAATAGACAATGCGCCTGCGGGTTCCGCCACAATAGCATCTTTGTTGTAAAGCCTCAGTATGGTGGTACATACTCTTCCTTCAGCCACTAATTGTATATCATCCAGCACATCCCTGCAAATTTCAAAGCTAATATCCCCTACACGTTTCACTGCGGCTCCGTCTACAAAATTATCAACCTGCTCCAATGTAACCGGATGTCCGGCATGCAGCGCGGCTTTCATGGATGCTGCGCCTGCAGGTTCCACCCCGATAATTTTTGTAAGGGGGCTGGCAGATTTAAAATAGGCGCCAACACCGGCAGCTAATCCGCCTCCGCCTACCGGAACAAAAACATAGTCAATATCACTTTGATCTTCCAGTATCTCAACCGCTACCGTTCCCTGTCCTTCAATGATGCTATAGTCATCAAAAGGCGGAATAAATATCATATTATGCTCCCTTGTATAAGATTTGGCCGCAACGGCGCAGTCGTCAAAAGTATCGCCTACCAGCTTTATTTCAATATTGTCTTCGCCAAACATTTTTGTCTGGCTGATCTTTTGCTTCGGTGTAATAACAGGCATAAATACCACGCCTTTAATATTGAGCTTCTTACAACTGTATGCGAACCCCTGCGCGTGATTACCGGCGCTGGCGCATACCACGCCACGTTGTTGCTGTTCCCTATCAAGGTTGCACATCATGTTATAGGCGCCCCTTAGCTTATAGGATCGCACCACCTGGAGGTCCTCCCTTTTTAAATACACATCACAGGCGTATTTGCGCGACAGGTTGCTGTTATACATGAGCGGTGTGCGGGTTACAGTACCCTTCAACCGCTTTGCAGCCTCCGGAAAAAAAAGCCTTCCTGACCAAACAGGAAGGCTCTTGCTGATTTGAGTATTTGTTTCCACCACTTTCATCTTATCCTCCACACTCATTACTTATACGTTAAAAAATTATTTTTGATTTTCAGGTCTTAAACTTCTTACCGTTTTACCTGCCTGCCATAATTCACTATCTCTCAGCTCTTTTAATTCTACTTCCAGCTTCTCGCGGTAATCGGGCTTGCTGTTGCTGTCTATAGAACGCTGCGATTCTTTACCTGCTGCAACACTCTCATATAATTCTTTAAATACCGGGGCGGTAGCATCGCGGAATTTTTTCCACCAGTCTAACGCGCCGCGTTGTGCCGTAGTAGAACAGTTGGCATACATCCAGTCCATACCGTTTTCAGCAACCAATGGCATCAGCGACTGGGTAAGCTCTTCCACCGTTTCATTAAATGCTTCAGACGGGGTATGTCCTTTATCGCGCAGCACCTGGTATTGTGCTGCAAAAATGCCCTGTATTGCGCCCATTAAAGTACCGCGCTCTCCTGTAAGATCACTGAATACCTCTTTTTTAAAATCTGTTTCAAATAAATACCCGCTGCCTACGGCAATACCCAGGGCTACTACTCTTTCTTTGGCTTTGCCCGTAGCATCCTGGAAGATAGCATAGCTGCTGTTTAACCCGCGTCCCTGTAAAAACATGCGGCGCAGGGAAGTGCCGGATCCTTTTGGAGCCACTAAAAATACATCCACATCTTTGGGCGGTATAATACCTGTTTGTTCATTGAACGTAATACCAAAGCCATGAGAGAAGTAGAGTGCCTTACCGGGTGTAAGATGCTTTTTAACGGTTGGCCACAATTCAATCTGTGCCGCATCGCTGAGCAGGTAACATATAATGGTTCCCTTTTGTAAAGCTTCTTCAATTTCAAACAGTGTTTCACCGGGTACAAAGCCGTCTTTTACCGCCTTATCCCACGTTTTTGAATTTTTACGCTGCCCTACGATCACATTAATGCCATTATCGCGCTGGTTCAATGCCTGTCCGGGTCCCTGAACGCCATACCCAATAACAGCCACTGTTTCATGCTTTAGTACTTCCTGGGCCTTGCTGAGTGGAAACTCTTCCCGAGTTACTACGTTTTCTTCCACACCGCCGAAATTTAATTTTGCCATCTTTTTAATTTGAAAATTTGATGATTTGAAAATTTGAAAATTATGAATGTACGCGTCGTTAAACAATAATCAATAATAATGCTACATACTGAACACCTCATCCTGCTTATCCAGAAACTCATTTTCCACTATTTCATCACCTGGTTTTTCTTCTTCGAACTCCCTGAGCTTTTCATAAAAACCATTGCTTTCATTAATGATCGCCACTCTTGCGCTACGAACAAATTCTATCAGCCCCAGGGGGCCCAGCACCTCAATGAGATTATTGATTTCTTCGCGGTGACCAGAGGTTTCAAAAACGGTATAATCTTTCCTTATCACTACCGCTCTTGCGCCATACTTGCGCAATAATCTTTCCACTTTAACATCTTCAATCACTTTATCAGTAGATACTTTATACAATGCCAGCTCCTGCCATACAATCTCATCGTTGTTATTGTAGTATGCTTTCAGCACTTCCACCTGCTTTTCAATCTGGCGCACTAATTTTTTTACCACCTCTTCCACCTCATTTATCACAATCGTAAAACGATGTATTCCTTCTATTTCAGATGGAGAAGTATTTAAACTCTCGATATTAATTTTTCTCCGGGAAAATATAATGGCTATGCGATTGAGCAAGCCTATATGATTTTCCGTGTATACGGTTATGGTATATTCCTGTTTCATGTATTACCTCCATCCCGCAATAACGGGAATTTTGATTTTCAATATAAATAATATAAATATTCTTAACCCTTTCTTCTCTTTCATCTACCAGGTGCATGTACCTTTGGTGATAAAGTTCAAATTGCGACCGGTTGCTGAAACGCCGGCCGGGACGATTACTTTATACCACCAAACGCGCCAAAGCACAAATTTTTATGCAGGATCTCCACGCTATTGAATCCAACTTTTTTCATCAGTTTTAACTGATAGTTTATGGATCGCGGTGAATCTTCTTTTGCTATATAATCCAGTACTTTTTGCCGGTATGCTTTGCCATTTAATCCTTCCAGATAATCGCCGTACTTTTCCCAGGTATACGCATTTAAAACGTCTGTTTCCTGGTTTATTAAATCTGAAACCATCAGGCAACCGCCCGGCTTTAAAAGCCTGTATAATTTTTCAAAAGTTGATTCCCAGTCTTCATCATCCCGCAGGTGGTGCAATACTGCGCCTGCCAGAATAATATCAAAATGATTTTCTTTTAAAAGCACTGTTCTTATATCGCCCTGCCAAAGTTCTATATTATTATTTGTTTTATCAGCTACTCTTTCAAATGCTTTATCCAGCATGGGCCTGCTCAGGTCTACCAGTGTACAATTGAGATCCGGCAATTTTGAAAGCATCATCAACGTATAATTGCCTGCGCCACAACCAACGTCTAACAGATTTTCAGCATGGGGAACAATTCTTTTCGCCGCTTCCGTAATCAGTTCCAAAGATATTTTTGCGTCAATAGTTGAAAGCTGCCCGGTTTCCAAATTCGAAAATCGTTCTACATCATTATCAAATCGCGCTCTTATTTCTGCCGTTGTTGATTTGCTCATTGCTATTTTTTCTTCATCATCATTCAAATCATACCCCCATCACTATTTCAACCTTATTTCTGCAACGCCGCAGCCCTGGGGCACCATGGGAAACACATTGTTTTCCCTGCCAACCATTACTTCAAGCAAATAGGAACCGCTATGTTTCAACATTTCATCCAGCGCTGGTTTCAAATCCTCTCTTTTAGCAATGCTTTTGCCTGCAATGCCGTATCCTTTTGCCACCATTACAAAATCGGGGCTGGTAATATTTACAAATGAATACCTTTTGTCGTTAAACAACTGCTGCCACTGGCGTACCATACCCAAAAAATGATTGTTCAGAATAATGATCTTTACATCCACGTTGAACTGCATAATAGTACCCAGTTCCTGAAGCGTCATTTGAAAACCGCCATCTCCGATTA
>CALMQS010000021.1 GCA_937871285.1 uncultured Sphingobacteriales bacterium | reverse complement strand
GCACCTTACCTTTGCCGCACATTTGACCTAACATACCTTAAAATAATTTAATATATGCCTATCAAGGGTAAAATCAAACAGATCATTGGCGCCGTAATAGACGTGCAATTTAACGGTCAACTGCCCGAAATTTATCATGCCCTGGAATTGAAACGCGAAAACGGTGAAACACTGGTATTAGAAGTGCAGCAGCACCTTGGAGAAGACAGTGTGCGTACCATTGCCATGGACGGTACAGACGGGCTGGTTCGCGGAATGGAAGTAGTAGATACCGGAAGAGCCATTGCCATGCCTGTTGGAGAAGATATTAAAGGCCGCCTGTTTAATGTAACCGGCGATGCTATTGACGGGCTTCCACAGGTAGATAAAACCAACGGCCGTTCTATACATGCCAAGCCGCCTGCCTTTGAAAACCTGAGCGTAGCTACCGAAGTACTGTTTACGGGTATCAAAGTAATTGACCTTATTGAGCCTTATGCCAAGGGAGGTAAAATTGGTTTGTTTGGTGGCGCCGGTGTGGGTAAAACCGTATTGATCCAGGAACTTATTAATAATATTGCTAAAGGATATGGCGGTATTTCCGTATTCGCCGGTGTGGGTGAGCGTACGCGCGAAGGAAATGACCTGTTGCGCGAAATGATCGAAGCCGGCATCATGAACTATGGTGAGGAGTTTAAGCACAGTATGGAAAATGGCGGTTGGGATTTGAGTAAAGTGGATATGGAAGCATTGAAAGAATCCAAAGCTACTTTCGTATTCGGACAAATGAATGAACCTCCCGGAGCACGTGCACGTGTGGCCTTAAGCGGGCTAACCGTAGCAGAATACTACCGCGATGGCGATGGTAAAGGGCAGGGAAGGGATATTCTTTTCTTCGTGGATAATATCTTCCGTTTTACACAGGCTGGCTCTGAAGTGTCTGCCCTGTTAGGACGTATGCCTTCTGCCGCCGGTTACCAGCCTACGCTGGCTACCGAAATGGGTATCATGCAGGAACGCATCACCTCCACCAAAAATGGTTCCATCACTTCCGTACAGGCGGTATATGTGCCTGCGGATGACCTTACCGATCCGGCTCCGGCTACTACCTTTGCGCATCTTGACGCTACCACGGTACTAAGCCGTAAAATAGCCGACCTTGGTATTTACCCCGCTGTGGATCCGTTAGACTCCAGCTCAAGGATTTTGTCTGCTAAAATCGTAGGCAACGCACACTATGACTGCGCCAACAGGGTAAAGCTCATTTTACAGCGCTATAAAGAATTGCAGGATATCATTAATATCCTGGGTATGGATGAGCTGAGCGAGGAAGATAAAATGACGGTATTCCGTGCACGTAAAGTACAGCGTTTCCTGTCGCAGCCATTTCATGTGGCAGAACAGTTTACCGGGTTAAAAGGCGTATTTGTTAGCATTGAAGATACCATCCGCGGGTTTAACATGATCATGGATGGTGAAGTGGATGAATATCCCGAAGCGGCTTTTAACCTCGTAGGTACTATAGAAGATGCGATAGAAAAAGGTAAAAAATTAATAGCCGCCGCTAAAGGGTAAGCTCAAAATATTATACGATGGAATTAGAAATATTAACGCCTGAGCGTAAATTATTTAGCGGAGAAGTGTATGGTATACAACTGCCCGGCATTACCGGTTCATTTGAGATATTAGATAAACATGCACCGTTAGTAAGCGCTTTGGGAAGCGGTAAAATAAAAGTGCTGAAAGATAAAGCAGGCACAACCATTTTGTATAATATCAACGGCGGGTTTGCCGAAGTGCTGAACAATAAAGTAGCCGTGCTGGTGGAAGGCGCTGTAGCCATTTGATTTTAGTACATTCATCATACTTAACCTGGTAAGCGCCTTTCGTTTACCAGGTTTTTAATTTTGGGTATACATTTATTCATCGTTTAACAAATGCTATATGTTAAAAGCACACCAATATCATACCCAACTGGTATGGACTGGCAACACAGGTGAAGGAACCCGTGCATATACTTCCTATGAACGCAGCCATACAATTTCCGTAGAAAACAAACCCGCTATCCCCGCCTCATCTGATCCGCATTTCCGCGGCGACAGTTCAAGATATAATCCCGAAGAATTATTGGTAGCATCCCTGTCTTCCTGCCACATGCTGTGGTTTTTGCATATTTGTTCTGCACAGGGTATTGTGGTAACGGCTTATGAAGATCAGGCCACGGGTTTTATGCAGGAAGATGCGGACGGCGGCGGCCGGTTTACAGCAGTAGTGCTGCATCCAAAGGTTTGGGTAAAAAATTATGATGGTAATGCTGAAAACATAAATGCATTGCATGCAGCAGCACACAAAAAATGTTTTATTGCCAACTCCTGTAATTTCCCGGTAAGGCATGAACCGGTTTGTTATGCTGCAGGAGAAAGCATCAAGAACCAAATCACAAAAGACAAACCTGTCCGCCCGGGCGGATAAAACTTAAATAAAAAATCCGAAGCCGGGAATTCGAAATCCCAAGGAAATACAAAGCACCAAAAAACAAATAACAAGAACCAAATAAATTCCAAATCCAAAAGGCAAGTCCGACATCCGAAAGGGAAGAAAGGTGAGCGGTGAAAGAGGGAGTGCTATAGCCGGATCCAATCTCTGCTCTCAAGTAAAATAGCTATTCCGCATGCTACTGAAAAATGAGAAAGCAGCAGCGAAATGAAATTGAATTCACAGTAGTATTAAAGCTTCATCGAAGCTCCTTCCCGAAATCGTGCTGTATATTGATTTCGGGCGGCTTTTTTGGTTACTTTTTTTCCGCAAAAAAAGTAACAAACAGCAAAAGACAAATCCGAAGCAAATACAAAGCACCAAAAAACAAATAACAAGAACCAAATAAATTTCAAATTCCAAATCTAAAAGGTAAGCCGGAAATCCAAAGTCTCCCTCATTTTCAAATTTTCACATTTCTCACATTTTCACATTTTTCACCTTCCCAGCAAATACCCCTCCGCCAATGCAGTAAAATCTTTTAGCTGATCCTGCTGCCAGGCTTCATCTTTACCCAGCTCTTCCGCCATGAGCCTTGCTACTTCGGGGGCGGCCTGCAGTGCGGCATGCGCATCTAAAAAAAGCATTCTTATTCTCCTGGCTAATACATCTTCTACCGTTATAGCCATTTCGTTGCGTACCGCCCATATTACCTGCGCTTTGATATATGGAAAAGCTTCATGTAGCCTCTCTCCCCATGCCGTATTTTGTTCCGCCAGCCTTTTTATAGCTTCAGCATCCGCACCGTAATAATGCAGCGGATCATCAGGGTTTACCGTTTTACACCAGCCGTGTATGTGCAATGATTCCGTTACACAGGATTTACGTTCCAGCTTGCCCACAAACAGCGCATTATCCACCGCTTCTTTGGCCATTTTACGGTAGGTGGTCCATTTGCCACCGGTAATGGTAACCAGGTTACTCTTCGACACAATTATGGTATGATCGCGGGGCATGAGCGCTGTGTTTTTTTGTCCGGGCGCTTTCACCAGCGGACGTAAGCCTGCGAATACCGCCTTTACATCCGCTCTTGTAATGCCTGAACTCAGGTAACGGTTTACATTCCTGAAAATAAACTCAATTTCGGCTTCCAGTGGACGGGGCTCAAATGAGGCTTCCGCTACGGGTGTGTCGGTAGTGCCAATAATTACCTTATTATGCCAGGGCACAGCAAACAATACCCTGCCATCATCCGTTTTGGGTATCATCATGGCATGGCTGCCGGGAAAAAATTTTTTATCTACCACCAAGTGTATCCCTTGTGAGGGAGATACGATATTGTGCTGCATATCATCATCCATCTGTAAAACGTCATCTGTAAATACCCCCGTTGCATTGATCACCGTTTTGCTTTTTATTTCGTATTCCCTCCCGGTGAGAGTATCCTCCGCATATACGCCTTTACTCTTTCCATTTTCTTTACGCACGTCAAACACCTCCATATAATTCAATACCACACCACCCTGCTCCACTACCGTTTGCGCCAGGTTTAATGCCAGGCGGGCATCATCGAACTGGCCATCATAATATAATATACCCCCGCTTAGCCCGGTTTGCACTATTGCGGGTGCATATTGTAAGATCGTTTTAGAAGATATGATGCGGGTTTTGCCAATGCTTAACTTTCCCGACATGAAGTCGTATATTTTTAACCCGATGCCATAATACCATTTTTGCCACCATGAATAAGCGGGTAGTATAAAAGGCTGAGTGCGGGTAAGATGTGGCGCATTTTTTAACAGCAGTCCCCTTTCATGCAGCGCTTCCATTACCAGCTTAATATTACCCTGCGCCAGGTACCGAACGCCGCCATGCACTAATTTGGTAGCCCTGCTGGAAGTGCCTTTGGCAAAATCAAAACGTTCAAGCAACAGGGTTTTATATCCGCGTGAGGAAGCATCCGCGGCAGCGCCTAAACCTGTAGCGCCGCCGCCTATGATAATAATGTCCCATTCCGTTTCCGTATCCAGCCTGTTAATCAATTCGCCTCTTTGCATAGTTGTGAGTAGTGAGTGGTCAATAGTCAGTGGTCAATGGTGAGCGATCAGGAACTACAGTTAATCAATCCTGTTAATGTTTTAAAAGCTTGCAAAATCAAAGATTATGATGAAAAATAAACAAGTTGATTTCAAAGTTATTACAAAATCCATGCAGGGAACATACCCACCATTCACTATTCACATTTCCCACATTTTCAAATTTTCACATTCACCTCATTCTTCCGCCCACACCTTCGCGGCTCTCACCGCTCTTTGCCACCCTTTCGATAATTGGTCTCTCTCCTCTTCTTTCATACCTGGATCAAAAGTCCTGTCTACCTGCCATTGCTTTTGAATTTCTTCCATATCCTTCCAGTACCCTACTGCCAGTCCGGCCAGGTAAGCGGCGCCCAGCGCGGTGGTTTCAATAATGCGCGGGCGAATAACTTTTGTATTCAGCATATCGCTCTGGAACTGCATGAGTAAATTATTGGCTGTTGCGCCGCCATCTACCCGCAACTCCTTAATGGCAATGCCCGAATCCGCTTCCATTGCTTTCAGCACATCCATGGTTTGATAGGCAATGCTTTCGATGGCCGCCCGGGCTAAATGCGCGGAGGTAGTTCCCCTTGTCATGCCCACTATCGTACCCCTGGCATGCTGGTTCCAGTGTGGGGCGCCCAATCCTGCAAAAGCCGGAACTACATATACGCCATCGCTGTTGGCTACTTTTAATGCGAGAGGCTCTACCTCGCCGGAAGACTTAATGATCTCCAGTCCATCGCGCAGCCACTGCACCACGGCGCCGGCAATAAACACGCTCCCTTCCAATGCATACTGGGTAATGCCGTTTACCTTCCAGGCTACGGTGGTAAGTAAATTATTTTGAGAAGGCACTGCTTTTTCGCCTGTGTTCATGAGCATAAAGCATCCTGTGCCATACGTGTTTTTTACCATGCCGGGCTGCGTGCACATTTGTCCAAACAGCGCCGACTGCTGGTCGCCGGCGATACCTGCAATGGGTATTTTATGCGCCGTTAATATATTCTGCGTTTCTCCGTATACTTCGCTGCTGCTTTTTACCTGGGGAAGCATGTTGCCGGGCACGTCAAATATCTTTTCCAACTCCCCATCCCATTGAAGGGTATGGATGTTAAGGAGCATAGTACGCGAAGCATTGGATACATCGGTTGCATGTATTTGTCCTTTGGTAAGATTCCATATCAGCCAGGTATCCATGGTACCGAAGCAAAGTTCTCCTTTCGCTCCTTTTTCTCTTGCGCCTTCCACATTATCTAATATCCACTTTACTTTGGTTGCCGAAAAATACGCGTCTAAGATCAGTCCTGTTTTTTCTTTGATCAATTTATCGGTTCCTTTGGCTTTTAATTCATCGCAAAAAGCTGCGGTACGCCTGTCCTGCCATACGATGGCATTGTATATGGGTTTGCCGGTGGCTCTTTCCCATACCACGGTAGTTTCCCTTTGATTGGTTATACCGATAGCCGCTATGTTTTCCGTTGTTAGTCCTGCTTTACTGATGGCTTCTGCCGCTACACCTAACTGTGTGCTCCATATTTCATTGGGGTCATGCTCCACCCAGCCCGGACGGGGAAATATTTGTTTGAACTCTTTTTGCGCTACTGAAATAACCGAACCGCTATGGTCGAATATAATGGCACGGGAACTGGTAGTGCCCTGGTCTAAAGCAAGAATGTATTTTGGCATGAACGATCTTTTGGTTTGAAGGTAAAGAAAAATAAAGACACCCTGTAACCTGCACCCTGCACCCTGCACCCTGCACCCTGTAACCTGTAACCTGCACCCTGCACCCTGCACCCTGAAACGTCAACAATTTACCACCCATCAGAAATAGCCCCTTATCTTTGAATAAAATATTACACGTTAATGACACCCACAGAAATTTCTTATCTCACTTTCGGGATAGTGCTTTTGATTGCGCTGATTTTTGATTTCGGTTTGTTCAGTAAAAAAAATTCGCATATAACCATGAGAAGCGCTTTTTATCAAAGCATTTTCTGGGTGGCGATCTCTCTTGCTTTTTGTGTATTTCTTTTCTTTGAAGACGGTTCAAAAGTGGCTACCAAATTTTTAACCGCTTACCTGATGGAAAAATCACTTAGCATTGACAATATCTTTGTATTCATCCTCATTTTCAGCTCCTTTAAAATAGCAGACTCCGACACGGCCAGGGCCCTACTGATCGGCATACTGCTTGCTATCGTTTTCAGGATCATTTTTATAGCCATTGGTATCGGGCTGATAGAGCGGTTTCACTGGATACTCTATATTTTTGGTATTTTCCTGGTGTATACCGGCTACAAGCTATTCTTTAAAAAAAACGAGGAAGAATTCAATCCAAGAGAATCAAAGCTATACCGGCTCTTAAGAAAATACCTGCGGCTCACCACTGTGGAACCCCGTGGAAAATATGTTATTACCCGTAACGGGAAAGTATATTTTACCATACTTTCCGTTGTTGTATTTATGTTGGCCGCCATTGATATTGTTTTTGCATTAGATTCTATCCCTACCGTAGTTTCCATTGTACGTGAACGGGCCGATATTCCTTTCTCACCGGATGATGTGCTGGTGATCTATTCTTCCAATATCTTCGCGATTCTGGGTTTACGAGCCCTGTTTTTTTTGCTGAAAGGCGCGGTAAACAAATTTGACTTCCTGCAGCAGGGCATTGCCGTGGTATTGATATTCATTGGCATTAAAATGCTGATTGAATTTTTTGATA
>CALMQS010000020.1 GCA_937871285.1 uncultured Sphingobacteriales bacterium | reverse complement strand
CAACCAGCCGTTTGAAAAAAGAATTATTCTATTTTTACCGGACAGCAATGATTCGAAGCCGGAACTTCGAAATTCGAGGAATACAGAAAGCCATAAGCTATGGGCAGAAAGGAGTATTCATTCTGTCACAGTAAACTCACCTGATACCTGACTGCTGATAGCTCCTCTACAGATTGACACGCAGGTGTTTTTTATGTATCCAGAACAGCCGGTATCTTACAGCAAGGGAGATCGCTTTTATAAGGGAAAACCTTTGGGCATCGTAAGTAAGCGTTGAAAAGATGACCTTCCCGTTCTTAATTTCCTTTACATACTGTAATGCGGTTCCTTTAGGTGTTTTCTTATATCTGTATAATACAAATCTCATGCAAGGGTAGGCGTAAACTTGTAGCGAAAGTATCGGTAAGAACTGTGCATTCCAATTTTTTTCGATGAATGAATGACGCCTACTGTAAAAGGTTTTTGATCTCGTTGAGCTTCAGCAATGCCTCAACAGGAGTAAGCCGGTTAATATCAAGGTTCTCTAATATTTGGCGCATGTGCTGGAATGTTTCGGTATGTATATCAAAAATGGAAAGCTGCAATTGAGGCGCGGAGAGCTGCTTTACCGTGCTGGCGAGGGCGCCTACATCATTATCCGCATGTTTTTCTTCTAATTGTTTTAAAATGGTATTGGCCCGGTCAATCAGGGAAGGAGGCATGCCGGCCATTTTAGCTACATGAATACCAAAGCTGTGCGTACTGCCGCCTGGCGCCAGCTTGCGGAGGAAGATAACTTTGTTTCCCGCTTCTTTATTGGTGATGTGATAATTTTTTACCCTGGGTAACTTGTTTTCCAGTTCATTCAGCTCATGATAATGCGTGGCAAATAATGTTTTGGGCGCAAAGGGAGAGTGATGCAAAAACTCCGCGATGCTCCAGGCAATGGAAATGCCATCGTAGGTAGAAGTGCCTCTTCCGATCTCATCCAGCAAGATAAGGCTTGCGGCGGAAATATTATTGATAATACTGGCCGTTTCATTCATTTCCACCATGAAGGTAGATTCGCCTGCGCTTAAATTGTCTGATGCACCAACCCTTGTAAATATTTTATCTGTTATTGGTATATAGGCTGTAGCGGCAGGTACAAAGCTCCCGGTATGGGCCATTAAGGTAATAAGCGCGGTTTGCCGCAGCAGGGCGCTCTTGCCACTCATATTAGGTCCGGTAAGTATAATGATCTGCTGATCTTCGGGATCAAGCACAATGTCGTTGGCAATATATTGTTCACCGGCAGGCAGGTTGCGTTCTATTACCGGGTGGCGGCTTTCTTTGAGTTCAAGCTGGCGGCCTTCATGCAATTGAGGTTTTTTATATTTGTATTGCAGTGCATTACCGGCAAAGCAGATGAGGCAATCTAATACGGCCAGTATGCTGCCGTTTACCTGCATCGGCGCAATGTAGTCCTGGAGTTCTAATAATAATTTATCGTACAGTTCCAGCTCTATCCGGAATATCTTATCCTCCGCACCTGTAATCTTTTCTTCATAATGTTTTAATTCCGGCGTAATGTAGCGCTCGGCGTTGGTAAGCGTTTGCTTGCGTATCCAGCTTTCCGGTACTTTGTTTTTATGGGAATTGGTTACTTCCAGGTAATAGCCAAACACATTATTAAAGCCTACTTTAAGAGAAGAAATGCCGGTAGACTGGGTTTCTTTTTGTTGTAACTCCAGTAAATATTCTTTCCCGCCGGTGGCAATACCACGCAGCTCATCCAGTTCCTCATGCACGCCCTTGTTAATAATGTTTCCTTTGCCGGCCTGTACCGGGGGATTATCAATGATCTCCCGGTTGATCTTTTCAGCAATATAATGACAGGAATTGAGCGCATCGGCCAACCGTTTCAGGTAATCGTTACTGCTGTTGATACAGGTGTTTTTGATTTGCTCAATATGCTGCAGCCCCCGGGCTATTTGTTTAATTTCCCTGGGGTTGATCTTCCGTAAAGAAATTTTACTCACCAGCCGTTCCACATCGCCGCATTGCTTTATATGCTGGGCAACACTATTCCTGCAATCGGTTTCTTTAATAAAATATTCCACCAGGTTCAGCCTTTCATTAATACGGCTGATATCTTTCAGGGGCAGCACGATCCATCGCTTCATCAAACGGGCGCCCATAGGCGAAACCGTATTGTCCACTACTTTTTGCAATGTCTGGCCGCTGTCTGAGCTATTGCCTAACAGCTCAAGATTGCGGATAGTAAAACGATCCATCCATAAATGATCGTCCTTATCAATGCGCTGTATAGCGGTAATGTGCTGCAGGTTGGGATGTTCGGTATCTTTAAGATAATGCAATACCGCGCCGGCCGCCACTATGCCTGCCGGCATGTCTTCAATGCCAAAACCTTTCAGGGAATGGGTGCCAAAATGTTTCAGTAAGCTTTCGGCGGCATAAGCTTTGTCAAATAACCAGCTTTCGAGGGCATAGGTATAGAACTTTGATCCAAACGTTTCTTTGAACTGTTTCTGAAAGCTCCGTTGAAAAACCACTTCCGCGGGTTTGAGGCTTTGCAGTAGTTTGTCTGCATATTCCGTATTGCCTTCCGCCATAAAAAATTCACCTGTGGAAATATCAAGAAAAGCGGTACCTACAATATTTTCATCGAAATAAACACCTGCTAAAAAATTATTACTGTTATGCTCCAGCAGCTTATCGTTGGTAGCTACACCCGGGGTAACCATTTCCGTTACACCGCGTTTTACAATACCCTTTGCCTGTTTGGGGTCTTCGAGCTGATCGCATATAGCAACGCGGTAACCGGCTTTTACTAATTTATGGAGGTAGGTATCTAAAGCATGGTAGGGAAACCCGGCCAGCTCGGATGAGGTTGCAGCGCCGTTGTTTCTTTTGGTTAGGGTAATACCCAGCACACGGGAGGTGATAATTGCGTCTTCGCCAAAGGTTTCATAAAAATCGCCCACGCGGAACAACAGTATGGCATCGGGGTATTTTTGCTTGATAGCCCGGTGTTGCTGCATTAAAGGTGTATCTGAACTTGCTTTTGCCATACAGGAGGGCAAAAATAAGGAACTGCGGGGAATACAAAGCTGAATGTTCAAATTCCGGGAAATACAAAGCACCGGGAGGCTAAATCACAAAAGACAAATAAAAATTCAAATCTGAAGCATAAAATCCTAAATCCGAGGACAAAGCATCAAGAACCAAATCGCAAGAAACAAATAAATCACAAATCTGAAGTCGAAAATCCGAAATCCGAAGCGAAATGCAACCTGAAACCATAAACGATAAATCGTAAATAAAAAAATCCGCCTCCGCTGTTTAGGGATTACCTACTGCCGGTAGGCAGGCTTCAACCCTCAAAAAATATTACGCATTATTCAGATCAATTTAGGATCTCGTAACGACGGAAGGTGAAAAGAGAGGAGTCAAAGAAGGAAATATCTGTTCTATCGTTAGTAGCTACTCACCTCATAGCTGACGGCTGAACCCAAGGGAGCTACTATCTTCTATCACTAATACATCACGCCCTTGCAC
>CALMQS010000019.1 GCA_937871285.1 uncultured Sphingobacteriales bacterium | reverse complement strand
ACCTGCCTGTCGTAAAAAGCCGCTTTTTCCTCCAATGTCATTTGGGTAAAGCTGATCTTTCCCAGCCCCGCCCCGGTGAGCACCAGCACGCTGCCTTCATCACCTTTGGCAATATGTTTCACATCGTCTGAAGGCAGCCACCGTTTAGACGCGTAATAATTGAACTTACCATCGTCTTTCAGCATAAAAGCACCTTTGGCAGATCCAAACCACAGCTTTCCGTCTATTTCCGTAATAGCGGTAAGCTCCGTCCATGGCAGCTTCCTGCTCACTTCCCCTTTTTGCTTTCCGGTAGCTGCATCTATAACGATATACCCATTACGGGTACCCGCCACTATATCCTTTCCGCCGTTGGCCAGGGTAAAGCAGGTAATACTGTCTGCGGTAAAGAAGGATGCATAACTTTTATCTGCAGGAGAAAAAGAAAATATTTGTGCGGGAGTAAGCACAAAGAAACGATGCTTTGCGCTGTCAAATATCATATCCAATACCTGTTCGGTGCTTTTGCCTTCCCACAGCACCTGCGTGTTTTTAAGGTATTGCAGGGCGCTGCCATCGGATACCAAAAAATCAAAATCGCTGCCGCCTGCAAAAACCTTAGCGTTAGTAAGGCTGTGTTTTACATACAAGCTGCCGGCCCATGCGTTGCTGAGCACGGCTTTATCATCAAGGTATACCAGTTGGTGCTGGTATATGCCTATGGAGGTAATTTTTTTATCCTTCATGGGGCGGTAAGTATCATCGGGTACCAGTGTTCCGGGATAGAGCATGGCGCCGGAAAAAGGATGCAGCAAACCTTTGGAAGAAAGGATCTGTATAACGCCATTGCGGTCGGCATATGCTTTATATAATACAGTACCGCTGTCGGCTATATTGTATTTAATGCTGTAATCCTGCAGGTAGGGTGCATCGGTATATGCCTGTTCATGCTGGTTTTGTTCCGGCCGTTTCTGCAAACAGGAAACCAACCCCAGGGCAGCTATGCCTGCCGGTAGCCATTTTTTCATTTGCCGTATTTTAGCCAGCTTAATGATGAAGCTTATTTATTGCCTGGCGCACTGATCACTTCTAAGTAACGTGCCATCCAGTAAGGCAGCAGCCATATATCACCTGCGCTGTATTCGTTGGTGCCGTTGCGGCCGCCATTCAGATCAAACCGGTTGCCATTATGCCTGCTGATATCCAGCTCATCGGGCGGTAACACTTCCGTGGTTGTTTGTCCGCGGAAATTGGGCGCTATCAGCTCTATATCTTTTCTTTCGCTGTTGCGCACCGACCAGCCAATCATATCTAAGGGGTATTCCTGTAAGTACCACACAGCCTCTTTCAAATCAAACGCCTTTGCACCTGTTAATGCGGTAAAAATATTCCATGCGCCCTCCTTCTCGGGTCTTTCTATTTCCCAGTGATCAATGATGGCTTCTTTATACTTTTCTTTCAGGGTATCATTAAAAGCATAGCGGTATAAGCCCCAGTAGCCCAGGAAATACATTTCATCGTCTGAATGATTCCATCCTTCCGACAGCATTTTACTCCAGTCGTCGGCATCTTCGGGGGCATGACCAACCTCTTTCATTGGCCGCATCAGGTTTTCAAGGTAACCGTGGTTGTTCATCAGGTCGAAGGCTTTTTCTTTGTATACCTCTTTTTTGGTAAAGTGATAAGCCGTTTGAAGCATGGCGATGATATTGGAAGAATTGATCTTCCTGTCGCCTACATTTTTAGGCCTGGCATTCACATATTCCGGGTTCCATTTGCCCCAAAGCGTGGGTTTACCATCCCAGTCAACCAGGTAAAGATCATTATCAATAACGTGCTGCATCAGCGAATCTATCAGCGCTATGGATTGTGTTTTTATGGACTCATCGTCTACCAGTTCCGCCAAAACAGCGAAAACAAAAATATGGCCGATGGCTTCATCACTGCTGGTCGTGGATTTCCAGTCCCATTCCGGATCGGGAGCGGGTATCCATCTTTCCGGATCGTGGAGCCTGTATCCCTTCCTTTCATAAGACCGTGCAGGAAATCCTTTTACGGGATTAACGGAGTAAAGCCTTTCCATAGCATCCAGCGATTCGCGGCAGTTTTGTAATGCCTCGGGTGATTTGGTAACTGCATAGCGGAAGGCTTCTGCGCCAAGATACATGGAGGTCCATAACCCATCGTTATCGGAATCTTCCATATGACCGGTACCAAGGTCCCCATCTTTCATGCCCGAAAGTGTGGCATTAAACCCGTTGCGCATATGCCTGAGTCTCACCTGCCTGTCGTAAAAAGCCGCTTTTTCCTCCAATGTCATTTGGGTAAAGCTGATCTTTCCCAGCCCCGCCCCGGTGAGCACCAGCACGCTGCCTTCATCACCTTTGGCAATATGTTTCACATCGTCTGAAGGCAGCCACCGTTTAGACGCGTAATAATTGAACTTACCATCGTCTTTCAGCATAAAAGCACCTTTGGCAGATCCAAACCACAGCTTTCCGTCTATTTCCGTAATAGCGGTAAGCTCCGTCCATGGCAGCTTCCTGCTCACTTCCCCTTTTTGCTTTCCGGTAGCTGCATCTATAACGATATACCCATTACGGGTACCCGCCACTATATCCTTTCCGCCGTTGGCCAGGGTAAAGCAGGTAATACTGTCTGCGGTAAAGAAGGATGCATAACTTTTATCTGCAGGAGAAAAAGAAAATATTTGTGCGGGAGTAAGCACAAAGAAACGATGCTTTGCGCTGTCAAATATCATATCCAATACCTGTTCGGTGCTTTTGCCTTCCCACAGCACCTGCGTGTTTTTAAGGTATTGCAGGGCGCTGCCATCGGATACCAAAAAATCAAAATCGCTGCCGCCTGCAAAAACCTTAGCGTTAGTAAGGCTGTGTTTTACATACAAGCTGCCGGCCCATGCGTTGCTGAGCACGGCTTTATCATCAAGGTATACCAGTTGGTGCTGGTATATGCCTATGGAGGTAATTTTTTTATCCTTCATGGGGCGGTAAGTATCATCGGGTACCAGTGTTCCGGGATAGAGCATGGCGCCGGAAAAAGGATGCAGCAAACCTTTGGAAGAAAGGATCTGTATAACGCCATTGCGGTCGGCATATGCTTTGTATAGTGCAGTACCGCTGTCGGCTATATTATATTTAATGCTGTAATCCTGCAGGTAGGGCACATCGGTATGTGTAGTTTGATGATCAGCGTCTTTTTTTTGTGAACAGGAAAAAAGAGAAGTGGCTGCGATGAATGTAAACAATAAATACTTTCTCATTGAAATAACGGTAAAAGTGAATGAATGATGTAACCCGAAGGCTTGTTTTCCGGTCTGGCAAGGGTTTTTTTCAAAAAGGTCAGGTGAATAACGGGTAAGAGAACAGGCGCTGGCTTTGATACTCATACGTTGCGGCAACGCGCTGGCGGATGTGGTAAAAAACAATTTTAAACTTATCTTTCCTGCTCATATATATGTATAAAGCATCTGCATATGAAAAAAATAATACTTGTCTTGTTTTGCTGTGCAGCCGCCCTGGGCGTATGCGCCCAGCAAACGTTTCCGGTAAATGGCGTAGCCGATGACCGCAGCGGAACCTATATTTTTACCAATGCCACTATTGTGCAGGACGCGCAAACTACCCTGCAAAACGCTTCCCTGCTTATACAAAAGGGAAAGATCATAGCCGTGGGTAACGCTGTTGCTATTCCCAAAGATGCTGTTGTGGTAGATTGTAAGGGAAAGTATATTGTTCCTTCATTTATAGATATGTACAGCGATTATGGCATGCCTCTGCCGCAAAGCGCCACGGGAGCATTTAGTTACAGCGCCCCTACCCGGTTAACTTCAAACACAAAAGGCGCCTATGGATGGAACGAGGCCATTAAGGCCGATGCGGATGCCGCCGCTTTGTTTGTTACAGATAACGATAAGGCAAAAGACTTTCGCGCTATAGGTTTTGGCGCAGCGCTAACCCACCGCAAGGATGGCATCGCCCGCGGAACGGGAGCATTGGTAGCGCTGGCAGATAAAAAAGAAAACCTTGTTATCATAAAAGAAAAAGCATCGGCTCATTATGCTTTCAGTAAAGGCACATCCACTCAAAGCTATCCTACCAGCTTAATGGGCGCCATTGCTTTATTGCGGCAAACCTACCTGGATGCGGCCTGGTATAAAAATAACCCGGCCGCCGAAGGTGTAAACCTGAGCCTGCAGGCATGGAACAATAACCAGCCGTTGCCACAGGTGTTTGATGCCGGCGACAAATGGGCCGATATAAGGGCAGACAGGATAGGAGATGAATTTGGCGTACAATATATTATTAAAGGAGGCGGTAATGAATACCAGCGGATAAAAGAAATGGCGGCTACCGGGGCAGCATTTATTTTGCCTGTTAACTATCCGCAGGCAATGGATGTGGAAGATCCGGACAATGCCCGCTTAGTTTCATTAAACGATTTAAAGCACTGGGAGCTGGCGCCGGTAAATGCCGCCGCTTTTGAAAAAGCCGGGATTACTTTTTGTTTAACCCCTGCCGGTTTAAAAGACCCCAAACAATTTTTGCCTAATATCCGTAGCGCTATTGATAACGGGCTGAGTGAACGGAAAGCATTAGAAGCGCTGACTAAAACACCTGCAACGCTCCTCGGCGTTTACAACAAAGTGGGCAGCATTGAAGCTGGCAAGCTGGCCAATTTCCTTATTACTTCGGGCCCTGTTTTCCACGAAAAAACTATCGTATATCAAAACTGGGTGCAGGGTGAAAAGTATACGGTGCAGGATGTGGAGTGGGAAGATATAAAAGGCGTGTATGCGCTTGCATTGCATTCGGCAAAAGGAGAGGTAATATATACGCTGGAGGTTAAAAGCCCTCGTGCCGCCAGTATCATCAATACCGATACCCTGCCGGCAAAATTCAGCTTTAACGGCAAATTAGTAAACCTGAGCTTTACACCCGGCAAAAACGCAAAACCGGTTATACGGCTGAGCGGTGTGGTGAATAAGGATAGTACCTGGAAAGGAAATGGTGAAGATGCGGAAGGGAACGCGTTATTATGGTCGGCGGGCTTTATTAAACCTGCGGTCGGTAAAGCAGACAGCGCACAACATAGCTATGTAGCTCCTCTTGCAAAGATCACCTATCCCTTTGGTAGTTACGGCTGGAATGAATTACCCAAACCGGAGCCCCTGCTTTTTAAAAACGCTACGGTATGGACCGGTGAAGCAGAGGGAAATGTAGCCAATACAGATGTGCTCGTAAAGGATGGAAAGATCGCACAGGTGGGTAAAAATATTTCCGCCGCAGGGGCAAAAATCATTGATGGTACTGGTAAATATCTTACTGCAGGTATTATTGATGAGCATTCGCATATTGCCACGGCTTCCATTAATGAAGGCGCCCAGTCTGTTACTTCGGAAGTGCGTATAGGTGATAACCTGAACCCCGATGATATTAACATATACCGGCAGCTTGCCGGCGGGGTTACCTCTTCCCAGATTTTGCACGGATCGGCAAACACCATTGGCGGACAATCGCACCTCATTAAGCTGCGCTGGGGCGCGGATGATGAGGGATTGAAGTTCAAAGGCGCGGACCCCTTCATCAAATTTGCATTAGGTGAAAATGTAAAACGCACCACCTCATCTGCAAACAACCGCTTTCCCGATACCAGGATGGGTGTGGAACAGGTGCTCGTGGACGCCTTTCAACGGGCAGTGGATTATGAGAATGCATTGAAAAAGGCCTCCGTAAGTACAGCAGGAAAAAAGAAACAGGCGGCAAATCCTTTCGCTAAGGTAAGAAGAGACCTTGAGCTGGACGCGCTGGTAGAGATTATGCATCAAAAAAGATTCATTACCTGCCACTCCTATGTGCAGAGTGAAATAACCTATGCTATGCGGGTTGCCGAAAAATTCGGTTTCCGGATCAATACCTTCACGCATATACTGGAAGGGTATAAAGTGGCGGATAAGATGAAGGCGCATGGCGCAAATGTGTCAACCTTTTCCGACTGGTTTGGCTACAAGGTGGAGGTAACCGATGCCATTGCCTATAATGCGGCTGTTATGCAAAAAATGGATTTGAATGTATGTATCAATTCGGATGACGCGGAAATGGCCCGCCGCCTGAACCAGGAAGCCGCCAAAACCGTAAAATATGGTGGCGTGCCTGAAACGGAGGCATGGAAGATGGTAACCCTTAACCCTGCCAGAGCGCTGCATATTGATGATCGCACCGGGAGCATTAAAGCGGGTAAGGATGCCGACCTGGTATTATGGAGTGACAACCCCCTGAGCATTTATGCCAAACCGGAGAAAACAATAGTGGATGGCATTATGTATTTTGACCTGGAGCGCGACAGGCAACTGCGCGGCGTTATTTCGGCTGAGCGTAACCGTATCATCCAGAAGATGGTGGCAGAAAAGAAATCGGGATCACCGGTAGCCGCGTTTAAACCCAGTACTTATATCACGTTGAGCTGCAACGAAGATCACGGGCACGATGATAATAGCAGCTTGCAGTAGTACCGGTTCCTTTCTTCATTTAAAAAAATCAGGTATGAAAAAAATAGTTTTCCTGGCAGCCATGTTCACTTTCCTGTTTAGCGCCCGGTCGCAGGACAATGTATACCCTGCGAAAGCGTATAAAGGATTATTGTTTATTACTAACGGTACCGTACACGTGGGAAACGGCCGGGTACTTGAAAATGCCACTATAGAAGTGAAGGATGGAAAGATCGTTCGGGTTGGAACCGGTATAGCTATTCCGCTGGGCGATGTAAAGGTTGTGGATGCAAAAGGTAAGCAGGTATACCCGGGGCTTATTCTTCCGCAGAGCGACCTGGGGCTGAAAGAAATTTCGGGCAGTGTGCGTGGGTCCAACGATTACCGGGAGCTGGGCGATATCAATCCAAACGTCCGTGCCATTGTGGCCTACAATGCGGCTTCAACGATGATCAATGTGCTCAAAGCCAATGGCATTTTACTGGCCAATACTGTGCCGCAGGGCGGAACCATCAGCGGCACTTCTTCGGTGGTGCAGTTAGATGCATGGAACTGGGAAGATGCTGCGTATGCAATGGATAATGGTATACATCTTAACCTCCCTTCTTTTTCCACGGCAACTGCAGCTAAACCGGAAGAGGTAATGCGGCAGGCGCTGGAAAAAACAGAAGAGATCAAAAATTTTTTCAGGGAGGCACACGCCTACCTCCTGGAAACCACGCATGCTTCCACCAACCTTAAGCTGGAAGCGGTAAAGGGACTTTTTGATAAAAGCCAGAAGCTGTTTGTGCATGCCGGGCATGTAAAGCAAATGCTGCTGGCCATTGATTTTGTAAAAGAGTTTGGGTTCGATGTGGTAATTGTGGGCGGTGAAGCAAGCTGGCAAATTGCGCCTTTGCTGAAAGAAAATAATATAGCGGTTATATTAAACGCGGAGCACCATCTGCCGGCTACGGAAGATGAAGATTATGACCAGCCCTTTAAAACGCCAGCCATACTGCAAAAAGCAGGGGTATTGTTTTCCCTGAATGACAATGCCAACAATGCCCGGTACCGCAACCTGGCTTTTAACGCGGGCACGGCCGCGGCTTTTGGCCTTACCAAAGAAGAAGCGCTGAGCGCCATTACCTTGAACACCGCGAGAATTTTGGGTATTGACGCCAGAACCGGTTCCATTGAGGCAGGCAAAGATGCTAATATTATAATAAGCGAAGGCGATATATTAGATATGCGCACCAGCATTATAACCCATGCTTTTATACAGGGGCGGCAGACAGACCTTACCAGCAAACAAACACAGCTGTATGAGCGCTATATACAAAAATATGGATTGAACTAAGGGCAGGCACATGCAGCTATTATGACCAAAATACTGTTAAGCACTTTGTAAAGAAAAGTTGATTCAGCAGCCCCTGCATCCATTTTTGTATCTTGCTTCAGGCCGGTCACCGGAGCCGGCAGTTATTTCAACCCCTATGCGTAGCGTTAAGATCATATTATATTCTTTACTGACATTGCTGGCTATTGTGCTGCTGGCTATTTTTTTCTGTAACCGGGCTATTACAAACGCGGCCAGGGGAAAACTGTATTCCACTATTGAAGATATACCGTACAACAAAACGGGGTTATTACCGGGCACATCAAAATACCTGGTGGCAGGTTTTTTAAATCCTTATTATACCTACCGCATGGAGGCAGCGGTTCGGCTGCTAAAGGCGGGGAAGATCACTTACATTATTATCAGTGGCGATAACAGCAGCATTTATTATAACGAACCCGCATTAATGAGGGCGGATTTGCTGAAAGCGGGAATTGATTCTGCCTGTATTTATTCCGACTATGCCGGGTTCAGAACGTTCGATTCCATGGTTCGGCTTAAAGCCATTTTCGGACAGGATTCCGTAACTGTAATTTCACAGCCATTTCAAAATGAAAGAGCCATTTATATCGCTTCGCGGGAAGGCATTGCTGCCATAGGTTTTAATGCAAGAGATGTGAATGCACGCGGCGGCTTTAAAGTGCAGTTCCGGGAAAAATTAGCCAGGGTAAAAGTATTTATTGATTATTTAACGGGTGCTGAGCCAAAATTTCTGGGAGAAAAAGTGAATATTCCCTGAAAGGCTCCGCCGAATATGAAGCCTTTTTATGATGAGCACTTATGCCTCGAATTCCAGCAGCCCGCAGGCGGGCCGATTTACGAATACAATTCAAAATAGCCACGAATACACGAATATTTAATGTGTTTTGATAGATTTATTCGTGTATTTGTGGCGTAATACATACCCTGGCAGATGTAATACGAGATCAATTGGCCAATTAACTTTTACTCTACCCAATCTGCTATAAAAATATTGGTATCTCTTGTGCCGCCATTATTACGGTTACTGCAAAAAGCAATTTTTTTACCATCGGGAGAAAACATGGGGAAAGCGTCGAACCCTTTGTCGCGGCTTATTTTCTGCAGGTTGCCGCCATCTCCGTTAATGGTATACAGGTTAAAAGGAAACCCTCTTTTGTATTCGTGGTTGGAGGCAAAAATGATGTGTTTGCTGTCGGGCATAAAAGCGGGCGCCCAGTTGGCTTGTCCGTATGCTGTAATTTGCCGGGCATTGCTGCCGTCTGCATCGGCCACCCAAACTTCCATATTGGTAGGCGCCACCAGGCCTTCGGCAAGCAGCTCCTTATATTCTTTTACTTCCGCTTCTGTTTGGGGACGGGAAGCCCGCCAGATTAATTTTTTGCCATCGGGGCTGAACCACGCGCCGCCATCATATCCTATTGTATGGGTAACTCTTTTTTCCTTTCCCGATTTCAGGTCCATTATATAAAGCTCAAGATCGCCATCTTTATCGCTGGTATAGATCATTTTTTTGCCATCGGGTGAAAGGGTGGCTTCTGCATCATAGCCTTTCGCATGGGTAAGCTGCTTTACGATATTTCCATCCAGGTCGGCCATAAAAATATCATAACTGTTATATAAAGGCCAAATGTACCTGTTGCCGTATTTTTTCCGGTCGGGTATAGGCGGGCAGCTATCGGCCGCCAGGTGCGTAGATGCGTAAATAATATGCTTGCCATCTTTGGTAAAGAAGGGGCAGGTGGTTCTTCCTTTGCCTGTGCTTACCAGCTTATATTCGAACTTTTCACCGGCGTGCCGGGGCACTTTGCCAATAAATATCTGGTCGCAGTTCAATCCTTCCTTAGGGTTAGTACGCTGAAATACAAGATACTTACTATCATAGCTCCAGTATGCTTCAGCGTTGTCGCCGCCAAAAGTAAGCTGTTGTATATTTTTAAAATGCTTTTCTTCAGGGTAATGCACGGTGTCGGTGAAAGGCCGAAGCTGAGCCATTGCCGAAATAAGGTCTGTTGGAACGTTTAAAGGAACTGGTGCAACATATGCGGTTCCGGCGAATGCTGTTGTAAGCCATATCAGGGCGGTAAAGATGCCTTTGCGTTTTTTGCTCATTATTGTTGTTTTATTTGCTGCTGCAAAGATACGCCGGGATATGGCAAAAAATAAGCCCCGCAAACAGGCGGAGCTTTCGCTGTGTTAGTGATCAACATTTATTGCTTTTGTATAATAAGTCTGTGGGGTATAGGTGCGGCAATATCATTTGCATCAAAAGCAGCCTTTACAGATTCCTGTACACCAAAATATACATCCCAGTAATCAGACTGCGTAGTATAAGGACGAATGGCCAATGTTGTCATGCCGTCTCCTATTTTCAATACACTTACTTCGGGCTTGGGATCTTTTAATACTTTCGGATGCTTTAACATGGCTTCAATGGCTACGGTGCGTGCTTTTTCTACAGGTACATCGAGTGCTATAGCCAGGCTCAGATCAACCCGCAGGTTACCATGCGTATTAAAATTGGTAATTACTCCGGTTGAAAGCGGTCCATTGGGCAGTATAACGGTTTTATTATCGGGTGTAAGCAAGGTAGTATTAAATACACCCTGGTCTGTAACGGCTCCGGTTGCGCCCTGTGCCTCAATAATATCACCTATTTTAAAGGGTTTGAATATCAGCATCATAACTCCGCCTGCAAAATTACCCAGCGTGCCATTCAGCGCAGAGCCGATAGCAATGCCTGCACCAACAATTAACGCCGCGAACGAGGAGGTATTTACGCCCAGTATCCCAAAAATAGTAATGACTAATAAAACCTGACAGGTAATCTTAAAAAAGGAAACCAGAAAGGATTGGAGGGAATGATCAAACTTACGTGTAGTGAGGGTTTTGCGAAGCAGTATACCCAGTCGGCCAATGATCCAGTTGCCGATAAGGAAAAAAATGATCGCTCCCAGGATCTTTGGCGTGTATGCAATGGCCAGGTCAATAAATTTTGAGGCGATGTTGGTTCCTTTGCTCAGCAGGTCATCAGATTGTAAGAGGAAATATCTCATATGCAATCAATTTTATATTCTTACAGACGTTGCCTGTATAAGATGAGTTGCATATAAGAAGAAGCGAAGTAAAAAAAATGCCGTTAAGTATTCAATCCTCCGCAAACACTGATCGTCTGTCCGGTTATATAGCTGCTCCAGTCGCTTGCCAGGAATAATGCCACATCCGCAATATCTCCTCCCGTGCCAAACCGGCCCAGGGGAATACTGCTTTTGTATTTATCTGCGGCATCGCCTTCTTTCAGATATCCGGTCATATCGGTTTCAATAAAGCCGGGGGCTATGGCATTACAGCGGATATTACGGCTGCCCATTTCTTTGGCAATGCTTTTGGTGAACCCGATAATGCCCGCCTTGCTGGCCGCGTAGCTGCTTTGCCCGGCATTACCTGTAATGCCAATAATAGAGCTCATATTGATGATGCTGCCGCTCTTCGCTTTCATCATAGGGCGGATAACCTGTTTGGTCATGTTGAATACACTCCGGAGATTGGTATTGATCACTTCATCCCACTGGTCGGGCGACATGCGGAGCAGCAGGTTGTCTTTTGAAATGCCGGCGTTATTTACGCAAATATCAACGGATCCGAATGCTTTAAGCACATCATTCACCAGCGTTTCACTTTGCGCAAAATCGCCCGCATTGCTTTGATAGGCTTTTGCGTTTACACCAAGCGCCTGCAGCTTTTCCTGCAACGCGGCGGCTTTTTCGCTGCTGCTGTTGCTCACGTAGGTGAAGGCAATATGCGCGCCGTGTGCCGCAAGCTTTAGTGCAATGGCTTCCCCGATGCCACGGGCGGCGCCGGTTACAATAGCTACTTTGTTGTTGAGTAGTTTCATGAATATTACTGAATTATTGCTGCAAGATAACAGAAAGAATATAAAATTGTGTGGCTTCCGCTGTCACGTATTATAATTTGAACCGGAGGATTTCTTCAATAAGCGTTCGTTCATTGCTCAGTCTCGGCACTTTATGCTGACCACCCAGCTTGCCCTTGCTTTTCAGCCATTCATTAAATAATCCTTTAGGCATCATGTGAAGCAGGGGCAGGTGAAGGGCAATGTCTTTATAGCGCTTTGCTTCATAATCGCTATTGATGCTTTGCAGCGCTTTGTCTAATTCAAAGGTAAAATGATCCAGACTGGCAGGTTCCTTATCAAACTCCACCAGCCATTCGTGTGCGCCATTTCCATTATCGCTGAAGTAAACAGGGGCGGCAGTATAATCATTTACAATGGCGCCTGTTTTTTCGCAGGCCATGGAAACTGCTTTGTCGGTATTATCTACAATCACTTCTTCACCAAAAGCATTGATAAAGTGCTTTAAGCGCCCGGTTATTTTAATGCGAAAAGGGTACAGGGTAGTAAACTGTATGGTGTCGCCCAGCAAATACCGCCACAGCCCTCCGTTGGTGCTGATCACCGGGGCGTAATTTTTACCGGTTTCTACAGCTCTCAGTCCTATGGTTTGCGGATCTTTTTTTCCATATTCCTCAATGGGCATAAATTCCATAAACACGCCGTGATCCAAATACAGCAGCATACCCTCTTCTCCCGGCTTATCCTGCGCAGCAAAAAATCCTTCGCTGGCATTGTAGCTGTCTATATAGTAAATGTCCTTTCCTATTATTTTTCTGAACTGCTCGCGGTAAGGGGTAAACGAAACGCCGCCGTGAATGTACAGTTCCAGCGATGGCCATACTTCGGCAATGCAGCTTTTACCTGTTATTTCCAGTATTCTTTTAAAAAGCACCAGCGTCCATGTGGGTACGCCTGAAATGGAAGTAACGTTCTCTGTAATAGTGGTTTCGGCCAGCTTTTCAATTTTGGTTTCCCATTCATCCATCAGGGCAATAGACAGCTCAGGCGTACGGATCCATTGTCCCCAGGCAGGAGAATTTTGCAGAAGCACAGCGCTCAGGTCGCCATAATGGATCTCCTCATTTAGCTGGTTTATCGTATGGCTGCCGCCAATGACTAGCCCCTTACCCGTTAACAGGTCCGAATCGGGATTGAAATTATAATACATGGTAAGCGTATCCTTGGCGCCTTTATAGTGGCAGTCTTCTAAGCTTTCTTCGCTTATGGGAATGAACTTGCTTTTATCGCTGGTAGTACCGCTGCTTTTGGCAAACCAGCGGATAGGCGTATTCCACAAAATATTTTCTTCACCATCCATCATACGCTGTATATAAGGTTTCAGGTCGTCGTACTCGTGTACGGGTACTGCCTTTTTAAAGTCGCGTGTAGAAAATAAGGAAGAAAAATTGTACTTGCGGCCGAACTCCGTATACTGTGCCGAGGTAACCAGGTCCTGCAGTACCTCCCGCTGTGATGCTATAGGGTGTTGTACCCATGCTTCAATACGCCACAGGCGCATACGGGCCAGTTGCGATATGGTTGTGCTTAATATTCCCATTGAATTTCAGCAAAATAAAGCATTTACGATAAATGAGAAAGTAATTCTTTGCAGCGATTATTCACCCGCCATTTCCCTTAAAATATTCATTATAGCAATTACTGGTGGCTTTTCGTAATTGCTCCGGGTTATGGTTTTTATATCTTTATGCGAAACAGTATAAAATATCAAAGCGGATAGGCTACATTGTGCTTGTCGCAGATTTCAACTCTATATAGAAAATGAACAGCCACGAGATAGAAAATAACGTAAAACGCATTTTTGAAAACTTTTCAAAAGAGAACTTTCTTTTTGACCTGCTTTTGGCCTATGGTATTTCCAAGACTTCCATTACGCGGCTAAAAAATGGTGATTTCAACCTTTCAAAAATAGAAGGTGAAATACTGTACAAAAAAAAGATATTCTTCAAAAAGGAAGAGACCAAAAAATTGCTTAGCTCCATTGACACTATTTCAAAGCAGGAACGAATAGGGAAGCATACGCCCCGTTTCGCGATTCTTACTGATTATAAAACGCTGGTAGCAAAAGACCTGAAGCTGGGGAAAAACTTAGACATTCCCATTGAGGAATTACCCAGGTATTTCAATTTCTTCTTACCGCTTGCAGGCAGTGAAGTGTATCATTCTACCAACGACAATGAAGCCGACCGGAATGCAGCCTACAAGATGGCACAGTTATACGATTTGCTGATTAATGAAAATCACGACATATACCATTCCAAAGAAAGCGTACATAACCTGAATATCTTCCTGTCAAGGTTATTGTTCTGCTTCTTTGCGGAGGATACGGAAATATTTGAAGAAGAAAGCATTTTTACCAATACGTTGGTGCAGCATACGGCCGAAAACGGAAGCGATACCCATTTGTTTTTGAACCGGCTTTTTGAAAGACTGAATACCGAAAGCGGCAAAGGTTTTTCGAATTATCTGGCCAAATTCCCTTATGTAAATGGCGGCTTGTTTAAAGATAAAATTGATTCACCAGTTTTTACTGCCAAAGCACGAAAAATATTGGTTGAACTGGGCGAACTGAGCTGGAAAGATATCAACCCCGATATTTTCGGCTCTATGATACAGGCGGTGGTGATACCCGAATACCGCAGCGACCTGGGCATGCACTATACTTCAGTGCCCAATATTTTAAAGCTCATTAAACCCCTGTTTCTGGATGAGTTGTATGAGGCATTTGAAAAGCATCAAAATAATGCCACGCAGCTAAGAAAGCTGATTGCCCGCATTGCCAATATCAAATTTTTTGACCCGGCCTGCGGCAGCGGTAATTTCTTAATTATCACCTACAAAGAGCTGCGGGTGCTGGAAATAAAAATCATTCAGCAGCTTATTGCTTTAGAAAAAATACCGTTGTTTACCGATGCTTTTACAAGTTCTATCGGCTTAAACCAGTTTTATGGAATAGAATTAGACGACTTTGCCCATGAAATGGCCATCCTCTCACTTTGGCTGGCGGAGCACCAGATGAACCGGGTATTTGATGAGCGCCTGGAAGGCTATGGAAAAAGCAAACCCATTTTGCCCCTGAAACAGGCTGGTAAAATAGTACAGGGCAACGCTGCCCGTGTAGATTGGAAAGACGTTTGCCCGATTGGAAAAGAAGATGAGGTGTATATCATAGGTAATCCACCTTATTTTGGGGCAAGGTTGCAGGATAAAGAACAAAAAACGGATATGGCTATTGTATTCCACGGGATTAATGGATACAATAATATGGACTATATCTCCTGTTGGTTTTACAAAGCAAAAGATTACATAGAAGCGCTTAATGCAAAAGTAGCCTTTGTAACTACCAATTCAATTTGTCAGGGTGAGCAAGTAGCTTTGCTTTGGCCACATCTTATTTCCGATAAAATTGAAATTGGATTTGCTTATCAGTCTTTCAAATGGTCCAACAATGCCAAAGGCAATGCAGGTGTTACCGTAATTATTCTAAGTTTTCGTAACGCTTCAAACGAGGAAAAGTTTTTGTTTGCAGGAAATATTAGAAAAGAAGCTAAAAACATAAACCCTTATTTACTGGATTATGCCAATATTATTATTACAGGAAGAAGTAAGCCAATTTCTAAGGTTGCTGAAATGAGTTTTGGAAATATGCCAAATGACGGAGGATTTCTGCTGTTAGAAGAAGATGATGCGGCAAGACTAAAAAACGAGAAATCAAGAAAGTTTATTAAATCATTTATCGGAAGTTCCGAATTTCTTAAAGGAAACCAGCGTTATTGTTATTGGATACATGACAATCAAGTTGAGGAAGCTATACAGGTTGCAGAAATATCAAATAGAGTCGATTCCGTTAGAGAATATCGATTAAACAGCAGTCGCGAAGCTACACGAAAATTAGCGGTATCAGCACACAAATTCGGAGAAATTAGGCATCAATATTCGGATGCAATCCTAGTTCCAAGGCACTCTTCTGAGAACAGAGAGTATATACCATTAGGTTTTTATAACGGCGATACTATTATCGCAGATTCTGCAATGGCAGTTTACGATGCCCAGCCCTGGCTTTTTGGTGTTATCCATTCCAAAATGCACATGGTTTGGGTACGCGCTGTAGGCGGCAAGTTAGAAGAAAGATTGAGGTATTCAGCCAGGCTGTGTTACAATACATTTCCCTTCCCCGATATTAGCACTAAACAAAAGGAAAACCTAAACCTGTATGTATTTGCCATTTTAGATGAAAGAGCCAAACACCCTGAAAAAACAATGGCACAGCTTTACAACCCCGGTACAATGCCCAAAGGTTTAAAACAGGCACACGAAGAATTGGATAGAGCCGTAGAGCAATGTTACCGCTTACAACCATTTACTTCAGATACGGAGCGGTTGGAGTATTTGTTTAAAATGTATGAGGAGATGACAAAGAAAGATACGCTGTTTGCGAAGCAGAAGAAATCCCGAAAAAAGAAAGAGACGCAATGACAGACATACTCAACAGGCTATTGACTTTATCTGCCGAAAATGAGGTGGTAGAGTTTAAAGAAGCAAAGACCCAATATGACAAAGACAAATTGGGGCAATATTTTTCTGCGTTAAGCAACGAAGCCAACTTAAAAAACACAGAAAATGCATGGTTGGTATTAGGCGTAAAAAACGACAGGACGATTGTTAGCACTATCATCAACGACAACCAACTGAATGAGTATAAAAACGAACTGGCACAGCATACCAGTCCACGGCTGTCATTTGATAAAACAGAGCGAGTAGAAAAAGACGGCAAAACGGTAATCCTTTGTAAAATACCTGCTGCACCCCAGGGGCAGCCTGTTTCATGGAAAGGACATTACTATGGCAGGAACGGGGAAAGTTTGGGTGCATTAAGCGACAGGGAGTTTGACATTATCCGCATGCAAAACAAAGCCTTTGACTGGTCGGCACAAATAATTCATGCCGCCACCCTTGCCGATCTTTCAAAAGAAGCCATTGATTTTGCCCGGAAGCAATACATTGAGAAAAACAAAAAGAATGGGCAGGAAATCCTGCAATGGGATGACGACACTTTCCTTAACAAAGCCAAAGTAACCATACAGGGTAAAATAACCCGTGCGGCAATTTTATTGTTGGGCAAACCGGAATCAGACCATTTTATCAGTCCTGCACAGGCTAAAATAAGCTGGATATTGCGGGATAAAGACAATATTGAAAAAGACTATGCTCATTTTAGTTGCCCGCTTATACTGGCAGTAAACGAAGTGAAAGACAAAATCCGTAACCTTAAATACAGGTACATAAAAGATGATAGTCTTTTCCCAGATGAAGTTGATCAGTTTGACCCTTATATCATTCGTGAGTCCTTAAACAACTGTATTGCCCATCAGGATTATACGCTGAACGGGAAAATAAATGTAGTGGAGCGGGAAGATGCTATGCTTACCTTCAGCAATGCCGGCTCATTTATACCGGAATCGGTAGAGCGTGTAATAAAATCGGATGCGCCTGAATCAAGGTACCGTAATCCGTTTTTGGCCAATGCCATGCTCAATTTAAATATGATAGATACTACAGGAAGCGGTATAAAAAGAATGTTCGTTATTCAGCGAAAAAAGTTTTTCCCTTTACCCGATTATGACCTGAGCAAAAACAAAGTGCAGGTAACTATCATAGGCAGGGTGCTGGACATGAAATACGCCATCAAACTGGCACAAATGCCTGACTTGTCGCTGGGTGAAATTATTTTGTTAGATAAAATAGTTAAAAGTAAAAGCATCACCGATGATGAAGCAAAGGGGTTAAAAGTAAAAGGGTTGATCGAAGGAAGAAAACCAAATTACTATATCTCATCTTCCGTAGCCGATGTAACCGGAGAAAAAGCCACTTATATTAAGCAGAGGGGATTTAAGGACGAACATTATAAGCGGATGATATTGGAATATATCCGGCAATATGGTCATGCATCAAAAAAAGACATTCATGAATTAATTTTGGATTTACTTCCATCAGTTTTAGATAAAAAGAAGAAAGAGAATAAAATCAGGAATATTGTATATGCTATGTCAAAAAAGGATAAAACGATTGAAAACCAGGGAACCAAACGTAATTCTGTATGGGTTTTAAGTTTATCTAAAAAGGACAATTAAAAAATTAGATAAAATTAGATAAAGTTTAGACAAAGAAATAATTTAACTTCTTGATAATCAATGTGTTGGTTTTTGTAATTTAGATAAACAAAGCAGGGGTTTTTAAAAATTTTAAAGGAAAGAGCAATGCCAGACCTGATAAAAGTAGAATATAACCAAACCGGCAAAAGCAAAAAGACCAATGAGTACGGCATGCGTGAAATGCAAGAAAAAGCTTTCGCGGCCCGAACCGCGCAATATCTTTTGATAAAAGCCCCGCCCGCTTCGGGGAAATCGAGGGCGCTGATGTTCATCGCCTTAGACAAGCTGAAGAACCAGGGCATTAAGAAAGCAATTGTTGCGGTTCCCGAAAAAGCAATCGGGGCCTCCTTTAGCTCAACCGGGTTGAAGCAATACGGTTTTTTTGCCGACTGGAATCCCCATCCGAAATATAACCTGTGTACCCCCGGTTCAGAGAAAAGCAAAGTATCAGCATTTCTCGGATTTCTGGAAAGCGATGAACAGATTCTGATATGCACCCACGCTACACTTCGCTTTGCTTTTGATGGATTAGACGAAAAAAAATTGAACAATACTGTGATTGCCATAGATGAGTTTCACCACGTATCGGCAGACGGAGATAATCGTTTGGGCGAAGTAATGAAAAACATAATGGCAAACTCAAATGCCCATATTGTAGCAATGACCGGTTCTTATTTCAGGGGAGATAACGTGCCGGTGCTATTGCCCGAAGACGAAGCCAGGTTTACTAAAGTTACTTACAACTATTATGAGCAGTTAAACGGATATGAATACTTAAAATCGTTAGGAATAGGCTATCATTTTTATACGGGCAGGTACTTTAAAAAACAGCCTGACAGACCGGTGTAGGCTTTGGAAGAGATTTTAGATGAAAACAAAAAAACGATTATTCATATACCCAATGTAAACGCTGCCGAATCATCAAGAGAGAAGTACGAAGAGGTAAACCACATTATTGACGTTTTGGGCGACTTAGATTATCAGGATGAACAAACAGGCGTGTTATATATAAAAAGCAAACGTTCCGGGAAAATGCTGAAAGTTGCCGATTTGGTAAACGATAATCCAAAATCGAGAGATAAAATAACGGCTTATTTAAGAGAGGTAAAAGCTCCCGAAGACATTGATATCATCATTGCTCTTGGGATGGCAAAAGAAGGTTTTGACTGGCCTTATTGCGAGCATGCGCTAACGATAGGTTACAGGGGGTCATTAACCGAGATTATTCAGATAATAGGCAGGGCTACCCGGGATAGCAGTAATAAAACACATGCGCAGTTTACCAACCTGATTGCCCAGCCCGATGCAGAAAACGGGGAAGTGAAAGTAGCAGTAAACAATATGCTGAAAGCCATTACGGCATCGTTACTAATGGAACAGGTGTTAGCGCCCAATTTCAAATTTAAACTCAAAAGTGATGACAATGATGACGAAGAAAGTGATGATAAAGACGAGCACACCATTAAAATAAGAGGCTTCAAGCTGCCTACTTCACAAAGAGCCAAAGATATTATTGAAACCGACCTGAACGATTTAAAAGCAAGAATTTTACAGGACGACCAGATGTTGAAAGCCATGCCGGGAAATGTAGAGCCGGAAGTGATAAACACGGTACTGATCCCCAAAATTATTCGAGAGGTTTATCCTGATTTAAGCGAAGAAGATGTGGAAGCGGTAAGACAGCACGTAGTAGTGGATTCTGTTATAAAAAACAGTATCATAGAAATACAGGGGGATAAAAAATTTATCAGGATGGCAGGCAGCTTTGTAAATATAGACGATATACACATTGACCTGATAGACCAGGTAAATCCATTTCAAAAGGCATTTGAAATTTTATCAAAATCTGTCACTACCCAGGTGCTGAAACTGATTGATGAGCATATTCAATCCATTAAAATAGAAATGACTGAGGAAGAAGCTATTTTACTCTGGCCCAAAATAAAGGAATGGAGAGAAAAAACCGGAGAAGCCCCTGATATTCGTTCTTTTGATCCCAAGCAGCGAAGAATGGCAGAAGCTTTAATATTTTTGCGTGAGCTAAAAAGACAAAGGGCATTGAATGAGCAGTAACAAAAAAATATCGTTGGACGATATCTTTAATGATGACGATTTTGGCTTGTTAGATTCAAAAGCCAAAGTCTCAAATATCAAATCCGAGGAGGACAGGCTTATTGATTCTTTTGAAGAAATCAATACCTTTTTCGACAAAAACGGCAGGGAGCCGAATGCTTCCAGTATGTCTGAATATGGGTTTTTGGCAAAGCTGAAAAACTTTAGGCAGGACGAGCAGAAAAAAAGAATCGTAAAACCATTTGACAGGCACAATCTTTTAGGTGAAGTAGAAATGGAAAAACCTTCTATTGATGATATATTGAATGACGATGATTTTGGCTTATTAGATACAGGCAAAGACCTGGCTATTTTTAAGTATAAGCATATTCCTAAAGAGGAAGAAAGGGCCGAAGCGGATTTTGTAGCACAACGAAAACCAATGAAGGAGAAGGATTTTAAGCCCTATGAGGAAATGTTCCAAAAAGTACACCAGGAAATCAAAGAAGGAAAGCGAAAGTTATTACCATTTTATAGCCTGGAAAAAAATTTAAAACCCGGGAACTTCTATATTGTGGATGGCGTGATGCTTTATCTCGAATCAGCAAATTTAGACGAGAAGCTAAGAGGAATAAATACAGGCAATAGAGTTCAAATGGATGGCCGTACAAGAACTATTTTTGAAAATGGAACATATAGCAATATGCTATATCGGTCCTTGGGCAAGCAAATTCAAAATAGCGGAAAGCTGATAACCAATACCTATGAATCAATACAAGATGAGTTTTTTGATAACGAAAGTTGGGTAAAAGAGGAGGATATTCAAACAGGTTGGATTTACGTTTTGAAATCCAAATCAACCCATCCTGAAATAGCAGCTATTAAAGATCTGTATAAAATTGGCTTTTCCACTACTGCGATTGAAGAACGGATAAGAAATGCTAAAAGCGAAGCAACCTATTTATTTGCAGATGTAATAAAAGTTGCCAGCTACGCCTGTTATAACCAGAATGCTGATAAATTAGAACAACTGCTGCACCGGTTTTTTGCTTCAGCTTGCTTAAATATTGATTTATTTACTGAACAAGGACAACGGCTAATGCCAAGAGAATGGTTTGTAGTGCCGTTTGAGGTAATTGAAGAAGCTATACGGCTTATCTTAAATGGAGAGATCATCAAATATAAATATGATACAGAGAATGGGGAGGTTGTTGAAAAATAGAGAAAAATTATAATGCTTTTGTCTCCCAAAAAGAGAGTATAAAATGGTAGTAAAATAAAACGCAATCATCGATTCTTCCTTTTTACTCACTCCCCGGGCTCCACTGCCGGAAATTCTCCCATCGCTTTTATGGCCTCCTCGTGCAAATAATCCTTGCGTTTCAATTCAAAATTCCTTCCTAAGTAAAGCCGTCGCACCTGGTCGTCTTCGGCCAGCTCTTCTGCGGTACCATGCTTAAATATCTTTCCGTCAATAAGCAAATAGGCCCGGTCGCAAATAGAAAGGGTTTCATTTACATTGTGGTCGGTGATCAAAATACCGATGTTCTTGTATTTCAGCCGGGCAACCACCGCCTGTATATCTTCCACGGCTATCGGGTCAACGCCCGCAAAGGGTTCATCTAATAAAATAAACTTGGGGTCAACGGCAAGAGCGCGGGCTATTTCCGTTCTGCGTCTTTCTCCGCCACTGAGGGAGTCGCCGTTGTTTTTACGCACGTGATGCAGGTGAAATTCATCTAACAGGTCTTCCAGCTTCCTCTTTTGTTCGGCTTTGCTCAGCTTTGTTATTTCCAGCACAGCGGCAATATTATCCTCCACGCTTAGCTTGCGAAACACCGATGCTTCCTGCGGCAGGTAGCCAATACCCATCTGCGCTCTTTTATACATCGGCAGTTTGGTAATATTCCTGTCTTCCAGAAACACCTCTCCCTCATCCGGCTTTATGAGGCCCACCACCATATAAAAAGTAGTGGTTTTTCCGGCGCCGTTTGGGCCCAGCAGGCCTACTATTTCCCCTTGTTTTACCTCTACCGACACCTGGTTTACCACCGTGCGGCTGCCATACTGTTTTACTAAATTGCTGGTATGTATAGTAATGCTCAAGTTGCAAACATTTGCGGCAAAAATACAGGATAGCCGCTAATTGCTGTGTATTCCGGTGTATTCTTTAACAGGTATTTGGAAGGAAGGCTTTTACCCCTGCAGGAGATACGCTGCTTCCCGGTTTTACGCTGCTGTTTTCTAAATGCCTCCTTTAAACTATGTTTGCAAACTATTTTGATCATGCACAGTTAAAACAATGAAAGTTACAGAACACCTGCGCCAGGCTAAAGGAACATTGGTATCTTTTGAAATATTACCTCCCTTAAAGGGCAAAACCATTAATTCTATTTACGATCACTTAGATCCGTTAATGGAATTCAAGCCTTCATTTATTAATGTAACCTATCACCGGGCAGAGCATATCTTTAAGAAAAAGGCCGACAGCAGCTTTGA
>CALMQS010000018.1 GCA_937871285.1 uncultured Sphingobacteriales bacterium | reverse complement strand
TCAGCAATTTAAGCAAATAGCAGGTATCAGAAAAAAATATTATTCCCTGAGGATCAGCCCCTTCCTCTTCAAATAATAGCCACAGGCATTTTGTTACCCGCCCCGAAGAAAAAAATATTCTCTAAAAAACTTTGATGCTTCCATTAATTTTATATTATTGCAGGCTATCGTGCATTACGACTAACAGACTGACAAATGAGTAAAAAACAATTATATACATTAGAATATCCGGTTCGCTGCTCTCCCTCTATATTATATGAATTTCTTTCTACCCCCGCAGGGCTCCAGGAATGGTTTGCAGATAAGGTTGATGAAAGAGATATGGTTTTCAGCTTTACCTGGGAAGGCTCTACCGATAAGGCGGAAGTGCTGGAAGGCGAGGAAAATAAATTTATCCGCTTTCACTGGACACAGGCTCCCAAAGAGGAATACTTTGAATTTAGCATTGAGAAATCCGAAGTTACCAATCAAACCATACTGGTAATCAAGGATTTTGCTGAGAAAAAAGAAGTGGCCGATCAAAGCCGCCTCTGGGATTACCAGGTAAAAGAATTATTTCACCGTATAGGTGCATAGGCAGTTTACCGGAAACCCAGGGCCCTGATGATATTGAAAAAGCTTTCCGTAAATTTCTGCTCCGCTTCTTCCCATTGCTGCAGGGAAAAATAAAACGCCAGTTTCATGAAAGGCATGTCTTTAACAATAGCATGCAAATCGTGCGGTACGATGCCGGCAATGGGCGCATGCGTGGCAGGCGCATAATGATGCTGCCATTCATCGCCGGATACCTGCATATGCCATCCGTGCTGCTTTAACAAGGCTGCATTCTCAAAAAGCGCATTTTCAAAAAGCGCTTTATACCGTCCCTTCAGGTGCAGGGTAATACTAAAATCGTTTCCCCATAAGAACATTGTGCGGATGGCAAAAATATCATCCTTAGTGAAATGCGTCGGATAATCCAGTATCACGTAGGGCAATCCCTTATAATTTTCGCCACGTGAAATTTTAGGATGTTTCCTGATATCACCTGCAGAAAAAATCTCCGCAGACAGCGTCCCATAGCTGTTCGCCAGCAAACCAAAAAAGCCTGATACTTTCTCAATAACACGGTTCTTTGTTAAAATGACACCCTCATCAGCAACCAAACGCAGTTCATCTGCCGAAAACTGTATTTTTGCAGCATCCATCGGCTAAAGTTATAGCAGTAAAAAACAGTAAGCGCAAAAACCGTGATTAAAAAATTAGACAAGCTTGTTATTAAATCCTTTATTGGTCCGTTTATCGTTACTTTTTTTATCACCCTGTTTGTTCTGGTACTGCAATTTTTCTGGAAGTATATAGATGACCTGGTAGGGAAAGGACTTGACTTTTTTACGATCCTGCGCCTAACCAGTTATGTTACCGCCACCGCCGTGCCGTTAGCATTGCCCTTAGCCGTACTTATATCGTCTATTATGACATTCGGCAAGCTGGGTGAAAGCTTTGAAACCGTAGCCATCAAATCGGCCGGTATACCACTCCTGCGCTTTATGCGTCCCTTATTTATTATTTCTTTCCTCATTTCCATAGTTGCCTTTTCCTTCTCTAATTACATTATTCCTGTGGCACAGCTAAAGTTCCAAACGCTGCTGTACGATATAACGGTTGCAAAGCCGGCCTTTAACCTCAAGGAAGGGGTGTTTTTCAGGGAATTTGAAGGCTATACCATTAAAATCGGAAAGAAAGATAAGGACAATACCACTATCCATAATATTATCATTTTTGAAAGAAATTACAATCTGCAGGATAATATTATTATTTCCGAACATGGAAAAATGAACATTAGTGCTGATAAAAAATTCCTTGAATTTTACCTGGAGAACGGATGGCGCTATGAAGAAAGAGGCCCTTCTTATACCATTAATACAGATTATATAAGATTGGGTTTTAAACATTATAAAAAGGTATTTGACCTGAGCTCATTTAAAATGATGCAAACGCCCGACAGCCTTTTTAAGGATAATTTCAGGATGCTTAATGTAAGGCAGCTGGATAAAACCATTGATTCGTTAAAGAAAACAGCCGGAAGCGATATAGAAAAGAAAACAGACCGCGAGGTGGGCATCAACTATACTTTTGTGCGGCGTGAACTCCTCCCCCAGAAACAGGCATATCCTGTTGCAGAAAAGGTGGATGCCACTGCTATTCAAATCAGGGAAAAGAACAGCCCGCTGCCCCAAAAACAACCTCAATACGATCTTAAAAATAACAGCGTAGTATTGGCGTTGCAGCCACCTGAAGGCATAGGATACAACCGGCTGCTTCCTGACTCAGCCAGAAAAACAGTAATGAGCAGGGCTATTGACAGGATAAGCAGTCAGAAAAACAGTCTTGATATTATTGCAGAAGAAGCCCGGATGAAGCAAAAAGACCTCCGCTTTCACCTTATTGAATGGCACAGAAAATTTTCATTATCTTTTGCCTGTGTGGTTCTTTTTCTAATTGGCGCGCCGCTGGGTTCTATTATCCGTAAAGGAGGGATGGGCATGCCTTTGGTAATAGCCGTTATTTTCTTTCTTATTTTTCATCTGCTTAATATGTTTGGCGAAAAATTTGTGCGGGAAGATATTACTTCCGCTTTTTTCGGCATGTGGCTTTCTACTATGGTACTCCTTCCCATAGGTATATTTTTTACCTATAAGGCCATGCACGACTCGCAACTGTTTAATAAAGAGTTTTATTACCGTTTTTTTAAAAGCATCAGCCTGCTTGTTAAAAAAGTAAAAAAATGACGAACTGGAAAATCATCGGCTTTTTTTTTGCCGGAACCATTTTTTTCCTGCTGCTGCTTCAGATACAGGGAAAGCAGCTTGTTACCCCCTTATCTCCTTCAGGCATCCTGTCGCTGGAATTCAGCTACAGGTCATCGCATACCCAATCTATAGTAAACGCCTGGGAAAGCACACTGCGGGGCACATTCCGGATTAATATGCTGCTGGATTTTTTGCTCATCCCTTTTTACGGACTTTTTCTCTATTCCACCTGCGGGTATTTTTCTGTTCATTATCAAACAGGGTGGGCGCAGCGATTAGGCGTATTGCTCGCTTTTGGAAGTTTGCTGGCAATGTTTTTTGATATGATAGAAAATATTGCCATGAGCTTTTCTGTTCATTTTTCCGCCACTGCTTTTACTTCTGCAGTTACTACCACCATGGCCGTAATAAAGTTTTTACTGATAGGCTTAGCGCTCGTGTATATCATTCTTTCTGCAGCGCTTATGCTGTTTCGCAAAAAACAGTATCCCAGCGCTTAATTGGCTCAGCCTTTGCCAGAACCTTCCAGTAACGGTTGGACCAGCAAAGGCTGATATATGACTTGCAATGCGATTGCAAATATAAAGCGGTATGTTACATAAGCAAAATGTGCTTCACAAAAAAAATGTAAAATTAATTTTCAATACCGGAATGAGCAACAACCCGCTTTAAGCATAAAGTTTACCATACCGGGTATAAAAAAAGCACCTAATTTCGTTATACATATTTTTCACCTGAAATAAAAAGATCATGCAAGCATGGAAGGAGTACCAGCAAAAAAATAAAGACCGTTTTTTGAATGAATTACTGGACCTGTTACGCATCCCTTCTGTAAGTGCCAACAGTGCCCATAAAAAAGATATGGTAACCTGTGCCGAAGCCGTTAAACAAAGCCTGCTTGCAGCAGGTGCAGATAAAGCGGAACTATTCGCCACAGAAGGGCATCCTGTGGTATATGGAGAAAAAATAACTGATCCGGCCAAACCAACCGTACTTGTATATGGTCATTACGATGTGCAGCCTCCTGATCCGCTCGACCTGTGGAACAGCGGGCCTTTTGATCCGGTGATCAGGGATGGAAAAATTTTTGCCCGTGGTTCCTGCGATGATAAAGGACAATTTTACATGCACGTTAAAGCATTGGAAATATTAGTGAAAACCAATACCCTGTCTACCAACATAAAATTCATTATTGAAGGGGAAGAAGAAATCGGTTCTCCTAACTTAGCCAAATTTGTTGCTTCACATAAGGCATTGCTAAGCGCCGATGTAATTCTTATCAGTGATACGGCAATGATCAGCATGGACAATCCTTCCATAGATATAGGCGTTCGCGGACTTTCTTATATTGAGGTAGAAGTATCGGGGCCTAACCGCGACCTGCATAGCGGCGTATACGGCGGCGCCGTTGCCAACCCTGTTACCATGCTCGCAAAAATGATCGCTTCCTGTCATGACGAAAACAACCACATAACCATTCCGGGTTTTTACGACGATGTGGTAACGGCTACCGCGGAAGAAAGAAAACTGATGGCCGAAGCCCCTTTTGATGAAGAAGCATATAAAAAAGACCTGGGGGTGAGTGCTTTGTGGGGTGAAAAAGGATATACTACCAATGAAAGAACCGGCATCCGCCCAACACTGGAGTTAAACGGTATATGGGGCGGCTATACAGGAGAAGGTGCAAAAACAGTTTTACCTGCAAAAGCACATGCGAAAATTTCCGCCCGGCTGGTACCCAACCAGTCATCGGCAGATATAACCGCCAAATTATTACAGTACTTTAAACAGATTGCGCCCCCCGGCGTAACGGTAAAAGCAGAAGAACATCATGGCGGCGAACCTTATATGACGCCTATTGACTCACCGGCCTACAGCGCAGCAGCCAGGGCCATTGAAACTACTTTTGGCAAAGCGCCTGTTCCTGTTCGTGGCGGCGGAAGCATTCCTATATGTTCGCTGTTTGAAAAAGAACTGGGAATTAAAATTGTGTTTATGGGATTTGGATTAGACAGCGACAACCTGCATTCGCCCAATGAGAAGTTTGATATTTTTAACTTTTACAAGGGTATCGAAACCATTCCGTATTTCCACCGGTACTTTGCAGAACAACGATAGCGTTACAGGCAATGCAAAACATGACCGTGCAGCAGCATATTTGACAACCTTAGAAATACATACCGGCAACCTGCTATTTGACAGCGTATGAGAATTTGGTCTGTTCATCCAGAATATTTAGACACCAAAGGACTTGTGGCCTTGTGGAGGGAAACTCTACTCGCCAAACACGTTCTTGAAGGCAAAACCAAAGGTTATCGCAATCATCCACAGCTTGACAGGTTTAAACAAACGGACAGTCCGCAGGATGCAATAGATCAGTATCTGGCTTCTGTTTTTGAAGAATCCGCCAAACGAGGCTATAGCTTCAACAGAAATAAAATAAACTGGAATTTTTCACCTGTGTCAATGCAGGTTACAACCGGACAATTAGAATATGAAACAACCCATTTACTCAACAAGTTAAGAACCCGCAACGCACTTAAGTTTATAGAAGTGAGCAACAAAAAAACACTTGCTCCTCATCCTATGTTCAATGTTGTAAAAGGCGAAATTGAAAAATGGGAAATTATTCAATAAAACAATCCTTACATCAACCGGAAATCATCTCCGTCGAACAATCCTTTATCGCTGAGCTTCAGGTGGGGTATAACCAGTAGCGCCATAAAAGATAAGGTCATATAAGGCGCAGACAAAGCTGATCCAAGCGCTTTGGCCGCTTTGTCCATCATCGCATAGCGTTCAGCTACGCTGTAGCCGTCCTCCGTACTCATCAGGCCTGCCACCGGAAGTGGTAATATCATGCTTAGCGGTTCGCCGCTGCCGGGCGAAGACGCCCACAGGCTCACCCCTCCTTTACACTCAATGATCTCATTCACAGCATGGCATATAGCTTCATCATCTGCTCCAACAGCAACAATATTATGACTGTCATGCGCAACCGAAGAAGCTATGGCTCCTTTTTTTAAGCCAAAATTTTTAATGAAGGCTTTGGCAACAGGAGCATTGGTGTAACGGTTAACCACTACTATTTTCAATATATCATTTCGCGTATCCGGAACCGATACCGGATGTTCCTGCAATAATTTGTTGGTAATAAGCTGACCGTCCAATGCTTCTATTACCGGTAATAAAGCATTCGTTTCTGCAAAGGAAAAATCCTGTACTGTTTTCTTTTTGCAGCTAAAATTATTGATCACTCCGCTGTTCACCCCCGGTTGCACCAGGCTCTTTCCCTTATTTGCTACCAATTCACCCTTTACCCAGGTTTGCAGCACTTCAAAGCGGGTTAAGTCTTTAACCAGTATAAAATCCGCGCCGTCGCCCTCGCGGAGCAATCCCACGTTGAGCTGGTAATGTAAAACAGGATTTACACAGGCCGCCCTTAATATTTTATATACGTCTATTCCTTTGCCTGCTGCCCTCGCACATAATTGATTAATATGCCCTTCAACCAGGCTGTCGGGGTGCTTGTCGTCGCTGCAAAACATCATCTTTTCCGGGTAATCGTGCAACAGATCAATTAAGGCTTCAAAGTTTTTAGCCGCGCTTCCCTCTCTTATCAGGATATGCATGCCGTATTGCAGCTTATCCAATGCTTCTTCTCTGGTAAAACATTCATGATCCGTTGAAATGCCGGCATCAATATACTGTTTAGCCTGTTCGCCCCTGAGGCCCGGCGCATGCCCGTCTACAGGCTTATTAAGCGCATGCGCAGCAGCAATCTTTTTCATTACACCGGCATCCCCCTTTAAAACGCCGGGAAAATTCATCATCTCGCTCAGGTATTTAATGTCGTCTTTGCGCAGCAGCCTTTCAATGTCATCAGTATTTAGCTCTGCTCCGGCAGTTTCAAATACAGTAGCCGGCACACAACTGGGAGCGCCAAAGAAAAAATGGAAAGGAACTTTTTTGCCATCACTGATCATGTATTCCACGCCTTCCATACCACAAACATTAGCTATTTCATGGGGATCGCTTATGGTGGCTACCGTGCCATGTACCACTGCAAGCCTTGCAAATTGCGAAGGCACGAGCATGGAACTTTCAATGTGAATATGTGCGTCAATAAAACCCGGCAAAATAAAAGGGAGATCAGGATCATCTGCATCCTTTATTTTTTGTATTGCCTGTATCCTATCCCCGGCCACAAAGATGATCCCGGGGTATGTGGTTTGCCGTAAAACATCCACAACCCGGCCCTTAATTTGATTAGTACTCGTCATATGATCAGAAATTAATGATCTGATGACAAGTTAAATGATAAACGGAAAATATAAAGAGCCCGGAAACACTTATTTTTGGCGCAAATCATTAAAAACAGATCAATGAAAAAATTAAAACTCGCCGCACTGACTGCTTTTATAAGCATCATGGCTATACATATACAGGCACAAACAGTAGATGAATTACAAACCAGCTATATTAAAGCACTGGGAGGTAAAGAAACCCTGTCTTCATTGAAAAATATTTTCGTTGAAGTCAATATGGAAGTAATGGGCATGCAAATGCCGGCTAAACAATGGATAATTTACGGCATAGCCTCCCGCCAGGAAGTAGCATTCCAGGGACAAAAAATGATCACCTTTATAGCTAAGGATAAAGGCTGGATGATCAACCCTTTAATGGGCAGTACAGAAGCTCGGCCCATACCCGATGATGCCATAAAGGCAGCAGAAGGAACGTTAATTGCAGGAAGTGAATTAACGGATTACAAGACAAGAGGATTTACCGCTGTTTATGAAGGAAAAGACACCGTTAATAACATAGCAGCACACAAGATCATATTGAGCAGGGAAAACTATGAAAGTACTTTTTACCTGGATCCAAACAGCTATTATGTGATTCGTAATGTTGTAAAAACTGAAGTAGATCAGCAACCGGTTACACAAACTACTGATTTTTCGGATTACCGTAAAACACCGGAAGGCTTTGTTTTTGCCTATAATACTATAATAAGCAATGCCATGGTAGGAGAAATAAGATCCAGCATCAGTAAAATTGAGATCAATACCTCACTTGATATTAAAGCGCTGGAGCAAACGAATTAACGGATAGCTGCTATTCATCCCGGGGTAACAATAGTGCTTTAGCTTAAGATGCTTTCCTGTGCTCATTAAAGCCGGGCGATGTGGATGCAACGATCTTTGAGTGCAGCTCTTCGGGCTTAAATGGCTTGGGCACATAATCATTAAAGCCTTTACTGAGCAAATCTTCCTTTATGTTTTCATAAGTGGCCGCTGTAAAAGCAATAATAGGAATATAAGGGTGTGTTTTTCTTATTTCCGCAACGGTTTGCGCTCCATCCATTTCGGGCATTTCGAGGTCAATGAGTAACAGATCGGGCTGATGCTGGTGAAAAAGCGCCACTGCTTTTACGCCATTTTCCGCTTCTATTACCTCCATATTCCATTTTTGTAAAAACCGTTTGGCAACGATCATATTGATAGGATTATCTTCCGCCAGCAACACCTTTATTCCCTCCAGGCTGGAAAGTCCTTTCAGTTTATTTTCATCAACATACGATTTCTGCTGCCGGGCAATTTTAAAGCTAAGCGTAAAATAAAAGGTGCTGCCAATACCTACATTGCTTTCCGCCTGCAGATTACCTCCCATTTGATCAACAATTTTTTTGCTGATTGCAAGCCCCAGTCCTGTACCGCCAAATTTTCTCGTTGTTTCAATATCCGCCTGGGTAAAACTTTCAAATATCTGCCGCATCTTATTTTGTGCTATACCGATGCCGGTATCTTTAACCGCAATATAAATATCAGCCTGCTCGCTCTTCTGTGCAATCGCTTTTACCTCAATCGTAATCGTTCCTTTTTCCGTAAACTTAATAGCATTCGCCACCAGGTTATTCATTACCTGTATCAGCCGCATCTCGTCGCCATATACTTCCAGGTTTGCATTGTCATTAACATCAATCTGAAGCAACAGGTTCTTAGCCGCAATAGGAGCGGCAAAAGGAGCCACTACTTTTTGTAAAAAAGCCTTCATATTAAACGGTGCATTTTCAAGCACCATTTTTCCCGCTTCTATTTTACTAAAATCAAGGATATCATTTACCAATTGCATCATGTGTTCTGAAGAATATTTGAGCACCTCAAAACTTTGTTTTTGCGAAGGCAGGTACTCTTCATGCAATATGATGTTGGTAGTGCCTATAATGGCGTTTAAAGGAGTTCTGAGCTCATGGCTCATGTTCGATAAAAACCTGGACTTTACCTGAACCGCTTTTTCCGCTTTCTCCTTGGCTTTTAATATTTCAAACTCGGCAATTTTGATTTCAGTAATATCCAGGATGCTGATCTTACAAAAATGATACTCCCTGTGCGAGAAAGGAACAATGTTTACATACGCGAAAAAAGGCGTATCATCCTTTCGTACAAAGTCCATATTGCCATACCACGGAGATTTTTTGGTAAACTGCTGCCTGCCCTGTACCACTATATGCTCTTCCATTATATTGCCCAGGAGTTGTTTGGCAGACGTACCCACTATCTCTTCTTTACCTGTTAAGCCAAACACTTCAATGGCCTTTTTGTTGCAGCCGGTTATTACCATGCGCTGCGTATCAACAATAAATACGCTGTCTAACGAGGTATCATACACGGTATCCTTGAACCTTGTTTCATCCAGCAGCTTTTCTTCATTGATTTCCAGGGTTTTTAAAATATAATACGTAAAGCATGCTGTTATAACTAATGAAAGACTAAGATTAGAGCTGAATAAAGCGCTGTATTGTTCCGTGCTGATGGTTTGTACATTGCTTACATAAGGCGCCACAATAAAAATTAATGCCGCGGTAATAAAAGTTACTACGGAAGTCAGGATCAGCTCTTCATAATTCTTGCGAATATCAATAACAAAGATCAGCGCTAATAAAAACGGGAAATAGTACATATGCTCTCCGGCCTTTAGACCTTCTGCATAGCTTATGGCAAAGAGGTAGAGATTAATGGTAATGATGCCCAGCACCTTGGCAAATACCCGTTTACCATCTTTATTTAAAAAATAACATACCGACAATAAAATGATAGAGGTAATATTAAGGGAAATGCTGATATACAGCCCATGCACAACATTCATTATTACGGAAATGAGGTTTACGCCTATTCCGAAAAAGATAAAAATGATGAGTCGTTGTACCTCCTTATTTTCTTCATGTCCCTTTGCAGGATCAATGCCACTGTTTAAAATACTGTAACAAAAAGATACTAATTTATCTAAAATGTTCGTTTGCATAAGCTGAGATGATGATTTTACCGCATTTATATATATTCAACGCAAAAGGTAAAACGCCTTTATGCTATACAAATTGTGATCATGTATAATGAAGATCAGAAAATAGTATTCCATTTTTCATCTGAGCTGGACATCGCATTTCTGCAGGAATTATATAGTGACGACCTCCAGCAGGCGGAAATGGTTTTTGAATCTTCCGTTCAGCAGCTCCGTAACGAACAGCAGTTGGCAGCATCCAGGTTTCACGACGGGGATATACCCGGGTTGAAAAAAGTAATTCACAAAATGAAGCCCCTGTTAGGGTATATAGGCATGAATAAGCTCATGGAGGAATTTGCAGCATTTGAACAAACCTGTATCCGGTCTGCAACCGCAGCAGAAGCGGAAGAGGGATTCCATCATATAAAAGCCATAACGCTTGAAGCGATAAAAAAGGCGGAAAGAGAAATTAAACGGCTGAAACAGCACAATACCCAATAGCTATGAAGTATCAAAGCATTATTGTAGAAGATCTCCAGGTTGCTGCAGAATTCCTTAAAAGGTTCTGCGAAAAATCGGGAGTAGTAGACGTTGCGCATCATTTCCTCAATGCAGAAGACGCAATGCAGTTCCTGAAAGACAATGTAGTAGATCTTATTTTCTTAGATGTTGAAATGCCCGGCGCCACCGGGTTTGAACTGTTAGATCAACTGGTATATACACCACAGGTAATTCTTACCACTTCAAAAACCGAATATGCTTATGATGCGTTCCAGTATAACGTTACAGATTATCTTAAGAAACCATTTACCTACCAGCGCTTTTTAGAAGCAGTACAAAAAGTAAGTAAAAAAACAGAGCAGATCAATGGCGGCTCCGAGCAGGATCACATGTTCATAAAAACGGATGGCAAGCTGATCCGGCTGCACAATGATGATATTCTCTTTATTGAAAGCATGGGCGACTACGTTAAGTTCATCACTCCTGCAAAAAAATACATCACCCACAACACCATCAAAAATTTAGAAACCAAGGTAAACCCGCAGGTGTTTATGAAAGTACATCGCTCCTATATTGTAAACTTTACAAAGATCAACGATATACAGGAAAACGTTTTATTCATAAACGGCAATATGATACCCATCAGCAAAACCCATAAATCGGGTGTGATGCAGAAGATCAATATATTGTAACCGGGAACGCCTACGCTCCTTTTTCAAACATTTTTTTGGCAATCCTTGCATCATGCCCGTAAATATCATCCCTGAAATTCAATGCTCCTTTTGAATCTACCCAGGCGGTAAAATAGCCAATAAATACTTTTACCGGCTCTTTCAGCGTAACATATTTTTCTTTACCGCTGTTCATAGCCGCAGTTATTTTTGATGCGGTCCAGGCACTGTCGTTGCGCAAAAGAAATTCAGCTAATTTCCGGGGTTCGTTTAAACGTATGCATCCATGACTGAACGCTCTTCTTGTTTCACCGAATAAGCTTTTCTGGGGCGTATCGTGCAGGTAAATATTGTAGCTGTTGGGAAACAAAAATTTTACTTTGCCAAGTGAGTTGTTAGGCCCGGGCTTTTGCCGCACTATGGGTATTGTGCCCGAATAACCGGTGATTTCCATATTATGCCGGGCAATATAATTTTTATTCTTTTCCATGCCGGGCATAATTTCATTTTTTACAATGCTCGCAGGCACATTCCAGTAAGGGCTGAATACAACATACTTCAGGTCGCCGCTAAAAACAACGGTATTGTGCTGTGTAGTTCCTACCACCACATTCATACTGAATGAAAGGCTGCCATTTTCAAACACGTGCAACTTAAAATCGGGAATATTCACCAGCAGATAGTCGCTGTTTATTTCCGAAGGAACCCATCGCATTCTTTCCATATTAATCAGCATCTTGCGGATAGCAGCCTGCGGCGACTCATTCATTTTACGAAGTGTGGCAGCGCCTATAATGCCATCGGCCTGCATACCGTGCCTTAGTTGAAATTTTTCGACCGCCATTTTTAAGGAGTCTGTAAATAACCACGAAGTATCCGCTGAGCTCATATCCTGCAAAAGCAATAACCTTTGCTTTACAGCAGCGATCACGGCCGCGGTATCACCCAACTCCAGTTTCTTCCGGCTGGTAACAAGGGGCTGCCATTCCCTTTTTTTTTCTATAGCATAATAGTCCAGGAGCTTTTGTTTCAGGCGTTGGTAATAAATGTTTACCGGCTCATAGCTGGCAACCTTTTCACCCTTATGGGCAATAAGTGAATCCAGCAAGGCTACTTCGTTTATTTTTTTACGCGGGATATACCATTTCAGATCGTTGCTGTTTAAATTACTATCTCCCTGGTAAGCCTTTTCCGCATAGCGAAAGAACTGGCTGGTGAGCGACAATTCCGCTTTTAACCGATTGGTATCGCTTAAAGGAACAAAATGTCCCCCGGCTTTCAGGGTATCAAATACCTGTTGCAATATCGGGTTATATAAGCTGCTGTCTCTGCTATACGATATATAATCGCTCTGCAAATTTAAAAAATTGTAAGCCTGCTCAGCGGGACCATCATTAAAAAACCAGGCGTACTGATAATTGCGTGCATTATAAAAGCTGCGGAACCGGTTGGCTATGCTGTCTGAAAATGGCTGCTGCTGAATATAGTGTTCCAAAGCAATACTATCGAAGAACAGTTGTGTATATGCATTAGATACGGTAATGGTCGTGTCTCTTTCCTCCACTACAGGCGTTTCATTCTGCCGGCTGCGGCAGGACAAAAAAACAAAACATAGCACCATCATCAATATAATAAACTGCTTCATATCTGAAAGTTAAAGATACCAGCAATTAAACATCACTTTCCTCGTCAGTTATATCGGGTCTCCTCTCCTTAGTTCGCTGTACAGCTATTTCATAGCGCCAGTCGGCTATTTTTTTCGGATCGCCGCTGAGCAGTATTTCCGGCACCTTCCACCCTCTGTACTCAGCCGGACGTGTATAAACCGGTGGTGCTAATAAATTATCCTGGAATGAATCAAAAAGCGCGGAAGTTTCATCATTCAAAACACCCGGCAACAAACGCCCGATAGCATCTACCAGAATGGCAGCAGGCAGCTCGCCGCCGCTTAACACATAATCGCCTATTGAAATTTCCTTCGTTACAAAATGTTCCCGCACTCTTTCATCAATGCCCTTATAATGGCCACAGATCAGCAATAAGTTCTGTTGCAAGGAAAGCTGGTTGGCCGTTTTCTGGTTAAATTGTTCCCCATCGGGAGTGAGGTAAATGATTTCGTCGTAAGTCCTGCTTTTGGATAGGTGCTCAATGGCATTCACCAAAGGCTCGCACATCATTACCATACCCGCCCCACCACCATACTGATAATCATCTACCTGTCCGTACGCATTTACAGCCCATTGTCTTAACTGGTGTACACCCACATGCAGCAATCCCTTGTCTCTCGCCCGTTTCATTATGGAATGCGAAAGGGGGCTTTCTAATAATTCCGGCAATACGGTAATGATGTCTATGTGCATACCGCAAAGATAGAGGCAGTAATCCCAAAAATAAAGCATGTCCTATTATTAAGCTCATTTGCTTTTCCTGGATTGAAATTTTATCGCGGGATCTGCAGGACATCTTTTTTTAAAGCTCAACCCGGCTTAAGCGATATTCAATGCCGGTACTATTACATTATTCGCTCATTTTACTACTTTTGCCGCACGTATGAATACCATTAGCAAAGTACTAACTGCCATTTCTCTTATAACCATTTCTTTTGCCCATGCACAGGAAATAGAGCTAGACCCCATTACGGTAACCGCTACTTTAAGCCAGAAAAGAGCTTCGGAAACCGGAAGAAATATTACTATAATAAAAGGAGAACGCATTCAAAATCTGCCGGTACATTCATTAGATGAGCTGCTGCGGTATGTACCTGGCGTAGAAATACAGGCACGCGGGCCCATGGGGTCGCAGAGCGATATTGTGCTACGCGGCGGAACGTTTCAACAGGTACTGGTAATATTAGACGGCATGCGGCTGAACGATCCCAACACCGGCCATTTCAATAGTTATATCCCCATCGCCCCGTCTGAAATAGAAAGGATTGAAATTTTAAAAGGCGCCTCTTCCGCCATTCACGGCGCCGATGCGGTAGGAGGCGTAATATATATTATTACCAAATCATTCGCCGCGAAGCAAAACCAGGAGCAAACCCATATCTCGGCAGGCGTTTCGGCAGGTGAATATGGCTTCCTGAACACGGATGCCGGCTTTTTTTACAGCAAGAATAACCTGAGCATCGGCGGCGGCGTATTAACCAATAATGCAAACGGCGTACAGCAAAGAGGTACCAAAGGCTTTTTTCACAATACCACCGCATCCGTTTCGGCCAATTACCATCTTAACTCCAACTGGAATATTGCCTACCGTACGGCGTACGATAAGCGGGATTTTTCGGCGCAGAATTTTTACACGCCCAACCTGTCCGATACAGCAACAGAACAGGTTACCTCCCTGTGGAATCAACTCAGGATAGGCTATCATACAGAAAAACAAAGCCTTTCATTAAACGCCGGCTTTAAACAGGTGAAGGATGATTTTACCTATAACAAGGCTTCCGCTCCCAATAAAAATATCTCGCAGGTATTCCAGGCGCTGCTCCTGTACCAAAATCAGCTCAGCTCAAAAACCACTTTGGTTACCGGAATGAACTTCCAGCAAAAAGTCATCCGCTCCAACGACAGGGGTAATCACTCCCTGTATATGGCATCGCCTTTTGTTTCTGTTTCGCAGCAAATTGCGCAACATTTTGTAGTACGCCCTTCCGTACAATTAGTGCTGTTTGAAAAAATTCCTGCCGAGTTCGTTCCCCAGCTTGATCTTTCCTATAAAATCAATAACTGGCAGATCCGTGGCAGCGCGGGAAAAACGATAAGAGATGCTGATTTTACCGAGCGATATAACAATTATAATAAACCCAGTATTCCCAATGGACAGCGGGTTGGGTATCCCGGGCTTAAAGCGGAAAGGTCTTTTAGTTATGAGGCTGGTGCCGATTGGTTCCTGCAGGATAAGCTGAAGATTTCCTCCACCTTTTTCCAGCGCTTCCATCAGCGCCTGATTGATTACAGCAATACGGAATATGGCGATATGCCGAGAAAAGAAAATCTTTCGCCTGCGGGAGTATACGCTTTAGCAAAAAATATAGCAACAGTAAATACTTCCGGCTTTGAAACAGACATACAATACCTGCACACCTTAAATGAAAACCAAAGCATTAGCGCGTCTGCCGGCTTCGTATGGCTCAACAGCAAAAGCAGCGATACAGTTCCGTCATTTTACATTTCCTCACATGCTAAATTCTTAACTAATTTTTCTTTAGTCTACCAGTGTCATAATCTTACTGCAAGCCTCACCGGCTTGTATAAACAAAGACAGGAGCAATCTGCTTCTGCCATTCAGGCCAACATAACCCCCGATTATTTTATAATGAATGCCAAAATAGAATACGCATTCTTTCATAAGTCATTATCTGTTTTTGCGCAGGCGGATAATATTTTTAACAGGCAATACAGCGATCTATTAGGCACGCCAATGCCCGGCAGGTGGTTGATGGGCGGCGTAAAGTGGCAATGGAAGAAGAGTTTATAGTTTATGGTTTGAGGTTTATAGTTTATTCAACCCTGCGCCCTAGAACCCGTACCCTGCAACCTGCACCCCTCACCAGCCAATACCGTAATCCTCACCGTGGTTACTGCTGCCGCCCCATAATGTTTTATGCTTCCAGTCGAAGTAAATAGCATTGATGGGGCCGGATGTGCGGTCTTCGAAGTTGAGCTTATATCCTTTTCCGGTTAATTCTTTCCTGATCCATGGCGGCGTATTGCTGTTGAGCAGCAAGCTTCCGGGCCTTGGTTGGCGATCGGCATTGCCGGTTCCACCGAGCGATAGCCATAACTGGCTGGTGTTTACATTAGCAGCTTCAGTGGCTTCCTGCACCGTCATGCCAAATTCCACCACATTCAAAAAAAACTGCAGCAGGTTCTGATCCTGTGTATCGCCGCCCTGCACAGCAAACGACAAATACGGCTTTCCGTCTTTCAATGCAAGGGTAGGCGTTAGCGTTACTCTCGGCCGTTTGCCCGGCGCTACTACATTAAAGGGATTTAATGTGCTGTCGCACACAAAGCTCTGCATGCGCTGGCTCATCCCTACGCCCGTATTACCGGCTATGCAGGCTGGTATCCATCCGCCGCTGGGTGTTACCGATACCACCCAGCCTTCCGCGTCTGCCGCTTCAATTGAAGTAGTGCCCTTCCATAACCTGTCTTTATACATCGCTTCTTCTTCCGGTGAAGAAAAGAATTGCACAGATGTTGTGGCATCGTGTGCCGGCATAAAATGTTCACGGGTTTTATTGTTGCCTGTATCGGCAATAAATCCCCTTTTATTTAAAATATCAAGATATGGGTTGGCTTTGTTTTCGTAAGCATACGGATCACCAGGGCCTGCACCGGCGTTGTTATAACCAGCATGAATAAGTTGCACCCTTGCTTCGGCATAAGCTTTCGACAATAGTCCTTTCATAGGCTCTTCAGGTGGAAAATAAGGATCGCCATAATAAAAATCCCGGTCGGCGAATGATAGCTGCATGGCTTGTGTTATCGTATGTATATAGTTAGCAGAATTATAACCCATACTTTTCAGATCAAAGTTTTCCAGGATGTTCAATGCCTGCAGCATAACCGGTCCCTGCGTCCACTGCGACAACTTATACACTTCGATACCTTTGTAATTTACTGCTAAAGGTTCCTCTATCTTCACAGTCCATTTCGCCAGGTCTTCAGTGGTGATCAACCCGCCCTGCTCCCGGCATCCTCTTGCAAATTCGGCTCCTACATCTCCTTTATAAAAGCGGTCGTATGCTGCATATATCGCTTCCTTCCGGTTCTTTTTTTTCTTCAGCGCCTGCTGTTCTGCTTCCACCAGCTTTTGCAGGGTTAGCAACAGATCCTTTTGCACAAAAACTTCTCCTGCTTCAGGTGCTTCCCGTTTTTCACCTGCATAAGGAAGAAAAACTTTTTTTGAATAGGGCCATTGCTTAATGCGCTCCTTGTTTCTTTCTATGCTATTGGCAGTTTGCGCTTCCATAGAATAGCCTGCCGCCATTTCCATAGCAGGCTCCAGCACTTCTTTCAGGCTCATTGTGCCGTATTCGGCAAGCATGGTGCATAACCCGCCGGGCGTACCGGGAGTAACCGCAGCTAAGGGTCCGAATTCAGGAGGGAATTCCATTCCCCTGCTTTTAAAAAAGGCAGGTGTTGCTCCTGTTGGCGCCACACCCAGCGCATTGATCCCGATCACTTTCCCTGTTTTGGGGTTATAGATGAGCGCCTGCGTTTCTCCGCCCCAGCTCAATACATCCCACATGGTACAGGTTGCGGCCAACATGGCACAGGCCGCGTCTACCGCATTGCCGCCCCGCTGAAAAATTGCTGCGCCTGCCGTGGCGGCTAACGGCTTGCCGGTAATAGCCATCCAGTGTTTACCATGTAAAGGAGGTTTTTGCGTAGACTGTGCCTTTACATAAACAGTGCAGCAAACAATCATCAGACAGCTTATTGCATATTTCATATGCTTATGGTTTTGTTTTTAAAGGTACAGCATCCCTGTGCTCAAAATATTAGAAAATTCCGCGCTTTGCTAATTGACAAACTCCACCAGCCGCAACACTTTGAAACACTTATATGACTTGTAACCTTTATTATCTATCTTTATTACCCTTCCTCATAAATGCTTTAATATGAAAAATGTATGTCTTGCATGGGCTGTATTGCTTTTGTTTGCATGTAACCCCGGATCAACGGATACCCCTGCCGCAGGCGTATTTGTAATACAAAACGTGGCTGTGATTCCCATGGACACAGAAACGGTGCTTGAGCATCAGGATGTATTTATTGCTGATGGAAAAATTGCAGATGTAGTACCAACGGCAGAAAAGGAGCCTGGCAAAGATGCCCTGATCATTGATGGCACAGGTAAATTTCTTATACCCGGACTGGCAGAAATGCATGCCCATATGCCCCGTGGAGAAGATACAGCCGCGATGAAAGATATACTGGAGCTCTTCGTATTAAACGGGGTTACCACTATTCGTGGCATGCTCGGCGATCCTGTGCACCTCGAATTAAAAACACAGCTATCAAAAGGAGAAATAACAGGCCCGCATTTTTACGCGGCTGCTCCGGGATTATCGGGCGGCACGGTTAAATCGGTAAAAGACGCGGACAGCCTGGTAAGAAAATACAAAAATGAAGGATACGACCTGCTTAAACTTTTACCCGGACTTACGCTCGAAAATTTTAATGCTATAGTGAAGACTGCTAAGGAAGTAAACATTCCTTTTGCAGGTCACGTTTCCTACGATGTAGGCATATGGAATGCCATTGCCGCCGGTTATGCCTCTGTTGATCACTTGGATGGTTTTGTAGAAAGCTTAGTACCGGGCATTGAAAAAATACCAGAGAATAAAAGAGGATTGTTTGGCCTGCACATCGCTCGAAAGGCCGATCTTTCAAAAATAGATACGCTCGTTAAAGCCCTCAAACAGCATAATATTTGGGTGGTGCCTACAGAAGCGTTACCGGAAAGGTGGTTTACCCCACTGAGAACGGCTGAAGCTTTCAGCAAAGACCCGGAAATGATATACATGGATGAGTCCGTTGTAAACAACTGGGTGAAAGCAAAAAATAATATCATGGCCGATCCATTATATGATTCTGCAGGTGCAGTAGCGCTGATAGCGTTAAGAAAAAAAATACTGAAAGCCTGCAGCGATAATCATGTGGGTATAGTATCCGGTTCCGATGCACCCCAGGTTTTTGATGTTCCCGGGTTCTCATTGCACCAGGAGCTGAAATATATGGCCGATGCCGGGCTTACCCCTTTTGAAGTATTACAAACCAGTACCGTAAATGCCGCCGCATATTTTAATAATCCCGGATCAGGAGTTATTAAACCAGGCGCGGCTTCCGACCTCGTATTATTAAATGGCAACCCGCTCAGTGATATTACCCAGACCACCAACATTGCCGGCGTACTGATGGGAAAACAATGGTTACCCGGAGACGTTATCGCTCAAAGGTTGGAAGCGTTAAAAGGAAAAATAAAACAATAGATCACTCTTTCATCTGCATCATACCCCAAACTGCCGCAGGTGATGATCCATGTGCTTGTATGCAGCAATCCCCCATTCCCGGGTAGAGATATTCCCAAAGGCGATATGAGAAAGCCTGATCGGTTGTTTATATTCGGGAAATTTTTTTATAAGTACAATAAACTTTTCTTTTTGCTCTTCAAACTTTGAAGTTGCTATTTTCCCGATGGTTTCTTTCTGTATATCTCCTCTGATACCCTTCTTAAAGTAGGGCGCAAGATACAACGCAATGATCCTGAGCAGGTATTGTTTGAGCGTAGTTGACCGTTGAGACGCTACCGGCTGAAAGATCTCTTCATTGCACAGGTTAGCATGCAGCAACATTTCGGTGACATTCATTTTTCCCCACCCTGCTTTATTGCCAGGCTGAAGCTTCCTGGCTCTTTCTATTATGCTGTCTGCTGCTTCTTGATATAAAAGATTCCTTTTCATTTTGATTTTTTTTTTGATTTATGAGGCAAAATTAAAATATAGCTTCCCGCTTCTTATTAACAATTGTAAAGATTTTGGCAGGTTTATTTCATAAGGCGTTTCCTGATGCGGCTTAATGACACAGCAGTAATGCCGAGATAAGAAGCTATAATATGATGAGGTACACGAAGCAGTAAGTCTCCGTGCTCTATCTCAAATTTTCTGTACCGCTCTTCGGGGTTATCAAGTATAAATGACGACAACATCAATTGTGCGCTGATAAATCTCTGTTCTGCCACTTTTCTGGCAATAATGTGCATTTTAGGAACTTCTTCATACAACTGCTGGAGCCTGCTGTAGCTGATCACCAGCAGGCTGCATTCTTCAAGCGTTTCTAAGGTTTGTATGCCCGGAGTTTGCCTCAAAAAACTTTCATAGCTGCTGGCAAAAAGCCCCTCTTTAAAAATATATCCGGTAATTTCTTCTCCTGCTTTGGTATAATACAATCTTACCAGCCCTTTTACAATGAAATACAACTCTTTTGCTGTTTTACCTTCCTGTGACAACTGAAGTTTTTTGGGTACCTGCCTGAAAGAAAATGCATGCTCAAGGATGTTTTTTTCTTCAATGCTAAGGGTTGCCAATGGCTGCACATACCGGTATAAAGGTTCAAACATATAAGAATGTTAAGGGCAGGGATAAAGTTATCTTTTTCACCCTAAAAAAAATAACGGGTGTTACTATATTTTTTTGCCTTTGTTGGTGTTCCCATTCTTCATTCTTTACACGCCCCCGCCTGGTGTTGTCACCAGCGGGTAACCAAAATTAATAAGAGGCTGTCTTAAAATTTTACAGTTAATAAAGCCCTCACTTCTTTCATATCTCTGCTGAATCAGATATTCTGCTCGAAGTATTGAAAGGGAAAATAAAACAATAATATCCCATACAAATACAACCATTGATATTTTGGACTTAACTGCAGTGCTGCTATTGCGCTATACTTGCCACGTCTACCTGCCCGGGCAGGCAGGCTCGCTTCTGCTGTAGCACTAATCTCCCCAAAATATAAAAGGCCATTTTAATATTCAGGAAATTTCCTGCTTTTTATTACGTTTAGGGTATATAGTCCCTGAAATGTATGAGTAAATCTTTTGTCAAAGAACTACAGGAGTTGGTAGCCGCCAATATCATAACCCCGGTTACCGCGCAGGAAATAGCTGATTATTATAAACACAGGGAGAAAGACAGACCCAACAGGTTCTCCGCAGTGGTTAACATTTTGGGCGCGCTACTGGTTAGTTTGGGCATAGTGCTGGTAGTGGCGCACAACTGGGATGAACTGGGAAGAGCAGCCAAAACTTTTTTTGCTTTCCTGCCATTGGTCATTGGCCAGGGCTTATGCCTGTATGTGCTGCTTAAAAAGAAAAGCAACATTGCCTGGCGCGAACCGGCGGGCGTTATCCTGTTCTTCGCTGTTGCGTCTTCCATATCACTCATCAGTCAAACCTATCATATCAGCGGCACCATGAGCGGCTTTTTACTAACCTGGATGCTGCTTTCCATACCGATTGTTTATATTTTGCCCTCTTCCATTGTAGCATTATTATACATTGCAGGAATTACCTGGTATGCCTGCAACACAGGATATTTTAACTATTTGGATAATGCGGTTCCTTTTTATTACTTGCTTTTGCTGGCCCTGGTTATCCCACACTATTACTCATATTTAACTCATAAAAAAGAAAGTAACTTTTTTCATTTGCTCAACTGGTTGCTTGTGCTGTCTGTAACGATTGTACTGGGAAGTTTTAGTGCCGGACAAGACAGGAGCGAATGGGTATTTACGGGATATCTTGCTTTGTTTTCAGTGTTTTATCTTTTGGGCAGGTTGAAAAATTTTAATGACCAAAAATTATTCGCTAACCCTTTTTTAATCGTTGGAACATTGGGAACAATTTTCATCCTTATGTTCTGGAGTTTCGACTGGTCGTGGACAGATGCCTACCGTTATTCGGACATTAACCGGCCATCTCTATATTTTTCTCCGTTTCTATATATCACTATTGCTATACTGATTATTGCAGGATGGCTTATATTATCAGGCTACAGGGCTGCTAAAGATATCATTTTCGATCCCGCCGGTTTTTCGGGCTTTGTTCTGCTTATATTGTTGCTGGCGTTCCGGAACATGCCTCATATTGCTGTGCTGCTCATCAACCTCTGGATACTGTTCCTGGCTGTTTTCTTCATTCGTAAAGGAGCTTTGCAGGATCATTTGGGCATATTGAACTTTGGCTTGTTAATTATAGCAACTTTGGCGGTTCTTCGATTTTTCGATGATGAGATTCCTTTTATTTGGCGTGGCTTTTTCTTTCTTATTACAGGTACTGGCTTTTTCGCTGCCAATTATATGATGGTTAAAAAAAGAAAAGCGATCACCAAAAAATAATTTTATTATGAAGCAATTTGCGATTGGAGCATTTATCATTATTGCTATTGTACAATGGTTTGTGCCCCGAAAAATGATATGGGATAAGGAAGCCGTATTGCGAAAGGGGAAAATTTTCAATTTCCGTACCGAACCGGTGGATCCCTCGCATCCTTTTAAGGGAAGATATATTGCGCTTTCATTCAAAGAAAATGAGTTTATAACCACTTCTCCGGATTCGGCCCTCTTCAATTACGGGAACGCTTATGTGCTGCTTGAAAAAGACAGGGATGGCTTTGCGAAGATCAAAAGTATAGTGAAGCAAAAGCCGCATGCAGAGACCGACTATGTACAAGCATCCATCAGCTATATTGACAGGAAAAAGGATACGGCGGTCATTCACCTGCAATATCCTTTTGATGCATTTTATATGGATGAATTTAAAGCGCCCAAAGCAGAAATGGCATACCGCGAAAGCACCAGGGATTCAACCCAAAAAACCTATGCGGTAGTAAGTATTCTAAACGGCGATGCGGTAATAAAAGATGTAATGATCAATGATCAATCTATACGGAAGGTAATCAGGCAAATGAACAGCTCAAAATAAAATGGATCATCCTCGCTGTTCACAATATCCCTCACCCTTCCTCCTCTCTTTCTACCTGATCTTTTCCTTCACAAGTGCAACTACTTTATCAATAGGCAGTCTTTCCTGCGTCATGGTATCCCGGTAGCGGATGGTAACGGTATTATCTTCTTTGGTTTGATGATCTACCGTTATACATAACGGTGTACCTATGGCATCCATACGGCGGTAACGCTTACCAATAGTATCCTTCTCTTCATAAAAGCAATAAAATTCATCCTGGCAACTTCTCATAATATCCCTTGCAATTTCAGGCAGACCGTCTTTTTTGGTTAAAGGGAGTATGGCCAGTTTTACAGGCGCTATTTTAGCAGGGATCCGCAGCACGGTGCGGCTGTCGGAAGACCCGTCTTCCCTGGGAATCGTTTCCTCTTCATAAGCATGAGAGAGCACAGACAGGAACATCCTGTCTAAACCAATGGATGTTTCCACTACATAGGGAACATAATTGCCATAGGGCTTGCCGGTTGCTTCATCAATATCATTATCATAATACTGCAGCTTCTTTTTGCTATACAACTGGTGCTGGCTTAAATCATAGTCGCTGCGGCTGTGTATGCCTTCTACTTCTTTAAAACCTATAGGGAATTCAAATTCAATATCACAGGCTTCCTTAGCATAATGGGCCAATTTAACATGATCGTGGTACCTGTATTTCTCAGCGGGCATACCCAGGCTCAAATGCCATTGCAGTCTTGCCTGCTTCCAGTATTTATACCATTCTCCTTCCGTACCAGGACGTACAAAGAACTGCATTTCCATTTGCTCGAATTCCCTCATCCTGAAAATGAATTGTCGTGCCACAATTTCATTCCTGAATGCCTTGCCGGTTTGCGCAATACCAAAAGGGATTTTCATGCGGGCGGTTTTTTGCACATTCAAAAAGTTTACAAAAATGCCCTGTGCCGTTTCCGGACGCAGGTAAACCATATTGTCGCCCTCATTTTCGGAAGCTACAGCGCCAAATTCGGTTTTGAACATCAGGTTAAACTGGCGTATGTCCGTCCAGTTGCCGGTACCGCTGATGGCGCATTTGATTTTATTATCCTCAATCAGTTTTTTTAACCCTGCAAAATCATCCACAGAAAGCAGCCTGTCCATTGAAGCCAATAAAGCCGCAGCCGCTTCCCCAGACAGGGTTTCCGCATGTGCTTCAATTAAATGATCTACCCGGTATCTTTTTTTGCTGTCTTTATTATCAATCATAGGGTCGCTGAAATTATCAACGTGCCCCGATGCTTTCCAGGTGGTGGGATGCATGAAAATAGCCGCATCAATACCTACAATGTTTTCATGCAACTGGGTCATACTTTTCCACCAGTAGTCGCGGATATTTTTCTTTAATTCGCTGCCCCAGGGGCCGTAATCATACACAGCGCTCAGCCCGTCATAAATTTCACTGCTGGGAAATACAAATCCATATTCTTTGGCGTGTGCTATAACCGCCTGAAACTTGTTATTATCGTTGGTTGCCATAAGGGCGCAAAGATAAGAGATAAGATGAATTTATGAAGAAGGTATCAGGAGCTATCAGCCTTCAGCTATCAGTGACAGAGTGGTAAGTATTACCGTATTACCCTATACCCTACACCCCTACACCTTATACCTGTGCGTGCAACCTGCAACCTGTAACCTGTAACTTGTTACTATACCTTACAAGCTTTCCTGTAATCATTTTTTTGCAGCCATTGCAGCACCTTATCGCGCTGATCACCCTGAACAATGATTTCGCCGTCCTTTACAGCTCCACCTGTGCCACAATAGTTCTTCAATTTCTTTCCCAATGCTTCAAGATCATTGCTGCTGCCTTTAAACCCGTATAGGATGGTAACTGTTTTCCCCGCACGGCGCTTTGTATCCAGCACAATTCGTAAAGGTTGCTGCGCCGGGGGTAATGTACTGATATCGGCACTTTCTTCTTCAAAAGAAAAGGACGGGTCGGTGCTAAACACATACCCCCGGGTATCGGGTTTATTTTTTTTAGACATAATGAGGATGTTTTCAGATCAATACCGCTTTTAAGCTTAGATCGGCGCTTACCGCGTGGTGAATAACGGCGCCTGCGCTTACAAAATCTACTCCCGTACGGGCATAGTCAACTATGTTGGCCAGGTTAATGCCGCCACTGGCTTCCGTTTCAAATTGTCCATTAATTACTTCCAACGCTTCTGTAATCTGTTCCGGTGTAAAATTATCGAGCATGATCCGGTTTGCCCTGCCAAAAGCCACTACCCTTTTTACATCATCCAGATTCCTTGTTTCTATTTCAATTTTCAAACCCGGCCTTTTTTCCTGTACATAAGCCCAGGCTTTCTCCAGCGCTTTTTCAATACCTCCGCAGTAATCAATATGATTATCTTTCAGCATGATCATATCGTACAGGCCCATACGATGGTTGAAGCCTCCCCCCGTTCGCACCGCTTCTTTTTCGAGCAGGCGGAAATTGGGTGTGGTTTTACGGGTATCTAAGAGTTGGGTATGATAGCCTTTTAGCAGATCGGTGTATTTACGGGTAAGTGAAGCAATGCCGCTCATACGCTGCATACAGTTCAATACCAGCCTTTCGCATTGCAATATGGTATGCACCCTGGCTTCCACTTCAAAAGCTGTTTCGCCAATGCTCATTTCATCACCATCTTTTTTAAAAGCAGTGAACACGATATCAGGCTGCATATACCTGAATATTTTTTCTGCTACTTCCATTCCGGCTAAAATGCCTTCTTCTTTTATTTTTAAGATTGCTTTTCCTTTTGCATCAGGCGAAATGCAACTTAAAGTAGTATGGTCGCCATCGCCAATATCTTCCCGCAAAGCATTTTGTATAAGCAGTGTAAGCGCTTCTTCATATGTTATCATAAAGCAAATCTAAATGAAAATACAGAAAGCCAAAGCAGCGGGGTGCATTTCAAATTGTCGCCGGCTGGTGGGACACCAGCCGGGGCGGCCCGC
>CALMQS010000017.1 GCA_937871285.1 uncultured Sphingobacteriales bacterium | reverse complement strand
GTGTGCCCGGAACAGGAATCGAACCTGCACATTGTTGCCAATACCAGATTTTGAGTCTGGCGCGTCTACCAATTCCGCCATCCGGGCGACAGACAATTAGAAAATCCTTAAATAAGGGATGCTTTATTAAGGGTTGCAATATTACATATTCCGCTACGAATAGCAATAATTTTTTTACCAATTTTCGTTGTAAGATAAAATTGATAGCATAGCTTCTTTTTACCATTTATATTTACGGGTATGATCAGAATAGGGCTAATAAGAGAAGGCAAGCATCCTGCTGATAACCGGGTGGCTTTAACGCCGGCCCAGTGCAAATGGATACATAAGCATTCGGATAATGTGCGCGTTATCGTACAAAGCGCTTCACTTCGTTGTTTTACCGATAAAGAATACAGGGCCGCAGGCATTGAAGTAAAAGAAGATATGAGCAACTGTGATATATTGTTCGGTATTAAGGAAGTACCTGTTGATATGCTTATCCCCGGTAAAACCTACCTGTTCTTTTCACACACCAAAAAACAGCAGCCACAGAATCAGCAAATGCTCCATGCGGTAATTGAACAAAAAATAACGCTGATAGATTACGAATGCCTTGAGCATGAAGACGGGCAACGGATCATTGGTTTTGGCTTTTTTGCAGGAGTGGTAGGCGCACATAATGGTTTAATGGCCTATGGTAAACGCACAGGATGGTATAACCTGGAAAGGGTTTATAAACAAAGAAGCTTCCGGGAACTCATTCATACCTACTTTGGGTTGCGTATCCCGAATGTAAAGATAGCGGTAACCGGCTCGGGGCGCGTGGCGCATGGCATACTTGAGATCATGAACCTGGTGGGTATTCACGAAGTGGAGCCCGATGAATATTTGAGCCGCCGCTTTGCCTACCCTGTATATACGCAGTTAAAAGGAGCCGGGCTGTACCGGCACAAACGCACGGGCAGCTATAGCCGCATTGATTTCCATGATCACCCGGAGCAGTATACCTGCACTTTTTTGCCGTATGCAGAACAAACAGATATTTTACTGAACGGCGTATACTGGGAGCAAAACATGCCCCGCCTGTTTGAAAAGGAAGCCATCAGTTCCGACAGGTTTATCATACAAACCATTGCCGATATTACGGATGATATCAATGGCTCCGTTCCTGTTAACCTCGGCGACCAAACTATGGAAGACCCGGTATATGGTGTAGACAGGCAAACCTTTACGAAAACGGCACCCTATCTTGAAGACTCGGTTGATATTGTTGCGGTAGGCAACCTGCCCAATGAATTACCGCGTGACGCCTCCCGTTATTTTGGCGAGCAGTTAATAAAATACATACTGGAAGACTTGGTGAAAGGCGGATCGCCGATGATTGAAAGGGCAACCATTACCGATAAAGGAAAACTTACTCCGCCTTATGAATATTTGAAAAACTATGCGGGGCTGTAGGCTGTTGCAGTGAAAAAGCATTTTTATAAATGCAGGTAATAATCTTTCAGCAGGGCTGTAAAAGCGCTGCTATAGTTTCCGTCTTTTTGTTTGATGATGAGTTCCCCGGTTTGCCCCGTATTGATGCTGCTCCGGGTAAAATGTAAAATGCTCCGGAAAAAACCATGCTGCGGTGTTTGTCTCACCAGGAGCTTTTCATGCAAATGAAATCCTTTATCTAAAGCAAGCTGTTCAAATTGTTCTGTGCGATGCCAGGGCAAAAGAATGCCAAAGCTGCCAGATGCAGCCAGGTTTTCATCAATGATTTTTATAAGTATTTCTAATGTTAAACCCGTATCGTGTTTGGCCAGGTTTTTCTTTTCATTGCCCGACTTCAGATCATTTTCATAGAACGGTGGATTGCAGATGATAAAATCATATAACTGCGGGAACGCATAAGTAATGGCATCACCCATAAACGCATTGATCGTATCTTTCCATTTGCTCCGCTCAATATTTTCCGTCATCTGTTTAAAAGACTGCGCATCTTTTTCAATAGCATCAATTTGCGCTTTCACCTTTTGTGCCAGCATCAGGGTCAGTAGTCCTGAGCCCGCGCCAATATCAAGCACTTTGCTTTCCTTTGGTATCTTTCCTGCGAACCATGAGCCCAGTATGCACGCATCGGTACAAACTTTCATAGCGCACTGATCGTGGTGTATAGTAAATTGTTTGAATTGAAAAAAGGGATTGGACATTAGCGGAATTGAAATTTGAAATTTAATACCTGCCCGTCCGGCAGGCGTGGTTGAAATGGCATCTCGCTTCGGATTTTATTTTTGGCTTATAGTTTGTGATTTATGGTTGCAAGTCGCAAGGTACAGGTTACAGGGGCGTCCTCCTTCGGATTTCGGATTTTCTTCTTCGGATTTGGCATTTGAATTTTATTTGGTTCTTGTCATTTGGTTCTTGATGCTTCTCTCCGGATTTCGAATTTTCAACTTCGGGCTTCATCGTCACTCACTTTACGATTTGTTCAATTACAGTACTGTAACCCGGACCTACCGGCAGGCAAATATCATCTATCCGGATATTATATTTATCCATGCGGGTAATTTTATTATTGGCAACAATATAGGAGCGATGAATGCGGGTAAATTGAACAGCAGGAAGCAGGGACTCTACTTCATTCATGGTAAGCCTGGAAAGTATTTTATTTTCAGCAAGAATAAAATGCACATAATTGCCCGCACTCTGCAGGTATACAATATCATCAAAGTTTACCCTGACCTGCTCGTAACCGCTTTTTATAAATACATGATCAGGATTGATTTCCTGAACGGAAGCGGAAGATTTTAACCGGTACAATTCATTGGCCTTATTGGCTGCTTTTAAAAAACGGGCAAGTGAAAATGGCTTTAAAAGATAGTCAACCGCATCCAGTTCGAAGCTTTCCACCGCATGTTCACTGTAGGCGGTAGTAAAAATAATCATGGGTGGCCGGGCAACAGCCTTTAGCCAGTCAATACCACTGATATCGGGCATTTTAATATCTAAGAAAACGAGATCGGTTTTTTGTTGCTGTATATATTCCAGCGCTTCAAAGGCATTGGTGAAGCAGGCCTGTAAGTCTACAAAAGGCACTTTTGCTGAAAGTGATTTAACCACTTCCAGTGCAATGGGTTCATCATCTATGGCGATAGTGTGCAGCATTTAAAAAATGTAAGCCTGAAGATTTAATGTTGCCGTCATCTTCGTTTTGAGTTATTGAATAAAACTACAAAACTTCATCCAACTGTTTGTACAATTTCTCCCTGCTGAGCATAGGATGCTGTAAAGGTGGAAAGAATAATAAATAAGGCTATGATTTGTTTCATAAAATATGATAAGAAGGTAGTGAAATGCCGCAGCAATAGCAGGAGGCTTTGGAAATTCTTTTCTTTTTTAATTCTTAAAGATGAGTTTTCTTCCTGGTTTAATTCCTGCTAAAATACAGCAATTTGCTTTTCAACTGTTCCCAGAACTGCCTTACTTTGCCGGGATTTTGCTTCCATTGATTAAAATAATTTTCAGCCTCTTTCCGGCGGTACGCATCAATTTCAGCCATAACTTCATTTTGTAAATACTTGTCGGAAGCCAGCGCTTTTTCATAAAATTCTTTTTCCACTTCATGAAAAGCAGCTCTTTCATTTTGCCAGGCCAGCTTTTTCTGCAGCACGGCGTCCTGTACTTTTTCTTCGTACAATCCCGAAGGCATCATGAGCTTCGTGAGCAGGGGCATGAGCTCTATCAGCATAATCAGCATGATCACCAGCCGGTAGCGGTATTTTACCGGAGGATGGGCAAGCATCAGATCGTCCAAGGTTTCTATACGGGTAAGAAATCCGTCTGACAAACCTGTTTCAAATTCGCCTATACGTGCCTGTATGTTGTTTTCTATTTTCTTTTCCTGCGCCAGTGCACTGTCTAAAGGCGCCTGCATCGTTCTTTTCCAGACTATCATATCTTCTTCCGCTTTCAGGTAGGCCATTTTCTTTACCCGGGCTATGGTGTATTCGCCAATTTTTCCGGAACCGCCCGTACCGTCGGTTTCACGGATATAAGCATTTTTCAGATCAAGGATCTCCTGTTCCCTGGCTTTTTGTTCATTACGGATACGGTCAATCTCCGCTCTGGCATCCTGCAATGGCAATGCATTTTCCTGGCGTATTTGTTGGGTATATGCCGCTGTTTTCTTTTCTTTTACCACTGGCAGGTGCGCATCCACATCTTTTTTAAAAAGCATTAACACCACGGGTTGCGACAAAAAGAAGCCAATGGTAACGGCAAGCACAAGCCGGACGGATAAAGACAGCCAGCGGTTTTTTCCGCCGTTGCTGTTGATACCGGCAATAAGCCCCCTGTCAATGGTCAGGATCACAAATCCAAAAAAGAGCGCCGCCGGTAAAATAAGGAGGATATCATCAAATAAAGTGGAAAAGAAATAGCCCCAGGCCAAAGTAGCAAATATCCAGGTAGCCATTACCGTATAGCCTATCACGGTATACCGGAACCTGTCTGGCCCGCAATCCTTCATCAGCCGTGCATCGGCGGCGGCCATCCACCACAGTACTTTATCCCATGAAGATACTTCGGCGTTATAACCGGATGGTGAGGTGGATGAAGAATTCGGTGTTTGTTGATCTGATATGTAGTTCATGCTGATGGGGGTATAAAAGTGATAAACGCTGCTTTACATTTTCCAGTCCTATGCCGGAACGGTTCTTTTCGGGATCATCTTCTTTTGGAAGATGAACGCTGTTATAAACATCGAAATAAAGATTTTCAGTATCACACGATATGTTAATTTTTATCCACGATCTTTCCTTCAGGCTGATGCCATGCTTAAAAGCGTTTTCAACAAAAGGAATGAGCAGCATGGGAGCGATGTAATGCCGGCAATCTTTATCCTTTATAGTAAGGTCTATGGCTATATCAGGCGATGTAAGCGTGCGGAGCCGCTGCAGGTCAATATAATTTGTTAAATAATTGATCTCCTTATCCAGAGGTATCTTTTCTTCCTGGTTCTCCTGCAGCATAAACCGCATCATGTCTCCTAATTTCTGCACGCCTTCCGCCGTACGGTCGGCATTTTCCTGCAGGGCAGTGCCGTAAATGGTATTGAGCACGTTAAATAAAAAATGAGGATTGATTTGGGAACGCAGGAAATCTATATCGGCGCTTTTTTGAGAAACCGTTTGCTTAAGGAACTGTATCTCTTTTAATTTTTCTTTTTGCTGATCAAAATAGAAGCGTGCCAGCAACCAGGTAACCCATAGCAGGCCTACAATAAAAAAGACAACGGAAAAAAATACACCTTCATTTCCGGCTGCGCCGGAAAGCTTAACGAACAGTACAAACAATGGAATGCCAAAAACAATAATAATAAGCAAAGAGGGAAGTAATAATTTTCTTTTTTTGGCGTGTACTGCAAACCGGGGTAAAAAAAAATAAACCCATAAAAAGAAAAGGGCAATATAGAAGGGCAGCAACAACAGAACAAACCCGGGAACCCATCGAAAAATATATTCCCTGAAAATTAAAGTAAAGCCAAGCAGCATTATCCACGACCAACCTGTTATTATAACTTCAGTAAATATTTTTTTATATACAGGCTTGTCTTTTAATGCTTCCTTATGCAACCACACTGCCAGCATTTTGCACAGGTAATAGGCGGCAAACAACAGGAAAATTAGCAGGGTTTGTCCGAATGATTCTTTCATTACCTGCATATCGGCTCCTCTTTTTGTATCGTATATGGCATAGAGGGCGTAACGGAGCCAGGTATTGCAGATCAATGCTGCCAGGAATACCAGCACAAATGATATAAAAAGGGAAGCGGCAACAGCGGGATAGTTACTTTTCCCTATTTGACGGGGAAGTATTTTAAAATTCAGTGCAAAAAGAACAACTGCAACCACTACTACGAGCGTAAGCTGCGGTATGAGATAATACTTGTAATAATCAAAAACAAGATGATAGCGGATAGCTTCCTGCCCGTACTTATGTAGTAAAGCGCCGGAGGAAAGGCTAACGCTTTCAAACGCTTTTACAAACATATAAAGGAGGAGAATGATCACTGCTCCCCAGGGCTCTAATTTCTTTATTTGCATAACCGGTAAGTTTATGCAATAGTAAAGCAGATAAGCTATGCTATTATTAAAATGTGATGAAAGCGGGGTTTGATGTGACGAAACGCAAAGATGCGGTCTGCCCCCCTTACGCCGGGTACCGGCCGCATCTTCTCCTTACCAACTTACCACTTACTACCTACTACTTACTACTTACTACTTACCACTCATTTATATATCTATCGCTTCTCCGTAAGCGGCTGCGGTAGCTTCTTTAATACCCTCGCTCATGGTAGGATGCGGGTGGGAAGCGTTAAGTATTTCGTGATAGGTGGTTTCTAATTTACGGGCAACCGATACTTCGGCAATGATCTCTGTTACATTATAGCCGATCAGGTGTGCGCCCAGGAATTCACCGTATTTGGCATCATAAATTACCTTAACAAAACCATCCGTGGCGCCTGCAGCGCTTGCTTTGCCGGAGGCTATAAACGGAAACTTTCCTATCTTAAGCTCATAACCGGCATCTTTTGCCGCTTTTTCGGTATAACCGATAGAGGCAATTTCCGGTGTGCAATAGGTACAGCCTGGGATATTGTTGTAATCCACTGTTTCGGGCAGGTGCGGGTATTTCTTTTCGTTATATCCCATGTGTTCGGCGGCCACAATTCCTTCTTTGCCGGCAACATGCGCCAGTGCCTGACCGGGACTGCAATCGCCAATAGCATAAATGCCCGCTACATTGGTTTGCTGGTATTTATCTACCGTAACTTTTCCTTTCTCTGTTTTAATACCCAACTGTTCAAGTCCTATGTTCTCAATATTAGCTACAATGCCTGCAGCGCTCAGTATAATATCTGCCTCGAGGGTAATTTCGCCATTAGCGGTTTTTACTTTGGCTTTTACTCCGCTGCCGCTGGTATCTGCGCTGGTTACCTCACTACCGGTATAAACCGTTATGCCCTGCTTTTTGAATTGCTTTTCCAGTTCCTTTGAAATTTCTTCATCTTCTACCGGCACAATCCTGGGTAAAAACTCAACAATAGTTACCTTGGTGCCGATCGAATTATAGAAATAAGCGAACTCCACACCTATGGCGCCGCTGCCTACAACGATCATGCTTTTAGGTTGTTGGGCCAATACCATGGCTTCGCGGTAACCAATTATTTTTTTACCGTCAATAGGCAGGCTGGGTAACGGGCGCGAACGTGCCCCTGTGGCTATCACAATATATTTTCCTTCCACCAACTGTGTTTTCCCGTCAGCGGCGGTTACCTCAATTTGTCCTTTTGCCTTAAGCTTACCATATCCCATGATCACATCAATCTTATTCTTCCGCATTAAAAACTGTACGCCTTTGCTCATTTTATCGGCTACGCCGCGGCTGCGTTTAATAACGGCCTCAAAATTATGTTTAACATCTGTAGCTTCCAGCCCGTAATCTTTACTATGCTTCATAGATTCATATACCTGCGCGCTTTTCAGCAGCGCTTTGGTAGGTATGCATCCCCAGTTGAGGCAAATGCCGCCCAAACTTTCTTTTTCAATGATCGCTACCTTAAATCCCAACTGTGAAGCCCGGATCGCCGCCGGGTATCCGCCGGGGCCGCTGCCTAAAACAATTACATCGTATGCCATAACAGAATTATGTATTTGGTAAAGAATGAGATCCAGGCAGAAAACGGAGTCGCCCTTTTGATACCTGAATTGAGCTGCGAAAATACTTGCAAAACGGCAAACCACAAAAAGGCATGAAACTTCACAGGTATATAAAGAAAAAGCGCCACCTTTTACAGTGACGCTTCTGTTGTTGCGAGGGGAAGGATCGAACTTCCGACCTTCGGGTTATGAGCCCGACGAGCTACCGCTGCTCTACCTCGCGATATTAAGGTAATAAAATTTCTGAACTGCTATCCCTGCATACTGTTAAAATCTCATTTCACTCATCCGCTTCAGTATTAAGGAGGCGCAAAGGTAGGTGTATGTATTTAATCAGCCAAACAATTTTTGTTTCTGTTACCTTTGCAGGAATTTTT
>CALMQS010000016.1 GCA_937871285.1 uncultured Sphingobacteriales bacterium | reverse complement strand
GACTTGCAACTCTAAAGAAATACAAAGCATCAAGAACCAAATAACAAGAACCAAACCTGCCTGCGGCAGGCAAGCCTGTCCGCCGGGGCGGATAAAATTCAAATGCCAAATCTGAAGAAGAAAATCCGAAATCCGGAACGAAATGCAACCAGAAACCACAAACGATAAACTGCAAACTGAAAAATTCAACGGAGAAAAGAAAGATGAGAAGTGAGAGGAGAAGTACTCAGCCTGTCATTAGCAGGTACTCACCCTGATACCTGATCTTCACTCCTCCTAAAGCAAAAGACCTTCATTGCTGAAGGTCCTTACTGATTATAAATAGCCCCAAAACTAACTTAATTATTGTTCCCTGCATTCCGGCTTGCCCTGCCGCCCTGTCCAAACTGCCCCCGCATTTCTCCTATGGGCTTAACATCAAATCCCTTAGGAATTTCAAAAACCTTATCATCTATAGCGGGGTCAAGCTCTACTTTGGTTACTTCCATGCTCATTTCAAAGCCATTGGGCCGTTTCACTTCATAACTCATCACAAAACCATCAATCTTATCCAATCCTGTAATACCAAAACCTCCGCCTCCCTGCCCGCGCATTCCCCTGCCAAAACCGCCACCGCCGGTATTGCCCGCCATAGGATAGCCGGGAGGCATTTTAAAATCGGGCGTGTACCATACAATAGCTTCATTTATTACTCCCTGCCTGGTTTTTGTTTGTATGATCGCTTTTTTGCAGGTATATCCTGCAATTTTTTTGGTTTCATTGCTGTTAATAATTTCAGCTTCCGGCGCTTCGGTGTTGTTCTGGCTGTTTGCCTGTTGCCCGCGTGCCTGCCTTATCGAATCCATACGCTGCCGCATAACCGCTTCATCTGCCTCGGTACTGTAAAAGCCGGTTTTACGTCCCATAGCTTCTGTGAGCGTAGTGGTCTTTTTATCCTTTTTATCAATGATCACCGTGGTATTTCCAAAATCACTTTCACTATAGGTTTTGATCATATCGCCTTTAAAGTACACCGTGCTTTTGCTTTCCATACCTCCGGCTGCGCCAAAGCCGGTATTCCCATCGTCATCTCCCCCGGCGTTCCTGCTTATGTTTTGAGGAAAAGTGACGGCCGTTTTGGACTTTACAATGGCACGCTCAACTGTTTTTTGCTGTGCAAAGCCGGTAATGGCATAAGCCGTAAATAAAGCTAAAAGTACTGATGGCCTTTTCATACGAAAAGATTGTTGATCAAAGCTACAACCTAAATGCTGCCGGCTTTGTTTTGCAAGGTTAAATAAGGTTAATAAGTTTCGAAAAAACATACGGAGCCGCCTACCCATGTTTTGTCTTTATTGTAACGCACACCAATCATTTTTCCCTTGCTCAGGCGTGCCAGGTTAATGGCTGCATGCGGACGGGCATCGCCATCGGGCCATACGTACATCAATCTTATTTCGGCTTTGGCGGGTATATCCGGAGTTTGTATAATATCTGCGTATTTTACTTTGCGTTGCAGTATCCAGTTTTCGGGATCCTTTATTTTGGCAAGATCCGCGGGCTCAATATCTATGATCACCCCCTGCCCTGCAAAAGAAAACAATGGCTTTAATACATAGTTCTCCAAATCCTGCGGTATTTGTTTAACCTCGTTTAAAAAATAAGTTTTGGGCACATGCGGCTGATGAATAAAAGGCAGAGTGAATTTGCTGATACGGTAAAACCAGTTGGGGTGGGGTATCCATTCCACATCCCATTCCTTTGTAATGTCTATGCCGGTCACCAGGCCGGACTGCGATTTCAGGTCGTCGAAAATTACCCGGTTGTATATTCTTTTGATTGCCGTTTTTTTACCATTGTTCAGGTAGAACAAATTTTTTCCTTCGGCTGTCAGCTCCGTTATACAAACGGGTTGAATGCCGGTATAATCCTGTGTACAGTAAAAATCTATTTTTGTTTTTTGCTCATGGGGCTTTATTTCAAGCAGCACTACATTTTCTGTGGCATGGTTACCCAGCAGCAGTTTTTTAAGCATGGCCAAATAAGTGGTTTGGTCGTACCCGTTTAAGTAGTGGCTGTAATTTGCAGGTATGTCAAAATGCTTTTTCACTATTTCGGGATAGTAGGCCTGGAAGCCAAACAGGGTAGGGAAGCCCTGCATTTCTATAAGCTGAGGTTCCAGTTCATGGTCTTCATTAATACAAACGCCAAAATCAAAAGCGATCATATGGCTGTGGGGCGTTTCGCCCGGCACAAATTCATTTTGGGGGATAGCCCTTTCCGTTATGTCTTTAAACCCGGGAGCCGTAATAGTATCTATGATGCTTTCACAGGCGTCTAACATTTTTTGTGTAAAGGCTTTATCTGCAAATACGGGTGTTTCAGCCACTCTGAATGCAATAGCGCCGGGATGAAGGCTATCCAGGTCGTTTAAAAATGTTTGATACCGGCCCGGGGTAAATGCTTCATTGAATGCTTTTCGTAAGTGGGGTACCATGGCGAATGAGTTTACAGGGAAGGTAAATATTATATATTATACTTCCGCTGTTTGCAGGTGCTCTACAGCCTGGTTAAGAAAATTAGGGAGCACATGCGAATAGGTCCACAGTATTTTATCCGGGTCGTTTAACTGTTCGATCATGGATGCCCATTTGGCTTCGCCGTATGTTGCTATTACGCTGTTTTTTTTGTCTTCACGCTGCAGGTACATACTCATGCCTATGGCATCGGCTTCGGGATGAAACTGGGTGCCGATCATATATGCATTAAAACGAATGGCCATTACGGCTCTTTCCAAAGGCACATGCGGTCTTTCTTTTTCTATACAAAGCACAGCAGCGCCCATTTTTTCAAGACGGTTGTAATTGGGGGTAGTTACCTGGTAGTCGCGGCTGTCAACAGCGTAGAAGGGGTCGTTCAATCCGTCAAAAATAGCTTCTTCTTTCCCTTCGTCCAGCAAATGAACAGGGAAAACACCGAATGCGGTTGATCTTCGTTTACTCACCTCTGCAAGCCGGTAATGGCGGCATATAAGCTGGTAAGAATGACAAATGAAAAAAACATATTTTTTTTGCTGGTGGCCGGGATTATTATTCCATGCTTCTACCTGGTTCAGCCAGCGAAAATAAGCATTCTCCCAGTTGCTGCCTTTGCTTTCTAAGGGGCTTCCGGGTCCGCCGCTGGAGATATAAATATCATAAGAGGTATCGGGTACTTCTAATTGCTGGCGAACATCAAACTCATCCCATTCCATATCAAGGAAATTGGCTTCACCATATTGGTTCAATATTTCCCTGATGCATCGCATGCCCTGGTTAGCTACGCCTTCATACAGGTCGAGTATGGCAACCCTCACGGGCTTCTTTTCCACGAACTTCATCATGCAAATGTAATATTTTTTGAATTTTGCGGAAAAGCTGGGAATATGGAACGGGAGAAGGAGGAATACAAAGCATCAGGAAGCAAATAAATCCGAAGTCTGAAATCCTAAATCCGAAGCAAATACAACCATAAACTGTAAACTGTAAACAAAAAAAATCCGCCTTCGCCATCAGGAGATTGCCTACTGCCGGTAGGCAGGCTTCGACCCTTAAAAAATATTACGCATCATTCATATCCGTTTAGGGTCTCGCAATGACGTTCAAATCCGAAGCGAATGCAACCATAAACAATAAACAATAAACTGTAAATCTAAAATCCGAAACCCAAATGGATTCAATCTCAAATCTCAAATCCTTCGCATCCGTTTCACCATACCAACTTCGCTATCCTTCCCTCTTTGCCTGCAAGAAATACCATTTTCCCGTTCTTCGCTTTGCGGCATACATGAAAACCTTCGCTGCTGATCAATTTCCAGCGCATGCCGCCGTTGTCAGATACGTCAATACCGGTTGTGCCGCAGGTGATCAGCCTTTTTTTAGTAATGAATTCAACACAACTGCGGTACCCCCCTGGTGATATTTCCGGTGTTTGCCAGGTATTGCCGCCGTCTTTGCTTACCGCGCAGTTTTGTGCTGTAACAGTATCTGCACTAAAATCGCCACCCACCACTACCATGTATTTCGCCGGCTTTTGTTTTTGGTTATTATATACGGCTATAGAATTGGCGCCGGTTGTTGCTTTGCCCTGCGCCACCGGAAGGTTAATGATCCTGTTACGTATGAATAGCCTGGATACACTTCCGCCGGTTACAAAACAGGCTTCCTGTTTGGAGAGCAGCCGTATATTGGTACCGCTGGCGGCAAACAGCGCTTCTCCCTGTTGTGCAACCGGGTAGTTTTCATCCGGCAAACCCTGCCAGGTATCGCCCCCGTTAAAAGTTCTGGCAATAAATAGCTTTTCCTCCAGCGGGTCGCCGATTACTATACCGCTTTGCTCATTCCAGAAAGCCATGGCATCTAAGAACATGCCTTTACGTCTGTCTTCAAAAACTACTTTCCAGCTATTACCTCCATCATTCGTTTTTAAAATATAAGCCGGATCTGCAATAGCCATAATAATAGCGGTAGCTGCATCAAAAGCTTCTATAGCTCTAAAGTCCGCTTTTTCAAATCCCTTCACCTGCATCCATTTCCAGGTGTTGCCGCTATCGGCAGACCTGCCAACGGTTCCATTGGTTCCGCTTGCCCATATTACTTTATCATTCACCACGCTCAGTCCTCTTATGGAGATGGTGGTTCCGCTTTGCAGCATTTCAACATGCTGGGCAATGAGAAAAGAAGGGGTCATGCAAAAAATAAAAAAAATTGCGGGAAGCATAACGCGCATATTCGCCTGTTTTCAATTCAAAATAAGCACATTCAATTGGAATTGTTTAGCAGCTATGGCAAAGATCATCTTTTTTAATCAATCAATTTTTTATCTTGCAGCCACACATGAAAAAGTATGAAGATGAATACCGGCACAAAGGCCTGCGCCGAAAACTAATTGCTGCTTTGCAGGCAAAAGGCATTTCAGATCAAAAAGTGCTGGAGGCTATGAATAATATTCCCAGGCATTTTTTTATGGACCTGGCCTTTGACCAGATTTCTTATGAAGACAGGGCTTTTCCTATCGGTGAGGGACAAACCATCTCCCAGCCTTA
>CALMQS010000015.1 GCA_937871285.1 uncultured Sphingobacteriales bacterium | reverse complement strand
TGTAATGCGGGCCTTTATTGGTGGTGGAGGTTACCGGAGTCGAACCGGTGACCTTCCCGCATGCTTGCGGGACGCGCTAACCAACTGAACTGATCAGCCACTCAATATATTTCCGGCTCTTTTTCTTTTTGATTTCAGTCTCTCTTTTAACTGCCTCACTCCGCGTTTCAAAAACCTCTGAATAAACCAATAACCAGTCGTTCGCTTTTTTAGTCGACTTACTTCCAGAATTATTATGCCGAAAAAGTCTGTCTTCCATAGCTTCACTCTGACCAATGTAATATTGATCTAAAATGGTAGAATGTAAAATGTATACCGTAAACAACATAAACTAAAAAAGACCCACTGTAATGCGGGCCTTTATTGGTGGTGGAGGTTACCGGAGTCGAACCGGTGACCTTTTGCATGCCATCCCACCCTAAGCCTAACACCATTGCTTTTCAAATTTTATGAATTATCTTCGTAAAAGCCTTACCCAGTAAGGATTACAACATCCTGTAGCTAATCAAATGGAAACAAATAGCATCATCCGTTAGTTTTAAAAATGTTTTAAAAACCTAAAAAAAAATATTGGTATGCAAGTGGTCTGCGAAAGTGTGCTGTGGAAATACCACCAGCTCAAAGATGAAGGATTTACGGTAAAAGTGAGGATGACAAACTTTAGAAATGTTGAATACATTAGCACAAATCTGTCATGCAAAGCGCAGCATTGGGACCTCGAAAATAAGGAGCCCCTCCCCTCCCATCCCGACTACAGGAACCTGTGTTCCAAAATTAAGGAAATCAAAGAAGATATAGACTTCGAATTGAAGTTTGCAAAAAAACAAGGGGAGGTCATTACCATAAAGGAATTAAAGACGCGTGTGGAAAAAAAACCTGAAAAGACGGTCATTGCCACGCCTAAGAAACGGGTATTGGAATTTTATGACGAAATCATTGAAGAACTTGAAAAACAAGGCAGGACTGGTTATGCAGATGTTTTTAAGGCTAACAAAGGCATTATTTCCAACCATCTGTTTCATTACAGAGATAAACATTTTTTGGAATTAAAGCAAGAAGATTTCCTTGGTTTAGAAAACCATATAAGAACACTTAAGACTGAATCTACAAAAAGCAATTACCTGCGCACTTTCTATTCGCTTTGGAATCTTGCCATAAAAAGGGGCATATGTCCAAAGGAACACCATCCCCGGAATTGTATTAGTTTTCAGCCCTATAAAAGAATTAAAACGAGAAAAAGGGCAATATCAGAAGTTTATATTAAAAAGATTGAGCAACTTAACCACGATTACGGCTCAAGGCTTTTCCGATCCCAGCGGTATTTTTTATTCAGCTATTATTGCCGTGGGATGAATTTCACAGATATGGCTAAACTCAGGCATGAAGAACATGTGAGCAATGGCCATATTAATTATAAACGATCAAAAAATAAACGTCACTACAGTTTTGAGCTCCATCCCAAAGCCTGGAAAATAGTTCAGATCTTTAAGAAATATCCGATGCAAAGTGGAGACAACTATGTTTTCCCTATCCTGGATCTGCATCATGATACGCCACGAAAGATCGCTGCCCGCATTGATAGTGCATTAAAAGACTTTAATGAAGATCTTTTGGAATTTGAAAAGCAAATCGGGTGTCCAAAGCATCTTACCTCTTATGTTTCGCGGCACTCATTTGCAACTAACCTGAGAAAGAACAAAGTAGATATTTCAATTATTAAGGAGGCAATGGGACATGAAACTGAATTTCAAACCAATACATACCTTGAAGAAATTGATGATAGCCTTGTTGCCCAGGCGATAAAAAATGCTCTTAAGTAGTTAGATACTCTTGTCTGTTCAATAAAATCCAATGAAAAAAATTAAATACATTATTCTAAAATATATACAAATGAATTGTTGATTGTCGCATAAATAAAAAAATAATAAATTTTACAGAAGCCTAAAAAAGTCGGTAGTATTTAGTTTTTGTGTAAATAGTTTTAAGTAACTGTATAGAAGAGTTAACAACCCGTGCAGGTGGAGCGAAGTGAGGCGCAGCGTAGCCAAACCAAACGAGCGGAACCTGCACGGGGACGGCGGTAAATTTTAAATCTCCCAAGGGCTTTCAAGCAGTTTAAAAGTAAAGAAGACTTTCAATCCTTTTTCAGTGAGCTTTACAAGCAAGGTGCCGAGGAGATGCTCAAGGGTGAGCTTGATGAACATCTGGGCTATGAAAAGCATAGCAAGGAAGGCCACAACAGCGGCAACAGCCGCAATGGATCTTATTCCAAAAAAGTAAAGACGGAATCACTTGGTGACCTGGGACTTAACATCCCCCGGGACCGCAACAGCGAATTCGAGCCCCAGCTTATCCCTAAAGGTTCACGGATGAGCAATAAGCTCGAGGAATTGATTATCGGCATGTGTAGCCGGGGCATGACCACTTCGGATATCTGCGGTCAGGTCAAAGAAGTATGTGGCGTTGATGTCAGCGAAGGCATCATCTCCAACGTGACCAATCGTATTATCGAGCATGTCAAAGAATGGCAGATCAGACCATTGGAAGCCTTTTTTTTACTGTGTGGACGGATGGATGGCATTGTACTTAAAGTAAAACAAAACGGCAAGTATATCAACAAGTGCATTTATCTGGTAATCGGGGTAAAAAATGATGGATTAAAAGAAGTACTGGGCATGTGTGTAAATTCTTGTCATGTTGACCCAGTGTTCCTGGATGTTGACCCACCCCGCTTGCGGGCAATAAGAGTAAGAACTTGATGAGATGATAAAAATACGTATGAGTATTAAGAGTTGCCCGATTTTTTTCTTCTCCGGGATTCCCCTTTTAGTTCAATACGGTTGGCATTAGCTGTCAATCTGTCCATAATAGCATCAGCAAGAGTAGGATCGTTTATATATTCATACCACTTAGCGATGGGCAACTGGGAAGTTATAATAATACTCTTCTTACCATACCGGTCTTCAAGTAATTGCAAAAGGGTAAGTCTTATTTCCTGTGATAGGGGCTGTAGGCCGAAGTCGTCCAATATGATAAGGGTTTGCTTTTCCAGGTGGTTGAGTAGTTTAATATAAGAGCCGTCTAATTTAGAAAGAGTTACTTTTTCAATGAGCCGGTTCATGTTCAGATAAGTGGTTTTATATCCCTGTAAACAAGCCTGGTGACCTAGCGCGCATGCCATAAAACTTTTGCCACAACCGGTGGCTCCGGTTATAAGAATGTTTTCACCATTGCTGAGATAAAGTCCTTCTGCTAACGTTGCCAGTTGCTGTTTGGAGAGATTGCGCGAAGCGCCACACTCTATCTGCTCCAATGTGGCGGGTAACCGAAGTTTAGCCAGTTTAAGATAATAAGCCGTTTTTTCATTGGCGCGGTTGAGCTCTTCTGATTGTGTAAGATGTGCAATAAGCTCATGACTTTCCAGTTGTTGGTTCATCGGTAGCTCCAGTTGCGATCTGTAAGCCTGGTACATTCCCTGAAGACGGAGCCCGTGCATTTGTTGTAAGGTTTGTGTTGAGTTCATAATGGATTTGTTTCTGTGATTTAATTTGTTTTTGATGATTATTGATAGTGATCTTTTCCGCGGATATTATTGTGGTCAGGTATGGAGGAGCCACTAAGTGGTAACTGTGTTTGTTTATCCAATCCCCGTTCCAGTATATTTTTGATCATAGTATAGTTTACTCTCATTCCCTGAAGGGCTCTGGCACAGGCGGCTTCCAGCCGCTGGGGCGTGTATTTTTTGTGTAACATCAACATACCAAAACAGGCTTTATAGTTTTGCTCCATGTAAATACTGTTTTCCAGCATAAGGGTAACTGCCTGTACTGTGCTGGCGCCTATACGGGCGGCCTGGGTCAGCAGGTCATCCCGGTTGAAGCCTTTTATCTGTTGCATTTTCTGGTGGTGAGGCGGCATGTGTTCGGCAAGTGTAGTATAGGCTTTGCTATGTCCTCTGCGTACATGAACGGCAATGCGTTTACCTTCTAAGTAAACTTCTACAGTATCCCTGTCATAGATCACCTTCACCTTTTTGCCTACATGCTGGTAAGGAACGCTGTAATAGTGATGGTTTTCGCTAAGTTGCACATGGTAGTTACGCTGTATGGTAAGCCATACCACTTTTTTGGCAATAAAGCGTTCTGGTGGTAAGGGCTTAAGCACAGCACGTTCCTGCTGTTCAAAAAACCAGCGGCGGCTGTAGGGTGTATTTTTATAGGGTTTGCCGTTAAGGAACACCAATTGCTGTTGCATAGCTGTGTTAAGGGCAGCGAGGCTGGTAAATGTCTGATGACGCAAAGGCGCATATACATGGGTGTATACTATGTTCACAGCCCGTTCTACCATTGCTTTATCGCGGGGACTATAAGGACGTGTGGCAGTAAAAGTAGTATGGTAGTGCTCAGAAAGTTGTTCGCAGATGTCGGTAAACTGCGGCTCGTAGCGATCGGTACGCCTGACGGCTGTTTTAAGGTTATCGCAAACAATGGTGGCAGGTACGCCGCCGTAAAACTTCAACATACTATTGATACAGTGGGTAAAATCTGCCGTTTGCTGTGATGGGACTGCTGTGCAAAAGATAAGCCCGCTAAAAGGTATAATGGCTACAAATACCTCGCAGGCTATCCGTTCCCCGGTGTCTGTATCTGCATAATATTGTTTTTTGCCGGCAAAATCAATCATGATCATATCACCACACTGGTACTCCAGGTGCATGGACAGGTCACGATTTTTAAAGTACTGGCTTAAGTGATAACAATATCGGCTGTAGCTATATCCATCAGAATACTGGGTTAGGTACTCCTGCCACAGCAACTGCCGGGTAACCCCGGTTTTTGAAAGCTCTGAGCCGGCAGTAGTAAAATGAGCGGTCAACTGCCTCAGCCGTTCAGCTTCCAGTTCTATCAGATCGTTATCATAAGCCTTATCAGCCAGTTGCTGATCTGATAGAGGCGCTTTTACCTCTTTAAAACGAAAAAGATACTTGCGTACACTATTGCGGCTGATACCCACACGGCGGGTAATCTCATGGATGGAAATACCATCGTTATAAAGTTGAAGTACTTGTTTTACTTGTTCCATTGCTAAGGGTTTTTGTGCCATGCTCCTTTATTTTTTGAGGAGCAAATGACAATCAAAAAGCCTTACTCTTTAGCAACGCAAGGTGGGTCAGCATGCAGGAATGACAGTTCTTTGAAAAGCAAACCCTGTCCAAGTAGCTGGGTCAATATCCAAGAATAAACGGTACAGGGAACCCAAAAGGTGGGTCATCATGCAGGAATACTCCCGGGACATCTAAACAATCCTTCCATTAAAATGGGTGGGTCATCATGCAGGAATGATGGGTCAACATAAACAAGAATGGTGGGTCAACATCGGCAGGAATGTACACATGTGGATGGCTGAATCAAAATCCGCTTCTTTCTGGATGGGGGTATTGACAGATCTGAAGGCCCGGGGTTTGGAAGATATACTGGTCGTCTGTACCGATAACCTCAAAGGATTTACCGATGGTATTAAATGCGTTTTCCCCAAATCTGCATCGCATACCAGATTCGTAACAGTTGCAAATACGTGGTTTGGAAAGACAGAAAAACTTTCTGTGCTGATCTTAAAACGGTATATGGTGCTGTCAACAAACAAGCAGCAGAACAGGCGCTTGACCAAAATGTACCACATTTGCTGTTATAGCTTTGTGGAACTGCAAGTCCGGTATGTATATTCAACTTAGTTAAAGGTAACTTTCTTTCCACACCTGTTAATTTCTCCCTATTTTTTAATGCGCCTGCCTTGGAGAAATAGGGCAATTTGAAAATGAGGAAGCAATTGGAGGATCACGCTGGTCGTTCAGCCTTTACACTGACTGCCGGCGATAGCTGATGCGCGAGAGATTGTGAGTGCTTGAAAGCAGGAGGCAATGTGAGCATAGCGTGTGTTTTTAAATGTGAATTGCTCTCACCAACATAAAACACTCACGTGGATACCAACACATCAATAATAATTTTCTAACTTGTCAGCTTATTTTATAAACTCTTCCTGCCCTCTCTGTATTCCGTAGGGGTCATTGAAAATTTTGATCTGAATACAGTCGAGAAATATGCCTGGGAAGAAAAACCTACTTTGCAGGCAACTTCAAAAATTGAAATGTCTTCATTCGACAGCAGGTATTTGGCCTTTTGCATTCTGGTTGTCAGAATATAATCGTTGATATTGTAACCCAGAAGTGCTTTTACTTTTCTATACAACTGAACCCGTGAAACTCCAATCTCCCTGCATATTTCATCGACAGAAAAAGTCTCATTAGACAAATTGCTTTCGACAATGGAAGTAAACTCGTTAATAAATTTCCGATCAATTTTTTTAGAAGAATTAGATCTGGCTTCTGAAGGCAGCTCGCTGGTATAGTGTTCCCGAAGCAAAACTCTGCTTTTTAATAAACTTTTAATTGTTTCACTAAGATATTCAATATTGAAGGGTTTTACTATAAATGCGTCGGCCTGCATCCGGATGCCTTCTATTTGTTCTTCAATACTATTTTTAGCAGTTAATAAAATAAGTGGTATATGTGAGGTTCTGATATCATTCTTAATCTTATCTGTAATATATAATCCATCTCTTTCGGGAAGTATGATATCAGATATAATTAAATCCGGAACATTTTCATATGCAAGGGAAAGCCCTGTTAATCCATTTTCTGCTTCATGCACGTCATAGGTTTGCCCCAGATAGTTTTTCAGGAAGCCTCTTAAATCCGAATCATCTTCTATAATCAGTATGGAGGAGTCTTTAGTGCCATTCAACGTATGCTGTTCCGATAAGCTGAAATTATATTTAAAATCGTTGGTGTAAATTTTTAGGTCTTGATAACCTGGATTGGGTGTCCCACCGGATGTCTCAAAATCAGAATCCCTAAAATGTTCTTTACCCGTTGGAATCAACACCTCAAAAGTGGCACCTTTCCATTTTTCACTTTTTACTACAATTTCTCCGTGGTGTAATGTTACTAACTCTTTTGATAGGGAAAGACCTAACCCGCTTCCTTTCTGTCCTGACACATTTCCCTGATAAAACAAATCAAATGCCTGGCTTAAATCTTCCTCATTCATGCCTACTCCGGAGTCTTCTACTTTAATTACAGCCATTTTATCGTCCGGCGTTTTAGCTACCGTAACATATATTATTCCATTATCAGGGGTAAACTTAAAAGCGTTGGACAACAGGTTGAACAATACCTTATCAAGCATATTTGCATCATACCAAATAGGCAGTTTTGGCTGTTGGTTGCGCACAATAAATGAAATGGATTTGTTTTTGGCAATTACATTAAATGCAGCAGCAATTTCTGACACAAATGCCACAAGGTCGTTTTCGGTTACGCGCAGTCTCATTTTCTGATCTTCTATTTTTCTGTAATCCATGAGTTGGTTAATCAACCGTAGCAAGCGCATGGTATTTTTATGCACCAACTGTAGATTATTCCTTACTGCAACGGGAAGCTTAATGTTTTTTAATGAATCTTCGAGAGGACCTAATATCAGTGTAAGGGGTGTGCGAAACTCATGAGAAATATTAGTGAAGAAATTAAACTTTGCATTAGTGGCTTCTTCGGCCTTTTTCGTCATTTCTATCAGCCGGTTACGCTGATCTGATATTTCACGGTTTTGAAAGGATAGCTGTTTATTTATTTTTCTGTTGTTCACCAGCGCTAATACGGCAATGCAACCCAGCGCAAATACAAGAATTAAGGCAGCAATGAAAACATTAATGATTATATTTTGGTTTTCCTGTATTTTTTGCTGTTTTAATAATACATTTTTTTGGTTGCCTATATCTCTCTGCTGTGCATTTATTTTGTCTGTTTGCAACTGCATAATCCGTACATTGGTAGAATCTATCACAACAGTAGATAATGTGTTCTCTTTACTGTACGTTTCTTTATTTAAAATTTTAAATGCAATTTGGACGGCTTCTTCTCCGCCCGTAGGGTTCAGTAAAGTAGCTTTCAGTTTTTTTTCTGCCACAAGGTCAATGCCTCCACCTGTTCCCGAAAGTGCATCTACTCCAATAAAAGTGGCATTTTTTTCCAGCCCCAGTTTTTTATATACTTCATAAGCTCCTAAAGCCATCGGATCATTTTGTGCGAATACAATGTCGGTGGCAGAAAGTTTGTCTTGTACATCCCATAGTTCTTCCAGGGTCTTTTCTTTGAGCCAGTTACCATATATCTGCATTTTTACAGATGTATTTTTGCTTCCAGCTATTGCTTCTTCAAATCCCTTTTTTCTTTCTAAAGATGAAGTGGAGCCCTTCAAACCAATTATTTCTATAATGTTTGAGCTAGGCTTATCAAGGTTAGATATATAAAGCCCCGCCATCTTACCTATTTCATAGTTGTCTGCTCCTACAAAAGCAGTGTACCGGTCAGAAAGTATTCTTCTGTCAATAACTACCACAGGGATGCCTTTATTATATACCTCCTCCACTATTGGAGTAAGCGGTTTGGCTTCGTTAGGCGAAACAAGCAGTATGTCAATATTCTGTTTGATCAGTTCTCTTATATGTTGGATCTGCAAATCACTGTTATCCTCTGCATTTTTGTATAAGAGTTCTGAGCCCGGCTGAAAAGTGAGTTCCCTGTTCACCGCATCAAGTGTCGCGTTTCTCCATTTATTATCTCCTGTACATTGCGAAAAACCAATTTTATAATTTTTTAGTGGAGTATCTATTTTAGAACTGCAGGAAAAAAAAACAAGTGCGCATAAAAAAAAACTATAATAAAGCAATCGTTTACAAATAGGCATTACCAAATAATTGTGCTGCAATATGGGTAGAATTTAGGTATTTCTTTTAAAGAATTATACAATTGTTTTTCAATTTCGTTTTTGAGCGACCTGCAGGGTGTTCAATATTGTATTAAAACAAAAATAGCTGATACGATTTCAAAAAATACGAATGAATACATATTCGTAATACGTTAAGTAATAATAAAGTAAAAAATCTAGAAACAAATATGACTTTATAAAACTTTGAATCAATATTAAAAATGTTAACAGGTTTCATGACTTAGCTTTCGGATTCTAATTTAGATTGTTTGCCATGACTGAACTGCTAAGTAAAGAGAAAATTATTTGTTTTGGGGAAAGCTATTGGATCACTGCTTCAGAAAGAGATTCCTGCTTTCCTTTAAGTATTACATATCATTTAAAAGCACTTGGCTTAAGTCCCTTGTTAATAACCAGGGTTGGGCTGGATGACGCCGGAAAACAATTGATCAGAGATTTTGAAGGAAAGCAAATAGCTACAGATTACTTTCAGATAGATTACGATTATAATACCGCTAAGTGGAACGGTTTCTCCGAGTCGTTAAAGGCATGGAATAATATTGAGTGGGATGACAGGTTTACCGACATCATTACAAATGACACCATTTTTATCCATAGTTTATTACCTGCAAGCAATCAAAGATCACGCGATACATTATTTAAAGTTATTGACAGACTCCCCAAAAGAGTTTTTCAGTTGCAGCATTTTGAGCCTTTCGTTACTCAACAAATAGTTGGGCAATGTCTTCAGGGAGCTTATGTTTTGCATTTGTCTGTACCGGAGCTTGAATGGATAACAGGCTGGTTTTCCCGATCAACTTCTATCGAAGACAGGATTTCAGTTTTACAGGATAGGTTTTACATTCCTTATTTGTTAGTGCATAATAAAGAAAACGAGGTAATAGTAAAAGCTAAGGACTCACTCTATACCATTAAGCAACCGGATGGTTCTGCGGGAAAAAGCTATATACAGGATGCTTTTTTGGCTGGTTTCCTTTTTCAATTAATAACCAACCGGGGTATACCTGCGGTGCTGGACTTTGCCAATGCACTGATCACAAATTTTCCAGTGAATGTGTTTGAACAATATAATGCGGATGCAATATATGAAACAATAAAAACCAATAACAAAAAATAGCATTACTTATTAATTACATTTTATGAATAGTACGCACGCAAGGGTTTTAAAATGGTCAATAATACTGGCATTGGGAGGTTTTTTATTCGGATTTGACACCGCAGTAATTTCGGGAGTTGAAAAAAAGATACAAACTCTTTTTAATCTGTCGCCGGTATGGCATGGGTTTACCATTGCATCCGCTTTAATTGGAACAGTAGCCGGCGCTTTAATTGCCGGAAAACCAACAGACATATATGGAAGAAAGCCTGTTTTGTTTGTAATAGCTGTTTTGTTTTTTATTTCTGCCATAGGGAGTGCATTAGCGCAGGATGTGGTAACCTTTATACTATTCAGGTTTCTTGGCGGTATTGCTGTTGGCGCTTCTTCTGTGGTCGCTCCCATGTATATTTCTGAAATTTCCCCGGCAGCTATACGTGGAAGAATGACAGCGCTGTTTCAATTCAATGTTATTTTTGGAATCCTGATTGCTTATGTCTCTAATTATGCTTTAAGAAATATGGGTGGCGATGCCTGGCGGTGGATGCTGGGTGTTGGTGGATTACCAGCAGTTGCCTATTTTTTTCTGTTATTTATTGTGCCGGAAAGTCCAAGGTTTCTGGTAAAGAAGAATAAGATGGAAGAAGCCTCAAAAGTGCTTCAAAAAATTCAATCACTTAATGTGGAAAAGGAATTAAGAGACATACGCCTGAGTATGACAGATGTTAAGGATAGATTATTTTCAAAAAAGTATGCTAAACCTATCACCATTGCATTCTTAGTAGCGATGTTTAATCAATTTTCTGGCATCAACGCTATTCTATATTATGCTCCTCGAATTTTTGAATTATCTGGACTTTCTTCAGCCGATTCAATGCTGCTGCCTGTTTTAATTGGTATTACCAATGGCATATTTACCATGTTGGGATTAATAATTATTGATAAAGTAGGTCGTAAAAAGTTGTTGATCGTTGGCTCCATTGGTATGGCCATCTGCCTCGGACTTACTGCAAAAGCGTTCTACGATCATAATTTTCAAGGGTATAGTTTATTAATCTTTCTGGTAGGATATATTATGTTTTTTGCTTTTTCCACAGGTGCGGTTATATGGGTGCTTATATCAGAAGTGTTTCCCAATTCTGTACGTGGACAAGGACAATCATTCGGCAGTTTTACACATTGGTTTTTTGCTTCCATTATCACATTTATTTTTCCTATAATGGTAGATGGAGGTGAAAACGGAGCAGGGTACGCTTTTCTGTTGTTTTCTCTTGCCATGCTGATACAGGCAATAGTTGTATGGAGGTACTTTCCTGAAACCAAAGGAAAAACTTTAGAACAATTAGGAGAAGAACTGTCCGTAAAAATAGTAACACGTAAAACAATTAAGTTATGATGCAACAAAAAAAAAGGCTGCTCCGATCTATAAGAGATGGATAAGTGTGAACAGCACAACTGGTATTTGCGATACGCCTGACAAATTGTAAACAGCTTTCTATACGATTGCTATTATTAAGCCTAATACTTTTTTTATGAACCTAACTGCTCATTACCCATTTTTTTTCAGCAATAACAAAAAGCTGTTATTACTGAATAGTACAATATTATTGCTCATACTTTTCTCTATTGGAACTTATGCCAACCCTGAAACAAAAGTGTTTTTAAATCATTCATTTGCCTCCGAAAAAGAACATTATACCTTGTCTGATTGGGCAAATATTTCCGGAAAAATTACAGACAGTGAGGGTAATCCTCTTGAGGGTGCCACTATAACCGTATCGAGCACTACTGTTGTTACCAAATCAGATAGAGAAGGAAACTTTATAATATCAGCGGACCCCGATGCCATATTAGAGATAACGTTCGTAGGATTTGAAACCTCCGTTATAAATATCGGCAACAAAACATTCATACAGGTGCAATTAAAACCGTTATTTGCAGCAGTTGAAGAGGTGGTGATAGTAGGTTATGGCACTCAGAAGAAAGCAAGCTTAACAGGTGCGGTATCTGTAGTAAAAATGACGGATATCAAAGAACAGGCGCTGGCAACAGGTAATGTAGTGAAAGCTATGGATAATAGGGTTCCTGGTATCACAACTTCTTTTAATGGCAACCCCAATGGCGGCGCGGCTATGCTAATTAGAGGAAGGGGTTCATTAAACAGCAGCACTGCTCCCTTAATTATTATTGATGGCGTACCTACCAATAGAGGATTAAATGAATTACCCGTTAACGAAATTGAATCTATTCAGGTATTAAAAGATGCTTCGGCTGCTACTATTTATGGATCAAGAGCCGCAAATGGTGTTTATATTATTACTACTAAATCTGCAAAGAAAGGTGCAAAAGTCGAAGTGAACTCTTCTATAACGGTTGGTGTTCTTCCCCATAATGCTATACCCTTATTGAACACAGAACAATATGGCAAGGCACAATGGAGGGCTGCAAGAAATGATAATGTTGACCCAAACTATGGTGTGTACAGTTTTGAAGATCATCAGGATGGCAATGGTAATTGGGTGTTAGACAATATTATTTTACCGGAATACCTGGATGCTGCACAGACAATGAAACCCGGTAATACAGATTGGCAAAGAGAAATTTCACGAAATGCCGTTTCCTATAATAATAATGTTACTATTTCAAACGCTGGTGAAACTGGAGGTGCGTTGCTGGCATTTGATCATTTAAAAAGTGCGGGCACTACTAAATACAACGATTGGACGAGACTGAGTGTACGATTAAATTCAAACTACAGGTTATTTAATGGGAGAGTTAAAGTAGGCGAAAATTTTTCTGTCACAAAAATGAAATACACTGGCGGAAGTTGGTTACCCAATACGGTTAACATACAATCTATAGTACCGGTAAGAACTGTTGATGGTATTGGCTGGGGTGGTCCTGTAATGGGTATGAGTGACAGGAATAACCCACTTTTAGATATCATGAGAAACCGACAGAATTTTTCTACAGATATTAGATTGATGGGTTCGGGTTATGTAGATGTTGAAATTATTAAAAACCTTCGGTTCAGATCCACCTTCGGTTTAGATTATGCAGGATACTGGAACAATCAGTCTGTATTGCAATACCAGGCAGGTTTCATGTCTGAAACCATCAGCAGGTTACAGACCAATACCAGTTATGGTGGAAGCTGGACTTGGAATAATGTATTGGATTACAATTTTAGTTTGAAGGATAACAATTTTCAGGCAATGATTGGGCAAGAGGCTACAAAAGCCAGAGGTGCAAATATGTGGGGAGCAAGAGATGGCTTTGCAAGTGAAGATGTGGATTACATGTACCTTGATGTGGGTGACGGTAATGTTAGAAATGGTGGACTGGCGTGGGGTAATGCCCAGAACTCTTATTTTGGCCGCTTAAACTACGATTATAAAAGTCGTTATTTGTTAACAGCCATAATGCGCAGAGATGGATCGTCTCGTTTTGGTGTGAGCAACAGGTATGCAATTTTTCCGTCCTTATCGGGGGGATGGGTATTGAGCGAAGAATCATTTCTTAAAGATGTTAGCTGGATATCGAATGTAAAGATCAGGTATGGCTGGGGTAAAACAGGGAACCAGGCAATCGATAACTATGCGTCATATGCTCAATACCGGGCCTTATACGGCGATAATGCGTGGCCCGTTAATAATAGCACGGCTTATGATATTTATGGTGCAGACCAGGGAAGCCTGGCCTCGGGATATATAAGGCTTCAATTGGGTAACCCGGATTTAAAATGGGAAGCAACAGAACAGCATAATTTTGGACTTGATTTTTCTGTATTGCAGAATAAGTTAACTGGGTCTTTGGATTATTATATCAAAAATACCACTGATATCCTGGTGAAACCACCAACATTAACCGTTACCGGCTATGGTGCTGGCAGGTGGATTAATGGGGCTACGATGAAAAACTGGGGCTGGGAAGCCATCTTATCTTATAATGATCAGGTAGGTAATGTAAACTTTAGCGTAACAGGAAACTTATTTAGAAATACCAACAAGTTTGTTTACATCGTTCCGGAAGCTGTGGGTGCTTATCCTGGTAATGGACGAGATCAAGTTATTTTAGGACGCCCGTTGAATTCTCTCTATGGGTATATTATAGAAGGCATTTTTCAAAATCAAGCGCAGGTGGATGGAGCTGCTACCCAGCCAGGAAAAGGCGTGGGTCGCTTACAATACAGAGATGTAAGTGGACCTGATGGGAAACCCGATGGAAAAATTGATGCAGACGACAGAACATGGATTGGTGTGAATGAGCCAAAATTAGCATGGGGATTGAACCTTCAGGCAAGGTGGAACAACTTTGATGCATCTGTGTTTTTTAATTCAGAAATTGGAAGAAGAATTCCAAGCCCAACAAAAGGATATACAGATTTTTTCGGTTTTTTTGGTGGACAAAATTATGGTACACGAGTACTGGATAGCTGGTCTCCTGACAATACATCCTCTACTATACCTGCCATTACCAAAGCAGACCTCAATTCAGAAAATCGTTTCTCTACTTATTTCGTGGAAAACACTTCGTATATGAAGTTGCAGTCTGTAAGTGTGGGATATAGTTTAAAGCCAGGTTCTTCACGAACGTTTATAAAAGGTGGAAGATTCTTTTTGCAGGGAGAAAACTTATACGTATTCAAATTGAAAGGAAATACATTCACCGGATTTGATCCCAAAAGCTGGGATGTAAACTTTCCGCTGCCAACTTCTGTAACAATAGGGGTTAATATAAACTTATAATCTAATTAAATAACCTGAGATATGAAAAGTATAATAAAATTAGCGATGTTAAGCATGATATTACTGCAAAGCGCATGTAGTAATAAATTCCTGGAGGATGCACCTAAAGGAATAATAACAGAGGCCTTATTGGCTACACCGGCTAATGCAGAAAAAATGGTTATAGCCGCATATGCCGCACAGGGAAATGAACGCTATTATTTACGCCCGCTTACGCCTTGGCCATATGGCGATTTAAGGGGGGGAGATGCGTATAAAGGGGGTGCCGGTATTGGTGACCTGCCGGAATGGAATGTGTCAGAAACTTTTGTAAACATGACAACAGATGAAGGTGGCGTTGCCGGCAAATGGGAGATTGAGTACCAGTGCATTTCCAGAACCAACCAGGCATTGAGAATTTTGAATCAGGTAGAATTTCAACTAAAAGATATACGCGTAGCAGAAATGAGATTTCTACGGGCCAATAATTATTTCTGGTTGAAATTGAATTTCCGTTATATACCTTTCATTGATGAAGCCATGGATGTAGGCGACTATAAAAATATTGGAAATGATATGACAGATGAGCAATTGTGGGGTAAGATAATAGAAGATATGCAATTTGCTATTGACCATTTACCTGAAGCACACAGTGATGCTGCAGTAGGGCGTCCAACAAAACACGCTGCAAAGGCTTACATGGCTAAAGTATTATTGTATGCCGCTTATGAGCAGAATGAGAAAAACCAGGTAACCAATATTAATGTAGATAAATTACAAAAGGTACTTGACCTTACTACGGAAGTTATTCAAAACTCAGGCAAGCAACTGTTTGCAGACTTTGCAGATAATTTTTCATGTGAAACGCAAAATGGTATGGAATCAATATGGGCAATTCAATTTTCCCGTAATGACGGTACACCTACTGGTCGTATCAACGGAACGAATGAAGTGGTGTACCCAATGGTGCAAGAGTATGGATGTTGCGGATATCATAGTCCCTCTCAAAATGTAGTAAATGCTTTCAGAACTGTGAATGGGCTGCCGGATTTTGACAATTATAATACGATAAACATTGTAAATGCTGCAAGTCTAAAAACACATACTATTGATCCGCGGTTATTGCATACCGTTGCAATAGATGGGCTACCTTACAAGTATAAAACAGATTTTATATTTAATGGAGAAACATGGCCCAGGCAACCTGAAACATATGGAAGCTTTATGTCAATGAAAGAAACAGTTCCTTATGATTCCCCCTGTTATCAACCGGTTAACCCATGGAAAAGTGATTCCAAAAACAGGGATGTTATCAGATTGGATGACGTCATACTCTGGAAAGCGGAAGCGCTTATACAGTTAAATAGACATGCAGAAGCTTTGCCCCTTATCAATCAAATAAGAAGCCGTGCTGCACAAAGTACTGCCAGGCTGGTAGATATTAACGGACAACCAACCGGTAATTTTGATATAAAAGATTATGTTGACGGAGTGAACTGTGTTTGGAATAAAGATTTCGCTTTTAAAGCGCTACAATGGGAACGAAGGTTGGAGATGGCATGCGAAGGGTTTAGAGCTTATGATCTTTTAAGGTGGGGCGTTTTTGCAGAAGAAATGAATAATTATTTTGAAGTAGAAAAAACCAGAAGACCGCATTTGGCTAATGCAAAATTTACAAAGGAAAGAGATGAATATCTTCCGATACCTAAAGGGCAAATTGATTTAAGTCAAAATCTTTACAGGCAGAATCACGGTTATTAATCCATACCCGTGATTGGCAATTAATAATTTGTTAGGATATTTGATTCGAATAAATTATTAATTGCTTCTGTACATTAATTATAGAACAAAAAATAATATTTTTTATGAATAGATTTAAAAGCTTTTTCCTTGTATTGGCCTGCTTTATGAGCGCCTGTTGTTTGGCACAACAAAAGGAAGAAAAGCCTTTAATTGAAGAAGGAAAAGACATTCCGGCTGCAGTAATCAGGTCTACCAGGGAGTTTAGAGAAAGATTGTTAACCGATCCTTATCGTCCCGCCTATCATTTTAGTTTCCCTGAAGGAGATGGGCGCCCTGGCGATCCTAACGGTGCGTTCTATCATAATGGGTTGTACCACCTGATGTTTCTATACAAAAGGACCGATGGGAAATTTGCCTGGGGGCATGCTTCAAGTAAAGACATGCTGCATTGGCGCTACCATCGGGATGCATTAGTGCCAGGTGATGGAGATGAAGGATGTTTCAGTGGTGGAGCTTTTGTAGATGATGATGGTTCAGCTATTCTTTCCTATTGGATGTTATGGGGAGCAAAAGGTATTGGTCTTGCTAAAAGCAATGACGCCACTTTTTCTAATTGGGAAAAGTTCAAAGCGAATCCTGTAATTAAATCTACTGAGTGGGGCATTACAGAAATGAAAGATGCTTCCGGTAAACCGTATTATGTAGGTTCTGCAGATCCTTCCAACATCTGGAAAAAAGACGGTAAATACTATATGCTGACCGGTAACCTTTTGGTGCTCCGTAAATTTGGGTCACGCGGTGCGGGACTGCCAGCTAATATGGAGGAGGGAACCTTGCCTTTGGATTCTCTTAATTACCAGGGTGACAGGTTGTATTTATTTGAGTCGGATAATTTGAATGACTGGACCTATAAACATGAGTTTTACAAAGCCGACCGAAAATGGACAGAAAAAACCGAAGACAATATGTGCCCAAGCTTTTTGCCATTACCTTCTTCACCAGATGGTGGCAAAAGCGATAAACATCTGATGTTATTCATAAGCCATAATCTGGGATGCCAATATTATATAGGCAGTTATATAAATGATAGATTCCTGCCCGATACACATGGCAGAATGACCTGGACTGATAATGCCTACTTTGCACCAGAAGCTTTAGTGGATAATAAAGGAAGGCAAATTATGTGGGCATGGATTTTTGATGACAGGCCCGACAGTTTAAAAAACTACCATGGATGGAATGGGATTTATGGATTGCCAAGGTCCCTTTGGGTAAATAAAGACGGAGGCTTAGGCATGAAACCTGTGGAGGAATTAAAGAGCTTAAGAATAAATGCAAAAGAGAGAAGGAACATTACACTAGCTGCCAATACCGAAACAACATTGTACGAACAAAATAATGATTTGTTGGAAATGGAAGTAACATTTCAAGCGGGTACTGCAAAGCAAGCAGGAGTAGTAGTAGGTCGTTCTGCAGATGGCAAAGAAGAAACCGTTATTTATTATGACGCTGCTGAAAAAAAATTAAAACTGGACGCTACAAAATCCAGCGTGCTTTACGGGAGAAGAAATATTGAGAGTGCTCCTTTTGAGTTGAAAAAAGGAGAGAACCTTACGCTAAACATTTTTATAGACAGAGGTATTATTGAGGTTTTCGTAAATGACCGGCAAGCGATAGCCAGAACAGTATATCCGACCTTGGGCGGGACAGGTATAAAACTGTTTTCAAACGGAGGGGCTGCCAAAGTAATAGCTGCCAAAACATGGGATATTGTTCCTTCAAACCCATACTAAGAAAAATGAAAATATTTACCGGATAAAAAAATAATATGATTAAAAATACAATACTATGTATTTGTTTGCTTGGCAGCAGTGTTTGCTATGCCCAATACGACAAGCAGGATAACGCCGACTTGATAAATAAAACCAGAAAACTAAGACAACTTATTAGCAGCGATCCGCACAGGCCGATTTATCATTTTGCATCGCCAGAAGGTATTGCTATGCCATTTGATCCCAATGGAGGTATTTACTGGAAAGGAAAATATCATTTAGGATTCATTTACCAATCGCTTGAAAATGGCAAGCGGGAGCATTTTTGGGGACATGCGGTTACTAAAGATCTTTTTCATTGGACACTGTACCCTGATATGCTAGATGTAAAACCGGGAGACATTGAACGTGGTATTTTCAGTGGCGGTACATTTATGTCAAGAGAGGGAGTGCCGCATATTGTTTATCACGGTGAAGGTTCCAATACCAATCTTATTGCCTATTCAAAAGACAATGACTTGAGAAAATGGACCAAGTTTGAAGGCAATCCGGTAGTGATTACACCGGCTAAAGGTAGTGCCATGGAAGGTAAATACAGAGCCTGGGACCCTGAATGTTGGTACGATAAAAAGTCTGATCATTACTACCAGATATCTGGAGGAGATGTGGCAGGGCTTTTTAAATCTAAAGACATGTATAAATGGGATTATATTGGGGATTTTGTAGACAAGAAAAACAACAAATTGTATGAGTATGAAGATATATCTTGCCCAGACTTTTTTAAAATAGGAGACAAGGATATGTTGGTATTTATTAGCCACCACCTTGGAGCGCAATATTATATCGGCAAGTTTGACAATGATAAATATACCATAGAACAACATGGTAGAATGAACTGGCCTGGCGGTACTTTTTTTGCCCCTGAGCAACTGGTAGATGATAAAGGAAGAAATATTATATGGGGTTGGGTTATGGAAAGAAAAGCAGCATACCTGCCCAACTATCAATGGTCAGGCATTATGAGTATGCCCAGGGTATTATCGCTAGCAGCAGATGGGTCGTTGGAGATTAATCCACCTGAAGAGGTAAAAAACATTAGATTGGATGGAGGCGTAAAAGAGAAAATTAACACCATACCCGCGAATACGGAGAAAGCTCTTTCCATACAAGGCACTTCTATGGAAATAAAAGTAGATTTAAAAGGCTCTGATAAATCTCCCTACGGTATTAAGGTATTCACTTCACTGGATGGAAAAGAAGAAACAGTTATTAAATACGACCCTGTATCTAAGGAAATCATCATAGACTTTGTAAAATCTTCAGTTCAGGGACCGGTGGAAATGGTAACTCATTGCATATTTGAACCTAAGCAAATTGAAGGCTATGGTAAAACCACTTCACAGCAAAGAGCTCCTTTTGAATTAAAAAAAGGAGAAAGCCTAAAGCTGAATATTTTTATTGATCGGTCCATCATTGAAGTATTTGCCAACGGCAGACAATGCGTAACACAAGTGGTTTATCCAACATTGCCCTCCAGTTCTCAGGTTAAACTGTTTGCTACCAAAGATGCAGTTACTGTAAATAGTGCAGAGCTTTGGCAGATGTCTGAAACAAATGCCTATTAAATTGAACAAATAGAATTTATGGAATTCTATAATTAATAAATAGTAATCAATAAATTTTCTGATGGCAGACGATATATCAATAAAGAAAATTGTTACCAGCAGGCGTAATGTAATTAAAAATATTGCTTTATATACGGGGCTAAGTTACAGAACAACTATTATTACTAAGGCCTTGGGCGACCATCGGCGCAGGCAGTGAATAATAACATAAGCCTTGGTGAGGCTAATCCTATTGAAGGAAAGTTTGGTTAGGGTAAAGTAGCTTATGGATTAAATCTGGTATGAGCAAAGCTAACAGGTACTCGGTACTTCATAGATTGCTGCGATAGCCCTGGTGCTATAACACTCAGTTATAATATGAAAAAATAGCTTTCGCCGAGTTCATACAATACTTATTTTAGAGTGGGTTAATATTTATTTCCACGCGCTGGTAAGATGACTAAGATTTAATGTTTTTATTACAAATCCATCTTTGGAACTGATGGTGATATCTGTATAATCAGACGTTGGAAAGAAAATGGCGGTGAGTACGGACAAACCTTTGTCAGCAAACACTTCTACAGAAGCAACATCAATAACTAAGGTAATGTCTGTGTTTTTATTTGCGGAGAACCGTGGCGCGACGATTTTATTCCCGAAATCTTTTACAAAATTAACATTGCCTGATTGGCTTCTGTCAATAAAATATTGATTGGCTGTTTTGTCGTAACCAAATGCTACTTTTTCACCGGTATTATTTGATATCGTAATATTGAATTCTTTCAATTCATCAGCCGTAAGTTTCAATATCGCGGGTCCGTTCAATTTGCCTGTTTTGGTGGTAATGTTTATATTTTTTGCTTTTACATTTTTGGCATCATACGATGTTGCTTTCAGCACATCTATTTCTTTTATCGGGGCAGAGCTAACCAAATATTTATCACCTGCTTTTTCTATTGCCAGTTCTCTTACTACAGTATTTGCACTCCTCCAGTTAACGGTAGGAACAATATTAGCGTATGCCCAGTTGCTCATCCACCCGATAAATACCTTTCTGTTGCCCGTATTAGACCAGGTAATACCTGCGTAATCATCCGGGCCGTAATCTATCCATTTTATTTCGGTATCATCGGGCGTAAACGTATGCCCGTCAAAACCGCCGGTAAAATATTGTGTTGCTGATCCTCCGTTGGGGCCTCCGGGATTGATGTTTACCATTAATACCCAAACCTGTTTTCCTTCGTGTTGTAAAGGAAATATATCCGGGCATTCCCATACGCCGCCATGCGCACCAATATTTTTACCAAACTTGCTTTCTTCTGTCCAGTTTTTTAAATCGGGAGAAGAGTAAAAGGTGATATGATCCATTGTAGCCAGGGCCATAATCCATTTTTTAGTAGGTTCATACCAGGAAACTTTAGGATCACGGAAGTCGCGTATACCGGAATTAGGTAGCACGGGATTGCCTTTGTATTTTATCCATGTTATTCCTTCATCTAAGCTATAGGCAATACTTTGCGTTTCCACTTTTTCAAAACCATCTTTTTCCATGGCGTGACTGTGGCTGGTATAAATAGCCACCATCGTGTTAGCGCCAAAACCTGCAGTATTGTTTTTGTCAATAACTGCACTCCCTGAAAAGATAGTTCCCAAAGCATCCGGGTATAACGCGATAGTTAATTCTTCCCAATGTACGAGATCAGTACTTACGGCATGTCCCCAGTGCATAGGTCCCCATACAGTACTATCAGGATTGTACTGATAGAACAAATGATATTTATCGTTGAAAAAAACCATTCCATTGGGATCATTCATCCATCCCTTTTTGGGAGAGAAATGGATTTGCGGACGATGCTTTTCCATATATGCCGCATCTTTAGTTTGGCTGTTCGCCGTTTGAAAGAACGCGAAACATAAAATCAGTAACAGCCATTTTATTTTTGGAATCATGATTCTGTGTTTAATAATAATGTAAATGTAAATTCATATGTTTCAACTCCGCAAATTTTAGCAATGCCACCCTTTATCAATAATCGCAAAGAGCGACTGCCTTTGTCAAGATTAATGGACAAAATAGGTGTCCACTATTTTCAAATATCTTAAGTCCGGTTGTATCTGCGTATATCCAGCAAGCTAAGTCTATCACGCTGCAATGGTGCAAGCGCCTTTACACCATCTACCATCAGGAATTGGTTTGTAACATCCATATACAACATCTATCCAATGAAGATCAAGGTTAATTTCTTTTGCTTTACCAGGAATAATTTCACGGTGCGCCAGTTCAATGTTGATATTTTTTAAAAGATTTCCACTACTTTCTTTCAGCGTTTTGTATCCTAATCGAATATACTATTATTAAAAAGCCTGACGAAATCCATACATTAAACCTCTTTCAAGTCTTTTATTGTTCCAAAATGCAGGTAATTTTATACACTGTGTTTCAGTACATATATTCAGCCTTTTGAAGAAATGGAGAGTATCAGTATTGAATTGGCAATAAGACGTAAAAAAATAATAATCACATCCCAATGATTGTGAATCTTTTGGGAAAAATAATCGAACGAGAATCCACTATATTAAATCTATAGCCATTTCATGCAATCCGGGTTATTAATTAAGCAAAAGAAAATGAATGATGGACAAGGAACATGGGATATCGGAAGAGACAAGAACTTCATGAGTATGAACTGTACATTGAAATTGAAGGTATAGACCATAGTAAAACTCAGGTCGCCACTCATAAAACAATGGTATATGCAAGCGCTTACACCGAATTATGCAGGCGGAATTTTATGTTGTGGCTTGTAGAAAAAAGCTCTACTCAAACCTGAAAGAACTCCAGCATTACCTGGACGAATGGATGAGATATTATAATCAGGAAAGAACGCACGGCCGAAGATATTGCTTTGGAAAAGCTGCAATGGATTACGTTTAAATAATCCATTATCTTAGCAAAGCAGAAGTTGATAGGACAGGTAACATCCGCACCCTAAATATATCCTGATCCTATAAAACTAACAATCCTTCACTGTCAGATCAAATAGTGGCTATTACAATTTATGGGTAGTTTAGCAATTGTTATTTCTTGTTAATTATAAAACCTGACAACTCGGGGTCACCCATCATCCTTCCTATTTCTGCACTCACCATATCCTCGACATCCTGCTTAATCTGCAGGTAATTTAGCTGGATCATACTATATTCAATTTGCCTGACAACAGGTAATGCTTTATAATCATTTTGTTCTGTTTTTAGTGCAGTATGACTATTTTGCAACTCTGCATGAAAAGTCTTCAGTTCAATTTTGCAATCAGGATCATCGGCCACCATTCCTACAAATTCCCCAGAACTTAAGGCAGTTATTTTAGATGGCGGTATGGCACTCTCCAACTGCTTTGACCTGCTGATTGAAGTATCCGTGCGGTTAGTTGAAACACTGGACCTGTCCTGCATAATCTTTCCAAATCTTTCAGAGAGTTGCTTGGCAGTTTCACCCGCTACCTGCCCGGAAATGATACTCCCAGCGATATTCATAATTACGTCTGCCATGTCTTTTCCATAATCCTTTTTTAACTGGCTAAAATCCTGCACACCCAAACAAGTCGCTACCTTGTTTCCCCTGGCAGTAGCTATCAAGCTATCTATATTGTTCAGGTAGATTGTTGGGAACTCATCAAACACGAGGCTACTTTTCAGCTTCCCCTTTTTATTTACCAGCTTTATCAACCGGTTGACATATAGCGATAATACCGCTCCGTAAATCTGTATCTTTTGTGGATTGTTTCCCACACAGAGGATTTTGGGTGCTTTTGGATCATTGATGTCCAGGCTAAAATCATTTCCCGAAAGCACATAATAGAGTTGCGGGGAAGACAGCCTTGCCATCGCCACTTTAGCCGAAGCAATTTGCCCTTCCAATTGTTCCATTACATCATGCAGGTAAGCATTTACAAAAGGGTTGATCAGTACTTCAATTTCTTTTTCTGTACGCAGGATCGAAAACAATTTGTCGTATTCCACCTGCATGAGTTCAATCACATGGGGCAAGGTGCAGAACTCTCCGTCCTGGTATTTTCGCAAGTACCATATAATAGCTGTTAAAAAATTGATAGGCGATTCCACAAAGAAATCACCCTGACGCTTGATCCATTCGCGATTCAATCCCATAAGAATAGTACGGGCAGATTCCGCTGCGTCTGTGATGTCCAGCATATTTTCGTTGTCCAGTGGATTACAACGGTGACTTTGGGAGAGATCATCAAAATTGATGACAAAAAATTCAGGCGCTACCGGATACAAATGTTTGTTCTTCAGGTAATGATTATAGGCAATCACCGAGAGATCATCGAACTTAAAATCATAAACGAACATTGAAAACCCTTTTGCCAGGTGTTGGGTGATCAGATGCCGGATAACAAAATAGCTTTTACCTGAACCTGGAGATCCACATACCAGTAGACCACGAAAAGGATTGATGATATTGATCCAACTCAGGCGGACCTTTCCCTTCAGGTTATATTTTGCGGGAAGGTTAATGGAATATTCATTCTTCAAAAGCCGTTCTTCTTGTGGAAAGGTTTCATTTTCCTTATTGAAAATATCAGTGTTATCGAGCTTCAATTGAATCACACGGGAAAGCAGTGTTCCACCAGTGAGCACTAAAATAAATCCCAGGCAGCTCAGCCCGATGTAAATCACGGCAATGCTTTCAGTATCCAATGCCAATAAAAGTGAAAGACAGCTTCCAAAATAAATTGTGAGCCCTGTAGAGATATAACCAAAAGCCGTGCGGTAATGTAGTTGCTCATCTTTTTTCCCCCTGGCACCTATCAACGAAATACACAGAAAGCCCAGGGCAATCCATTTGGAGCGGTGAAAATCAGCGAAGAGTCCGGTGCGTTTAATGTTTTCCAGCAGCTTGTCAGTTAGTTCTGCCCTTAATCCCCAAACTTCAAATGCCTGGTAACAATAATAATAGAAGTGTAAGCCCATTACGACCATACTGATCAGCCTTGTCATATCCAGGATTTTGCGTAACCCTTGTTCATTCTCTCCTGTTTGCATAGTATTTTGCTTTTAACTAAAAAGAAAGTCGTTTTCTTTTTTTCTTTCTTTTCTTTTTGAGTTGATGGGGCAGATAGTCTCCGCCAACTGGAGGGGCAATGGCATGCTCAGGCAAACCCAACTGTTGTTGTTTTGTGTGCTGATTGACTTGGATTGGATCCGCTTCCGAAACTTTGGCTTCCCCACGTTGATTTTGTGCCTGGGCTGACTGCTGTTTAATTTCTTCCCCATCTTTTAAAAGAAGCTCCTGCCTGCAGTTTTCCAGTACCGCTTTTGTGCTGTAGGATTTACCCAGGTCACTTCCATTAAATACACATTTGGTTTTGTGATCTACATAAGTAATTCCATAAATTGTCCCTTCTTTTCCTTTGCGAACTACAGTGCTAATGCGCTCTTTTTGGAGTGCTTGTATAAATTCTTCAAGGCTGGCAGGTTGCTTATTCAATATCCAACCAATAGTGGTTTGCAATCCCTTTTTATATGGGATATGAAGTGTTTCATTTTCCGAAAACTTTTTTTCAAGGTTGGTCAGTGTAGGTTTTATATAAAAAGCACTGGCTTTAACCGGTGTGCCAACCTTTTTACCAGATTCATCCAACACGCGGTAATGAAGCCCTTTATGCCTGTACATTGACGAACCTTCACTTCCCCTTTCTGCGGATACATTATAGAGATTAAGAACAGCATTTAATTCGGGCAGTGAGGCAAATTTATACTGGTGGATTACCGCAGCCAATACAATTGAAATCGCTCTTTTGGTTTCCGATTTTCCGTAACTTACTTGTTGTGCATTAACCGGCATCAGCATAAGCGATTCCACTGCTCTCTTGCCATCTGCCCTCACCAGTCCAAATTGCAGTTCAATTTCTTTCCGGGCTTTTTCTGACTGGTTACGCCCCAGGTTGTGCATTGATATCCGGCTTCCTTCTCTTTGAATATTGGTACTCACAATATGGAGATGGGGATGGGCGCTATCGTAATGGCAGTATACCAAATAAGGCTGCTGCCCAAATCCAATTTTATCCATATAAGCCCCTGCAATTCTTACCAACTTTTCATTGGTCAGTTTCTCAGAAGGATCGAAATTTAACGAGGCGTGAAAGGTATTGGTGTCAACCCTGGCATTTAGTGATTGATACTTTTTAAATAGCCCGATCTTTTCATAAAAGGTGAGCCTGCCGACCTCCTTCAAAAATCCGGATGCGCAAAGCAATTCTGCTTTTCCCTGCTGCACTTTTTTCTCGTTATAATTAAGTGCTTTAGAAATACTTTTACCTGTATTTATTCTTGCAACCATTTCTCTGAGATTTGCGCGAGTTTTTCATTGATTTCATCTATTTTTTTAAAAAGCACGGGCTTGCTTTTTTCATTCAGCAGAGCCCATATTTTTATCTCTGCTGTATCGTCCATCGCATTTAATTTTTTGACCGATTGATTGAAATTGTTGCCGATAGCATTGAGTTCTCTTCTTAACAAGATCAGTTCTGCCACAAAGTCATCAAATGATTGATTGCGGGTATAGACAGTGATGGGTTTTTCCAACAGAATTGCCCGGACATATTCACTTATTTTTCTCTTCGTGGAATTGGAAAATCCCTTGTGGATTTTCTTAAATTCAAGTTGCGTTAACCGTATGTGCAACCATTTATCCCTATTGTGTTTTTGTTCACTCATCACTGCTTCAATTTATCTACTCAAAAAAAGCATTTGCTGCAATTATCCCCGCGACTCCGGAGCAAAGGGGATGAAACTTCCCGTTTGTGATACAAACGTACATCTTGCCGGGTGCGGGAACAGGCACCCTAAAGCCGCCTCACATTTTCTGTGATTTAAAAAACTTTCCATTGATTAATTATTGTTCGAACCGATTCATTATCGCCTGATGCTTTAAGACGGATTTAGACTGCACTTAAAACTTCAGGGAAATCTTTCTCATTGTTTATGGCTTTTCCCATATTAACATGCCATTCATTAAGATCTTTATAGCCTTTATAGAGATTGCTTTCATCCACATATTGAGCACTTATTTTCAAAGCCTCATGCCTGCAATTTTGTCCTGCCGGGTCATTATCCAGGTAGAGATGAATAGCCTCGTGTTGTTCTAAAAAGCGCCTGGCATTCTGGAAGAAAGAAAGGGAATTAAGCACGCAGAAATTCATCGGTTTTTGCGAAGTATAGTCGAACACAACCAACCAGGAAAGAAAATCAAAAAAGCCTTCAAAAACAGCCACTTCCGTCCCACCCATTTGAATGCTGGTAATTCCTTTTGGAGAACTGCTTCCTTTGAAATTTGCACTACGAAGTTCGTAGCCCGCACCATCATTTTTAAACCCGATGGCATAGTATGTTCTACCGGCAATTCTGTACTGAACCTCCCGGCAATATTGTTGCGCAACGCTACAAGAAATATGACGTTCTTTGAGATAGTTTACAAGCTGCCAGGAACCAGGGACATAATCCCCTAAAATTTCGATACCATCATTTTGCAGTTTACCCTTTGGTTGGAAAAGAAAAACGGGCTTGTGAAAAGAAAAATTCCCCTGCAGCGACTCCATTAAATCTTTGATCGTGCAGTTATGATATGTAACGGCAAAGTCAATGAGATTACCGCCTTTGGCCGTCCCGTGGTCGTACCACCGATTAATGTAACGGTTTACTTTAAAGGATGCTGTTTTTTCTGGCCTTAAAGGAGAAAGATACCAATAGTCGTTTCCTTTGATTTTTACAGGCAGGTGTCCCATTGAGCTGAGATAATCCACCAGGTCAATTTCTCTTGCCTCCTCACACGTAAATTTAGCCTTACTGTTTTCCATCACATACTATTTTCAAATCACACCATTCAGTAACGATGTGAAATTAAAACGAACCGCTGGGTAAATAACATCCCTATCAAATTCTGAAGGGGATCAGTTGAGCAGACTGAAATATTTTTGTGCCGTGTACAAGATCTGTGAACCATTAATTATTTTTTATGTTAGCAAAATCAGATGTAGCCAGAATTTACGAGACCGTACTGAGCATTCCAGGTATGAATGAAAATGTCAAACTCAACATTACTATTGCCCGAAAGGATTTGTTACTGCTGAGTAAAATAATTGAAAGGGGATTAAACGGTAACAACAGCTCAGATAAATCTATTGGTATTTTAGATGCCATCACCCAGGAAAGCACACAGGTGATTTCAACACTCACTGCAGAATTACTTGCCAAAGCCGGACTCTCGGAAATGAACGAAAAATTAAAATCACTATGAAGTTTTAAAAAGGACTTTGTCCTTCTTAATCTGTTCAGCAAGCATAAAAAAAGGGCTTAGAGCAGCCCCTGGTCACCAAAAGAAAAATAACTATCCGGGCTTATAATCAGGTGATCGGCAACTATGATATCATGATATGATGCAGCGGCTTTTATTTTTTGGGTCAATGTTTCATCTGCTATTGAAGGTTTTACTATTCCGGATGGATGATTATGCGCTAAAACGACGGCGCAGGCACCTATCCGCAGTGCACCTGCCAAAATTAAGCGGGGGTCTGCCACCGTTCCGGTAATGCCTCCCTTAGATAGTTCAAGCAGTTGAAGGACACTATTGCGCCGGTTAAGGTAAATCACTTTAAATTCTTCAATCAGTTCAATGGTATCCAGGTTCCAGTAATGCATAAATACCGCATACGAATCATATGAGGTGCGTATCACCGGTCTTTCAGCCGGCTTGCAGTTTGGTTTTCTGCGGTAAACGATTTCAACTTCTGCTACGTTGTTCAGTTCCTGAAGGCTTAATCTTGATTCCATAACCCAAAATTTTAATGATAAAAAATTAATTATGAAACCTTCCTATCCTTTGGGCAATTCAGTGAAAAAGGAATCGGAATAAAAGAATGGATTTGTGGGTGAGGAACCCGTGTTTATGCCGAAGTCTTTTTCCACGCTTCAGCAGCCCAAAGGATACCTTTGTGCAGAGAATTAATGGTTGCGTTTTTAAATTATTTTTTGATTTTTACTCCCCTCCTATTGCAACGTTTGCCCTGAAACAACTATTTCTACAAATATTCAAAACGAGGCAAGCCCAAAGCTTGCCTCGTTTTTAGCGCCTCCATGTTATCTTAAAGCATCCTATCAACAAATAGATGAATAATTTTATTACGCCTTTAATCAACAGGTAAAGTAGCTTAATCAAAAAGATTGATAAAGTAATAACCAACCAGCTTAAAGCAAACAGCAGGTTACACCCGCTGTTTGCTTCGCCGGATCTGCCATGGTTGTATCCATCATCGTAACCATATAAATAGTCTTTCCATTCCATATAAACCTGTATTATTTCAGTGCATCGCACAAGGCTACCTGAAAACCTGCCCTTATCATTTTTTTCATAACAGCTTCAATACGCTCATAAGTAATGGCGCAATGCCAGTGCTCCTGAAAACATGGGTATATTTCGACTTTACCAATGCTGTGTACCGCTATGGCATCTCTGGAAAATGTATGATAATGCTCCTTTACCTTAACCCATACCAAAGCATGGGGATATTTAATTTTAAGTCTACGCCAAGTTGCAATGGCAAGGGGATTGACTGTAATATGGCCATTCATTGTTTCCATAAAAAAAATGGCGCAGCTTTTCCCGGCTGCGCCCCCGGTTTTGAGTTATTGATAAATACCCACCAGTTCACTGCGCATGAAGTCTGTGCACAGCTCAAATGCTTTTTGATTCCTGATCATTGCATTGCCTTCCATAATGGATTTAAGCTTCATTTCCTCGCTTTTATAGCTGCGTACGTTTTGAAAATATCCTGTTACCGCGTTGTACACACCAAACAAAGTGCCTCTGGTGGTCGCCAGTTGTTGGGAAGGTGCAGACTGAGCATAGTTAAAAGCATTGTCGCAAATATTCTTAAAACAGGTGGAAAGCTCATTGTCCTTGCCGTCTTGAATATCGTGCAATACTTCCCGGTTGGGTACCATCGCCAGTTGAATCAGCTTTTTTAGGTCCGGATCGGTTACCCGTACCTTTGACCACTGGTTAAAAATCTGCTCCATCTGTTCAGTAAGTTTACTAGATATCCCCATAATTTTGTGGGCGGTTTCCAATCTTTCCTTAGCCCCTGCAGTATGGCGGATTTTAATGCGGTTGCTGCAATTGCGCAAAGCCACGTTGAGGGTGTTGTTACACACAATGCGCGTAGGGGTAAATGCTGCGGTTATACTTCCAAAGCCGTCGTGGGAAGTGGTGAGAAAAAGATATTTTTCAATTAAATCATCGCTACCCACTTTAATATAACCCGGTAATTTGGCGGTAATAAAAATGCGTTCGCCCTTGCCCAATGCACCGGCGGTTTCATATTGGATGCCGTCGCCTCCTACGATTGCATCAAAGAAACTGAAAGCGTCTCTGTTCTGTACAATCTCATAATCTTTACCTACTATGCCCAATACATCGCCTGTATCCGGGCGCATTGTGGCGAAATGGGTTTTCACTCTCTTATTAAAATCCATCGCCTGCCCGTCCGAATTATAAGAAGTAGTATAAATATCCTCTTTGGTTACTTCATAATCCAACCCGGCAAACTTCAATGCTTCTGCGCTGGTGGGGTAGTCCTTTACAATTTGGCCCAACCCGTGCCATGCTTTTTCCTTCACGGAAAAGAAACTGTATTGTCCTGTCTGTTCGTTAAAATTCAGATTGTGTGCCATAGCTCGTCTTTTTTGAATTGAAAAATTGTTGTTTTAAAATGGGAGGTAATCCGCTGCGGCTTCTGCCGGCCCGTCTGCTGCGGTATTTTGGGTTGCCTGCTCATTCGTTTTTCTGCCGCCATGCAACTTGATGTTGCCTACATGAAAATTGAGGGCTGCTTTTGGCTCCCCTTCGGTGTTTGTCCATGCATTTACCCCTATGCGTCCATAGAGTTCTACTAATGTTCCTTTGGTTAAATAGGGTGCAATACCGGCGTTCGCCCAATAAGCGCAGTTGATAAAGGTTGTGATTTCCTTTACTTCGCCACCCTTTGGTTTGTAGCGGTCATTGATGACAATGGAAAAGTTCACTACTTTCCTTTCGTCTTTTAAGGTGCTGACCTTTGCGTCTGTTGTTAATCTGCCTGTGAGTTCCATAATCTTTGATTTTAATGATGAAAAAAAAGTTTGTAAAAGAAAAAACGGAAAAAAAGAAAGCAGGCAAAGAAGCGGCAGTGCGGTGGCTGGACACCAAATCGCAAGCGGAATAATTGGGGGTTCCTTTAGGGGGAAACCGTTTATGCCGAACGATTTGGTTGAGCCAGGGAGTCGCTAACTTCGCTTGCTTTTTGCCCCGTTTTCCTGCAAACAATGCATGGCATTTCCTGTCATTATTCCAAAAAGGAGAACCAGTGGACAGAACGATAACATGTGCGACGCAACAACCGATACCGTGAAAAACAACAGCCGGTCAGATCAAAGCATTAAAGAAATCAGATTCAAGTGCACCTGGCGGAACGCTCGCCCAACATCACGAAACGGACGTCACAATCCCGGGAACTTTCGCAAAAAAAGTGGGTGCACTACGGTTGTAGCGCTTGTCCTGTTGTGCCAACCAAATCTTAATGAAGGACATGGGCTTAATTTGTAGCAATTCAGAGTAAACTTATCATGGACACAACTTGAAATTTCAGCCATATTTCTTCCAGTGAATGTACTTTTCTGCGACTTCCCAACTGGGGGATCAGTTGGGGGTCGTTCTGTGCTGTACGTGGATTTATCTCGACCAGAAAAGCTTCTGCCGTTTGCTTGTGACGGATCGGAAAGTCCGGTGTGAAATGGCGACTGCCCTTCCTGATGTACAACGTTGGCTGCCCTGTACTGTGATGATAAAAAATGGTAATGCGGCTTCGCATATACGCATATCCATCCTGGATCGAAATAGCATATTTTAATTCCAGCGATGATGCGCCTTGTTTTCGATCATCAATAATTTCCTTCGCAATCATAATCTGCCTCTGCCGTGATACGAAAAGGGTTGATGCCCAGACTTTTTATTTTGTTGTTAATATGCGATTGCAGTGTGTTGCTAAATGGAGTACTCTGATGCATGCGGTAATTGACAATAAATTGTTTGTTAGTGTTGCTTTGTACATAATGAAGGGATTCGTCACCCAATAGCATTCTCTTGTTATCTTCAAGGCGCGAACCATAAGAAAAGATTTATCGGATATCAAATCAAAAAGGCAGGCAGATGCCAGCCGTCTTTTACCCATTTACTGTAAAAAAAACTATCTTAACCTTCTTATCTTGATATTGCGGTAACTCGCTTCATCGCCATGATCCTGCAACAGAATTCTTCCTTCTTTTGCTTCTCCAAAATCTTTCCAGTTATGGTACTTGCTTTTAGCTACCAGGCCGTGGTAATGTTGTGATCCCCGGTCGTATTCTAACACTTTTACGCCGTTCAGATAATGTTCAACATGATTATCCGGGTATACCACAATTCTACCTGTGTTCCATTTCCCGGGAAAATGACTAAACTCATCATCAACTTTTGCAGCTATAAGGTCATATAACGATGATAAAGTTCTGTTACCTCCAATTCCTTCTTTAGCATCGGGATGATTTTCATTGTCGAGTATCTGGTATTCAAGACCGATAGCAGAACCGGAAGTTATTTCTGATAATGTGACAAAATATTTTACCCCGCTATTGCCACCTGTAGATATTTTAAAATCAAACGAAAGGTCAAACGCACTATACAAATCAGTGGTTACAATATCTCCCCCATTGGCTGATTCTTTTCCTTTGGAAGAAAGAGCAGTAATTGCACCATCTTCAATTTTCCAACCTTTGTCAGGAAACCCTTTCCATTTGGCACCTCTCCATCCGTTGGATGTTTTACCATCAAATAACATCTCCCATCCATTTTTTCTTTCTTCATCGGTTAACTTATTATTTGAAGTGCCTACTACATAAATGTTGGCAGGGAAACGGGAGGGCTTAAGGTTAGTAGTTTTGATCCTTATATTCTTCCATTCTACTTTTTTTCCTGCCTCCGTTGTGTTCGCAATTCGATGAACCTGCAATGCGATGAAGCCAGAAGCATCAGTCTCATCAATCAAAAAGCTGGCAGGAACATTGTTGATCCAGGTTTTGATGGTTTTCCCGATCCCTTCAATCCTAACATGGTTGAATTCACCTTGCCTGAAAGCCTTTTTTGCCTTACTGTTCAAATCGATCGGATACAACCACCCCCTCCTCGATTCATCATATATTCCTCCGGTCCACCCACGGGAAGTTCCATCGAGTTCAAACTGATATCCGAAAACCTTGCCCTTTCCGTCATTCCCTGCGGCGTCGTAATGACTTCTAAACTGAATGCCTGAATTGGTGGAACTATCCGGGAGTTTTACTTCCAGTTCTAATATAAAATCGCTGTATTCCTTTTCTGTAACAATAAAACTGTTTGGGGTTCCAAATACGGTAGTGCCTATGATCCTGTTGTTCTCAACATGATATTTTGCCTTTCCACCCAATTGTTTCCAACCGGATAAATCTCTCCCGGTAAACAGGCTGGTCCACTCGCCCTTTTGTGCCTGCAACGAGCATACCGCAAATATTAAACAGATGAATAAACAAGTCCTTTTCTCCATAACTACAGTTTATGTTCTTTATAGCCGCACAGGAACAATATACAGGGGCAATAGCTTTATTTAAATATTCTCCAGGCTTTTCAACTCCTCTTCCGTAAATATCCTCGACCTCGACAAAAATCTTACACCCAATGGTATCTCCAGTGAAAAACTACTGCCCCTGCCGCGTGTTACATCAATAATTAGTTGCGTGTGTTTCCAATATTCAAATTGATCGCGACCGATATAAAAATGGCAACCCGCAATTTCACCTAAACACACGTCACTATTACCAGTTTTAAAATCATCTGCCTGAAAGCACATTGGCTGAGATCCATCGCAACATCCACCGCTCTGGTGAAACATTAAAGGACCATGTTTTTCCTTTAATGTTTTTATTAATTCAATTGCGCTTTCAGTAGCAACCACGCGATCAATATTCATACGGATATATTTATTTAGAAAAATCCAAGCTTCTCTTTGCTATAAGAGATCAGCATATTTTTTGTTTGACGATAATGATTCAGCATCATCTTATGCGTTTCCCTTCCAAATCCCGATTTTTTATATCCTCCGAACGGAGCATGCGCAGGATATGCATGATAACAATTCACCCATACGCGACCCGCCTGAATTGCACGCGGCACCTGGTATAATTCGTGCGCATCCCTTGTCCATACACCCGCGCCTAATCCGTATAGTGTATCATTCGCAATCTGTATCGCTTCTTCAGTTGTTTTAAAAGTAGTTACACATACCACCGGTCCAAATATTTCTTCCTGGAATATTCTCATTTTATTATTGCCCCTGAATATGGTGGGCGTAACATAATATCCATGTTCCAGTCCATCGTTCTGATGAAATGCATCACCGCCCGTCAGCACATCTGCTCCTTCCTGTTTTCCGATCTGGAGGTAGCTGAGAATTTTATTATATTGATCTTCTGATGCCTGCGCTCCCATCATCACGGTTCCATCCAGCGGGTTGCCCAGTTTAATTGCTTTCGTACGCTGTACTACCTTCGAAATAAATTTTTCATATATCTTTTCATGAACAAGAATTCTACTGGGACAAGTACATATCTCACCCTGATTTAATGCAAACATCACGGCTCCTTCTACAGCCTTGTCAAAAAATTCATCATCGGCATCCGCAACAGATTCGAAGAATATATTCGGACTTTTGCCACCAAGCTCCATCGTAACCGGAATTAAATTTTCAGACGCATACTGCATAATCAGGCGGCCCGTTGTTGTTTCTCCCGTAAAAGCTACTTTTTGAATGCGTGGCGACTGTGCCAATGGTTTACCTGCTTCAGGTCCGAAACCTGTAACCACATTGATCACTCCCGCAGGTAAAATTTCCCCTATTAGTTCCATAAGGCACATGATACTCGTAGGCGTTTGTTCTGCCGGTTTTACAACAACACAGCAGCCTGCCGCTAAAGCAGGAGCAATTTTCCAGGTTGCCATCAGCAATGGAAAATTCCATGGAATGATTTGTCCAACAACACCTATTGGCTCATGCAGATTAATGCTAACTGTAGATAGATCGTGTTCTGAAATAGTGCCTTCTTCGCTACGCAACACACCGGCAAAATACCTGAAGTGATCTATCACCAGCGGCAAATCAGCCGCACGTGTTTCACGAATGGCTTTGCCGTTATCAATCGTTTCAATCCTCGCCAGCAGTTCCAGGTTGTCTTCGATAACCTGGGCTATTTTAAGCATTAGATTGCTGCGATAAGCTGCTGCGGATTTACCCCAGGAAGCAAATGCCTGATGAGCGGCAGAAATTGCCTTTTCAATGTCTTCTGCATTTCCTCTCGCAGCTTTGGTAAACGCTTTTCCATCTATTGGAGAAATATTGTCGAAGTATTCACCGCTGTGCGGTGCTACCCATTTACCTCCTATATAATGGTCATAAAATTTCTTGAATTCTGGGCGTTCCGCCAGGTTGGATTTAGCGTCAACGGCTTTTGCATTGCTCATATGAAAGTTGTTTTAATCGTTAAATAATTATTTTGATTAGACCTGTTAGTGTGGCGAGTTTCTATTGAAAAAAAGTTACCCGCTTAAACCTGGTCAGAAATAATATAAGGAGGGCGATACTTGCGTGTGAGCATCGCGTTAGCTTCTTTGTCGTTCTGAAACTTCTCTCTTTCGCCAACCAACTTCAACTCACGTTTAAGCCTGTACGAAATGTTGGCCATCAAGGGCAGCGCCGTAGAATAAAAACCTGTATTAATATCACAATTCAGTACATCATCGTTGCCGGCCCGTATTGCATCTATAAAGTTGGCATAGTGCTCCGCTCCGCCGGGAGGCACGCGTGGATCGACTGTTTTGGCGACCAGCACTTTCGAGCCCGCAAATGGCTCTTTCTCTCTTTTACGAAACGCCCGCCAGTTTGTTCTCTCCAACTCCAGGTGACCCTCAGTACCGTAAAAAATATTTCCGATCCTTATATCAATGCCCGATTCGGAATTAGAGTAACCGCCTCTTGTTTCGAATTCCAGCATTTTACCATCATGGTATTTAAATAGAGAAGATTGAAACGTAGGAGTTTCCTGTGCGCACTCTCGGGGATTAAACCCATATACGCCGCCGGTTGAATACACCGATACCGGGTGTTCATTTTTATTCAATCCCCAACGGGCTATATCGAATTGATGAGGACCCTGATTGCCCGTATCGCCATTGCCGGTATCCCAAAACCAATGCCAGTTGTAGTGAACCTTTCTTTCGTTGTAAGGCCTGTATGATATAGGGCCCAACCAACGATCGTAGTGAAGATTTGGTGGCGGAGTGCCATCTTCAGCAATACCAAACGGTTCGCGTGGATTGATACAAAGTCCCCTCGCCAGAAACACATCGCCTATTCCGCCATCATGTAAAAACTTTATGGCCTCTCTAACGTTAACAAATGAGCGGTTTTGAAAACCTACCTGCACACGCCGCTTATATTTACGCGCCGCTTCAATCATCTTACGCCCCTCCCAAACATTATGCGATGCGGGCTTTTCTACATATACATGTTTTCCCTGCTGGCAGGCCCATATAGTGCCCAGTGCATGCCAGTGATTGGGAGTAGCGAACGACACCGCGTCAATGTTTTTATCATCAAACACTTTACGCATTTCTATTTCGTTAGCTGGTTTTTCGCCGCCTTTATCAACTACAATCTTCGCTGCCTGGTCAAAACTGTGTTCGTCTACATCGCAAAGCGTTTTCACCCTGATGTTCTTGAGGGTGTTTAATTCCATCCAGTTTTTTATATGTGTCTGACCCTGGCCGCGAACGCCCACTACCGCCAGCATTATCCGGTCGTTTGCTCCACGGATTGAAGCATACGATTTTGAACTAAAACCCATACCGCCAATAGTAATACCGGCGCCTGCAATAGCAGTTTGTTTAATGAAATTTCTCCTGGAATTACCAGTTTTGTTTACTTCTTCCATATTTCGACTCATTTAAATTCTTCACTACACCTACCCTCACTCCACTTTAATAATCCCTTTCATTACCTGCCAATGACCAGGAAAAGTGCACACAAAAGGATACTCGCCTGGTGTAGAAGGCGCTTTAAAATCGAGCCTGTAACTTCTGCCAGCCTGAATTAATGGAGTAAAAAATAAAACCTCAGGCATTTCCGGTACAAAGTTTTTCTCATATCCATCTTTTAAAACCGACATGGCATCTGCTGCTTTGCCCACTTTTTGCAGCGCACCCGGCTTAACGATCACAACATTGTGCGCCATATCGTCCTGGTTATCGAATACCAATGAAATATCGTCGCCCTGCTTCACGCGAATAATTGTTTTATCAAACATCATTTTAGATAACAATGCGCTTAGCTGAATAACCGTTCTCCCGGGAACAAGCAGCGAGGATTTTACAGGAGCTTTTTCAGGTTGTCCATCACCGGATCGATTACGGAACCTTGTTATAGCAACCACTTCTTTTAATTCTTCAAAATCTTTTTCCGATAACCACTTCCGATCATACATTGAACGTTTCGGATCGCTACCGAAAAAACGGTAGGACTTCATTGCATTGCTATCAGCAACGGCAGATAAAAAATAATTCGAGGTCGCTTCGTCGTGTGCAAGAAAATGTTTGTCTTTCCTGAACATCTCCAGCCATACAGGTCTCAACTGTCTGAGCGATTCCTTTAATGCATAGTCAATATAATAGTCAACCGGTTTAGCAACTGCCGCCAGCAGTGCATTTACAGCTGCTTCAGTTTTAAAATGACTTAAGGATATAATTGCCTGCAGCCGCACTTTTGCAGAAGGATCAGCAGAGAGATATATCAATTCTTTTTCCGCGTCGGGTAATTGATCCCTCGAATAGAACAATACCCGCGTTGCAGCAGTGCGGATAAATTCGTTGCTGCTTTTCAGCAGTTCCTTTAATAATGTTTTATTGGTTTGATGGAATTGTTGCGAAACCCATAACGCCTCCAGTTTATTTTGTTCATAATGTTGGTCATTGGCATCTAAAGATTTCACCCAGCTGTCTAAAGCCGGCAATACTTCCTCAGCACGTAACTGGCGCAGCTGGGTATAGGTGGTGTACCGGTGCCGATCCTCGTTTACCTTTAACTGATCCAGCAATTGCGAAATTGGCAGTCTGGTAAGATCGACGGGTTTCACCAAATCTCTTCCCTTATAACTGATTCGCCATATCCTGCCATGCGTATGATCGCGTAAGGAATCACGTAAAGCAATTTCACCATGACTGATAACGGGATTGTACCAGTCTACCACATACAATGCTCCATCGGGTCCAAACCTTAAATCCACCGGGCGGAAATAAGGATCTTTCGAATGAAGCAACGGTGCAAGCTCTTTTGCAACAATACCACTTCCATCTTCATCTATCTCGTGTTGTGTGATTCCCTGGAAACCAATAAAAGTATTGAAGAGCACATTTCCCTGTACCTCGTCAGGAAAATTTCGACTCGATATAATTTCAGTACCACATATTTTCGGCTTATTGTTAGAAGTCAGGAAGTCCTTCATCGGAGTATGCTTGAAGGGAAAGTCGATAGCTACCGTGAGTGGCGGAGCAAAATAATTCATGCCCGTTGAAACATCACTGATAATTTCGGTGCCGTTGCGCATAAATACATGACCCCATGAATTGGCATATACATACGACACATAGGTCTCGAGTTTTTGGGTTAGGGGTTCATACCTGAAGGTTGTTCCGTAGTCGTTTCTTACCGGCCCGTATGGAGTTTCCACCTGCGTATGCAGGAACGTGCCCATATGCCAATACAGCGCACCATCGGGTCCCCAGGTAAAAGTATTTAGCGAGTGATGAATGTCTTCGGTTCCAAAACCATGTAATACAATTTCTTTCGAGTCGGCCCTGCCATCTCCATCAGTATCTTTCATAAACCACAGGTTAGGCGGCTGACTAACATATACGCCACCATTGCCAAGCTCAAAACTGTTGGGCATGTATAAACTATCTGCAAAAACACTTTGTTTATCTGCCTGTCCGTCGCCGTCTGTATCTTCCAGTATCAATATTTTATCATTGGGAGGTGCACCCGGCAGATAGTGTGGGTAAGAGGGCATATTGGCGACCCATAAACGACCCTTGGGATCAAAAACTATTTTTACCGGGTTGGCCAGATCAAGATTTGATTCAGAAGCAAACACGTTTGCCTGGTAACCGGGGGGCAGCATTAGTGATGAACTGTCTGGTTTTTGCAGCTTTGATTTATTCAACGGTAAAAACTGTATCGTATCGTTGAGGATATTTTTCGCAAGCGATAAGTGATGTTCTTGAGTTCTATTGGCGCCATTCCAGATAACACTATCTAACCTCGTTATCATTGTAGCGAGCTTCGCCATTTCACCGGGATAGGAAATAGGCCCGCCCGGTGGTTGTACCCAGGGTTCCTTACGCCTGCCAACTATGTACTCGCTGTTTACCGCACGATATTGATAAAAAAACTGCTGATTTTTTTGATCTACCAGCTTTTTAAGATTTTCCATGTCGGCTGAAGCATTCCAGGTGGCTACCGGAAAACCGAGTGCCGCAGCCATCATTTCGCTAACGGCCCTATACCCTTTATCATTCAGATGGATGCCATTGATAGTAACCGAATCTTTAGCGGCTTCTAATTTGCGTGTGGCGCTAAACAAATTAATAAATGGTATATCAAGGCTGGCGCTCACTTCGCTCATGGCCTCGGCATATAGCTCCAGATTTTTATTATGCTCTGATGGATCGGGCAAAAAGCCTCCCAGCTTTTCGTGAGCAATGGGAGAGATCAATATTACTTCGGGCGACTTTTCACCATCATACTTGCCTTTTTGTAAATACTCGAGAAAACCCGACAATTGTTCCTTAAATGATTCAAGACTGTCTTTGCCTTTAAATGCCTCATTTAAACCGTAACAGGCAAAAATGATCTGAGCTTTCTGCCTGGTGAGATGCTGATCGATTGCACCAAAATTTAACGGGCGGGATTGCCAGTTGATTTCGTCTGCGCTCCAACCTAAATTACGCACCACCAAATTTCTGTCGGGAAAGCTTTTATATAGGAGAGGTTCAAAATAATTGTAATACTGCAGACGTTCGGCAAATGTGTTTCCAACAAAAACGATATGGCTACCGGGCGCCGGGTTGAATTGATGCACTGGTTCCGGCTTTTGCGAACAGCTTAACGCCATTGCCGAAATACTGATCGTTAAATAAAATAACTTCATCCTCGTCATAGCATGATTTATATTATTTTTTCTTTCGCATGATGTTCCTCAAACAACGCCATGCAATCGCTGTATGAACGTATTCCTTCAGAACACGTAACATGCGATAAGCTTGTTGCTGCCGCAGCAACGCCAAGTTCGAGGCACAGTTCCATACCCAGGTTTTCATGTAAGCCGAGCAGCACACCCGCAGCCAATGCATCGCCTGCACCGTTGGTGCTAACCACTTTCTCCTGTGGTATCGTTAAATTTTGTTGAAATAACCGCTTTCCATTTCGATGGGCGGCCCACGCACCCTCCGACCGGTGAATAATTATCCACTCATTTACTCCCATCGAAAAAACACAATCAAATACGGGCGAGCATTTTTCTTCCATATCTTCAAACCCCTGAAATTCCAGTAAATCGATATCGGATAAACGGCTTGCTTCAATTTCATTCAGGAATAAAAAATCAACATAAGGCAAAGCAGGTGGAACGATAGTAACAAAACGATTTGAATCTTCACTCACCAGGTCCACCGATGTCAATAAGCCTGCAGCCTTAGCGTTCTCCAAAACATAGGATGCCCGCGTTCTTTTATCCGGCAATATTTCATCCAGGCGATCCATCAGCAGTAGATATCCTAAATGAAAAAGTTTAGCGTTAGATGTACTAAAATCAAAGTGTTTGTCATCCAACAAAGAGTTAGCGCCACGATGATGAAAAAAAGTTCTCTTGCCAGTATTCAGTACCGTGGTGACAATTGTGTACGACGTAGCATCGGCATCTGTCATTTGCAATTGCCGTACATCAATACCCCTGCTGCGGCAATCATTTAAGATGTGTTCACCATTGGAATCATTTCCGAGTAAACCGATAGCTGCTAACGGAAATGGCGCCTCCAGTTTTATCAGGTCAACCAATACATTGTATGGTGAACCACCATTGCTGGAATATTCATTTAAAATATTAGCAAGAGATTGTTCGGCCGGAAACTTATCTATCAACTTTACATGATCCACTATCCAATTGCCTCCGGCAATGACCCCTTTTCTATCAGAAACTTCTGCCATCCTTTTTAATTTATCAGAATAACTTGTAATTAACCTGCTCTACCGTTTGCGATGCCTGCGAACGGAGCGCTGCCTCAAAAATGCAGTGGCTGGCGACAGCTTCTTCCGGTGTTGCACAACCGAACCTGCCGTACAAAAAGCCTTCGCGTTCTGCAATAAAGGCCGCGATCATCTGCATAAAACAATCTGTAAACCCGGCTTCGAAAATGCCGCCGGTAATGGTATCAAATGGCATCTGAAATCCCAGGTCGGTACGTTGCCACCATTGTTCAGGTGCATTTTTTAACTGCCAGAAAGCCTTGGTGTCTTTTGTGCTGTATTTTACTGCTCCCTCAGTACCATACACTTCAATGTACCATGTGTTGGTTTCGCCTGCAGCCAGTCTCTTCATTTCCAGTTGCATTGGAACTACGTCGCCATCAATTACAATCTGTGTATTTAATGTTGAATTGTTCCATGTGTCGCAGGCCGCCATTCCGCCTTTGCCATCTGGTCGCTCTGTAATTATTCTTTGCAAATGCGCATACACTTTCTCTGGCTTCCATCCCAATCGGAGCGGAACGTGCAATGCATGCATGCCCAAATCGCCCATCACCCCTATTTCTCCGCAATATTTCGATTGTCTTTTCCAATTGATCGGTTTCTGCGCATTCATGTCACTAGCGTGAAGAAACCCGGATTTTATCTCAAATATTCTTCCTAAACTTCCGGATTTAACAGCGGCAACTACTCTTTGTGGCCCCGGTAAAAAAGGCATCTCCGAACTGCATCGCGTAAATCGTCCCAATCGTTTAGCTTCTGCAGCAATGGCCAGGGATGATTCGCAATCAATGCCAAACGGCTTCTCACCAAGTAAATCTTTACCTGCCCGTAATATATCCAGGTAAATATCTTTATGCAGGTTGTGAGGTACGGCGATATACACCACATCAACATCCTCACTATTGATTAACTCTTTATAGTTATTCGTTAACAATACAACACTTTCAATTTGCTTATACCACGACAATACCTGGTCGTTCAAATCGCATACGGCTGTCAGCCTCGCGCGCACCGGAAAATTTTTCAGCGCAAACCAACGTCCAAAAGCACTTGCCGCTTCTCTTCCCATCAAACCGCCACCAATGATCCCTATATTTATATTCTTCATTAACTTCTCATTTTTTATTTAACCACACGGTTGCGTCTTCTGGCTTTGCTTTATCGTGCACAATGGACATTAAAGCTTTCGTCATACCACCGGGATTGCTATGTTGAATTACGTTTCGTCCATATACTATTCCTTTTACACCCTGCTGCATCAAAGTGTATGTTCTTTTAAGTATTTCGTCGTCGGAAGCTTTGCCTCCTCCCCTCACCAATACCGGAACTTTACCCGCCGTTTCAACTACGCGATGATATTCGCTTGCGTTATCAGTTGGATCAGCTTTAATAATGTCTGCACCGAGTTCAACCCCCTGCCTTACTAAAGGAATTATTTTTTCCGGATCACCGTTAACCATATAACCTCCTGCTTCAGCATTGGGACGAAACACCAGCGGCTCCACCATTAGTGGAATACCATACCTGTCTGTCTCTGGTTTTATTTTTAATATATTCTGAATACACTGATCAGTTACTTCGGGTTCTCCCGGTATGCTGAAGAGATTGACAACAACACATACCGCGTCTAAACGGATGGCTTGTTCCACGGGGTTTTCAATCATGCGGCTGAAAAGCGTTCTCGGCAATACCTTTCCATAAACATTGGCAACATCAGTGCGTAATACCAGTGACGGCTTCTGCCTGCCGGCAACAGACTGAAGATAATGTGCCTGACCCGCCGTTAATTGAATGGCATCAGGAGCGGCATCTATCAAAATGTTCACTGCCTTTTCTATATTCTCGATTCCATTCAAAAATGAATACTCATTAAAAAAACCATGATCGATTGCAACATCAAAGCAGTTTCCTGATTTGCTGTTGAACAACCGGCTTAACCTATATGTTTTCATGTACGTGTTTATAGTTATCGTTAGTTAATGTCTTCACCGGAAACTTTACCAGTTCTCCCAATTCTTTAGCAAGCAAATTGTCTTGCGGGAAAGCATGCCCAAGGTGTTGACGGAACCCTTCACCGTACTCGGCATTCACAGCGTGACCCTGCTTTGCGGAAAAAGATCGCATTGATATTATATACTCATCCATGCCATGATGGTCCCTTAACCAACCACTCTGCGATTCATGGCAGGCCAGCATTTGTTCTTTTAAATCAATCTTATCGGAAATATCAACAACAATCGCGGCCTCAACGGCATTGCCAAGTCTGTCCTTACCTTCCAATGCATCGAGGTAATACAGGTGAGGGATAGAAAAAAGCGGAGGCGAAGTTGTCGCAATATTTTTCACTCCTGCACTAAAGCAGGCAGTTTGTATTAATTTGCTTGTTATCTCGTGATCAACCATGTAGCAGGAAGGGCTCATAGTGAATACTATACGCGGGCGCACCTTCCGCACCAGTTCTATCACTTTCAGTAATGTACTTTTCTCGTAAAGAATAAAAATATCTTCACATTCAAGGCAATGATAATTCGCATCCAGACGGGCAGCACTCGTTGCAGCTTCCTTTCTTCTTATCCTGCTAATTTCTTCCGCGCTTAATGTTGCTGTACCGCCATCTCCTGCGGTCATTGTGGCCATTTCAATTTTCCATCCCCTGTCTTTCAGCAATGCCAATGTTCCGGCACATAGTAGTTCTGCATCGTCGGGATGAGATACAATCGCCAGAACCGTATTTTCAATATTCTCTTTCATCTAATTATTAATAAATCATTAGTGCATTTCTGTCATCACATCTTTTAAAGCGTAACGATAGTAATGAAATTCAACGTCGGGATGGCTTGCCAGCAACGACATCGGAACAGATGTATCTTCAATTTTCTTTGAAATCATTAATGCGGTGAGCCGCATTCCAAAAGCGTTGTCGTGGTTACCCGCCTGCCATATCGATACTTTTTCTGCTTTCCAGGTTTCTTTGGGGCCAACTGTCAGGGCCTGCATCGGCACGCCTACTACAAATCCGCCTCCGGAAGTACGTGCGTTCTGCATCAAAGTAATTGGATGAAGCTCAACTATCCGTGTACCCAGCGCGCGATAGGCCGAAGGCGTTGGAGGTGCATTTAAATAATCGCCTTCTCTTTTGAAGGGATCGTTAAATGCCCAATGTTTTGCATCGCCCTGGCCACCCTGCATCACCAGGCATTGAATGGCATCGAAACTATCACTGTACTCCTGCAGGATATTTACGGAAGGATAGTGAATATTTTCTTCGGGAATTTGTAAGTGCGGTTTGATACGACTGAATAATAATGCATGATTTGCGCGGGCGAACGAAAGCGGGTGATCCATATCAACGCTTTTCCCATTTTCATACCATTCATCCATTCCCCAGAAGTGTGCGTGCTTCAGAGAAATATCGAGGTCATTTACCAGTTGGGCAACCAAAGGCAGCTGTTCGGTTGGGCCTATTGGTCCGCATATTCCCGCAGGCTTCTGTGGAGTAGATGCTTTCCACGCATTGATATACTGTAAGGCCTCGGCAAGATAAAATGACTCAAGGGTGTCGTGTAAAATCACTTTGAACCCTGGCCGCGAAAGTTGCTGAATATCGTGAACGCTTAGTTTTGCTGCATCGCGCTGAATTTGCTCGTCAAGAGTGGTATAGTCCCACCACCCTTCCGCAACCCTGCTAATTTTTCTACTCATTGTTAAATTGATTTTCTACTAAATAATTATTTTACCGCCCGTCTTTGCAGACTGATAACATGCTGTAACCACTTCATGGTTTCTCAAACCAACAGCAGCATCGTTCAACGGTTTACGATTTTCCAAAATAGCAGAACCGAATTCCTGAATCTCTGCCAGGTAGGTATTTACCGGCTCGGGATTAATCTCTCTTCCTCCTGTTGACGCTCTCACCTGGTTGGCATCGTAGCCACGCTCATCGCTCTCCGAATAAATTGTCATTTCTCCGGATTCACTCTGACCAATTGTTCCTTTGGCAATGATGCTTCCCTGAGATCCGTAAAGCTCAAGCATATTTTTGCTGGCAGCGTCGGGAACACAGAAATGAGTGTCCACAATAGCTGTTGCGCCATTCGCAAATTCCAATAGCACCACGGCACTATCTTCCACACCGTAGTTATGCACAACATTGTTTATGCGACAACTAACACTGCTGATTGCTCCGAAAAACATTTCCAGTAAATCAATACAATGACTACCCATATCCATAAGGGAACCGCCACCACTTTGCGATAAGTTTTGTCGCCATGCACCGTTGATGGGTGGATACCAGCACGACAATTGAGCACGGCCGAACACCGGCTTTCCTATAATTCCCTGCTCAATAGCTTTTAAAGCTTCCCGGTGCTGCATCGAAAATCTCATCATTAATCCAACACCCAGCGCCACTCCTTCTGCTTCACATACTTTAATCATTTGTTCTATCTCCGGAGTAGTAAGGCCAAGAGGCTTCTCGCAAAGAATATGCTTTTTCTTTTTTGCACACGCAATAACATGCTCGAGATGAACATTGGGTGGAGAGGCGATGTACACAGCATCAACATCGGAATCAACTACATCCTCAATACTCTTTGCGGATAATGCAGAAAACTCTTTTGCCACATTATTGTTTACAATTTCGTTTACATCGTACACCGTTGATAGAATTGCGTTAGGAGCTTTCACTATTCCTTCGGGAATTGTTTTTCTATAAGCAATTCCTCCGGAACCAATCACACCCCATTTTATCTTTCTATTCTTCATACTGTCACCTGTTTATATTTCTAATTTGTGTCGTCGAGAGAAGTCAACCTCGACCAAAAGCGGATAAAGAAAATGGTTGAAACCAGGAAGAGCGCAAGAAATATGGTTCCCAGCAAATTCCTTCCATATAAATAATTTCCAACGGAGAACAATACACTGTAAATAATAACGCATCCCAGCACCATACATACTAAACCTGTTGGAACATCCCATTTCAGGTTCTTCTGTTTTACCAGTTCAATTCCGCTGGCTTTTGCTCTGTCAAGAACAGCTTTCCATCCGCGACCTCCAGGAATTATTTTGGAATAAAATGATCTTAATGTATCCTCATCTGTGGGCTTGCTCGCAAATGTTACTATCAGCCAGCTTACCGTTGTCAGAAACACTATACCCGTAAACTTCACAACGTTCCAATAGGCCATTGCCATTTCATAACCGAGAACAACAATCCGGCTTTTATCATCATTGTACTGAGCAACATTTTCGAGTACAATAAAAATAATTGAGAAAAAAGCGGCAGCAACCATCGCAGACAATTCGGAGAGTGCATTAATACGCCACCAGAACCATCTTAACAGGTAAATAAGACCGGTACCTGCTCCAATCATCAGGAGATAATGAAATGCCTGCAGTGCATTTTGCAACACCACCGCGAGCAAAATAGAACACAACATTAAAATGCCTGAACTGAACCGGCCAACCCATACCATGCGCCTGCCATTTGCTTTGGGATGAATGAACCTTTTATAAACATCATTCACCAGGCACGACGATCCCCAATTCAACAGGGAAGCAACCGTAGACATATAGGCGGAGATTAATGACGCAACCACGAAGCCCAATATGCCCACAGGCAGAAACCTTTTCAGCATCGCGTAGTATGCAATATCATTCTGCACATAATAGGGATCCACTCCGGGAAACTCATTCTGCATTGATTTCAGATCAGGAAAAATAATCAGGGAAGCCAATGCTACGAGTATCCATGGCCAGGGCCGCACCGCATAATGCATAAAATTGAAAAAGAACGTAGCGCCAACGGCATGTTTTTCATTTTTTGCAGATAACATACGTTGCACGATGAATCCTCCTCCGCCTGGTTCAGAACCGGGATACCAGGCAGCCCACCACTGAATTGTAATAGGAATTAAGAAAACACTTAAAAAAATATCCGGCTGATCAATAGATGGAATGAGGTCGAGCTTACCAGAAACATTCGGATGACTCAGCAAGTTGTCCAATCCCGAAACTTCAGGTGAATTGACAATATAAATTGCAGCAACGATGGCACCACCCATCGATAAAGTGAACTCGAGCAGCCCTGCCCACAAAATAGATTTCAATCCACCGATTGTTGAATAAACAAGTATAATAACGCTGGAAACTATCAATGCGGTTGTTGGGCTCACGCCCAGCAGAATGCCCGACATCTTTATAAAAGCCAGGCAGGAACCCGCTATTACAATTACATTGTAAAAAAAACCAAGATAGATAGAACGAAACCCCCGCAGAAATGTAGCCGCTTTACCACTGTACCTCATTTCATAAAACTCGTTATCGGTCATCACCTTCGAACGGTTCCACAATTTGGCATAGATAAAAACGGTTAACATACCTGTTAACAAAAAAGACCACCACATCCAGTTGCTCGCCACTCCATCTATGCGAACCATATCGGTAACGAGTGTTGGCGTGTCGTTTGCGAAGGTTGTGGCAACCATTGAAATACCCAGTATCCACCAGGGCATTTTTCTTCCCGACAAAAAATAGTCAGTGGCATCGTCACCACCTTTTCTGCCGGTAAAATACCCGATGCTCAATAGCAAAACAAAGAAGCCCAGAATAATTAAATAGTCAACAATCTGTAAACTCATACAAAAGTTTAAACCGGTATTAGTACCTGGGTCGAATCAGGCATGCATTTATGCAGAATAAAATGTCAGCTACAATCCAAAATGTTTTATCGCGGCAACAATACCTTTCTCTATTGTGCCGATCATTGTGTCAATCTCTGCTTTCGTCATCACGATAGCAGGTGCGATCACCAGGGTTTCCGCATTATTTCGGAGAATCATTCCATTCTCCCAACAATAATCGCGTATGAATGTGCCGACCTTCAATTTAGGATCGAGGTCGGTGTTGTTTTCCCTATCCGCACCGAGCCGGAGCGCCCAGATCATACCCATTCCCTGAAGCCTTGAAACAACTTTGTATTTGAATAGCTTTTCCAATTCCTGTTTGATATACTTGCCGGAATCGGCAGCTCTTTGAATCAGATTTTCTTTCTCCATGATCTCGATGTTTGCCAGTGCAACTGCACACGAAACAGGATGACCACCGTAAGTACTGCCGCTTCTGAACTCAGTACCAGCTTCCTGCTTAAACACGCTCGCGATTTTTTTAGTAGTAACAGCAACACCTAAAGGAGCGTATCCCGCGGTCAACGCTTTACTAACAGTTATAACATCTGGCGTAACGTTCCAGTTCTCACAGGCAAACCATTTTCCTGTTTTACCAAAACCAGTTTGGATTTCGTCGAAAATCAAGAAGATATCGTACTTGTTGCACAGGTCGCGAACCTTCTGCAGATAGCCGTCGGGAGGAATGGGATAACCGCTGTTTGAGCCCGGCACCGGGTCCATAATCAATGCAGCGATGGTATCTGCACTTTCCCTGATGATTAATTCTTCCATCTCTTTTAAGATCGCATCTCCTCCATCTTTCTGATCAGCTTCTAATGCGCGGTTGGGTGCCGTGGAATATAATTGACCAGACACGGTGGGCTCCAGAAACTCCCACAGGGATGGAAATCCGGAATAAGATGCAGCAGCAATAGTAGTTCCGTGATAGGAGTTTTTCCGGGAAATCACTTTATACTTTTTACGCTTTCCGGTTTGCCAGAAATATTGCCTGGCGAGTTTTATTGCCGTTTCATTTGCTTCGGATCCGCTGTTTACAAAAAAACTTACTTCCAGATCGCCCGGCATTATTTCACTTAGCTTTTTTGCAAGTTGTATTAATGGAACACTAAACGAATCATGATAATTCGGGAAGAAAGCCAACTTATCCATCTGCTCAACAACGGCGTTTTTTATTTCCGGCCTGTTGTGCCCAATGATGCTTGTTATAAGCGACGAAAATGTATCGAGGTATTTACGTCCGTTGATGTCATACACATAACATCCCTCACCCGCCGCAAATACTTTAGGCTCTTTTCTTAAGTCATCATTGTCGGCCCAATGGGTGATAACATTTTCTAAACCAATTTTAATTAACTCCTCTTTCTCCCGATCGGTATATTTTGTCAAATTCATATTAACCTAAATAAAAATGATACAATTGATTATACAGAACACTCGTATTAAGACTCAAGGCTTTCAAATATCTTGAGACTCTCGCCTGCCCAAACGCTGAAGCATGCCGCATGGTCAACGTAAATAATCAGTTCATCCGGTTCGTCTTCATACCTGAACCCACCTTCTTTTGTTTGAGTGTCGGCAACAAAGCGACAGAATTGCAGCGCCGCTTCTTTGGCTCTTTCATCGCCGGTTAGTTTATAGTAATTGGCGGCGGCAAGCGCGCTTTTTCCACTGCCCCAGAAAGAAAAATTATCCTTAAAGCAACGCAGCTTGAACTCGAGGAAGCCTTTGGCATGATCCAAATAAGCATTATCCTTAGTTGCCTCATACATTTTACACATCAATAACATCGCGAAACCAACTTCCCAGTAACATTGCCGCGGCTGTGTGGTATCAATAAATTGTGCATCCGGATTTACAGACTCGGTAGCCAGTTTACCGTCTCTTGTCATCTGAAAATAAAACCTATCCTTTCTGGGTTGCTGTTTCAGCATGCTGATACAACAATTAGCAATTTTGGTAGCCAGTTCAAGATCTCCAAAATATAGAGCGCCTACGCCTGTCCATGCTGTTGAAAGTGCACGTACAAGCTCGTCTCCGTCAAAATGTGGCAAACCTCCACATTCTGTAACCTGCGAACGCAGATAAGACATTACCGGGTACGAGAGATCAAAACGTCCTAACAAATGTGCACCCTGAAAAAACCATGCATGCTTATAATTGTCACCTTTGTATTGTTCTAACTGACCATCTGCGCGTAATTTCTTTGCCTCTACAATCCAATTCAAAAGCTTCAATGCTTCCACATGATGTCCGCCAAGCTGCCACGACAGCGCCTGCTTGTGAAAAGCATCGATAGGATATCCATCCCAGATGTATCCGCCATCGGGCAGTTGAAAACTGATCTGGTACTCCACTGCTTTCGCGCATGCTTTTTTAAATTCTTCTTTACGCTCCTTCATAGTTTTTATTTTTTAATTTTTGTTTTGAATGTTGACGATAACTTTTAGTTTGATAGCCTGTTGTTATTTTAAAACCAGCACATAACCTTTTCCACCGGGCACTTTTAAATTATTCAGAGAGGTTAATGACTGATGGTTTTGGAAATCGGCTATTTCAGGTATAGTAATTTGAACTTTGGATGCATCTAATCCCAAACCTGCCCAATCGATTTGAAGTGATACATTACGATCTTTGTCGGACCAGTTTGCAATGGCAATGACTACTTCCTTCCCTCCTTTATACACAGTTGCCTTTATCAATTCATCCGTACTTTTCACAGGACAATCCTTCTCCCAATAACCTGTCATTATTTTTTTTGTAAACGAATGTTCATCCCAGAATTTCCACATACCTGAAGGCGAATGAACCCTAACCGGAATCCAATCAGATCTTTTAGTCATGCCATATACCATTCCACGCCAGGGGTTTCCTCCTCCGGCCAGCATCTGACCAGGCACACCGAAAGGAATTCCCGATATTTCTACCAAATAATGATCTGACTCACGATCGTAGTTTCGCCCTTCACCAATCCAGGTGAAATCGAGGTACGGAAGCAAATCCATGTAGAGATTCAGACAACTGGTCATGCCCCATTTCTTAGAGAAATGATTAAGACTATGCAGATCGAGTTTGGCATTAGAACGATAGCCATCAAGTATTTTCCTTGCCCGTCGAAGTGTGCCTCTGCTGAGCGTTGCTTCATCCAGGAAGAAACCATCCACGCCGAGGTTACGCACCATCCAGTCGAAATATCCGATATAAAAATTATCTAACCTTGTACCGGGAGGCGTTACTACAGATATATCATTAACGCCGGCAAATCTGCCTTCTTCCATTGTTTCACTGTTAGCCGCGATATACTTTCTACCCCTCAAATATTTCAACATCCATTTCCGGTGCTCGGGAAGTTCTGTGAACCGCGACATATATTCACCCTTTTTAAGTTGTTCAACCTTCGACAGATATTCTTCCGCTGGTCCTGCAGATACGATTTCGTTATTAAGGCTGTTGAATGCCCAGAACTCCGGCTGATGAACCGTCATGAATCGGGTGGTATAGTATAACCTTGTTTTTAACCCTTGCTTTTCAGCATTGGACACCAGGGATTTTATATCTCCGATATTCTCATCCATGCATGGATAGTTGATGAAAGGAAGAATATCCACGTCATGATGTATGGTGAGTATATTGGCGCCCACTTTCTTTGCCAGCCCAATTTTCAATTCTGCATTTGTGCTGTTGTACCCAGGATCGGGCAACTCCGGACAATTAGGCAAATCATGGAAAAAACGGTCATTGTATTTTATGTCACGGTCTATTACTTTCAACGGAGTAATCAATAGTTCGAAGTCGTAGTTCAGCTCTTGTCCCTTCGCCATTGAACGGCTGCCCGAAAAAGCATTCACCAATACATCGCCATCGGGACCTTCGTTTACATGAACGCCTCCCTTATTGCCGTTGCCCCATGATGGAGGAAGATTTAGTTTGCCAAACTCATAGAATACATCGCAAATGGCACCTACGTGGTTTTCTGCTTTGAGTTTTATTCGCATACCACCGTTTACGCCACCTACCCAGAGGATGTCCTGATTTTTAGAAACATCCCATTGCCATTTCCAATCAGGTTTTCGCAATCCTCCTTCGTGCCCCAGTCCCATCATATATGCAGACTTGTCTGCTGTTACAGGCACTTCCAAACGGATATCTTTTATTTGTAACGGAACTTTGGCTTTCACCTTAATCCGGTAGTCAACAAAACCATCATATTCCATTTGCGCACTGCATTCCAAATCGAGTTCCTGCGAAGTGCTCGACACACTCCACTGCGCGCGTGAGTCGCTGCGCTTGCTGAGTAACAGCTTGCCCGGCTTCAAATAAATCTTTTCGCCATTCTGTTTCTCAACTACAAAACGGAAAGATTTATTAACGATCGGTTCGCCCTGCTTCACCAGTGACTGGTTCGACGGACTGAAATAGCTTTCAATTAATTCCGGGAATCCATCTTTACCTACTTTCAAGCTGCGGCCCAGGATACGAACGGAATTTCCCTGCACTTCAACGGGTGTATAACCTTTTGTTATTTCTTCATTAACACCTAATGTGTAATTATTCAGCCAGTTTAAACGTGAGAGACGTTTGCCTTCATCATATCCATGATTCGGAATAACTTCTCCGTCAACTTTCAACACCACTGGTATTGTTTGACGGGAACCTTTTGAAACTACTGATAGCTTACCACTGTACAAACCTTTCTCTACTCCCTGCAGATCCACTCCCAACCAAAGCGATTGTACTTCTCCTTGCGGAACGTTCACCACCTTCGTAAATGGCTTGCCGTTGAAATCAATACCTCCGGTATTGAAGGATGTCATCTTCGACTGCGCAATTGACTTTTTTTCTTTGGAAACAAGTGAGGAAAATTCCACTTTAACGTCTGATGCATTGCGAATTGCCCAAACACCCACCTGAAAAACGAAGTACTCGCCAGGGTTAGCCTGTAAAGTATAGGCTTTATTAGCAATAATATCACTCACTCCTTTTTCAGGAATGGAATCAATCCAAATCAGCGGACGTTCACGCACTTCCGGAAATGCAACAAATGAACGACTGGATATTTTTCCGTCAAACTTCTGCAATGCAGTTGAGGTCGACAAATATCCTTGTTGAGAAAAAACAAAAGCGGGAAGAAAAAAGAATATGGAAATGGAAAGAACTTTCAGTAGTAGCATAATTTTTTTACGTTTTGAAATGATCGAATGTATCCTTATCATGAAATAGCTATGGTTTCAAAATGATTATATATCCTTTGCCTCCGGGAACAAAAAACTGGTCGAGGTTGATCGATGATCTCGCCCATTGGAAATCTCCGATCTCCGGAATCTCAATCTTCACTTTTGATTTATCCAGGCCTAAGCGTTCCCAGTCTATTTTGAGCGCTATCTCGCGGTTCTGCTCGGACCAGTTACCGATAGCCAGAATCACTTCACCTCCACCGGTGTACACTGATGTTTTAATTAATGAATCTGCGCATTGTACAGGGTTATTTTTTTCCCAATAACCGATCATTGTCTTTTTTGAAAACGAATGTTCATCCCAGAACTTCCACATGCCTGTTGGAGGATTTAATTCGATCGGTCTCCATCCTTCGCGCTTGGTAATACCATACACCATACCCCGCCAGGGATTTCCTCCTTCCCATAACATTTGGCCTGGCACTCCAAAAGGAATACCTGAAAGTTCTACTAACCAGCGATCTGGTGAACTGTCGTAACTCTGCCCTTCACCAATCCATGTGAAGTCGAAATATGGCAGCAACTCCATATAAAAATTCACACTGTTAGCAAATCCTCTACCCTTGTTGTAATGATTATAAGAATGCAGGTCTAACCTGCCGTTGGTGCGATAGCTGTCCAATATTTTTCTTGCACGTCTTAGTGTGATGCGGTTCAGGCTCGTTTCATCATAGAAAAATCCATCTACTCCTAGATTGCGAACCATCCAGTCGAAGTAGCCGATATAAAAATTATCTAACCGTGTGCCCGGAGGTGTAACAACAGACAAATCTGATACACCCGTAAATCTTCCCTCCTCCATACTTTCGTAATTACCGGAGAGAAATTGCCGTCCTTTCATATTTTTCAGGAACCAGTTTCTCGGATCATGCGGCTTTATTTTTGACAAGAGTTTTTCTCCTGGGCCGGGAAGAATTATTTCGTTGTTGAGGCTGTTGAATGCCCAGAATTCTGGTTGATGCACGGTAAGGTATCGTGTAGTGTAATAAAGACGTACTCCTAAATTTTCCCTGTTAGCTTTTGCTACGAAGTTTTTCAGATCCGTAGTATTCTCATCCATGCTGGGATAATTAATAAACGGATAGATGTCTACATCGTGATGCACAATCAGGTAATTGGCGTTCGATTTCTTTGCGAGCCCGATCTTAACATCGGCAGTTGTACTGTTGTACCCTGGGTCAAGCAGTTCCGGGCAATTGGGTAAATCCTGAAAATACCTGTCATTGAATTTTATATCTCTGTCGATAACCTTAAAAGGAGTGAGCAATAATTCAAAGTCGTAGTTCAACACCTGTCCCTTTTCCATTGAACGACTTCCCGAAAAAGCATTCACCAGCACATCGCCTTCTGGTGCATCATTTACCACAACACCGCCTTTATTTTCATTACCCCACGATGGAGGAAGGGTTAGTTTTCTGAAACCATAGTATGAATCGCAATGAGGTAGGATATAGTTTTCTGCTTTGAGTTTTATCCGCATACCACCATTTACTGCTCCTAACCAGAGGATGTCCTGATTTTTGTTTACATCCCATTGCCACTTCCAGTCAGGCTTGCGAAATCCTCCATCATGACCCAACCCCATCATATACTTCGACTTCTCTGCTGTTACGGGCACTTCCAAACGAATGTCTTTTATCTGCAATGGAACCTTGGCTTTTACTTTGAGCCGGTAGTCAACAAATCCATCATACTCCATTTGCGCTTTGCACTCTACATCCAGTTCTGGTGAAGTACTTAATACACTCCACTCTGCACGCGATGCACTACGCCTGTTGATTGTTAATTTGCCCGGCTTTAGGTATATCTTCTCTCCACTCTCTTTCTCTACTACAAAACGGAATGATTTATTTACAATCGGCTCACCATGCTGAACCAGTGATTGATTCGATGGACCGAAATAAGTTTCGATTGTCTCCGGCAATCCATCCTTACCCACTCTTAAACTGCGGCCAAGTATGTTCACCGTATTCCCCTTCACTTCAACAGGAGTATATCCTTTGGTTACTTCTTCACTTACACCCAGTGTGTAATTGTTCAACCAGTTTAAACGTGAGAGACGTTTGCCTTCATCATATCCATGATTAGGAATTGCATCTCCCTCAACTTTCAACACAACAGGTATTACCTGCCGGGTACCCTTTGAGTTTACCGTTACCTTTCCAGTATATTCTCCTCTGTCTATTCCCTGCAGATTTACTCCTATCCACAGTGATTGCACCTTGCCCTCGGCAACATCTATACCTTTTGTAAATGCCCGACCCGTATAATCGGTGCCCGCTGTATTGAAACACGTCATCTGTGAAGGAGCTATCGATTTGCGACCCTTTGACGCAAATGAAGAAAACTCAACTTTGATATCCGGAGCAGTGTTATGAAGAGCCCAGACACCTACCTGGAAAACAAAATATTCTCCCGGGTTCGCCACCAACGTGTAAGGAATTCCGGAAAGTGCGTTATCAATGGCTTTTTCAGGTACGCCGTCAATCGGTATCAACGGCCGTTCACGAACTTCAGGGAAAGCCATAAATGAACGATTCGACAACCTGTCGCCATACTTCTGCAATGCGGACGAAGTTGTTAAAAACCCTTCCTGCGATAAAACAATCCCAGGAACGAAAAGCAGTAAATAAAATAATTTTATGTGCATAGTCTTATCCGTTAGTAATGTCTATTTGTGATATAAATAAATTGCCTGCTGCTAACTTTTAATCACTATCAAATAACCCTTTCCACCCGGCATCTTCAATTCATTTAATGATGTTAGTGATTGAGCCGGTTGAAGATCTTTTATCTCCGGTATCGTAATTTTCACTTTTGATTTATCCAGACCGAGACGCTGCCAATCTACCTGCAACCTAACCTGGCGGTCTTTGTCGGACCAGTTTCCAATAGCCACTACCACTTCGTTTTCTCCTATATAAGTTGTTGCCTTAACCAGGTCATCCATTGTTTCAACTGGACTATTCTTTTCCCAATAGCCGATCATGGTTTTTTTTGAGAATGAATGTTCATCCCAGAATTTCCACATCCCTGCTGGTGAATGTTTTTCGATTGGCCGCCACCCCTCACGTTTTGTGATGCCGTATACCATACCCCGCCAAGGATTACCTCCATCCCATAGCATTTGGCCCGGCAGCCCGAAAGGAATACCCGAGAATTCAATCAGCCAATAATCCGGCAAACGGCTGTAGTCATGTTTCTCGCCTATCCACACATAGTTTAAATAAGGGAGAAGGCCCATGTAAAAATTTAGACAGCTATTCAGTCCCCAACCTTTACTATAATGATGATGGCTATGCAGGTCGAGGCGACCACCGGGACGATGCCGATCAAGTATTTTTCTTGCTCTTTGCATCGTAACGCGGTTCAGGTTTGTTTCATCGTAGAAGAAACCGTCAACGTTAAAGTTGCGAACCATCCAATCGAAACCACCGATATAAAAATTGTCTAAACGCGATGCAGGATTAGTAATAACAGAAACATCAGACAATCCTTTAAACTTTCCCTCTTCCATTGTTTCATAATTGGCGGGCTCATACTTTCGGCCGCGCATGTTATGAAGAAGCCATGTTCTTGGATCTTCTTTGCTAATATTTTTCAGGTGTGTGTTTCCTGATCCTGGAGATAAAATCTCGTTGTCAAGACTATTAAAAGCCCAGAACTCCGGCTGGTGTACTGTTAGTAATCTTATCGAGTAGTATAACCCTACACGGAGTTTGTTCCGATGCGCATTACTTACGAATGTTTTGATATCTCCTGCTGTTTCATCCAGCATCGGATAGTTGATGAATGGATAGATATCTACATCGTGATGTAAGTTGAGAATGTTGGATGCCGATTTTTTAGCCAGCTCTATTTTGAAATCTGCCCTAGTACTGTTATAGCCGGGATCGGGTAGTTCGGGACAATTAGGTAAATCCTGGAAATACCGGTCGTTAAATTTTATTTCCCTATCTATTATCTTAAAAGGGGTAAGCAATAATTCGAAATCGTAGTTCAGTTCTTGTCCCTTCGCCATTGAACGACTACCGGAAAAAGCATTCACCAGCACATCGCCTTCTGGCGTATCGATTACAATAACCCCACCTTTATTTTCATTGCCCCACGATGGAGGAAGATTCAGCCTGCCAAATTCATAAAACCCGTCACATTGAGGAGCTTTATAGTTTTCAGCTTTCAACTTTATTCGCATTCCGCCATTTACTGCTCCAATCCAAAGAATATCCTGCTGATTATTTTCAACGTCCCATTGCCATTTCCAATTGGGTTTACGTAATCCACCTTCATGCCCCAGGCCCATCATATATGTTGCCTTCTCTTTTGTAACGGGCACTTCTAAACGAATATCTTTTACCCGGAAAGGCAGTTTTGCTTTCACCGTGATCCGGTATTCCACTAATCCGTCAAATTCCATTTGCGCTTTGCACACCACATCCATTTCTGATGAAGTGCTTAACACACTCCATTCTGCACGTGATGCGCTGTGCTTAGTAAGTGATAATTTTCCCGGTTCTAGGTAAATCTTCTCTCCATTGTCTTTCTCTACTACAAAACGGAATGATTTGTTTACAACAGGCTCGCCGTATTCAACGAGTAATTGATTTGATTGACCGAAATAACTTTCGATCGTTTCGGGCAAACCATACCTGCCCACTTTCAAACTACGTCCAAGGATCCGCACCGTATTACCTTCCACTTCAACAGGCGTGTATCCTTTGGTTACTTCATCATTTACACCCAGGGTGTAATTGTTTAACCAGTATAAACGGGAAAGGCGCTTGCCCTCATCATATCCATGATTAGGGACCACCTGTCCCTCAACTTCCAACACAACAGGTATTTTTTGACGGCCTTTATTTGAGATTACCGAAATACTGCCACTGTACGAACCTTTCTCTACTCCCTGAAGATCTATTCCCAACCAAAGTGGCTGTACCTGACCTTCGGCAACATCTACAACTTTTGTAAATGTTCTGCCCAGATAATCTGTACCCCCCGTATTGAAACAGGTCATCCTGGATGATGAAATCTGCTGACGATTGGTAGAGGCAAATAATGAAAACTCAACTTTTATGTTGGATGCATTATTGCGAAGCGCCCAGATGCCTAACTGAAACACAAAAAATTCACCAGGGTTGGCTTTTAGTGTGTAGGCATTACCTGATACAACGCCATGAAAACCTTTTTCCGGAATGGAATCGATCCATAATAACGGGCGCTCGCGAACTTCAGGAAAAGCCAGAAACGATCGATCAGACAATTTCCCCCCATACTTCTGCAATGCAAGAGATGTTGACAAATATCCCTCCTGCGAAAAAGCAAAAACGGATACAAAAAGTAATATGGAAATTATACTGAATCGCATGATTCAATCAATACAGTCTGTGTAAATTTTGAATAGGAATATGATAATGCTGATCAGGAAACGAGCACTTCGTCGCCCACTTCTGCTATAAATTTCTTGATGTAGTTAACACTCTCGAATCCGAAATCGAAGAGCGTGTTTCCAAGAAATATCATATTGTGAATGCGTCCTTCTTTGAGCCATTTGAGTCCAAGTTCACACTGGTGTTTCATCAGATCCAGTGGTATTACTTTTCCGGCAGGATAGTCCCAGACATAAATTCCCAGTGCTATTTTCGTTTTATCTTTTGCGATGGCTTCCAGTTTCGCCAGATTTTTTTCGATGTCAACAATTTCTTCTGAGCGCCAGGTCCACAACGAAACAACATCAAACTTGTCAATAAAGGTTGGCAAAGCAGGATTTACATCGTACCCGTGTGGCGTGCCGGGGTTAAGTGCGTCGGTATATAAGGTTACCCACAATTCCATGTTCTTGTTCACCGCAGTCATTCTAGACTTTACTTCAGTTAATTGTTCGGGACTTAATGCCAGCCTACCGGTTTTAACTCCGTAACTATTCACTGCATTATGATCAATTATAAAGTCGTCGAGAAAAACTGAGGAAATATTAGGATACTTCTTTGCCAGGTCGAGCACGTAATTCAATTCATCCATATTTCCTGCGCCGCCGCTTCCTATCACCGACCATCCTACACGATTCAGTGGTTCGAAAGAAATAGCATATTGCTCATAGCTGTTTTTTGTATGCCCTTCTTCGGTGTTGGGATAGGCCGGTAAATTCTGATCCCTGATAAATTGGATATTTGAAATACCCAGCCAGTATGCGCTTTCTGCGGGCGACATGCGCGAACCGCCGCGGATATTGTATTTCTCTATTCGATGATCATCTGTACCCTCGGCGTTAGTGAAAATCCAAAACCGGTCGCGAACTTTTTCACCTGCCGGAGCCGGAGCCGCAGCAGATTGTCCCTGGGAGCATGATGAAATCATCGCCGAACCGGCTGTCAAAGCACCTGTAGAGAGTAAACCAGCGGATTTTAGGAAATTTCTTCTACTGGCAGCTAGTTGATTCTTCATTTTTGCATTTTTAGTGATTATAAATTGTGTTCTCTTTTTAGAATTGGCAAAACTTCTCCTAACACTGTTCCGTAGATAGAAACAGTGACGCGCGAAATCAGCGATAATCTTTCATCAAAAATGTGAACGGCAGTTTACCAGCCAGGATTTTGCGTTAGCTTGGAGTTCATAGCTAAATCTTCTAATGGAATAGGAAGCAGGTACAACTTATCTGCCCAGTTACGCGTTTTCCCCGGATACAAAACCTGTAGTTGGCCGCTATTAGGTTCACGAGCTCCCAAAATTGTCTTCCCCTCCTCAAGTATTTTACCTGCTTTCCATCTTACCAGATCATCCCATCTCCTTCCTTCAGCACAGGTTTCAATACGTCTTTCACGTCTGATTTCATTAATCAATGGGGAAACAGGCACTTCCCAATTGGGCCAGTTAGGATCAACAAAATTTATAGTAGCATTCATATGAGGCATATTGACCCTGTCTCGCAACTTATTGATTGAAACATCTAGCACATCCTGGGTACATTCACCTAACTCGGCTTTTGCTTCAGCATAGTCAAGCAAAAGTTTTCCATAACGAAAAGTAAACAGGTCTATTTCACAACGTTCCTTTTCACCATCCTTTTCAAAAGGTGAAAATCCTTTTAATATAAAATAACTCGTAGGTGATAAAGTATTTACAAATTCCGGTAACGGCTTCATATACGTTGTGCCATCATTGAAAATACGAAACGGGCGATCTGAATTGTATACAGATTGTTTCATACGCGGATCGCGATCAACAAATTCAGCATCAAAACTATTATCTCCCTGATACAACGAACTTACGCCGATAGGAAGCCCATCCTTACAAAGAAAAGACTCAACAAAATCTTTAGTATATCCCGTGTATGGCTCAGCCAGATCACGGGTCAAATTATGTGTCCGGATATCAATAAGAAATCTTTGAATCATTATCCCTTCTATATTTCCCTTCAGCTCATGTTTTACGAACAAATTGAAAAAATCTTCATTGGGACTACCCGTACTATACACTTCAAACAAACCCGAATTGATAATTGCTTCGCTGGCCGCTACTGATGCCCTTAACAATGATTCATAGTCTCCCGTCAAACCGTGGTATTTCATAAATGTTCCTTCATACAAACACATTTCTGCTTTTAGTGCATATGCAGCATATTTGGATAAACGGTCATCAGGAGACTGTTCAGGTAAATGAAGAATAGCGAAATCCAAATCCTCCATTATATGTTGAACTACTTCTAACCTGGGGCTCCGTGCATTAAACAACTCTTCAGAATTGGTTTGAAGATCTTTATCTAACCAGGGTACGTCACCAAACGATTTTATTTTATTGAAATAATAAAATGATTTGAAAAATCTAATTTCACCTTCGTACATCAACGCCTCATTTGTTTTCTCCATTGTTTCAATTCGTGCTAGTGCAAAGTTGCAGCTACGGATCTTTGACCAATCTGCTTTTCCCCATCCTCCATCTGAAGATGGAACAGTTGTTTCGCTCCAGACATACGAATCGCGTGTAGTCGGCGCCATGTCATCTGTTTTGTAATCCTTCATAAAACTCCGAGGACCATACAGGTCTTCATAAAATTGATTGGCATACATCTTAATTTCAGAAGGAGCCTTCCAATAGGTAGCATCACTAATTGCGTCTAATGGATAACGTTCCATAAAGTCGCGATTACATCCGCAAAAAAACAGCGACGATAATATGATTATATATAATAGCTTATTCATCTTATTACAGTTTATTCTTTAAAAATCGGCCTTTAGTCCTAATGTAAGGGACTTGCTTAATGGATATCTGTTAGGAGCATCCAACTCAGGATCCACAGTCTCAACCATCTTTGTAAATGTCAAAAGGTTAGTGCCTGTTAAATAGAAGCGTACATTTCGAAGACTTGCCTTCCCGGTCAGTTGCTGTGGAAGGGAATATGAAAGAGAAAGTTGTTTGAGTCGCAGATAAGCTCCGTTTTGCAAAAAGCGGGTTTGAGTGGCAGAAATATCCCCCCTATCTCCGGTAAACAAAGGTCTGGGAAAATATGCATCACGATTCTCCGGCGTCCAGTAGTCAACACCAATCTTTGGATACAGTACCCATTCATCCATATACTGGCTAAGAAAAAATGATTGGATAGAAGGATCGATTCGAACCTGACGCTTGGCTACGCCCTGAAAGAAAACTACTAAATCAAATCCTTTCCAGGCAATATTCGAGCGAACGCCATATGAATATCGTGGTGTGCTATTGCCAATTACACGTTGATCACCGGGATTAGATAAGGTATTGTCGCCTCTCGTAATTTCTTTATCTCCATCTTTATCAACAAACCATAAATCACCGGCTATACGAGGTCTGCCACTTATTTTTGTTTGATCTAATGCCAGCGCTTCCTCATTTGTCTGAAACAATCCGCCTGTTTCAAAACCCCATATCTCTCCCATCTTCTGCCCGGCATAATAACTTGAAAGCAGTCCTGAAGGGTTGCTGAATCTTGTGATTTCAGCACTGTAATCCGACAAAATGATTGAAGCACCATAGCTTACCTGTCCTACCTTTTCGGTCCAACCCAAACTCAAATCAAAGCCTTTAGTTTTCATGTCTGCGGCATTTGAATTTGGTTCCCTGACACCTAATATAGATGGCAGCCTCTCAGAGAGAGTCAACATATTTTTGGTTGTGCGGGTATAATAATCGAAGGAGCCATTCAGTTTGTTTTTAAACATGGCAAAGTCAACTCCAAGATTCATTTGAGTAACTGTTTCCCAGGTTAATGTGGCACTCACCAGGCCCGGTGCATAAACTGCCATAGGTCTTTCTCCTCCAAATGTATAGTTGACCTGCGAAGCACTGTAGTTGCTGATATAGGGATAATTTCCTGGCACAGCCTGATTTCCAAGGCTACCATATGATGCCCGAAGTTTAAATAAATTAACAACCGGTTTCAGTTTGGAAAAGAAAGCTTCATTATCTACACGCCAACCGATAGACACAGACGGGAATAGTGCAAACCTGTCTTTCTTTGGAAATTTGGAACTTCCATCATAACGGAAATTCATTTCAAAAATATACCTGTTATCGAAAATGTAATTCCATCTACTATAAGCTCCCCTTAGTGCAGTTTCAGAAGCCGCATCTGCAGTAAAATTCTGGCCACTTGCAAGACTTATATAAGGTATACCATCCAGAATCAGGTCTCTACGTTGAGCAGAAAACCAATTATTTTCTGCGTATTCCTGGTTGAAGCCAGCCATCACTTTAACATAATGAAGTTCACCAAATGTATTTTCGTAATCAGCATAGGCATTTAGTACATTATAAGCTGACTGATAGGATCTCTTTTTTATTGAATTGGGAACGGAACCATAATAATAACCATCCACATTTCCTTCTCTGTCATGAAAAGGTAAATTCCTCATATATTCCAAACCAATTTCATTTCTTTTGTTTACAGAATAATCAAGGTTAAAAGAGGTGTGTTTTAATGGTGTTAGTCTAACATTTCCTGATAACCAGGTGTCCTGTATTTTGTTCGAGTTATATCCACCCTCTGCCTGTTGCTGCACTGGATTGGAAACGCCATCAAGATTGGGCCATCCTCCTCCGGGCAGACGCGTCGGAAATGTGGGCCAAAGTGCATAATGAAACATCAGGTATGTTTCATCTCTGCGATACCCTAAATCAAAAGGTGGAAAAAGCTTGTTTGAATTAGCAACAGATACTTTCGTGCCTATCTTAATCCAATCGAGTACTTTGTAATTTAAGTCCACCAGTGCATTGGTACGCTTATATTTTTCATCAAAATGCCTTGCTATACCCTGCTGATTCATATGGCTCAAAGAGGTATAATAGTCAAATTTATCAGAGCCCCCTGAAACACTAACGTTGTATTGTCCTGTGGAATAGCTCTTCCGCTGCATCGCCCGCATCCAGTCTGTATTGTCAGCCATATCCCATATATTTATTCCATTCACACTCCCACGATTAGGGTTCTTAATAATAGTTGGGGCAGAAGGATCATTATAGTGAGCTATAATAGCTGCCTGATGATAGTCGTCATAATAGTTCTGACCATTCTCGTATTGATTTCCAATGTTCATGTAGATCAGACGTTCCATAGCGTCCATCGTTTCCAGGAAAACAGTCGGCGTATTAATGGTATAGTTTGCATCCACGGAGATTACAGGCTTGTCTCCCTTCTTCCCATTTTTGGTAGTAATAAGGATTACCCCATATGCGCCTCGAGCTCCATAAATAGCTGCAGATGAAGCGTCTTTTAATACAGAAACGCTCTCCACATCATTTGGATTTACCAGATTCACATCCATAGGTACACCATTGACCAGCACTAAAGGACTCCCGCCATTTATTGAAGTGTTTCCGCGAATGTTAATAGAAGATGCTATACCTGGACTTCCGGTATTGTTACTGATGTTAAGGTTAGGTACTATCCCCTGTAGAGCCCCCGCAATTGTGACATTTGCCCGATCTTGAAGAACTTTCGAATCGACAGACGAAATTGCACCAGTAATGTTTTTCTTCTTTTGAGCACCGTACCCAACAAAAACAATGTCCTCCATCACTACATTTTGTGCAGTTAATGTAACATTTATAACAGTCTGAGCGTTTACTTTGACTTTTAAAGCATTAAAACCAATTGCACTAAAGACAATCGTCGCATCAACATCAGGAACGTCCAAATGGTACTTTCCGAGACTATCTGTAGTTGTTCCGTCATTCGTACCATCTATCATCACACTGACACCCTGTATTGGCTTATTGTTTTCATCAGAAACGCGTCCGCTAACGGCTACTTTTAATATTTCGGTCTGAATAGAAGAAATTTTGAATTGATCTCCCCCTGGAAACGCATTTTTTTGATATAGGAAGATTGTTTTGTCACGGATTAAATAACTTAATGGCTGATCTTTGAGTACTTCTTCCAAAAAAGATTGTAACGGCATGTCCCTCGCATCAATAGTGACAGGTCTGGACTGTTCTAATAATTCAGTCTTACTGAATAAAACATATCCAGTTTGCTCTTTGACGACCGAAAATATTTTTTTAAGGGAAAGATTTTTGCCAGATAAAGTAATCTGCTGGGCACTGCTTTTCCCGTACACGCTGAGAAAAGATACAAACAGGAAGAAACAAAGCAGCCTCATAGCACGCAGAGTTTGAATTGGTAGCCGCAATTCCCACCGCTGAAATATGGTAGCTCCGTTAATAGAGAGATACCTTATAAAAGAATGCGATCTACAATTTGCATTTTTTTGCATAAATTGCGAAAGGTTTAGGTTGTTAAAAATGGATTTCCGTCCTTTTGATCAGCCCAAACATTACCGCTCCGGGTCCCACGCCGGGGCGGTTTGCATTAAGGGCTAACTCGTTTATTTTATTATTTATTATAATAACATTCCTACAAGTTTATATTTTCGATTACATTACATTTAATTTTATTTATCAATTAGCCTGGTGTGTCGACAATTTTAGCGGGTATGTTGAGTGTCATTTGCTCTGGGCATTTAAAAGATTCAAGGTTTTATTATCAGCCTTCTCCCATCCAATTGAAAGTGAATATCCAAAACTTCTAATGCCTCCAATAGTTGATTCAACGTCACTCCTTTTGAAATACCTCCGGTAAATCTTATATTATCTTTGACACCATTTTCAAATTCTACTTCAATATCATACCAGCGTTCCAGTTGGCGCATTATTTCTGTGATACTCAGTCCTTCGAAATCGAACAACCCATTTTTCCATGCCATTACCTGGTCTATATCCACATCAACATATATATCAATACGATCTTTTACCCGTGCCTGCTGCCCTGGTTTCAACAATGCATGACTAATATTTCCGGTTACCTTTACACTGCCTTCAATTAATGTGGTATTGATACTTCTTTCATTACTGTAAGAATTAATATTAAAGTGCGTACCCATCACTTCTACCGATGTCATATCGTTGATTTTAACATGAAAAGGAAGTCCTTTCTTTTCTGCCACTTCAAAATAAGCTTCACCTGTAATTTCCACCCTACGTTCCTTCCCCCTAAATGAGGTTGGGTAGCGAATTGAACTCAACGAATTCAACCAAACCTCAGAACCATCAGGTAACGTGAGATGATACTGCCTCCCCTTGGGAGTTTGCACTGCATTATATACGACCTCAGAGCCTGTCCCCTCATATACAAGTGCCCCATTCTTTACTTTTGCAGTTACACCGGACTGCAGCGCTACTGTGCCGCTATGAATGGTGTCCAGCAATACTTTGGACCCATCAGCCAAGGTTAAAATAGCGCCTTCATGCCCGGGCTTAATTTCTTGTGCGTTAGCCTTCACAAGGGTTTGAGCCTTATTGCCTTTATTGCCTGTCCAGAAATAAGCACCAGCAGCAAGTAATAGTAATACCGTTACTGAAGCAACTGCCCAATAACGACGGAAAAAAGAAATGCTATGTACAGGAGTTTCGGGCTTATTACTTAACACTTTTTTGTCTACGCCAACAATTTTTTCGAAAATATTTTTCCATATCGAATCATCAGGTTGTTCAAACGACAGGTGTTGCTCCTCATAATACCTGGTAGCATAAATGATGAATTCAGCGGATTGATCGCCACTTAATAATGCCATGAGGCGATCACAGTCCTCATCCGTTGCTGAGGAATGTTTCACTCTTTCGAGTAATTGCTTTACTTCTTCTTGTTTCAAATTCAATGTTTGTAATCTCTTAAAAAACGGTGAATAATAAAACACGTTGTAGTCGCTCTTTCTTCAAACCGCTTTATATAGACGACCGGCTAACAATGAAAATATACTCATACCATTCAAAAAAATTATTGCAATGCAAGCATCAGCAAAACCATTGGAATAACAATGCCCTGTTTTTCAAGATGCTCGCGTATGGTTTTGCCTGATCGTGTGAGTGAATTGCGAACACTTTGTACGGAAATGCCAAGCTCGTCAGATATTTCCTGAGGTTTGAATCCGGATATCCGGTTCATATGATATATCTGGCGGGATTGGGGCGGAAGGGCTTGAATAGCAGTCTCTACCATCCGGCGCACTTCAGCCATATCCAACACATGCTCCATAGATACAGAACTCTTTTCCAATTCAAACACCGAAGCAGCCTTTTCCCGCACAATAAGCTTCTGTAAATATTTAAACGACTGGTTGTAAACAATCCTGAAAATATAATTTTTAGGCTGCTCAATATCTGCCAGTTTTACCCTGTTGAGCCATAGTCTGAGAAATACATCTTGTACAATGTCTTTTACAACACTCTCTGATTTTACGATCTGAAGAATGACGGGTTGAACGCGCGGAACATATGCATTAAACAGCATTTCAAAAGCATTCTCATCTCCCTCAGAGATCAGGGTGAATAATTCATTGTCTGTATATGAGTGCTGGCTGTACAAATAAAAGGGTTAAAATCTTATTGTAAACATAAGAGATTTTCGAATAATAAACGGCATACCAAGACTCCATATAAAGGAAAACCTAAATATGACTCCCTTTAAGCAAGCTTATTGCTTATGGCGGATTGGATGCAGGTGCTCACATCGAATCGCTTTTGAGCTTCAGTTCCATTATAGCATATAAATTAAGTTTGATTTCATCTGCAGGTCAATATATTTATTAAACTTTGGGGCAAGGCGGATGGTTTTCAAATGCCGCAACAATCGCCAATGCTTCTACGCAGGGCGTAACTTTTCGAAACTTAACACAATTTACAAAGGTAATTTATAACCAGGTTTCGCATCAACCTCATAACGCCTTAGGGGATAAGATAAGAAATAGGAGGAACTTTTGATTTTATACAATCCGAATCCCTTAACGCTCTAATCATCTCCCCTATAAAATTCCTTACATTTATTCCACAAAGGATAAAGCATAATCGCATGAAAAAGCCCACAGTTAACTGGCCCGCTGCCATGAAACCGCTCATCAAAAAATACAAGACTGCAAAGCATCCGCTGGAAGCTAAAAATTTGTATGAAATGCTGGTGATGGTGGTACTATCTGCACAAACTACAGACGTGTTGATCAACCAACTGGCACCAGCTCTGTTCAAAGCGGTTCCCACAATGGCCGCGCTTGCAAAAGTCCAACCTGAAGATCTGTACCCGTATATCTCCAAAGTCCGGAGTTTTGGAAACAAAGCAAAATGGCTGGCCCAGATTGCGCACTTACTGAAAAAAGATAGTGCCATTCCGCTAACTATGGATGAATTGGTCAACCTGCCTGGTATCGGTAGAAAGTCTGCCAATGTCATCAAACGTTTTGCCAAAGCAAAAGCAGAAGGAATTGTGGTGGATGTGCATGTGATACGGGTAGCACCGCGGCTTGGTATTGTAGGGGAGGACAAACCCGATAAGATGGAAAAAGAGATGATGGCTATCCTCCCTGAATCTGAATGGGACGCCGGCATGTGCATGTCATTTTTGGGTCGAGAGATTTGTCGTCCGGAACCGCTTTGCGAAGTTTGTCTTATGAAAAAGGTTTGTGCCTATTATCAAAATCTCATTGCCAGCTAATGCAGTATGAAATTATCGATTTGGAAGTGCATAAACACATGCTCAACGAGGAGTATAGGAAAAGTATGAAAGGCGAGACATTCGTCAGCTCGAATTATATTCATGTAACTCCTTTAATCAGCCCTTTGCCGAAGCATATTGGCGGCTATAAAATTTATCTTTACTGGAATGGCGCGGTTGATGATCAGTTCACCAGTGCAAGAGTATTGGAAATGGACGCCATCCAGGTAGTTTTTATCCTTCCCGAAGGAGAAAATGACCGCGCAGTATTGCGGGAATTGGTTACATTGTCGCAACAGGCCTTCGCAGACGAAGTGTCAAAGTATTGCGCAGGAACTCCGCTCAAAGATTTCAGATTTGAGGATATTGATTATTCGGTGATTGCTGATGAAATTATGGCTCATTTAGCGAAGCATTAACCTGTCCCTATTCGTTTTAATTAAATTTGAATATGGATTCCTTATTTCCAGACCGGCCATTTCAGATTACCCATGGCAATACAGTGTTGAATATTCGGCCTGTTGACATGCAGGACCGGCTGGCTTTTCACGTAAGTTTCAGCAGCGAACGCAAACCACTCCTTGTCGTTCGGGCAAAAGATTTTAATGCAAGCCGTTTCTGGACTTCGATGCCGGAAGGCAGGCAGAAAGAAGCCGAAGGTGTGGGGAGGCTGATCGAGGAATATATGAACTCCCACCAACAAAAAGGCAATTAAGAATATACCAACTCCGGCACTTCCTCATAAATTACTTCCTCATGCGGGTTATCGCGCTTCAAAAAATCTTTATGCAAAGGTGTTGCTTTCATTTCTGCAGATGCTACCTGGTAGTTTGCAATATCTAATATTTCCTGATCGCTGAGGTCTTTATACAACCATGCTTGTGCCAAATCACCTGGTAATACGGTAGGCATACGTTCCTTACTGTTATGTATCTGCTTCATCAGCGTATTTGCGGTGGTGGTAATGAGAGCAAATGTATCGGTGGTAATCCCTGTATCCAAATTTGTATTGGGTTGCCAAATGCCTGCCATATAGAATTCAGGCTGATTTACCATCACAACGTGATAAGGATACTTCTCAGGGATTTTCAAAAGCTTACCGCTCTTCCCTACAACCTGCACGTGACGCCATTCGTAAAACCCAGCAGAGAGCACCAGGCAGCGCCTATGCAAAGTTGCATCCTTATACATTTTCTCCAACAACTGTTCACTGGTGGCATTCAGGGTGGTATAAGTTAGTATTAATCAGGAAACAAAGCAGGAAATAAAAAAGGATCAAAAGCAATCTGTAGGAACGGCTGAAGATGATTCGGAGGAAATGAAGCCTCAAAAAAAAAGTCGTAAAAAGGGGCAAAAGGTAGCGTGAAAACTCTGCTAGAAAAGTTGGTTTTATGGATGGATTGAGCACATTGAATGCTTTCTTGACGAGGGCACTGGATGATCCGCGGTTATCGCCGGTTCATATCAGTTTATATGCAGGATTGCTAAAGTGTTGGCAGGACCAGCACTTTAGTGAACCCTTTTATATATTTAGCAGGCAGGTGATGCCTATCTGTAAAATATCAGGACCTGCAACATTTCACCGAAGCATTAAGGAACTGCGGGAGTACGGGTACATTGAATACTTGGCGTCTTACAATCAATTCTTGGGGAGTATGGTGAGGATAATTCCTTTAATTGTCAAACAAATGACCTATTTGAACAAATAGATTTCAATCGAAACGAATTAATCCAGACTGTATAAAGGTTTGGTCGGGATTAAAAATTTCGCAAATCGTGAAACTGAAACGTTATGGCACTTGAAATAGTAACGAAGGAGGATTTGGAGGATTTTCGTGTAAGACTATTAAATGATCTTAAAAATATAATTCCTAAAGCTGAAAAAAAAGAATCAAAGAGATGGTTACGAAGTCACGAAGTTAGAGCGATGCTTGGTATTTCATCTGGCACGCTTCAGAACCTATGCATCAACGATGTGTTACATCCTAATAAAATTCGTGGCATTAACTTCTTCAAATATGAGGAGATCGAAGTTGTACTGAACAAATCTTAATCCTAAAATTTAATTGGCTTAAATGCAAAACGCCTCCGGATTGGAGGCGTTTTTGTGGAGGATATCGGGGTCGAACCGACGACCTCTAGCGTGCCACGCTAGCGCTCTAGCCAACTGAGCTAATCCCCCATTATTTTTCTCACCATATCAAATCATATCAAACACGTTCAAAGCTTAGTTTTAAAAATGTTTTTAAAAAATATTTTTGACATTTTTTTTATTTTCCAAAGAGCTGATTTTCAAAATTTTACATTAGTAAAAATTGACAAAACGACTTGCATGCCATGCAAACGCTCTAGCCAGCTGAGCTAAACCCCCATATTTTTATAAGAACTTTAATCGGACTGCTCCAACCAGCAACCTTCCCGATTTCCATCGGGACGCTCTAGCCAGCTGAGCTAAACCCCCATATTTTTATAAGAACTTTAATCGGACTGCTCCAACCAGCAACCTTCCCGATTTCCATCGGGACGCTCTAGCCAGCTGAGCTAAACCCCCATATTTTTATAAGAACTTTAATCGGACTGCTCCAACCAGCAACCTTCCCGATTTCCATCGGGACGCTCTAGCCAGCTGAGCTAAACCCCCGTTTCCTTCTCTTTTACAGGAGTGCAAATATAGAGCGCCGGGCCGTTCTGTCAAAATAAAAAACCAGACAGTAAACTGCCTGGTTGATACTTAAATAACCGCAATACATTTTTCTTCAATCACCCCAAATTTCTCCTTTCCCTTTCAACCAGTCTTTTACTAATGCAGTGGTAACAGATTTGGGGCGTTCTATCGGAAGACCCAAAGCCCTGTCCCAGCACAAATTGGCAAGCACGCCCAGGGAACGGCTTACCCCAAACAGCACGGTATAAAATTCGTATTCAACCAGCCCGTAGTGCACCAGCAGGGCGCCGCTGTGCGCGTCAACATTTGGCCAGGGGTTTTTTACTTTGCCCAGCGATTTTAATACGCCTGGTACCACTTCATATACCCGCCATACCGTATTAACCAGTGCATCGTTTGGCATATGTTTTTTGCCAAATTCCATTTGGGCCGAAAAGCGCGGATCCGTTTTACGCAATACGGCATGCCCGTAGCCGGGTACCACTTTCCCTTCTTTCAGCGTTTTCTTTACGTATTTTTCTATCTGGGCATTAGAAGGCAATTCAACACCCAGCTCTTCACGCATTTCATATATCCATTTAATCACTTCCTGGTTAGCCAGTCCGTGTAAGGGGCCGGCCAGCCCGTTCATACCTGCCGCCAGGCTCAGGTAGGGGTCGCTTAATGCCGAGCCTACCAGGTGCGTTGTGTGTGCCGATACATTACCTCCCTCATGATCGGCATGAATGGTCATGTATAAGCGCATCAGCTCTTTGAAGCTATCATCTTCAAAACCCAGCATATGAGCAAAGTTACCCGACCAGTCGAGCAACCCGTCGGGCTGTATGTGCTTTTCATCTTTATATTTACGCCGGTATATATATGCAGCTACCCTGGGCAAACGGGCGATCAGGTTCATGGCATCATCATAAACTGCATCCCAGTAATCCTTTTTGTTTAGTCCTTCACCATATTTACGTACAAAAGTGCTTTCGGTTTGAAGAGCCATAATAGCCACTACAAACTGCGTCATGGGGTGAGCCGATTTAGGCAGGGCCTCTATGGCATCAAAAACATGATTGGGCACATGTGAACGGCGCTGCCAGGCATTGGTAATGTCATTTACATCATTTTCTGTTGGCAACTCTCCCATCAGCATCAGGTAAAACAACCCCTCCGGAAGGGGTTCGTTGCCATTGGTTGCCTTGGGCAGCTTCTTTTGCAGCTCGGGAATAGTGAACCCCCTGAAACGGATACCTTCCTGCGCATCAAGCAACGACGTTTCACTTACCAGCCCGGTTATGCCCCGCATACCCTGGTAAATCTGCGAAAGCATTACTTCCCCTATTTTTTTATTGCCGTGTTCTTTAAGAATGTCTTTGATTTCCCCCGATAGCTCATCCGCTTTTGCTTTAAACCGTTCTTTTATTGTTGCCATATATAAAGTGTTTTGAATATTCCCCAATTACATAATAAGCAGGGCAGCAAGAGCGCTAAAGTTAGCTAAAACACGGTTATCACCCCACAAAAATCTGATGTTTCAAATAATTTATTTGACTTATTTGTACGGTATATTGCAAATTAAGACAGGATTATACCGGAAGCCTGCTGCATTTTTATTTGGGTGCTTTACGATAAAGATACCAGGTAAGTATTCCAAATAATACATTGGGGAGCCATGCCGCAATAAGGGGCGGAAGATTTCCTTTAACGCTGAAAATGGTAGAAAACCGGTCGAGCAGTATAAATAATGCGGCTATTGCAAAACCTGCGGCAAGGTGTATACCGCTGCCTCCCCTTATCCTGCGGGAAGCGAGTATAGCGCCTATTAAAGTAAGTATAATAACAGTTACAGGTGTAGCGTCTCTGCGGTACAGCTCCACTTCCAGGTCGTTAATGCCTTCTGATCCTCTTAATTTTTCCATATCTACCATATGCCGGAGCTCTTTGGTGGTAAGCCGGCTTTTTACATACTCATCACGCTTTAAATCGTCTGGCGTAAAATTAAAATCCATTCTTCGCACCGTATCCTGTTTAACATCTTCGCTCAGGTCGTTAATTTCTCTTTCTATTACGCCCGTCAGTTTCCATTTCTTCTGATCCGCGTCCCAGGCAATGGTGTTAGCCCTCAGGTTATATGCAACCTTTATTCCGTTTAACCTGTCCATAAAAAAACCGCTGCCGCTTTTCGCAGCAGTATCATAGTAACGGATACCACAATACGAAACCGAATCAATACGCATATATATGTTATTGCTGCTGCCGTATTGCCCGGGCGATTTAATATATTTTAATTCGAAGGCGGTGCGTATTTCGTTGGCTTTGGGAACAAGCGTACGGTTCCCAAACCAAAGCAGGGCCGCGAGTAAAATACCCCCCAGCATGTACGGTTTTAGCAAACGGTTAAAACTGGTACCGCTGGCCAAAATGGCTATAATTTCTGAACGATTAGCCAAACGGGAAGTAAAAAATATAACCGCAATAAAAGTAAAAAGCGGAAACAGGAAAGAAACGATGAACGGTACAAAACCTACGTAATAGTGTGTTGCCACGTATTTGGCGGAAAGGCTGGCTTTAGCGAAATCATCTGTTTTTTCGCTAATGTCTACCACTACCGAAATAGCCGTAAACAGCAGAATGCAATAAATGAAAGTGAAAATAAAATCTTTAAATATGTACCAGTCTATTTTTTTCATGCATGCGGCTCAGGTGAACGGTAAAACGTCTGTAATGAACAAAAGTAAACTAAAACTCTAACAAGAACTTTGTATCTTTCTGTTATGAAAAATATTCACAATAGTTTCAAACTTTTCCCTGTTTATTTACTGTTTATTAGCCTTCCCTGTTTAGTGAATGCTCAGGCGCCTGACCCTGATTTATTTGAACGGCAGCTTTTTTTACAGGGTAACGATACCCTGCCCTGCCGGATACTTTCCCCGCTTCATTTTTCCGCCGGAAAAAAATACCCCTTAATTGTTTTTTTACATGGCTCCGGCGAAAGAGGCAACGACAATGAAGCACAATTGAAATGGGGCGGCGACCTTTTTCTGGATTCAGCCAACAGGGAAAAATTTCCTGCAATAGTTGTTTTCCCGCAGTGTGCTGCCGATTCATCGTGGAGCGTGCGGGTAAGAAATAAATCCGCAGATTCAGCGGGCATATTCCAGTTTCCGATGCAGGTGCCTCCTACCCGGCCGCTGCAATTGGTTATGAGCTTTATTGATACCTTAATAAACAGCGGCATTGTTGATCCCAGGCGGGTTTATATTGGCGGACTTTCAATGGGGGCATTTGGAACATTTGAAATGCTATGGCGCAAACCCGGATTGTTCGCCGCTGCCATTCCTATTTGCGGAGGTGGTAACGCTGCCGGCGCAAAATTATATGGAAAGCATTTCCCCATATGGGTATTTCACGGCACAGATGATGATGTAGTGCCTGTAGCCAACTCAAGGAATATGGTTAACGCATTGAAAGAAGCAGGAGCTAAAGTAAAATACACCGAATACCCCGGCGTTAAACATGATAGCTGGATAAATGCTTTTGCCGAACCTACCCTGCTGCCCTGGCTGTTTGAGCAAAAGCGGAATTAATGGATGGGTTTATTCTGTCGGCGATCAGCAATACAAATCACAAGAACCAAATAGCAAGAACCAAATAATATACAGATGCTTCGTTCCTTATAATGACAGGCAAAATTCAAATCCAAAGCCGGAAACACTAAATCTGGGAGAAATACAAAGCACCACGAACCCAATAACAATAATAATAAAATAGAAATATTAAATTCGAAGGAAGAAACCCGAAATCCAAAGGAGAATGCAACAATAAACTACAAACCAAAAATCATAAATAAACTCCCACCGCTACGCCTTCCTTCTAAACCGTATGGTTCCGCTTGATTTTTCCGTTGAGGTAATATACACTTCATAGCGTTTGCCGCCCACCGTTACTATCATTAAGGCAGTATTAGGCGGAATGGCGCCAAGGTTATCGGCATACATCACCAGCTCATTTTCTTCACGGGTAGTATCAAGTTTTATTTTTAAAGAAAGCGGTTTATCTGTTAACCGCTGGCGCGATAACAGTAATTTATTATTATAAAAAACAGAGATCGTATCACCGTCAATTTCCCCGTTATCATAAAAATCTACCTTAAACTCTTCATCCGTTGGGATATCTATGACCTTCAGTATATTTTTACTTCTTTTGGCATACCCCGGAAGAACGGGCGTGCTGATGTCGGGTAAACCCGATCTGGTTGCGTCTTCTACCTTTTGCGGCTTATGGGGCACAGGTGTTACAGGTTGCGGCTTTGCAGGTTGTTTTTTAACAACCGGGGGATTTTTTTGAGGAGTCGTTTTTTGAGTTGAAGGAGAGCCGGTTTTAGGTTTTTGGGTAAGGCTTTGCTGCGGTACGGTTTTACTTTTTGTAGTTGGCGGAGTCGTTTTTTTTGCCGTTGGTGCTGAAGATTTTGGCGATGTGACCCTGGTCAGGGTCTTTCTTTCCAGTTCAGTACTGCCTGTGCCGCAGCCGCTCGGCCGGTATCCTCTCCACCTGCCTACTAATTTTTCGGTACTTCCCTGCTTTAAAAAGGTAAGAATATGGGTTTGTAAGCAGTCGCCCCAGGTAGGTGGCGTATTGCCTTTGATCCTTTCTTCTTCATTTACGATTACCGATTTACTGTCGGGGTCATAATTGCCTTCCAGCCTGCATATCACATAATAACGTTTCTCCGGGTAATTAAAATACGAATACGAATAGCCGGTAACCTTTTCTCCTTTAATATACAGTTCCAGTACATATTCCGTGTCTCCTTCCCCGGCAACAATATTGTTGTTGGCCGAATTGAATGTACCCCGCCATTGCCCGTTGAGATCCTGACCCATACCGTGATAGCCCATCAATACAAAAATCAGCAGAAACCACTCTTTCATTGCATATAAAACTTTATTGAGCAAAAATACCCCCAATACTAAGGAAATACCCCTACGAAATGAAATGATACGCCAATAGTTCGTTAAATTTGCACTCTTTTTCAGGAACAGGAGAATAAAATATGATAAAAATTACTTTTCCGGACGGCGCGGTACGTGAATATCAGCCAGGCACAACTGCTTTGGATATTGCAAAGTCTATCAGTGAGGGATTGGCAAAGAAAGTGCTGGCCGCCAGGGTTAACGGGCAGGTATGGGATGCCGTGCGCCCTATTTACACCGACAGTACCCTGCAATTGCTGACCTGGAATGATACGGAAGGCAAGTCTACTTTCTGGCATTCCTCCGCACACTTATTAGCCGAAGCCGTGGAATCACAATTTCCCGGTGTGAAGTTTTGGGTGGGTCCGCCGGTTGAAAATGGCTTTTATTATGATATGGATCTGGGCGACAGAAAAGTAAGTGAAGAGGATCTGGCTGCCATCGAAAAAAAGATGACGGAGCTGGCAAAGCAGGGCAATCCGTATATCCGTAAGGAAATTTCAAAAGCAGACGCTGTACAATATTTCGAAGATAAGGGTGATGAATACAAGCTCGACCTGCTGCAAAACCTTGAAGACGGCAACATCACTTTTTACAGCCAGGGCGTGTTTACCGATCTGTGCCGCGGGCCGCATATTCCTCAAACCGGTTTAATAAAAGCCATTAAGCTTACCAATATTGCCGGCGCATACTGGAAAGGCGATGAAAAAAACAAGCAGCTAACCCGCATATACGGCATCACTTTTCCCAATCAAAAAGACCTGGATGAATACCTGCACATGCTGGAAGAAGCAAAAAAGCGGGATCATCGCAAGCTGGGAAAAGAGTTAGGCATCTTTGCTTTCGATGATGATATCGGACCCGGGTTGCCGTTGTGGCTGCCCAATGGCGCTATTGTTATTGAGGCGCTTGAAAAGCTGGCTAAAGACACGGAGGAACGAGCAGGTTATAAAAGAGTGGTTACGCCGCATATTGCCAAAGAAAGCCTGTATCTTACGAGCGGACATTTACCCTATTACCAGGATAGCATGTATCCGCCTATGGAGCTGGACGGCACCAAATACTACCTGAAGGCGATGAATTGCCCGCATCATCATAAAATATTTTCAGCGGAACCTAAAAGTTATAAAGACCTTCCCTATCGTTTGGCAGAATATGGAACCTGCTACCGCTATGAGCAAAGCGGCGAATTGTTTGGATTGATGAGAGTACGCTGCCTGCATATGAATGATGCGCATATTTATTGCACCAAGGAGCAGTTTTACGATGAGTTTAAGGCGGTAAATGAAATGTACCTGAAATATTTTAAGATTTTTGGTATAGACAAATATGTCATGCGCCTCAGCCTGCACGATCCTTCCAAGCTGGGTAAAAAATATGTGGATGAAGCGGAACTATGGAAAGAAACAGAAGCTTTGGTAAGAGATGTGCTGGTGCGTACCAATACGCCCTTTGTGGAAGTGCAGGACGAAGCTGCTTTTTACGGCCCTAAAATTGATGTGCAGATATGGAGCACCATCGGCCGCGAATTTACTTTGGCAACCAACCAGGTAGATTTTGCACAGGGCAGGCGGTTCAAGCTTGAATTTACCAATAAGGATAATGCACCTGAAATACCCCTGATCATTCACCGGGCGCCGCTGGGTACCCATGAACGCTTTATCGGGTTTTTGCTGGAACATTATGCGGGCAAATTTCCGGTGTGGCTGGCGCCGTTACAGGTAAAGATTTTACCCATCAGCGACAAGTTCATGGAATATGCACAAAATGTTTTGGAATCATTGAAAAATGCAGATATTCGTGCGGAAATTGACGACAGGCCCGAAAAAATAGGGAGAAAAATTAGAGATACCGAACTGGCTAAAGTACCTTACATGCTGGTAGTGGGAGAAAAGGAAGTAAATGAAAAGAAAGTAGCGGTAAGAAGGCATGGCAAAGGCGATACGGGCACAAAGCCGGTGGAAGAATTTATCAAAGAAACTGTTATCGAAATAAAGAACAGGGTATCGGAATGAAAGATGTGAAAGGTGAGATATGAAAAGACGAAATAAGGGCACATCTGATATCAGTTAAACAGGTTATTTCAAATTTTAACAATAACAATTAAAACCTCCCTGAAAAGGAGTATCACTTTAAAAATCGTAAATGGCATTTCCACCACGACCGCAATTTACCAGGGGTAATTTCAACCCCCGTTTCAGAAAAGAACAACAGCAGGAACATCGCACTAACCACATGATCAGGGTGCCCCAGGTAAGGCTGGTGGGTGATAATGTGGAGGTAGGCGTGTTTTCCATCCAGGATGCTTTAAAGCTTGCCAATGAGCAGGGACTGGATCTTGTAGAAATTTCCCCCAATGCGGATCCTCCCGTATGCAGGATCATTGATTATAATAAGTTCCTCTACGAAAAGAAGAAAAAGGAGAAGGAGATGAAAGCCAACTCCAAAGTTTCTGAAGTAAAGGAAATCCGGTTTACGCCCAATACAGATGAGCACGACTTTAATTTTAAAGCCAAGCATGCCGAGGATTTTTTGAAAGATGGTAATAAAGTTAAAGCTTACGTGCAGTTTAAAGGCCGTGCTATTATGTTTAAGGAAAGAGGAGAGCTGCTGTTGCTGAAGTTTGCGGAAAGGCTTGCAGATACCGGAGCTCCGGAAGGATTGCCTAAATTAGAAGGTAAGCGCATGATGATCATTTTTGCTCCGAAAAGCCAGAAAAAGAAAAAATAATAAACCTTATTGTAAAGAGCAAAGTACGCCACGAAGACACGAATGGACACGAAGATATGTAGTGTAAATTCGTGTCTTCGTGGCTATCTCTTTCTAAGATGGTATGATAGTAATAATTTGTTGTACAGTATGCACCAACCAATAGATACCAAGGTACCAGTGCAAATTCGTGTCTTTATGGCTAACAGAACGCTGCGGTCTGCATTAACATTTTCTTCTGTACTGCGGAATAATTTTTGAATAGCTTCGTTATCATTTCTTATATATAATAATGATAAACCGAATAGCTATATTGTTCTGCATCTGCCTGTTTTGCAGCGCGTCTTTCGCCCAGCAGTACAATACCCAAAAAATAAATAAAAGAGCGGTTAACTTCTATAACCTTGCGCTCGACAAGGCACAGAATGGCGATTATAAGGAAGCCATACAATTTATAAACCGCGCACTCGAAACCGACAACCGGTTTGTGGATGCCTGGCTCACAAAAGCAGGCATATACGGAGAGATGAAATTGTACGACAGTTGTATCGCGTCTTACGAACAGGCCTTTGCAACGGATATGGAATATACAAAGGATTATAAATTACCCTATGCCATTAACCTCGCTGGAGCAGGACGTTTTGAAAATGCCCTTGATGCGGTTAACGAATTTATGACCATTCCCGATCTTAATGAATCCAGCCGCAGGGCGGGTGCCTACCGGAAGCGTTCATTTGAATTTGCTGTGCAATACGAAAAGGAGCACAATACTAAAAACTATGTTTTTGCTCCAAGTAATGTTGGCGACAGCATCAACAGCGCCGACCTCGAATATTACCCTTCTGTTACCATAGATGATAAAACCCTGGTATTTACCAGGCGGGTAAAGGGACGTAATGAAGATTTTTTCGTTAGCGACAGGAAAGGCGATGAGTGGTCAAAAGCTAAAGGAATTGACGGAGATATCAACAGCAACTTTAATGAAGGAGCACAAAATATTTCGCAGGATGGGGAGTGGCTGGTTTTTACAGGCTGTAATTTTCCTGAAGGTTTGGGAAGCTGCGACCTGTTTTTTTCATCACTTACCAAAAAAGGATGGAGTACCCCGGAAAATATAGGCGAACCGGTAAACACGGAGTTCTGGGAATCTTCACCCTGCCTGTCACCCGATAAACGGGAGCTGTATTTTTCCAGCAACCGGCCGGGTGGGTACGGCGGTAAAGATATTTACGTTTCCAAACGTATGCCCAACGGACGATGGGGTGAACCCCAGAATATGGGCTCCAAAATAAATACCGCAGGCGATGAAAGCTGCCCTTTTATTCATGCCGATAATCAAACCATGTATTTTACTTCTAACGGGTTAACGGGATATGGCGGCGATGATTTGTTTCTTGCACGAAAGCAAAGTGATGGTACCTGGAATAATATTGAAAACCTGGGTTACCCTATTAATACTACCGAAAATGAAGGCAGCCTGGTAGTGGCGGCAGATGGTAAAACAGCATATTATGCCAGCGACAGGGCGGATACCCGCGGAGGACTGGATATTTATACATTTGAAATGCGGGAAGATATACGCCCCAACAAAACATTATGGGTGCAGGGAAAAGTATTTGACAGTACAACCAAAGAAGGACTGCCTTCCGCGGTAGAATTAATTGATATCGGTTCAGGACAAACCTTGGTAAAAGTGCAAACCAATGAAAGCGGCGATTATCTTATTACCCTGCCATTGGGCAAAGATTACGCGTTCAATGTAAACCGGAAAGGCTATTTATTTTATTCTAAAAATTTTCCATTCAGCCAAAAAGCACCCGACGCTACCTATACAATTGATATTGGACTACAGCCTATAGAAGCGAATGCATCTGTTGTGCTCAACAATATCTTCTTTGATGTTAACCGGTTTGAGCTGGAGCAGCAATCTATTGCCGAGCTGGATCGTGTAGTGGAATTGCTCAATGATAATCCCGGCATTACCATACTGATCGGCGGGCATACCGATAATACGGGTAAAGCAGCCGATAATCTTACACTCTCCAATAACCGGGCAAAGGCGGTAGTAGATTACCTGATCAGCAAAAACATAGATGCTTCACGCCTGCAGTATAAAGGTTTCGGTGCTGCCAGGCCGGTAAGCGATAATGCTACGGAAGAAGGAAAAGCGGCAAACCGGAGAACGGAACTGACTATTTTGTCGAAGTAGGGGACGATTTGAAATTTGAGATCTAAAATTTGAGATGGCGGACAGGGTGCAGTTATCAGCAGTCAGAGCTATCGGTTGAGTATTACTAACGATAAGATGAATGTTCCTTCTCTATACTGTTCAAAGCTAATTGCTGACAGCCCTCCTTCTCCGTTTCGGATTTCCAACTTTTTGCTTCAGGTTTGAGATTTATTTGGTTCTTGTTATTTGGTTCTTGATGCTTTGTATTTCCCTTCGGATTTCAGATTTATTGCTTCGGATTTGAAATTTGAATTTTATCCGCCCCGGCGGACAGGTTTGGTTCTTGCTTTTTGGTTCTTGGTGCTTTGTATTCCATCGAATTTCGAGCTTTAGGCTTCGGATTTGGCTTTTATTTGGTTCTTTGTCTTAATTTGTCGCTCTATATGAAAATAGCATTCCACGGCGCCGCCCGTACCGTAACCGGCTCAAAGCACCTGATCACTTTAAAAAGCGGCAAAAAAATATTGCTGGATTGCGGGATGTTCCAGGGATTAGGTAAAGAAACCGATGTGTTAAACAGGGGCTGGGGTTTTAATCCGCCCGAAGTGGATTACTTGATATTGTCGCATGCGCACATTGATCATAGCGGGCTGATACCTAAATTAGTAAAGGATGGTTTTGTGGGGAAAATATTTTGCACGCCGGCTACCCGCGAGCTAACGGAAGTGCTGCTGGAGGATTCGGCCGGTATACAGGAAGATGAAGTGAAATATATCAATAAACGGAGAGCCGCTGCAGGACAGGGATATTTGCAACCCTTATACAATACGGAAGATGCAAAAAAGACTAATGGATTTTTCGCTACAGTTGAATATGGCAACTGGTTCACGATAGAAGAAGGAATTGAGCTGCTGTATACCGATGTGGGACATATCATTGGCAGCGCCGCGGTGCATTTAAAAATAACAGAGAACGGCAAGATCACACGCATCAGCTTTAGCGGCGATGTAGGACGCTACAGGGATGTTATTTTGCGTTCGCCCCAGATATTTCCACAGGCAGATTATATTTTACTGGAATCTACATACGGCAACAGCCTGCACGACCAGCATACTACCACTCCCGACCAGATACTGCAATGGATTGAAAAAGCCTGCCTGCAGAAAAAAGGAAAACTGGTGATACCTGCGTTTAGCGTAGGGCGAACGCAGGAAATTTTATTTGCGCTCAACCAGTTGGAATTAGAAAGGAGACTGCCCGACCTGGATTATTTTGTAGACAGCCCGCTGAGCGTAAAGTCTACGGAGATTGTAAAGAAATATCCTCAATACTTTAACAACACCATTCAGAAAATATTACAGTCAGACCAGGATCCTTTTGGATTTAAAGGTTTGAAATTCATTAAAACGGTTGAAGAATCAAAGCTGCTCAACTTTAGAAATGAGCCTTGTGTAATTATTTCCGCCAGTGGTATGGCCGAAGGCGGCCGGGTGAAGCACCATATCAGCAATACAATTGAAAACAGCCGCAATACCATTTTGTTTACCGGGTATTGCGAACCGCATTCTCTGGGCGGCAGGTTAATAGCAGGTGCAAAGGAGGTAACTATTTTTGGCGTATATCACCAGGTGAACGCCGAAATTGGCTCCATCCGCAGCATGAGCGCCCATGGTGATTATGAAGACCTTTCCCAGTTCCTTGCCTGTCAGAATCCGCGGGAAATAAAAACATTATTCCTTGTTCATGGCGAGTATGATGTTCAGCAGGATTTCAAAAACCGCCTGATAAAAAAAGGCTTTTTTGATGTGCAGATACCGGAAAGGCATTTTGAGCTCGGGTTAGGATAGGAATTTATAGTTTGGGAGTTTATGGTTTGGAAGTTGGAGCTACAGGTTACAGGTCACATGTTGCAAGGTGGAAAAGTCCTGTTAATGCACCTATGACCTGGAGCAGGCAGCAAGTTGTGAAGAATCGGGCTCAGATATCAGCAGGAAACCTGAGGTATTCAACTGGCAACCACAAACTATAAACTATAAACTTCTCAACCTTCTGTTAACAGGATCCAAATTTCTTCGCCTCTTTCTTAGTTTTCTTACCTTTGCTCTCCTTCTGCCAATATGACTGCCTGTAAAAGCAGCATTATATTTGTCAGGAAAAAAGGATAACTCGTGTTAAGTTAATCATATGCAATGTATTGTATCGTGAAAAGTGAGAAGAAAAAAGTGAAAGAAAAAGAAATGGAATGAATAAGCAATGCCCCCATCCGACTGGTATCGTCCGGGCGGGGCTGAACATCGTTCAGACAGAGGCAATAGTGAAAGGTGAATGAATCACTATTCACCATTCACCTCTCACAACAATCCGGCATATTACAATTAGCTCAGCATTATATCATAAATACATTTTATTAATACACGCTCAATATGTTGCAATTTATCTCTAAAATATTTGGGGGAAACAAGTCCGAGAAAGATATTAAGAATATTTCACATTATGTGGAAGAGATCAACGGGTATTTTACTTCCTATGCATCGCTTTCCAATGATGAGCTCAGAAACAAAACCAATGAATTTAAATCCCGGATCAAACAACATATCTCAACTGTTGAAAATGAAATAACCGAACTTAAGCAAAAGGCGGAAGAGCTGGCATTTTCCGAAATAATGCAAAAGGATGAAATATACCAGCAGATAGATAAGCTGGGCAAACAGCGCAATGAAAAAATTGAAGAAGTGCTTAATGAGATCCTGCCCGAAGCTTTTGCAGTGGTAAAGGAAACAGCACGCCGTTTTACAAATAATACGGAACTGGTGGCAACGGCTACAGAGCTCGACAGGGAGCTGAGTGTTAAAAAGGCGCATATTACCATTGACGGTGATAAGGTAACCTATAAAAATAGCTGGCTGGCAGGCGGTAATCTTGTTACCTGGAACATGGTACATTATGATGTGCAGCTGCTGGGCGGTGTGGTATTACACCAGGGAAAAATAGCAGAGATGGCTACCGGTGAGGGTAAAACGCTGGTATCTACCCTGCCTGCTTACCTCAACGCGCTTGCCGACCAGGGAGTGCATATTGTTACCGTAAACGATTATCTTGCCAAACGCGACTCGGAATGGAATGGCACTTTATATGAATTTCTTGGATTAACGGTGGATTGTATTGACCGGCATTACCCCAACAGCGCTGACCGGCGCAAGGCATACCAGGCCAGTATAACCTACGGTACCAATAACGAATTTGGTTTCGACTACCTGCGTGATAACATGGTGCATAACCCCGATGAAATGGTACAGCGTAAGCATCATTACGGTATGGTGGATGAAGTAGACAGCGTATTGATTGATGATGCCCGTACGCCGCTGATCATTTCAGGTCCTATATCAAAAGGCGGCGATGATCAGCAATATATTCATTTAAAACCCCGTGTGCACCAGCTGGTGGAAGCTCAGAAGCAGGTGGTGAATAAAGCGTTGATTGATGCCAAAAAATTAATAGCGGAAGGTAAAGATGATATTCGCGAGGGAGGGCTTGCGCTGCTGCGCGCTTACCGCGGGCTACCCAAGAATACAGCATTAATTAAATACCTGAGTGAACCCGGTATCCGTGTGAAACTACAGAAGGTGGAAAACTTTTACCTGGCCGACCAGGGAAAAAACATGCATGTTGTGGATGAGGAATTGTTTTTTCATATTGACGAAAAGAATAACCAGGTAGAGCTTACGGATAAAGGCTTGCAATACATTACAAAGGGAGGCGAAGATCCTAACTTTTTTGTGCTACCCGATCTGAGCACGCAATTGTCGGATATTGAAAAAGGAGTCGATGCCGTGGAAGCTAAACTGCAGCGCAAGGAAGAAGTGTTAAGTGAATATTCGCAAAAAGCTGAACGTATACATACGGTGCAGCAGTTGCTGAAAGCATATACTTTATTTGAAAAGGATATAGAATATATTGTAATAGAAGGGCAGGTAAAAATTGTTGATGAGCAAACCGGGCGTATCATGGAAGGTCGCCGCTATAGTGATGGCCTTCACCAGGCCATTGAGGCAAAGGAAAACGTGAAGGTAGAGGCCGCTACACAAACCTATGCTACCGTTACGTTGCAGAATTTCTTCCGCATGTATCATAAGCTCGCGGGTATGACAGGTACCGCGGAAACGGAAGCAGGCGAATTCTGGAGCATCTACAAATTAGATGTGGTTGCTGTTCCTACCAATATACCTGTTACGCGTAAAGATGAGCAGGACCTGGTGTATAAAACCAAACGCGAAAAATTTAAAGCGGTAATTGAAGAAATTGAAAAGTTACGTAACAGCGGGCGCCCTACATTGGTGGGTACCACTTCGGTTGAAGTAAGTGAGTTGCTGAGCAAAATGCTGCACGCCAGGAAAATACCGCATAATGTGCTGAATGCAAAACAACATGCCCGTGAAGCGCAGGTAGTATTGGAAGCGGGTTTGAGCGGAGCCGTTACCATAGCTACCAACATGGCCGGCCGCGGAACGGATATAAAATTAGGCCCCGGTGTTAAGGAAGCAGGCGGGCTGGCTATTATTGGTACCGAAAGACACGAATCGCGCCGTGTAGACAGACAGTTGCGCGGTCGTGCCGGACGCCAGGGCGATCCCGGTACTTCACAGTTTTATGTATCGCTGGAAGATGACCTGATGCGTATGTTTGGCAGTGAGCGTATAGCTTCTTTGATGGACAGGATGGGATACAAGGAAGGAGAAGTGATCCAGCATAGTATGATCACTAAAAGTATTGAAAGAGCGCAGAAAAAGGTGGAGGAAAACAACTTCGGCATCCGTAAGCGCCTGCTGGAATATGACGATGTAATGAACAAGCAGCGCAATGTGGTATATACCAAGCGGGAACACGCCTTGTTTGGCGACCGCCTGGCACTTGACCTGGACAATGCGTTTTATAGTGTTTCGGAAGGGTTGATCAATTCTTTCCGCGAGCAGGAAGATTATGAAGGCTTTAAGCTGGCTGCCATCATTCATTTTGGTATTGATACTACCATTAGCCATGACGAGTTTATGAAAGGGGATGTCAATAAGATAGCAGATCATTTGTATAATGAAGCATCTGTTCATTACCAGGAACGCAAGCAAAACTTAACGAAACAGTCTATGCCTGTTTTTCAGAATATTAAACTCATGCAGGGCAATCATATTGAAAATGTGGTGGTACCTTTTTCGGATGGAAAGAAGAGTATACAGGTATTGGCGAATATGAAAAAAACATTGGAATCGAAAGGAACGGAATTGGCGAATGCGCTGGAAAGAACCATTACCCTTGCGGTAATTGACGATGCCTGGAAAGAGCACCTGCGGGCAATGGACGATTTGAAACACAGTGTGCAAACGGCGGTATATGAACAAAAAGATCCTTTGGTTATATATAAAACATCCGCTTTTGAAATGTTCCGTAACATGGATGGGGAGGTAAACAGGGATATTGTTGCTTTCCTTAGTCACGCCGCTATACCTGTTGAGCAAAATGCTGGGCAGATAAGAGAAGGCAGGGAGCAAAAAACAGACATGAGCAAGATGAGGGCCAATAAAGACGAGATTGATGCGCGTGGTGATGATTACGCAGCAAATGAAAATGATTATTTTGATCCTTCCGGCGCGGCAGTAAAACAGGAACCGGTTAAAGTTGGGCCAAAAATTGGGCGCAATGATCCGTGCCCCTGCGGCAGCGGTAAAAAATATAAGCAGTGTCATGGAAAGGAAGCTTGAAGCTGACAACAGTGAGCCGGTTTTTGAAAGGGGTGAGAGAGCAGGGTATAGGGAGTAAGGTATAGGGTGTAAGGTTTTAAGGTTCTCAAATTTCAAATCTCAAATCTCAAATTTGGACATCGCCGCTTATATTGATCACACCGTTTTAAAACCGGATACAACACTTACGGATATTGAGCGGCTTTGCGGCGAAGCGCTTACATACCGTTTTGCAGCGGTATGCGTTCCTCCTTTATATGTAAAAAAAGCAACAGAGCTGCTTGCAGGGTCGGCAGTAAAAACGGCTACTGTAATTGGATTCCCGTTTGGGTATTCGGCCATTGAAGCCAAGCTGGCCGAAGTGGTATTAGCTATCGTAGACGGTGCGGATGAGCTGGATATGGTAATGAATATTGCGGCTGTAAAAAATAACGACTGGCAGTTTATTGCGAGCGAAATGAATGCTATACTGCCTGTTATCAGAAATAAGAACCGGGTATTAAAGGTTATTATTGAAACCGGGATGCTCACAACTGATGAGATCATCAAATGCTGTACATTATATGGCGCCGCCGGGGTAGATTTTTTAAAAACATCTACGGGATATGGCGGAAAAGGAGCTACTGTTGAAGCTGTCCGGCTTATGAGACAACATTTGCCGCCGCATGTTCAAATAAAGGCATCTGGAGGCATACGCAGCTTTGCATTTGCCGCTGAGCTCCTTGCTGCCGGCGCAAGCCGTATCGGGTGCAGCGGCAGCATTGATATTGTACATGCGTCCGGGCAAAAACCGGTATGATTTTTATGTTTAACATTATATAAAGCTAAAGTGTATTTTCACTATGCTCTGGGTATGTAAAAGAGCATGTATATTAGCGTATCGCACATGTATTACTAAATATTCCGGTATGAAAAAAACAGGCATCTCCGTTATCCTATTTTTATTTACGGCTGGCGTAATGGCCCAGGATACAGCAAACGATACGCTGCACAATGTTTCCGTCAATAAAGATCCCCGGCTGAATGCACTTGTTAAAAAGAACAGGGAGGTTAACGAAGACGTGTATTTAAAAACGCTCCGGAATATACAGGGATTCCGCCTGCAGGTTATTAATACCAATGACCGCAATACCGCGCTTTCCGTTAAAACGCGCATGTTAAGCGACTTTCCGGAAGAAAAAACCTATTTCATTTACCACTCTCCTTACTTCAAAATTCAGATGGGTAATTTCAGAACAAGGGAGGATGCCGAACAACTGATGCAGCAGGTTAAGAAAATTTACCCTTCCGGTGTATTTATTGTGCCGGCAAAGATAGAAATAAAACCATCCAAAGATGGGGAGCTGATATTAGATGTAATAAGTGATAAGCCGTAAACAGGAAAGCAGAACAGCCCGTTGATTATCGTGCACACTGAACAATCAACTATCAACCAGCTACCCAGCAGATAGAAATACCAAAGAGATAACAGCAGCTATAACATGGTAAATGATTCCAGGAATTTAGTGGTGAAATTTCCTTTTCTGAAATCTTCATTTCGCATAAGCTGCTGGTGAAAAGGAATCGTTGTTTTTACGCCTTCAATTACATATTCGCTTAACGCGCGGCTCATGGTATTAATGGCTTCCTCCCTGGTACGGGCAATAGCAATGATTTTACCGATCATGGAATCATAATAAGGAGGAATAACATAGCCGGCGTAAATATGCGAATCAATACGTACACCATGTCCGCCCGGTTGGTGCAATACCGTTATTTTTCCCGGTGAAGGTCTGAAATCGTTATATGGATCTTCGGCATTGACCCGGCATTCTATGGCGTGCATTTCCGGGTAATAATTCCTGCCGGAAATAGATTCGCCGGATGCGATCTTTATTTGTTCCTTTACCAGGTCAAAATTGGTTACTTCTTCTGTAACGCAATGCTCCACCTGTATGCGGGTATTCATCTCCATAAAGTAAAAATTCCTGTGCTTGTCCACAAGAAATTCTATCGTTCCCACACTTTCGTAATTAATAGCGGAAGCGGCTTTTACCGCTGCCTCGCCCATTTTTTCACGCAGGTCATTGGTCATGAAAGGAGAAGGCGATTCTTCCACAAGCTTCTGGTGGCGGCGCTGAATAGAGCAATCCCTTTCGCTCATATGGCAAACTTTACCATAGCGGTCGCCGGCTATTTGAATTTCTATATGACGGGGTTCTTCTACAAATTTTTCCATGTATATCCCGTCATTCTTGAAGGAGGCACCGGCCTCGGCCTTCGCGTTGTTGTATGCTTTCTCCAATTCAGCCTCTTCCCAAACCACCCGCATTCCCTTTCCTCCGCCACCGGCTGTTGCTTTTAAAATTACAGGATAACCGATCTCTTTCGCCAGTCCTTTTGCCTCAACCACACTTTCTAAAAGCCCTTTACCCCCGGGCACCACGGGAACGCCGGCCTTAATCATGGTTTCCTTGGCCGTGATCTTATCACCCATAGCGGTGATCATGCCGGGAGTGGGTCCTATAAATTTTATACCATGCTCACAGCAAATCTGGGCAAACCGGGCATTTTCGGCTAAGAAACCATATCCCGGGTGAATGGCATCTGCATTGGTAATTTCTACCGCTGCCATAAGGTGGGGAATATTAAGATAAGAGTCCGCACTTTGCGGGCGGCCGAGGCATACCGCTTCATCGGCAAATTTTACATGCAGGCTGTCTTTATCTGCAGTAGAATATACCGCCACTGTTTTGATACCCATTTCCCTGCAGGTACGAATGATCCGCAATGCAATTTCGCCGCGGTTGGCAATAAGTATTTTTTTGAACATAGAATAATTAATGTGATAAAATGTGGGAAATGTGAAAGTGTGGAAATATTATAAATAGCTGTAAAAACACTCATTTGTCACACCTGCCTGCCGGCAGACAGGTTTTCATATTTTCACTTTTCCACATTCTCTAATTGGGTTCCACCAAAAACAGCGGCTGGTCGTATTCTACAGGACTGGCGTCATCGGCCAGTATCTTTACGATCTTACCGCTCACTTCACTTTCAATTTCGTTAAACAGCTTCATGGCTTCAATAATACAAACCACTTTTCCCGGGCTAACCTCATCTCCCACCTCAACAAATAAAGGTTTATCGGGCGATGCACGGCGGTAAAAAGTACCTATCATAGGACTTTTAATAGTAAGCAGGTTATCGGCCTTTGGTTCGGCGGCAACTTTGGGTTTTTCCTGTACCGCATTATTGGCCTGAGGTGAACCGGCAAAAGATTGAGCAGGGTGAGGGGCAGACGATACAACCTGTGTAATGTGCTCTTCTTTTTGCTTTATTGTAATTTTAAAATCCTGGTCTTCGATGCTAATTTCTCCTATATTGGACTTGTTGATGATCTTTATCAGCTCCTGAATTTGCTTAAAATCCATGTGGGTAAATTTATTTTTATTAAAACCGCCAATTGTTTCGAAACTGGCGACTAAGATATAGGAATTCAGGGTAAATATACCCAAAAATCAGTTTTTTACCCTTTCAACATATTCTCCGTTCTTGGTATTGATCCTGATTAATTCCCCTTCTTCTACAAAAAGCGGCACCATTACGGTAGCCCCGGTTTCAATAGTAGCGGCTTTTAGCGTGCGTGTGGCCGTGTCGCCTCTGATACCCGGTTCGCTGTAGGTAACCAGCACAATAATTTTATCGGGCAGCTCCACGCTCATAGGCAACTCGGTTTCCGTATTGATTAGCACGGAAACTTCCTGGGCTTCTTTTAAAAACTGCGGCGCGTCTATGAGCGATTCCTGTACTACGATTTGCTCAAAGGTTTCGTTATCCATAAAATTATACCCCGAATCGTCTTTATATAAATACTGGTAGTTCTTTCTTTCCACTCTAACCGGGTAAATGCTATCGCCCGAGTTCCATGTTTTTTCGATACTGCGGTTATTCTCTACCCCTTTGAGCTTGGCCCATACCTTTGCAGCTGCCCTGGCGGTTTTATTTTCGCCAAACTCTATTATCGTATATAAACTGTCGTCTAATTTCAGGATCATGCCCCTGCTGATGTCTGCTGTGGTTGCCATATTAAAATTTTAAAGTGGCGCAAAGATAAGAGGTTTTTGCATTATACAGCCAGTAACTGAAGCTAATACACCATTTTTCCCCGCAGGGAATTATGCCGTCTATTTAAATAATTTTCGGGTATTTTTGCGCTTATGGAGCACATTATTCCCAACGATATTCTGTCCGAAGAAAAACTTTCTTTTGATCGCTTCCGTGAAGAAGTGCTTAACGATTACCGGCTTGCCTGTGAAAGCAGGGAAGCCAGTTTGCTGGGTCGCAAGGAGGTGCTTACAGGGAAGGCCAAGTTCGGCATCTTCGGCGATGGTAAGGAAGTACCGCAGATTGCCTTATCTAAATTTTTTCAGCCCGGCGATTTTTACGCGGGATATTACCGTGATCAAACCATTGCCTTCGCTACTGAAACAGCTACCATAGAAGATTTTTTTGCACAATTGTATGCCAACCCCGATGAAAAGGACGAGCCCCACAGTGCAGGAAGACAAATGAATGCACATTTTGCCTCATCTTTTGTAGATGAACACGGCGAATTTCTTGATCTGATTAACCATAAAAATATAACCAGCGGCATTGCTCCCACTGCCGGGCAAATGCCCAGGGCGCTGGGACTGGCTTTTGCTTCAAAAGTATTTCGTGAGGTGGAACAATTGCGCCGGTATACCAGCCTGTCTGATAATGGAAATGAAGTTTGCTTTTGTACCATTGGCGATGCCTCTACTTCCGAAGGACATTTTTGGGAAACGGTAAATGCCGCCGCAGTGCTGGAAGTACCACTGGCAATTTTTATATGGGATGACGGCTACGGTATTTCTGTTCCCTCCGGCAACCAGATCGTAAAAGGTTCTATTTCGGATGCCTTAAAAGGATTTCAGAAAAAAGGCAACAGTACGGGGATAGATATTTATAAGGTGAAATGCTGGGATTATGCAGGACTTTGCGAAATATTTGAACAGGGCATTCAAAAAGTGCGTGACACGCATATTCCCGCCGTTTTTCATGTGGAAGAAGTAACCCAGCCGCAGGGACATTCTACTTCAGGTAGCCATGAGCGTTATAAAACAGCGGATCGCCTGGAATGGGAAAGAGAATGGGACTGTATCAAAAAAATGAAAGAATGGATCATTGCAAACGCCCTGGCGGAAGAAGAGGAGCTGAACGCAATTGAGATCAATGCCAAATCAACAATAAAAACAGGCCGCCAGTTAGCGTGGGATAAATATACTTCGCCCATTAAGGCCATGCTAACGCAAACGATTTCCGTTTTACAGCATGTTATCAGTGCAGGAAAAGACCATACCGGGCGCATACAGGTTGCCGTTAAAAGCCTGCAGGCGAACCGTGAACCAGACAGGAGAGATATTTTAAAAGCTTTGGCAACCGGCGTTAATTTTAGCGGAGATACCGTTGTGCAGCAGTATTACAACAGGCTGCTTTCCGAACAAAATGCATTGTATCATTCGCATTTGTATAATGAGGGAACAAAAAGCCTGCAGCATGTTCAGCCCACGGCTTTGCAATACAATGAAAACGCGCCGCTTTTAAATGGTTACCAGATACTAAACCGGTATTTTGATGAGCTGTTCGCAAACAATCCTAAAGTGCTGGCTTTTGGTGAAGACCTGGGATTAATTGGCGATGTTAACCAGGGTTTTGCAGGTTTGCAGCAAAAACATGGCGATAAAAGAATTTTTGATACCGGTATCCGTGAGCTCACCATTATGGGACAGGGTATTGGTTTGGCCATGAGGGGCTTGCGGCCCATAGCAGAAATTCAGTATGTTGACTATATGCTCTACGGTCTGCAGCCTTTAAGCGATGATGCGGCCTCTTTACATTACCGTACCAAAGGCAAACAAAGTTGCCCCATTATTGTGCGCACCCGGGGGCACAGACTGGAGGGGATATGGCATAGCGGTTCACCGATGGGCATGCTTATTAATGCGCTCCGAGGATTTCATGTGTGCGTACCGCGTAACATGGTGCAGGCCGCGGGTATGTATAATACCTTATTAGAAGTGAACGACCCGGCAATAATGATAGAATGCCTGAATGCTTACCGCCTCAAAGAAAAATTACCCTCCGATCTTTTAAACTACAGGGTAGCGCTGGGTGTTCCTGAAATTATAAAAGAGGGAAGCGATATTACCATCGTTTCCTATGGCGCTACTTTACGTATTGCGCATGAGGCGGCAATACTGCTCGATGAAATGGGGGCATCCTGTGAAGTTATTGATGTGCAAACCCTTCTGCCTTTCGATATTAACAACAGCATTCTGGATTCTCTTAAAAAAACCAGCCGTATTATTTTTGCCGATGAAGATCTGCCCGGTGGTGCGGCGGCCTATATGTTTAATATGGTTATGGAAATGCAGGGAGGATACCGCTGGTTAGATGTTGCTCCCCGAACCATTACCGCACAGCCGCACCGCCCGGCATACGGAACAGACGGCGACTATTTCAGCAAGCCAAACGTAGAAGATTTTATCAGGGTGGTAAAGGAAATGATGAGTGAGTAAGGGGAAGCAAGTTTCAGGGTACAGGGTGTGCAAGTTACAAGGTGCAGGGTACAGGGTGCAGGTTGCACGGCTGATACCTTTTACCTGGCATGGCGTTTCAAATTTCAAATTTCAAATCATAAATTGGTTTCATTGTGAGCAAGCCCATAACAAAGGAAGATATCCGTTTCACGGAACTATGGAGGGAACAAAGAAAGGGATCAAAAATGGGTTATTATCTCCTTTACACTTTCAGTTGGGGATTGGCTATTATCTTTATTTCCTTTTTTGTACTGATGTTTATGGGCGGTATAAGTATTATACCCATAGCCCAGGATAATAATAAAATAGCTCTGATTGTGGTTATTGGATTTATTCTTGGATTTGTTACAACCCTGATCGTTAGGGCAGGGAATGAAAAAAGGTATCAGAAAATATTAGACAAAGTAAGGAAAGAATCAGTCTAAAAACTTTGCGCTTAGCTCGGCAGATGGTATCATACAGCATTCTTTTTTGCCAAACCATTTGTACCTGTTTTTTGCTATCAGCCTGTACACCGCATCTCTTATAAAACGTGGTATAATTATGCACCCGTATGCAAGGCTCCATGGTAGGCCCAACTTTTTTAAAACCCGCAATGCAGCAGTACTTTGTGAGTATACCTGATCTCCTTCTGCCAATACAAAAGAATCATAGTGAGCGGGGGGCAGGTTAAATTTTTGTAACAGGAACTGCCCGGTTTGACCCTGGAGCGAAGTGAAATTAAAATGGTTTTTTTTATCTTTCCTTATTATAAACTGTACACTGCTGTTGCAAAGATTGCATACACCGTCGAAAAGTATAACAGGATTGGTTGTATTGTTCACGGTGCAAAGATAACGCATTGCCAGGGGGTATTTGCAACCGGGTATTTTCACTATGAAGAGATTACATTATGGTTTTTCGCTGTTCATTATTTTGTTTTTTCAGACGACAGTTTAGATTAACCTGCGTTTTGGATGTGCCATGTGTTTCCTGTGTTTGTTATCTTCAATACATAGGCACAGTATAAACACAGGCACACCATAGAAAGAATAAAAAAACAATGTGTATCTATGCACCAGTCAGGCGGCTTATCTTCGCATGTCAAATTATCAGGGTAAGGATTCTGACGCATGGGTTCATAAAATAAAGCATCGTATACTGCAATATGAAAATTTTACAAACTGCGGAAAGGGTATCACAAAAAGACCATTCGGATAACTATGTATTCCAGCGCTCCCTGCTTGCTTATATAGAAGCGGCAAAGCTTATTTCGGGTAAGGTGCTGGAAATTGGTACCGGAAGCGGCTATGGCGTTAACATTATAGCCCCGCATACAGATGAATTTGTTACTATTGATAAATACCAGGCCGATGTTTCGGATGAAGCGCCTGCCGGCAAAAGCAATGTAACATTCATACAAATGAATGTACCCCCTTTGCATGGTATTCCTTCCGGCAGCTTCGATTTTGTGATCACTTTCCAGGTAATTGAACATATACAAAAAGATAACATTTTTTTGCAGGAAATAAGCCGGGTGCTAAAAAGCGGCGGAAAACTGATCGTTACCACGCCCAATAAAAAAATGTCGCTTACCCGTAATCCCTGGCATGTAAGGGAATATACCGTGCAGGAACTGGAGCAACTATTGCTCACCAGTTTTCAAAAAGTGCAGCCGCTGGGTGTGTTTGGAAACGAAGCCATCATGGATTATTATGCCAGGAATAAGGCTGCCGTGGAAAGAATAACCCGTTTTGATGTTTTGAATTTGCAATACCGGCTGCCCCGCAGGCTGCTTCAAATACCATACGACATCCTGAACCGGCTGAACAGGAAGAAGCTGCTGAACAGCAATAAGGAACTCGTTACAGGGATTACTTACGAAGACTATACTATCCGTGCGGCTGATGATGATTGCTTTGATCTTTTCTTCATTGCAGAAAAAGCGTAACGGAGGTTTTTTACCAGAAAAAAAACCATTCCGGTTTGCCGGAACGGTTTCTTCAATTTAACACGGGTATGAACCTGATCGGCATTTACCGTCCAAAATATTTGTTTACTGCTTCAACGCGATTGTTGACATGCAGTTTTTCATAAATATGATATACATGTTTGCGCACGGTTTCCTGTGCAATGCCCAGCCTTGTTGAAATTTCCTTATACAGCATTCCTTTGGCAAGCAGCTCAAGGATTTCATGCTCCCGGTTGGATAAATTATCCAAAAGACCGGAAGCCGCATTTTTTTCCTGGAAAGCCATTACCACTTTTCTGGCGATCTGGCTGCTCATTGGCGCTCCGCCTTCTGCCAGCTCCCGTATAGATTCGAGCAGCTTACCGGGAGCGGTTTTTTTCAGGATATACCCGTTGGCGCCGGCGGCCAGAGCCTCGAAAATCTTTTCATCCTCTTCATACACGGTGCACATCATGAATAATATATCGGGGTGTTTCGGCTTTAACTCCCTTACGCAATCAATGCCGCTCATGCCGCCTAAATTGATGTCCATCAACACTACGTTGGGTTTCAGCTTGGGAATACCGGCAATAGCGCTCTCTGCGCTGATAAAAGATCCCCTGAACTGGTATCCCTCAGCCATCATAATGATTTGCTCCAATGCCTGGCGTATATCATTATTATCTTCTACAATGCAAACAGAGATCATATCCATGTAACATAAGTGATCTGCAAAACTAAAGTTTAATTCCTGAAATAGCTGTACCCTTAAGCGGGTACTATACCAAAGGTATCTTTAATATGATAGAAGTTCCGCCATTGTTTGAAATGCTGCAGGAGCCGCCTATGATTGAAAGCCGCTCTTTTATGTTTTGGAGCCCGTTATTATAACTTTGGGTAAGTGAAGGGTCGAAACCTATACCGTTGTCTGATATGGAAATGGAAAAATACGCTCCGGTGGTAAAATGGATATTCACTTCTGTTGCCTGTGAATGCTTAACAATATTGTGTAATGCTTCTTTTACGGAAAGCAGGATATTGCGGCGTATTTTTCCGCTCACCGGTATTTCACTGATATTTTCAGGCGTTACGATGTGCAATTGGGTGGGCAGCGGTTCAAAGTACTCCACCACCAGATGGCGCAGGTAGGCAATGAGGTTGGGGAGTGTATCGTTCCTTGAATTTAATGTCCATATAATCTCATTCATTTTATCAATCAATACATTGGCTGTTCCCGAAATCTTTTCGAGCTCCCTGGCCGTATCCTTGTGTGCGTTTTTGGTTTTGGCAATTTCACTCAGCAAGCGTATGGAAGTAAGTCCTGATCCTATATCATCATGAATTTCCTGCGATATGCGGTTTCTTTCTTTATCCCTGGCATCAATGACCGCCTTGTATTTTTCAAGCTCTTTCCTGTCGTTCTCGAGCTGTAGCTTTTCTACCGCCCTGATATGCTGCGCCTGCTGCATTCTTTCCCTGTAAGACAGCAGTTGCATAAAGAAAATCATTTGGAACAATATGCCCAGTGTGAAAATTAAAACAGCAATGCCCGCATGGCCGAAGAAGTAATGTTCATATTCGCCCCAATTGTCGGTGTAGAGGGCTATACCAGACAGCAGGATAGCAACAAATGAACCTATCCCCAGGTACCTTACCTCTTTGTTTCTTTTGCGGATTACCAATAATGCAATAAGGCCGGCTGAATAGAGCAGCGCGATCACTCTTACGATATCAAAGGCAATATTTCCGATATGGTTATACCGGTTAGTATAGGTAAGGGGCAGATTGATGGCTAAAAAGATGAGCTGAATGAATATAAGGATATTAAAGTGTTTATAGAGATCAGGAAAAGTTTTCTTTAATGTAAAGAAAGACGATATGAAAGCAATCACAAAAATGTTACCCATGAGTTGCAGCATCTGGTATCTCAGATCATAAAAGAAATAATACAGCTCACTGAACATAAACAGGTTGAGCAACCGGAGCAAAAAGTAAACTATAAAAACGAGCATCGCCAGCGCATAATACAGGTATTCATTTTTAAGGGTTTGCAAAAAAATGGTGAAGGTGTACACCAGCATGCTGAACATAATACCGAGCAGCGCTATGGTAATAAAAGTATATAGCCTGTTGGGGCGGAGGAAATGATCAAAAGTAAAAGCTGTTTGTTCCTGCGGCAGCAATATTACCGGATCAAAGAGATGCCAGTTGTAAAAACCGATATCCGCTTCAATATAAAAATTTCTATATGTTCCTTTCTTTACAATAAAAAAAGCATAGGGAACACTATTGAACACCGTATATGAAAACGAATGAAACTGATTGTTCAGCGCCTGCATTGTGGCGGTGCTGCTGTCATACGCATACATGATATACCGCTGCGATCTGCCGGGGTATAGCCAGAATGTATCCTGTAAGCTGCTGTTGGTAACCGATAATTTTATAAAGTAACGGGCATCAAGCCTTGTTTTATCAAAAGGGAACTTTTCACCCGGGTAATGAAACGTTGCCTGCGCAACGTCCTCAATGGTTAATTTTTTGCTGTAATCAGTAAAATAAGACAGCCGCTTTAACACCGTATCATATTCCGTGATCTTTCCTATATCAATAAAATCAGCAGTTTGTGCTATGATAAAGCTCCAGCACAAAAGGGAGGCAACGGTTATAGCAAACCTTTTTAGCAACAAGCGGATTAATTTAATAATAAATTAGCTGTGTTGTAATTTAAATGATTTATTTCACATTCGGTACACTGCAGGCCGGAATATAAAGCAGGTATTTCTCCGCAAAAAATGGTTCTTTGAACAAGGCGGATATTTCCCACATTGCAGGGTTAAGCTTACTTTCCTGTATTTCCTGTGTAAGATCACCGCCTTTCATACAGATCAGCCCGTTTTTAAAGGCTTCCATTTTCCTTTTATTATTTAACAGCGGTTCGCTCCATTGCCAGAGGCTTTTTAACGGGGCAACAGCACGGCTCACCGCAAAATCAAATTGCCTGTTCCTGATCTCTTCCGCACGTATATGCTGTGTAGATACGTTTTTTAATTGTAATGCATCTGCCACCCCGTTCACTACTTTTATTTTTTTGCCAATGGAATCTACCAAGTGAAAACGGACGTCTGGAAAAAATATAGCAAGAGGTATACCCGGGAAGCCTCCTCCCGTTCCAATATCAATTACTTCAATGCCTCCGGCAAATTTAAAAACGGCTGCAATGGCAAGCGAATGCAATACATGCTTTTCGTAAAGCGAATCAATATCCCTGCGGGAAATAACATTGATCTTCTCATTCCATGCTGTATATACCGGGCCAAGCGCGGAGAACTGGTTTATTTGCCTGTTAGATAAGTTGGTGAAATACCGGGTGATCACTTCCAGTTTACCCGTGGCTTCTTCCATAACGCAGGTGTAAAAATGAGGTAATAAAAAAACATAAAGATATCAAAGGCCCAGAACCACTTCCAGAGATCCTTTTCATCTAATTTTTCCATGGCATTATACCAAATGATGCCCTGTATGATAAAGCGCAGTAAAAATACACCTGCAGCCAGTTCCCAGCGAAAAAGGATGAGAGCGGCTACAAATGCCGGGTAAAATAAAAAATGTGTGAGTGCGTATAAGCCAAGCAGGAACCGGTGTTTGGCTTTATATAGCCGGGCAGTAGTAAAATGTCTTTGCTTTTGTTTCCGCCAGTCTTTCCATGATCTTTTAGGCTCCGAAAGCGTAAAGGCTGCTTTGTCTGTCACCACTTTTGTATTCCGGCCATTGGCTGTAGCATTGATGAACAAATCATCATCGCCACCGGGTAAATGGTTATGCGCTGAAAAGCCTTTATTGCGAAAAAATACATCTTTTTTATAGGCAAGATTCCTTCCGGTTCCCATATAGGGTAGTCCTGCCAGTGCGTAGGAAAGATACTGCACGCCTGTATGGAAAGTTTCAAACCGGATGATCTTATTGAGGAGCCCCTTCCGTTTATAATAGGCGCCGTAGCCTAATACAATTTCGGTTTCCTGCTCAAACGGGGAGATCATTTTATGCATCCAGAACTCACTTGCAGGAACGCAGTCGGCATCGGTGAGCAGCACCACATCATGCTTTGCCGTTTTAATACCTATGGATAGCGGGAACTTTTTACCGGGAATAAACTGGGCCTCCTGTTTCAGCTCAATAATATGCAACTGGGGGAAATCTTTCTGTAAAGCCTCCAGCAGGTATTTAGACTCATCTAACGAGTTATCGTTAACTAAAAGGAGCTCATGTATGCCGGCAAATTCCTGCACCAGCAAACCGGGAAGATTTTTAGCTAAATTTGCGGCTTCGTCGCGGGCGCAAACGATAACGGAAACAGGTGGCTGATGATATGATATGGAGGAATCGCTGCGGCGGAAAGCCAGCCTTCTGAAAAAATAAAGATAATAAATGATCTGGATGAAAGTAATGCAGCAAAATGCTCCAAAAACGATAATAGGCCAATCAGGTCTTTCCATCATGGCGGCGAAGGTAAGAATATAGAAGGATTTGTTATTGCGGATTTATTGTAATGTGAAAATATGTTGAAAAAATTATGGCTGCATTAAAATTTGAATTACAGCAGAAGGATGCGTTATCGGCGGCAAGAACAGGTAATATCATTACCGGCCATGGCAGCATACCCACGCCCATGTTTATGCCCGTGGGCACCGGGGGAAGCGTAAAGGCGCTTACCCAAAGCCAGTTGAATACGGAAGTAAAGGCAAAGATCATCCTGGGTAATACCTATCATTTGTACCTGCGGCCGGGCATAGAAGTGCTGGAAGAAGCAGGGGGATTGCACCGGTTTATGAACTGGCAGCAACCACTTTTAACTGACAGTGGCGGGTACCAGGTTTTTTCACTGGCAGGCACACGCAAAATAAATGAAGAAGGTGTAATGTTTCAAAGTCATATTGATGGTAGTAAGCATTTATTTACACCCGAAAAGGTAATGGATATACAGCGGAGCATTGGCGCCGATATTATGATGGCTTTTGATGAATGTCCGCCTTACCCCAGCGAATATGCTTATGCACAGCAATCTATGGAGCTTACCCATCGGTGGCTGAACAGATGCTTTCAGCAGGTAGAAAAAACAACGGGGAAATATGGATATTCCCAAAATCTCTTCCCGATTGTGCAGGGCGGAACCTATACTGATCTTAGAAAAGCATCGTGCAGTTACATCAGCTCCAAAAATGCGGCGGGTAACGCTATTGGCGGTTTAAGTGTTGGGGAGCCCGAAAATATGATGTACGATTTATGCGGCTTATGCTGCGCTAACCTGCCTGCCGACAAACCCCGTTACCTGATGGGCGTGGGCACTCCGTGGAATATACTGGAATGCATTGCCCTGGGGGTAGACATGTTCGATTGTGTTATGCCTACCCGCAACGGACGCAATGCCATGCTGTTTACATCAAAAGGCATCATTAATATTGATAATAAAAAATGGGAGAAGGATTATTCCCCAATTGATGACGGTATTGCCTGCGAAACCAGTAATTATTATAGCAAGGCCTACCTGCGGCATCTTATAAAATCGAAGGAAATACTCGGACTTACCATTGCCAGCATACACAATCTCGCTTTTTATCTTCATGTAGTTACGGAGGCCCGCAGGCACATTGAAGCAGGCGATTTTACAAGCTGGATGAAAAGCAGTATTGAGCAGTTTAAGGTGAGGAGGTGAGGGAGGAATGAAAGGTGAATAGTAAGTGGTGAGAAGTGAGATAAAGAATTATCGGCTCATCGTTAGCATGATTAAGCCGAAAGCCGCCTTCGAATTTTGGATTTCAGATTTTGCAGTTTACAGTTTATCATTTATAGTTTATGGTTGCATTTGTCTTCGGATTTCGGATTTCTGTCTTCGGATTTGACTTTTTCCTATCATGCTGAGGCACGAACCATCTGTATTTTATTGGGTTCTTGTGATTTGGTTTCTTGATGCTTTTACTCCGAATTTCGAAATTCCGGCTTCGGATTTCCCGCTTCGGAACATTTCACGCCAAGTGGGCAATACATGCAAAGACGCAAAGGAATTTGAAATTTGTGATTTGAATTTTATTTGGGTCTTGTGATTTGGTTTCTTGATGCTTTTACTCCGAATTTCGAAATTCCGGCTTCGGATTTCCCGCTTCGGAACATTTCACGCCAAGTGCGCAACGCATGCAAAGACGCAAAGGAATTTGAAATTTGTGATTTGAATTTTATTTGGTTCTTTGTGATTTGGTTTCTTGATGCTTTTACTCCGAATTTCGAGATTCCTGCTTCGAATTTTGCATTTGAATTTTACTCCATTCTTTCCAACGCCTCTTTTGCGGCTGCAAAATCCTTATCCAGCCCCAGTGTTTTTTGATAGTACAGTGTTGCTTCGGCTTTATTGCCCAGCGCTTCCTGGCACCTGCCACACTGGTAATAGGCTTCTGCAAAAGTATTGCTCACCTGTATGGCGCGCTCAAATACCTGTAATGCTTCGGCATAGCGCTGCTGGTCGTACAGCAGCAGGCCCTTCTCAATATAAGCCTCTAAAAAAGTGTAATCATTTTTAATGCATTCATCAAATGCTTCAAGGGCTTTTACCTTGTCATTGATATTAGAATAATAGAGTCCTTTAATGAACCTTGCCTGCGAAGCCACACGGGGCTCTTCCGCCAGGCTAATGATCCTGTTGGCAATGGTAAGCGCTTCCGGCTTAAGCTGGTTGGCATATATTGCCGACAATTGCAATAAAGGCTCCGCGAACATAGGCGCTCTTTCCACAGACTTTTCCAATGCAGCAATGGCGTTAACCGTATCCCCGCCTTGCAAAAAAATGGCTCCCCGCCTGTACCACAGCCCGGCATTTGAACTGTCAATACCCAGCAGGGTATCATTTTGCGTAAGCGCTTCTTTAAACCGGTTGTCTTTCAACAGCTCATCCATTAAAAGATACCGGAGCCCGGCAGAGTCGGGCTTTACACTTACTGCCTGCTGCAGTTTCGCTATGGTTACCGATGGGGTTTCCTCCTTAGCACTATTGTTATTTCCAGGAGAAGTATTGCATGCAGAGCATACAGCTATCAGCACTACAACAGGTATATTAAACCGCCTGGTCTTCATATTGCATATACTTTTCAATAGCTGTATCGTATTTTTCCTTCCATAATGATATTTCACCCCAGCTCTTCCCATCTATCACGATATCACTTTGCGTAACTACACCCAGTTTTTCAAATGGAATACCAGTGGCTTTTAGTTTTGCTTCCAGCGAAGGGACCTGCGCTATACTAACGGAAACCACTACCCTGTTTTGCGCTTCTCCAAACCAGAAAGCGTCTGGTCTGAACCCGTTATTGGTTTGAACATCATAGCCCAGTTCGCGGTTAAACCCGCTTTCGCAAAGCGTTACAAAAAGTCCGCCTTCACTGATGTCGTGTGCCGACAGGATTAAGCTGTCTTTTATTAAGCCGCTAACGGCCTGTTGTAAGCGATATTCTTCTTCCAAATCGAAATGTGGTGCAGGTGAATATTCCACGCCATGCAGCTTATGTATATATTCGGAAGAATTGATGTCGTTGCGGCTTTGTCCTACTAAGTAAATCAAATCACCGGGTTGCTTAAAGTCGAGCGTCATTTTATCGCCGATGTCATCCAGCAATCCCACCATGCCAATGGTGGGCGTGGGATATACTGCGCCTTCCGGGCTTTGATTGTAAAAGCTTACGTTACCGCCGGTTACCGGCGTATCAAATTTTTTGCAGGCTTCGCTCATACCTTTAACAGCATATACAAACTGGTAATACACTTCGGGATCGTAAGGATTACCGAAGTTAAGGCAGTTGGTAACGCCTAAGGGGGTACCGCCGCTGCATACAATATTTCGTGCCGCTTCGCTTACCGCTATCATACAACCCACAAACGGATCGGCAAAAACATAGCGGCTGTTGCAGTCTGTTGTAACCGCCAGGCCTTTGGTGGTTCCTTTTACTTTCACTACCGGCGCATCGCTGGGCGCGTTGGTAGAGGTATTGCCCGTGCCCACCATGCTGTCGTACTGTGTATATATCCAGCGCTTGGAAGCGATATTGGGAATGGTGATTATTTTTTCCGCCACGGCTTTCAAATCGGCAGGAACCGGTATGGCAGCAGCATCAAAAGCTTTTACCTTGCTAAAATAAGCCGGCTCGCGGTACTCCCTTTCATATACCGGGGCGCCGCCGCCCAGCACCAGGCTTTCGGCAGGCAGTTCAGCTTCCAGGTGGTCATGCATATAAAAACGGAGCATACCATCGGTAGTTACTTCTCCGATCTGCGAACAGGGCAGATCCCATTTATCAAAAATCGACAGCACCTCTTCTTCTCTTCCTTTTGTAACGATCAGCAGCATCCGCTCCTGGCTTTCGCTCAGCAGCAGTTCCCAGGCTTTCATGCCATGCTGACGCGTAGGCACATTATCCAGGTTAATGCGCATACCCACGCCGCCTTTGGCGCTGGTTTCGGCGGTAGAACAAATGATGCCCGCCGCGCCCATATCCTGCATACCCACTAAGGCGCCGGTTGGAATAAGCTCCAGGCAGGCTTCTAACAGTTTTTTTTCCTGGAAAGGATCACCCACCTGCACGGCGGGGAGGTCTTCCACGCTGCTTTCTGTAATATCGGCCGAAGCGAAAGCTGCTCCGCCCATGCCGTCTTTCCCCGTTGCCGAACCTACAATAAATACAGGATTGCCTTCTCCTTCGGCTGTGGCGCTTACGGTTTGTCCGGCCCTTACCACGCCCACACTCATCGCGTTTACCAGCGGGTTGGTATGATAGCAATCTTCAAAATATATTTCGCCGCCCACGGTAGGCACACCAAAACAATTGCCATAATGGCCAATGCCGTGCACTACGCCATTTAATAAGTGCTGCGTTTTTTCTTCCTCAATATTGCCAAAGCGGAGTGAATTGAGCGCCGCGATAGGCCTTGCGCCCATGGTAAAAATGTCGCGGTGGATACCCCCAACGCCGGTAGCCGCGCCCTGGAAAGGTTCAATAGCCGACGGGTGGTTATGACTTTCAATTTTAAACACCACGCCCCAGCCATCGCCGATATCTGCCAAACCGGCATTTTCCTCGCCGGCTTTTACCAGCAGCTTAGCGCCCTCGCGTGGCAGGGTTTTCAGCCATTTAATTGAATTTTTATAGCTGCAGTGCTCGCTCCACATCACGGAGTAAGCGCTTAATTCGGTGAAGTTGGGAGTGCGCCCCAGTATCTTTTTGATCATCTCAAATTCTTCCGGGCGAAGTCCTAATTTTTCGGCTGTTTCAACTGTTATTTCCATGTAAAGTATGTATCAAAGTAAAGGAAGCCACGAAATTACGAAATGGCAGCGGATTTATGACCGGGATTGCGGGATGTTGGTATTACCGGGATAAATGTGGAGAAGAGGAGGTTTTTGGGGGGCGAGCTGGGTGCTACTATGGAGCAGCGGTTGTGTCACTCACTTGTACGTTCGGGGCGCTATTGGGCATGGGAGAAAACGTTTGAGATACTTAACTTAATAATGAATATGAGCATTTAGATTTCTTCCAAGAAGATTAATCGCTCTTATGCGAGGGAGAAATCTGCCGGGCCTTTGTACTAATGCTCAACATCTGCGCTATTGCTCAACGGATTTCTTACCCGCCATAATATACATTTAATCCAAAACAGCCTGCCGGCGGGTTCGAAATGACGTTTGCGGTTTTTGCCATAACCAAGCCAATACGAACACTATAGTTTAATACAACTTTGGTTCTCCGCAATATCTCCTGGTGCAAAGCCTTGTGTGCAAGCAAAGAACGTTGCTGGGGAAATTCATCGCCTATTTTTTTTCAAGTTTACACTAACTGCATGTAACTTTTATAACTCCATATCCTTAAATAAAATTTCTTAAATTTACAGTATCAAAAAAGTAAAAAATGGCAACGGTTTATGATATACGCAGGGGTTTGATAGACAAAATTCTTGCTATCCAAAACAAAGAATTTTTGCAGGCTCTTGACCAATTAATTGTTTCAAGTAATTCGGGGGCAGACATAGTGGAAACAACACCTGAACAAAAGCTGATGCTGGAAATGAGCGAAGATGACATCAAAAACGGAAGGCTGATTTCGCAAGAAGCAATGAACAAAAGAAATCTCGAATGGCTAAACGAAATGTAGTTTGGACAAAAACAGCCGATATTCAATTCGCGGGGATTTTGGAGTATTGGGTCAAACGAAACAAATCAAATGCTTATTCTAAGAAGCTCGTTCGTTTAGTTTCGGAAAGAACCGAACAAATTGCAAATAATCCCTACATCTGCAAGCCATCAGATTTTGCAGATACGAGGATTGCCTCGTTAAAAAATTTCAGTATTTATTATAAAGTTACAGACATTCAAATAATTATCTCTGCATTCTGGGACAATCGGCAAGACCCTAAAAGGCTTTTAGAGATTTTACAAAATTAGGCAGACTTCAATTCTCCGCAGAGTCTCTACTCCATGCCATGTGTGCAAGCAGGACGCTGCGTTAGGCGGGGAATAAGTTAAAATGGCTTCAACACCATCAGTACAATGATAATTAAGAAAATCATATTCTCTATTCGTTCAAAAAAGAACAATTTTCCAGCCAATGAATAATATTCTTCGGGGATTTTATCGTCAGGATGGCTTTTCAATAATATTTTAATGGGCTTCGATCTTGGTGATAAAATAACCGGCCCGAATGCCAGTGCAATGATGAAGAGCACCAAACTGGTAACATACCATCCCATCTGAAATAAATACGGACGAATTACACCCATCGTTACGCCGGAAAGCAGCAGCAGTGTTCCGCCAATCATCACGAAATTGTGTAACCGGTTCCGGATGAGGTAAGCATGTTTTAATTCTGCCATTGTTTTCGCCTTTGTTACAATATAAATCATAACAAAGCCCGGTCCCATACCCAAAATGGCCGAAAAAACATGGATCAATAAAAGAAAACTATAAAACGTCATGATCTAAACTTGCAGCTTTACAATATTACCCGGCTTTACAAACATATCCTAATGATGATGGGAAAGGTTGGTAATACAGTGAGCATTTTTTAGCAAATTTATTACAGATTTAGATCAACAACGGTATAAAGAGAGATAATGTGATACTTTTGCCATTATGCCATTTCGGTTTTATAATCCGCTCGAAAATTTACAGCTCCACTCCCCCACCTGCTTTCTCACGGGTGCCGATCTAAAAAACCCGGATGATAACATCACCGTTTTTCCTGCCTGGATACTTGATCGCTTTCTGCTGAGAGATCAAAAATTTAAAATGATAGATCAGGTAACTTCTGTTTTGTATGGAGAGCTGAAGCTGCCATGTTCCGTTGAAGCAGCAAAGGCTTTTAACGATCTGGAATTCAAAATTCAGGAAGCTGTAAATAAAGGCTATGAAGGCGTAACGTCACTATCATCGCAAGCATTGTTTTTATGGATGGGTAAAATAGTATACGGCGTATTGTACCATGATTTGCTACTCGAAAAGGCAAGACTGCAAAAGCAGGATAAAGCATTCAGCCTTTCACCCCGTTTAAAAGAACGGCTGGGTTTGTTTCATCTGATGCTCCAGTCATTGGTATCGCCTGTTACATTTAAAGGGTTACAGCCCTGGAGCATTTCTGTTGTAAGACTAAAATATTCAAAAGACATTTTTAATTACCGCGATGATCCGGTCAACCTTATCTTCTCGCTTGGCATGAATGGGTTCGGACTCATAGCCTGTCTCCGGGACAGCGGCCTGGTAAAGCAAACGCAAAAAGATATTCTTGATAAGATAAACAACGCCGTATTGCATCCTGTTCAATTTGAGGAGCTATGCGCAAGGTTCTTCTATTCCAATTATCTTTTGCATTATCAACCCAAATACAACATTGAGCAGAATGATGCAGGCATTACCATTGAAACATTACCTGTAGCGGCAGACGCCGGCAAACCGTTGTTCGGCAAATGGGATGATGCTATGTTTGCACAGGTTTTGGCAGCGCATTGGAGGCCCTGGGGCTTTACAAAAAAAGACATTATTACAGTTCCCAATGATCCGATCAGTTTTTTGAAAAATGATTATACGCAGGAGTTTATAGCGCCGGATTCAATCCATTTGCCGTACTAAAAAGAGGACATGTTGTGCCGTACGAAGTGTCTTTTACCCGCGCTGGTCTTTTAGCAATAAACCATCACCAGCCAGACCAGTGCCTGGCATCACTTGTTTAAAAACAATGAGATAAATAAATCTTCGGCACAGGTTTGCCTGCACACTAATGGAAAAATGTATTTCATAAAAAGTCTCTCAGTGCAGGGGTCTCACAGCCGCTCACAATGGCTCTTTGTGAAGACCCCGGCACGACTCATGGGATAAGCTGTGGAGAAGAAGGGGAATTTTTGAACCCGGCGTTCGGTATATACCGCTTCTTTGCGTCGCACTCTTGTACGTTCGGGGCAGTGGGCGGCGGGGGGCTATCTTGTCATAAAACCTATATAGTTGCTGATTAGAGTTTTCAATTTGGCAATATTTTTTGATTGAAAGCTAATTTATTAATATTCGAATTTTCTCTATTTAATTGTTTGGTAAATTTTCTGCTATTTCCTTGTCTTGAGTTGTCCTAATGTTATGGGCAATATTGCTTTTGAAATAAGTATCATACCTTTTTTCTATCATTTTGTCAGCGATTTGTTTTGCAGTTAGAGGATCTTTTGGATCTGGAATGACAGGTGTAGCTAATAAAATATCAAATTTATTCATATCATCTTGCCATTTAATTGTCAACAGGCCATATTCATCAATTGGTGGTGTTAAGCTTTCTGCTCTTTTATATTCTTTTGCGTTGAATGTTTTGTTATAAGTATGATAGATATCTCGCCATTTTTTACTTATAAATTCAAACTTGCTAAAATCGTTCTTCTTTAATTGAGGATTAATTAATAATCCGACCGCGCCCCAGGTACTTATGATTCTTCTGTTTTCCGATTTGTAAATGCCTTCAGCGATTGCAAGTGCAATAGCTTGTTTTTCTAAATCTTCAAATGAACTAATTGGTTGTTGGAATTCAAGAATTAAACCTTGTCCTAACTCGTGGTCGTTATCAAAGACCATCGAATATGTTTCCTTTCGAGTAGATGATTTTCTGCCATATCTAATAGGTACAGGGACTAATGTTCGTTCAGCTTTAAGATTCTGATTTCTCCAATCTCTTCTAATGAAATTTTCTCCCTTTTTTTCTAATTCTATATGATCCTCCCAAATGAGGGAACCAATAATAATAACTCCACCTATCAATTTCATATAATAAAGTATTGTTGAGGTGTTTTGAAGTAAAAAATATAAATTGATTAAATTATTTTTAATAATGTCCAATTCAACAATTTGAATTAGTTCTTTTTATTTCATTTAAACTGGTTTTGAAATCTGTAAAATAATCTTTAGTCAAAGAATAATAAATTGCTAATCTCATAAATCCAAACCTACTATCTACAACAGATACTAGTTTAATTTGAAGATAATCTTTGATCCAGGTGAATTCATTTATCTTAGCATATTTATTCCAAAAATCTTCATCAGTATAGTTGTCAGGAGAAAACTTTTTTGATTCAAAAGAATCTCCGTATTTATCTATTAACATTTGTTTTAAGTATTTCTCAAACGATGGATTTATTGCACTATATTCAGGATTTTCATATAATAAGCAGTTCCTAATTTGATGATCAGGATTTTCAAGATCATCTTTATGTTTGTCATAACAACTTTCTGAACTTGGTAAGGCTCCTGTAAAATAGATATAAATGTCTGAAATCACACCTTCTCTACCTCTTCGGTCTATAATGGCTGCATATTCTTTGCCATCAAAATATTTTTATAATAAAAGATATGTGAATCTTTATTTTTTAATGCTGTAAAAGAAAATGCATTTAAACTATCCGGAACTGAAACTCTTTGACTCTTGGTAACTACTTCGCCTATTTTTAGTCCATTATACACATCATAAATAGGCATTTCCTTTCTACAGGATAAAAGAAAAGTTGGTATTATACATAGAAAAAGCAAACGTACTTTGAGCTTCATGCTAAATTATTTGATAAAAGAGTTTGTTTTGGGCTTCTAAGTGCACTTTTTATTTGTTTACCTTGTGCTATTATTACTTCTCAAAATATATGTATCACAAAATCAAATGTGATACATAAACTTATTGATTTCTGGTGAAACACCAAAATTCGTTTCTGAGTTTTACTCCCCCAACAAGCGCAAGCGTCTCGCTTGTGCCTTCCAGCAAATCATTCACTTAGCCGCAACGTCTCCCAATATTAAAAAATGGTAGCTATCCGGAAATATATCTTTCCTGTTTCCATAAATGACTTGCGGTGTTCCTCAAAATATTTTTCCGCAAATGAATATGTGAAATTCTGGTTCGTGAGACACGAACCGGGACCGATGCATTTAAGTGAAAGAAACGCTATTCGCCCGCTTTATGTAAAATAAGTAATTCCAGTTCCTCCGTAATCCTGAAGTTTGTTGTTTTAATTTTTGCCAGAATGGGTTTAACAGAGGGTATAATGCCTGCCAGTTTTGCATCCACGATAATTCCTATAGTACCGATAATTGATAAGCCGAGTTGCCGGGCAAACTTTCTTCCTTTACGATCATCTATAATTAACAGACTATTACCAGATTCCAACGCGAGTGCAATTGCACTGGCTTCTCCTTTGTCTACAAAAGATTCAATCAGCAATTGGTAATTTTTGTCTTTGGGCTGCTGGATTTGGAACCAGGAAGGAAGTGGTTGTCCGAATTCTTCTGCAACTTCTGAGGTTGTAATAATTATTCCAAATAGTTTCCTGAGAATGTCAAGCTCACCGATTTTATCAAGCAGGATGATACAACTTGTATCAGATATGATAGTTTTTGGCATCAGACAGGTCTTTTTCTAATTCTCCTTCTGTATAGTCAAAAACAGACACTTCATAGTCTGCTAATAATTCAATAAATGTTCGTTTGGAATAGCCTGCCAGTTCAGCCGCCTGCCCCAGCGACAGAGCGCCTTTTTCATACAATTTAGCAGCCAGCAATATTTTTGCATCCCGCTCATCCAGGCTGTCAGGTATTTGCAGCGTCAATGTTTTCATTAGCATATTATTTATTTGTCCGCCAAAGGCATGCAGTTCCAAAACTTCAGGACCGTTGGAGATAATCCGCCAAACAGGAAAGTTCAGCACCATATCCCGGCCCAATTCTCAAATCTACCAAAAATCTGAAAAGTTTCCAAACTATGTTGTTGTAAACAATGTACTTTGTATGGGCTGAGACTACGGGATTTGTGGGATAGGATGTGGTGCTTTGTGGTAACTTTTCTTGCATCGCATTGCCATACTAAGCCCTCCTTTACCATAACGAACTTTTTCGGGCTCAGGAAAACAAATGCTGGCTATTCATCGTAGGTTTGGATATCGCAGGTAAAATGTTGAAGCTGCTCTCTTATACCGCATTTATTATGGTTGCATTGGCATATGCATGCAAAAAAGATATCCGGCACCTAACGCCGCCGGTAAACAACAGCGACAACAATCATTACCGTTTTCTTGCATTGGGCGATTCCTATACCATTGGGCAGTCTGTGGCGGAAAAAGAAAGGTTCCCGGAACAAACCAAAGCAAGACTGACCGCATCCGGTAAGTACATTGATAAAGTGGTGTATATTGCCACTACCGGATGGACGACAACAGACCTGGAAAACGCCATTGATCAGCAAAACCCTCAGGGTCCGTTTGAAATTGTTACTTTGTTGATTGGAGTGAATGACCAAAACAAACAACGCGACACTACCGGCTATAGCGACAGGTTTACCAGGCTTTTACAAAAAGCGGTGCAACTGGCCGGTAACAAACGCGACCATGTGTTTGTTTTATCCATCCCGGACTACAGCGTAACCCCCTATGGTTCGATTGATGATACGATGTTTATCCGGAAACAAATTGATCTGTTCAACAGCATTAACCTCAGGATTTCAAATGCATACAACATCAGCTATACCAATATTACGCCCTTTTCAAGGGAAGCCTTAAACGATCCTTCCCTTATTGCCAGCGATGGTTTGCATCCCTCCGGAAAAATGTATGAGAAATGGGCTGTTTTACTGGAACCTGCAATAAAGAAGATATTGAAATGAGTTATTCATTTTATCTGCACCACACGCTCAGTAATATGCCTAAATTTTGAAAAGAGCTGATCGTCATGTCCCGGCAGGATAAAGTCAGTTTCGGATGCGAGTGTTTTCATTCTTTGCATGGCTGCCACATAGGCTTTTGCATCATAAGTGCCATAAGACGGAGGCGGTAACATGCGCTTCAGGTTATCATATACCCATACATTGTCTGATGCGATAAGGATCCTGTCTTTACCGGATTGCACCAGCACATATTGTGACTCGTAGGTATGTTTTGAACCGGTGTACACCGTAATGCCGGGTATAATTTCTTTGTTGTCGCCATTCACCAGCGTAACTTTCCCGGAAACATTCAGGTCTACAAGCGTAAGAATATCCCGCTTAACAAAGCCACCGCGGTTGGCGTCTTTCTGCCAGGCCTGCCCTGCGTAATAATTGTAGTCCTCTTTTTGTATCCAGATCTGTGCGTTGGGAAATAAATTGATGCCATTGATATGATCCCAATGCGGATGTGAAATAATGATATCTGTTACCGCTTCCGCTTTTACACCTGCCTGCAAAAGCACAGAATCGGGGCGCATAGCTGCAGTCAGTCCAAAATCTACAGCATTCGGAAGATCGGCTGAGCAACCGGCGTCCACGAGTATATTTTTACCATTGTTACCTTTTATCAGCCAGAACACAAATGCAATGTTGATGTTGTCGTTGGCCGGGCCGCCCTGCACCCAGTCAGCGATCGGTGTAAGCCTGTTCAAACTGGCATACTTTAAAGCATACACCTCGTATACAGGCTGTTGTTGTGCCATTGCGCAGAAGGTACTGAGCAAAGCGAGACATCCACTAAAAATGATTTTCTTCATAACGGAGCAAAGTATTTGAAGTTTGTTTTCGCGGGTAAAGATAGCTACGGTATGGAATAAGCATTGGGTTTTTCCGGCAGGCTAAGACCCCTGCCGACAGATGAATATATCAAAGAGTATAGGAAGCAGCGAAATTACGAAACGGGAAGCAATTAAGGTTTGGGATTATGGGATTTGGTATCACATAGCAAAAGCAATGGACAGACTGCCCAGTAAAAAGACTATACAACTTGCCTTGCGTAGGGGGAGACCTGGCTATTCGAAAGACAACGCTCAAACCTGCACCAGCAGGGAAACCTTCCGAATTGTTATACAGACTATAACTTCATAAAAACAATATAAATTAAAAAGCTCTTTTGTTTTTCGTAGTCACATTCAATTATCGGCAGTCTATTCATTTAACTTTACTGGAAGGCTGGTCGAGACACTGAAAATTCAGGCATTCTAGGAAGACCTAGTCTGAAGTACCAATTTGAAGAACTTATATCCTTAAAATAATAAAAAGTCAAAAGATCAAAATCTCTAATAATCTGGCACAATGTCATGGAAGATACACTGTAAGACAATCTAACTGAGCAATTGTTTATTATCATAAAAGGGTTATTCCAACTTGGATTAGAAAATAAAAACTGGTTATCAACGATTCTTATTTCTTTTATTTTTTTGCTTTCAAAAGCATCAGACATGGTTATTTCATTTAAGTCTCTCATCTTTTCGTCTGAAAATTCTTTTATTTCCGGTTGTTCGAGTGCCTCGAATGGAATCATTTCCTCTTGATCACCAGAAATAAAAAATCCTGAATTATACCCTTCTGGTTCCAAGCTATTTGCTTTTAATATTGGCCAACTAAATGACCTCCCAATACAATTTTCTAAATCAGAATCAGGCAAAATGCCGTACGTCAACTCTGTTGTCATAGGGAAATAAAAAATCTCTTTTTCAGTTTCTGCTACGATTGTACCATAAAAATAACCTAAAACATTCCTATGATACTCCTTCTTGAACATCACTTCAGTCCCCAATTCAGTTGCTATTTCTACAAGACGCTTGTTGTCCCACTGCTTAGAATAGATAATAGATCTATGTACATTTATTTCACCTTTCATTTTACCGCTTTTTATTTCCGCAGTAGTTTAGCTCTGGCGGATGTAATGAGCCTTTGTTTTCAATTCCCTGATACAATCAGGTTATATTTAGGGCTTAAGTGACCGGCAAATCCGAACATTGCCCCAGATAAGGAAATTAGGTTTAGCAAAGGCTATTGAGCTTTTAATACTTCAAACAATTTAGGACAATTTTTCTCACTAATGGATGGTGATCTCCAACTATTCAATGTAAAATAATTATAGGACTCTAATTCCGGTACTAACTGCAACCAATGTTTTTTCCCACGCGCTATTATGATAAAGGCTTTCCTTTCAATTGCTTTCCTTACTAAATAGGCATTATATTTTTGTGAAGGAATATCTTTCAATAATTTGAATTGGGTAGAATGATATGGCTGCAATTGGATCGTTGATACATTTTTGGAAACCTGCTCCTCGCTTTTATAAATTTTTTTTAATCCTTTCAATTTAGACGACCAATATTTTTTCCCAATAACGACATTCGGATCCAAAAAGAAAAATGGATACTCAACAGGTTCATGATTAAACACCTTTATCAATTTCTCTTTGTAATTTTCATTTTCCTTTATTTTATTTTCTGAACGATATCTAGGATTTAACATGAGAATTATAATCTCACTATCGAGAACATTACCAACAAACGGCACAGGCATTAATTCATCCATAAGTTTATAATTATCCTTTGCCTTTTGGTTATACCGTAATACTGCATCCATATCTTCTTCCAAGATATATGGACCTTCTTTGCGTAATTTTCTCCAAGGGTTCTGCATACGTCTACTTTATTTTTATTGATTTGTATTTTAAAGATAGCTTATAATTATAATTAATCACAATCCTATTCCTTGCATTTTTTTGCAACGAACATAAACGAATATAGGTTGCTTCGCCAAGCTGTGTAAGTCCCATAAAATCTCCCTCACTCGTGCTGGTTTGTATTAAAAGCACTATGTATTGGCTGACCAGTGCATACGCAGACGAAAGCGTCTCGCTTGTGTACTATAAGGAGTAAGCTGATGATAAACAATAGTACCAGCTTTATTTCCTCACCTACTTCCTCTCCATTAACTTTTCTAACCTTGCCATCATTTCATCCTTTTCTTTCAGCATACGCTCAAACGAAGCAATTTTTTCCTCGTGTAATTTTTTAATTTCTTCAATGGGATTAACATTGAACTCTTCTGGCGCTGGTCTTTGTAGTAACAGCCAATATGCCAACCCTGACCGGTGCCTTGATGTTACTTGTTTAAAGTAATAAGATAAGTAACGATGTCATATAGGTTTAGCTATGCAAAACAATGCTACCAAACCTATACCCGAGCTACATACTGGTAATGCAAAACGAAATTATCAAGGCTTGTTATTAAGCACAATAAAAAGAAGATAAGTTCGTATAACAAGGAAAACAAACCTTGTGCGTTATTTTATGATACTCTCAAAAGCCTTCATACTATTCTTTTTATTAGGAACCTTAACTCATTGTACTGATACATCGCATGAACGTTCTGAAAAAGAAGGAACAGAATCAGATGATAGTGAATGCAGGTTTGAAGACGGACCGCATTCTGCAACAGTGGACTATTACAACCCTGAAACAGGTTACAGCCAGGAATACACATTGGATGTTGAAGTAGAAAATTACGAGGTAGTTCAAATAAGCTTTCCAAATGGCGGCTGGCTTGATAATGACCACATAACACCTGAAGAACTTGATAAAGACGGCTTTTGTGTTATTGAAGGCGAAGATGGAAAGACTTATAAAATCCAAGTTGACAACTAATGGCAGACATTTAATATAGCGCCAAACTCAAAAACAATGGACCAGTCGAAACTTGAAATTAGCGGTAACACTACCATTAGTGAAGCGATAGAAATGCTAAAGCAACAAGCCGATACTATTGCCAATTCGGAAGAAGCAGCAAAATTTCATCAGGAAAATCCGAGTTGGTCAAAGTTATTCAGAAAATCATATAAACCATACCAGGATGCAGTGCAGCAATATGAAGAAACATTGAAAATTAACGAATGGCTTAATGGCAAAAACCCGGAAAACGAACATTTAACTATAAAGGAAATCTTTTTAAATATGTCTGACCAGGATCGGTTAAACTTATTTCATGAGCGTATTAATACAGGCATTCCCAGTATTTTTGATGGATACCTGCAGGTTTGGTGGATAAACAGATATTAACCCAATACAGGCGTAAGGCGTCTCGCTTGTGCTTCATAATAATAAATAAATGCATCCGGCAAAATCTCATAGATTCCTCCCTGCCTGCCGTAGGCAAGCTGCGTTGGAATGACAAGCAGAAGTAACTATGATGAACTGCAGTACCAATGCCGGGCATTACACCGCTGCCTGTCATACCGACAAAGGAGGCATCTGCCCTGACCATTTCTTTACCGCCTGCTGTGCGATGCCTCCCAAACTTCGTACATCGCATATTCTTCCGGCTATTCGAAAAGCAATGCTACCTAACCCGTGCCAGCCACGAAAATAAAAGCAATGACTACCGGATAAGCAGCACAGTCCCTTTTTCTGTTCCCGGCTCCGCTCCTTCGAGTTGGTAAGAACAGACCCATACAAACAGACCAGTGTTTTGGGATACTCCGCCTATTGTGCCATCCCATCCTTTTTCCGGGTCAGTAGTTTGAAATACAAGACTGCCCCAGCGATTATAAACCAACAGGTGATAATGCACCGTCTTCCCATAAACTATTGGTTTGAACTTATCATTTTTACCATTATTGTCAGGTGTAAATGCGGTGGGCACATATACACCAAACATACACTGCTTAGCGAAAACAATAGTTGTGTCAACTCCAATACACCGGTTAGCATCGGTTACTGTCAGCCAATAAGTGCCGGGGGTTTGCACCTGTATATTTTTAGTTGCCTGACCGGTAGACCATTGATAGCTTGTATAAGAACCGGAAGGTGCCAGCTCCAGGCTCTTATAACTACATACACTATCCGTTTTCCTCAAAAAGCCGGTTGGTGGCTCTATGATGTCCAACACCATAATTGTATCGGTAGCTTCGCAACTGAAGATATTGGTAACCCTTACCCAATATAAACCCGTACTGTTGATTGTAAGCGTAGCAGCATTGCTACTATCCTGCCAAAGATAACTTGTATAAGCTCCTGGTGTAAGTGTTAATTGGGTATTCCTGCATAAGTTCTTATCGGTTCCCAGGTTTAGAGAAGGCTTGGGATTCACTGTCAGATGGGTTGCTATAACCGAGTCGCAACCCAGTACAGTTCGTAAAGTATCATAATAAATTCCGCTTATGATTTGATTGGCACCCCCCGCAAAAAAGAACTCCCCATCGCAAATCGTTTTTGTTTGTTCCGTTAACTTTTTATTAATGGTAAGGTTAAGTGTAATCAGGGAATCACATCCCGAAACGTTTAAAATAGTTTGCAGATAGGTTCCCGTTGAATCGAAGGTTTGGTTGTTTAATGTATAACTGTTGCAGGTACTGATATTCAACGTAGAGCTGGTCGCATTCAAACAGGGCCCGAGTTTTAAAACAAAAGGACCACCAGTAAATGAAAAAACACCAGGTCCGGGATCGAAATCATTTACTCCGTACGCCGTTCCGGTAACATAAATATGATGGTCGGCATCCATTATCATTCGCCTGAATAAACTGGTGCCGTAACTGATGCTTTGAAAAGGTGCTGCATAAACAAATTCCCCACCAGATGATAATTTTATTAGGGCAGATAGTCCGTAGTGTGGGCTATTAATAAAATGCACGCCCGGGCCTGGATCAAAATCAACCGAGGTGCCAAAAGAACCAATAATATATACATTATTAGCAGCGTCTACAGCTACATCGCTCCCCATATCAGACTCGCTATTCCCAATTATTTTAGCCCATACAAAATTACCCTGTTGATCCAGCTTTAAAATATAGCAGTCATGAGGGTTACTGAAAAAGTTTTGCTCTCCGGCACCAGGATCGAAATCAAAGTCGCCAATAAAAAAACCAGTGGTAAGGATATTATTCATACCATCAATATCTATACCCGTGGGAGTAATGAAGTAGTTGTTATCTCCCCTCTTTTCTTGCAACGTTTTTACCCAAACAAAATTACTGCTGGCATCCAGTTTACAAATGAATCCATTACTACTGTTTCCCGCTACGCTTGTTACATTATATACTCCCGGGCCCGGATCAAAATCACAGGTCCTGGCAAAAGAACCGACAATAACAATATTTCCCTGAGCATCGCATTTTATATCTGTGATATTGCAGCCGCTATACACTTCGGGACCATTGCCGAATTGCTTTGCCCAGATAAGTTCTCCATCATTACTCAGTTTAACAATAAAAGCCTGGAAATGAGCGCTGGAAGTTAGGTTCAATGTACCGGGGCCCGGATCAAAATCAACCGTGTTGTTGAATGCACCACCAACAATTACATTATTATCCGGGTCAAGTTCTATCATATACGACTGGGGTCCGGTATCTCCTGGTCCCCCAAACTGTTTTGCCCATACAAAATTGCCGTCCGTATTCAATTTTACAACAAAAACATCTCTGAAACCTGTCGGCGTCATCATATGCACCCCCGGCCCCGGATCCATATCAGCAGCGCCTCTCGAATCTGAAGCAAGATAAACATTGCCTGTTCTGTCAACTTTAAGCTCTACCTGGCTAAACTCAAGGAGCGCCGGAATCTGCTTAGCCCAAACAAAATTTCCATTCGCATCTAATTTGGAAATATACACACCGGATTGAAACTGGCTTCCCCCTGTCATCATATAAACCCCAGATCCCGGATCAAAATCAACTGAATTCTCAAACCAACCCGCTGAATAAACATTTCCCTGTTCATCTATTCCTACTGTCCTGGCATTGCTATTGCCCGCATTGTATGCTTCAAAAGCTTTAACCCAGTTTAGCAGAGGCAATTGGGAAGATGCTGTCATCACTGATAAACATAAGATGGCTGATATAAATAATTTGGGCATAGGGGATACCAAGGGTTATTCGCCTTACAACAATTATAGACACAAATATATTGTATAAAAGATCCAAAATATAACGACTCAAGATGTAGAGCTTTAGTTTTTTGCTGAGTTGACCACAGGCTATTTTCCGCAAATAAACAGCGAACAGAGGATTGTTGACCTACACTTCATTCGTACGGGCTACAGCGATAGTAATGTTCATTTATTGCCCAGTTCCGTGCTGCACTTGTTTAATATACTGAATCTGACTGCTAAACACCACTTCCCGATATGCTTTAACAGATAAGTACCGGATGGAATAGAAATAAGTTTAGAGTAATTTTACCCGTCGTGGGTTGTGTCTTACGAACCATTATTCACTCTTCGCTATAATATTTCCAATAACAAAAGTTGAGCATTTGCACAAGGCGGGAACATTGAGTAACATCTCTCACCTGCGCTGGTCGTGGCAAAAGCAATGTGCATTGGCCGACCACTGGCGCTACTTAAAATTCTATCACAAAACAATCTGGTTATAGGTTATCCGGACAGGTGAAACAGAAGCCCGGGCATAAACCAAGCAAAATTTTCTATCAAATTATTTAAAATAATACAATTGTAACTTAATATTGCATTTAACCTAAACCCCCTTTTATGAAAAAAGCCATTTTCTTTATAGCGCTTATTATCTCTGTACACAGTGCGTCTTCGCAAAGCTTCCTGCATGGCGCCGGCATAGGTTTTTTTAGTTTCCGATCCTCCGTCTCCCTATGTAAAAGCAAAAGTATTTGCCACGCTTCATTATTATCCCCAGGTAGCCTTCGTTGAAACTGAATTCTTCTCCGTTTCAGCCGGCGTTCCACTTACAGTTGGATTGACCGGGACATACAATGCCAGTTATTCAAGCAGAGGAGACTCTTATGAAGAAAACACATTGTTAGGCCTGATTCAGATTCCTTTAATGGTAAATTTTAATGGAGGTGCAGGTTCTTCTAAACAAAATGAGCAAAGATTTGGTTATTTTATAGGTGGCGGCTTTGGCTATCACTCAACAGGGATAGACGAGTTACTTATGACAGACGCGCTCGGTAATGATATTGGCACAAAAAAGTATTATGCAAAAGGATTTGGCCCTGCTGCTAACGCGGGCATTCGTTTTGCCGTAGGCTCCCATCAAAAAAATATTGAAGTACGTTTTTCATACATGAAAGGACTTAAGGAATTCAAACCTTCTATGTTTGGCTTAAATGCCGCATTTAATTTCTAAAAGAACCTGGTATATTTATCTCCGTTCAAGAGGCTGTCTCAAAAGGCCGGTATAGAAGATATGCCACTAAGACACAAGGGCACAAAGCCCTGATTTTCAGGCATTAGTGTCCGGTAAAAATACTTGATTGATAAATTTAAAGGAGGCGGGAAGCCTCCTTTTTCGGTATTTTTAAGTTACCACACAAAAAAACAGCCGATGAGTA
>CALMQS010000014.1 GCA_937871285.1 uncultured Sphingobacteriales bacterium | reverse complement strand
TCTTGCTGAATCATCTTTTTAGTTATTTGAAATTTGATATTTGAAATTTGAAATTTGGTACGATGTTGAGATGATGATAAAATCAAAGCATCTCAAACCTTCCTGCCGGCCGGCAGGTCTCAAATCAGAAATCTCAAATCAGAAATATATTACTTCGCCTTTTCTACCACCTCAACCAGGCGCCAGTGCTTTGTTTTACTCAGCGGACGGGCTTCCATGATCTTCACCGTATCGCCAATACCGCACTCGTTCTTTTCATCATGAGCATGGAATTTGGTGGTTTTCTTTACAAACTTACCATAGATGGGGTGTTTTACCTTTCTTTCAATTTCAACCGTAACTGTTTTTTCCATCCTGTTACTGGTTACCACCCCAATCTTTGTTTTACGCAAATTTCTTTCAGCCATCTTATTTAGCTTTTAGCTTTTTTCTTTAATTCAGTTCTTAACCTTGCAATATCCCTTCTAACCGATTGTATGGTCATGGGATTCTCCAGGGGAGAAGTAGCATGAGCGAATTTCAATTTCTTCAGGCGTATCTCATCTTCACTGATACGCGCCTGCAAATCCGCTTCACTCATCGTTTCCAGGCTATTTAAAAAATCAACTTTCTTTGACATTGCTATTCGGTTTGAATATTTAAAACTTTAGCTGCTGCGTTTATTGTCCGGCATAGTCACGACGGATAATAAACTGGGTTTTGATCGGCAATTTTGCGGCAGCCAGTTCCATTGCCTCTTTTGCCACCTGAACCGGAACGCCATCGGCCTCAAAAATGATACGGCCCGGTTCCACCACTGCTGCCCAAAACTCAGGGTTACCTTTACCTTTACCCATCCTCACTTCCGCAGGCTTACGCGTAATAGGCTTGTCGGGGAAAATACGTATCCACACATTCCCTTCACGCTTCATGGCACGTGTCATGGCCTGGCGGGCAGATTCTATCTGGCGGTTATTGAGCCAGATGGGTTCCAGTGCTTTCAGTGCAAATGAACCAAAAGATATGGTTGCTCCCCGCTTCGCCACCTGCCTGATCCGTCCTTTCTGCGCTTTTCTGTGTTTTGTTCTCTTCGGCTGTAACATTATATTACAATTTGAAAATTTTGAATATTTACTTGATTTTCCTTATGCCTCTCTACCCTATACCTTTCCTCCCTGCATCTATCTCCTGTCGCCTCTTCCGCCACCGCGTCTGTCTCCGCCGCCACCTCTTCTGTCATCGCGCCTGTCGCCTCCTCCTCTTCTATCTCCGCCGCCGCCACTTCTTCTGTCATCGCGCCTGTTGTCGCCAACTCCCACTTCACTTTTTCCGTCAATGATATTCGGGTTAAGATCGCGTTTTGTTAATACTTCACCTTTACAGATCCAAACTTTGATGCCTATTTTTCCATATACGGTTAAGGCAAACACGTTGGCATAATCAATTTCCATACGGAAAGTGTGTAATGGAACGCGTCCCTGCTTAATTTCTTCCGTACGGGCAATTTCAGCACCGCCCAACCGTCCGCTCACCTTTACCTTAATACCTTCGGCGCCCATGCGAAGCGCTGAAGCGATGGATAACTTAATAGCACGTTTATAGTTGATACGGTTTTCTATTTGCCGTGCAATGGTATCGCCCACTATATTGGCATCCAGTTCAGGGCGACGCACCTGCAGAATGTTGATCTGCACATCCTCCTTGCCGGTCAGTTTTTTCAACTCTTCCTTAATATGGTCTACTTCGCCGCCACCTTTACCAATGATAATACCGGGCTTGGAAGTATGTATAGTAACGATAAGCTTGTTAAGCGTACGTTCAATCACAATTTTAGAAATACCACCTTTATTGATACGGGCATTAAGGTAGGTTCTGATCCGGTTGTCTTCTATAAGCTTTTTGGAATAATCCCTCTTGTTACCATACCAGTTGCTTTCCCAGCCACGGATGATCCCTAACCTGTTACCAATTGGATTTGCTTTTTGACCCATGTTTATAATTTGAAAATTTTCATTTTTATTTCTGGTCTACAATCACGGTTACATGATTGCTGCGTTTGCGTACCCGGTAAGCTCTTCCCTGGGGCGCCGGCAGCATTCTTTTGAGCACTCTTCCGCCATCCACAAAAATCGTTTTTACTAACAGGTTGCTGTCTGCCGCGCTGGTGCCTTCATTTTTTTGCTCCCAATTGCTTACGGCGCTCCTCAATAATTTATAAAGAGGGGTTGAAGAATGCTGCGGATGATGCTCCAATATTGCCAAAGCCTTCTCTACATCCATACCACGTATAACATCAGCCAGCAAACGCATTTTGCGTGGCGATGTAGGATAGTTTTTGAGTTTAGCTACTGCTTCCATTTTTTATGTTTTCGGGTTCCCATAAGAGGGAACTATTATTTACGCTATTTTTTTGCTTGAGTGTCCTTTAAAGTTCCTGGTAGGCGCAAATTCACCTAACTTATGACCCACCATATACTCCGTTACATACACGGGTATGAACTTGTTGCCATTATGCACCGCAAAAGTATTGCCCACAAAATCGGGGGTAATAGTGGAACGCCGACTCCAGGTTTTGATTACACCTTTTTTAGCTGTGCCCTCGTTCATAGCCAGTACCTTTTTTTCGAGGTAATCTGCTACATAAGGACCTTTTTTAATTGAACGACCCATAATCTATATTTCAGATTTTAGATTTGTTGATTTCTGATTTATCTTATCACTTATTTCGCCAGCTTCTTTCCGTTTTTACGCTGAATGATCAGCTTATCTGAACCTTTTTGCTTGCGGGTTTTCAATCCTTTGGCATATTTACCGGTTCTTGATCTCGGATGCCCTCCGGACGCTCTTCCTTCACCACCACCCATCGGGTGATCTACAGGGTTCATAGCCACACCACGTACACGCGGACGAACGCCTTTCCAGCGGTTTACACCTGCCTTACCGGCTCTTTCCTGGCTATGATCACTGTTGCTTACCACACCTACGGTTGCATAACAATTGATCAGTATCTTCCTGAGCTCGCCACTGGGCATTTTTAACACGCCGTATTTTTCTTCCTTATTGCTCAGTTGCGCAGAAGATCCGGCGCTGCGTACCAGCTTCCCTCCCTGTCCGGGTTGCAGTTCAATATTATGTACGTTTGTACCCAGGGGCATATACTTCAACTGCAATGCATTTCCTACCTCGGGCGCTACACTGTCGCCGCTTATGATCACAGCACCCACCTGCAATCCCTGCGGTGCAATGATGTATCTTTTTTCGCCGTCGGCATAATGCAGCAGGGCAATAAAAGCAGTACGGTTAGGATCGTACTCAACAGACGCCACAGTTGCTTTGATATCCTTTTTATCTCTCTTAAAATCTACGATACGGTATTTCTGCTTGTGTCCGCCACCAATATAGCGCATGGCGCGGCGTCCCTGGAAATTACGTCCTCCTGTTCTTGATTTTGCTTCCAGCAAACTTTTTTCAGGTGTATCTGTAGTAATTTCGGCATATCCGTTCCCAATTCTCCAGCGGGTGCCCGCTGTCATTGGTTTGTATTTTCTTACTGCCATTGTTATTTCTTTTTATCGCGAACTTTTCAGCTTCGCCAGCTTTAATAATGTAATATCCGTTTGACCTATAATGTACTGTACAGATCAATATTTTCTCCTTCGGCCACTGTTACATATGCCTTTTTGTAAGCAGGCTTGCGTCCCGAAATAACACCTGCCTTCGTAAATCTCGATTTGCTTTTACTTGGAACAACAACCGTATTTACATTGGTCACGCTGATGCCATAAAATTCTTCCACTGCCTTTTTTATTTCAAGTTTATTAGCCCTGCGTCCTACCTTAAAAGCGTATATATTCCTTTTTTCAGTAAGCTTATTGCTTTTTTCGCTTATGATCGGCTTAACAAGTACATCTGCAAGTTTCATCTTTGTTAATTTGAAAATTTGAAAATTTGAAAATTTGAAAATTCATCTACTCCTTTGATCTTAACCAGCTTTTCAAAATTTCTCTTATGCTTATGCTTCTGCTACTGCTGCTTCCTCTTCAGAAAATATTTTAGCCGCATTTTCTGTAAGCACCAGCACATCACTGTTCACAATATCATACGTATTTATATCAGCCAGCAACACGCCTAACACCGTAGGCATATTACGAAAGCTTAACTGTACATTCTCATTATAACCGGGTAATACGAATAAGGTCCTTTTCTTATCCAGATTAAGACTTTTAATTACACCGGCTGCTGCTTTGGTTTTAGGTGTATCTAAAGCAAAATCTTCAATAACTACAATGGCATTTTCTTTTGCCTTATAAGAAAGGGCCGATATTTTAGCCAGGTCTTTTACTTTACGGTTCAGCTTAATGTCGTAGCCATGTGGCTTGGGTCCGAATATGGTACCGCCACCTTTATATAAAGGGTTGCGGATATTGCCTTTACGTGCGCCGCCTGTACCTTTCTGACGATGCAGCTTGCGGCTGGATCCTTTAACTTCGGCACGGGTTTTAACCTTGTGCGTTCCCTGGCGCTGTGCGGCCAGGAACTGCTTTACAGCGAGGTAGATGACATGATCGTTTGGCTCAATTCCAAAAATTTCATCAGGCAGTTCTGCTGTGCGGCCTGTTTTCTCACCTGCTTTATTTAAAATATCTACTTGCATTGTATAAAATATTTTGCCGGTACACAGTTACCTGTGTACCGGCAGTGACTTTACTTTTGAATTAATACAATTGAACCATTATACCCCGGAACAGCTCCGCTTACCAGCAGGTAGTTTTTATCGGGGAACATTTTCACCACTTTTAATCCTTTCACTTTCACCCTGTCGCCCCCCATACGGCCTGCCATACGCATACCTTTAAATACGCGCGATGCATCGGAAGAGTTACCAATGGAACCAGGTGCTCTCTGTCGGTCGTGCTGCCCGTGCGATTGTTCACCTACGCCATGAAATCCGTGACGTTTAACCACACCCTGGAAACCTTTACCTTTTGTGGTGCCTATTACTTCCACTTTATCGCCTTCGGCGAAAATGTCGAGCGTAACCGTTTCACCAATATTTTTTTCAATAGAAAAATCGCGGAATTCTTTTACGAACTTTTTAGCGGGAGTATTTGATTTGGCGTAGTGACCAGCTTCTGCTTTTATAGTATGCTTTTCCGTTTTATCGCCAAAACCCAACTGAACTGAACTGTAGCCGTCGGTTTCTTTTGTTTTAACCTGCGTAACCACGCAGGGACCAGCTTCAATAATAGTAACGGCAGTTTGCGTGCCGTCGGCAGGATTGAAGATGCTGGTCATCCCGATTTTTTTACCAATAATACCTTTCATTGTTTTGTTTTTATACCCGTTAGGTTAAAGAGACAGACCGGATCGTATAATATCCAATGCTTCAATCCCCGTTTGCCGCCGACCTTTTCCCGTATTTCCCACTTGTGAAAGAGGAAGTACCAGCGGTAAACTAACCTCGAAGGGCTAGTTCATATTTAATTCTCCAAAAACCGGAAATCATAAGCTGGTTATGACCAAACGGGCTTTACCCCTTTTGCTTCCGGCAATCCAGCGCTGCTTTTTTTTGGTTTCCCGCAATTGGCAGATGGAATATATAGTAAGAACTAAGTTGCTTCATTTTTCTCCCGCCTTTGCGGGGGATGATCAAAAATTACGCTTTGATCTCTACATCCACACCACTGGGCAGGTCTAACTTGCTCAGCGCATCCACGGTACGGGAAGAGGAAGTGTAAATATCCAGCAAACGCTTATGCGTGGAAAGCTGGAACTGTTCACGACTCTTCTTGTTTACATGAGGCGAACGCAATACCGTAAATATTTTTTTGTGTGTAGGTAAAGGAATAGGTCCTGTTACCACAGCACCGGTACTGCGCACAGTTTTAACGATCTTTTCGGCAGATTTATCTACCAGATTGTGATCGTAGCTCTGTAATTTTATTCTGATTCTTTGAGACATACCGTAAACTACCCGTTTTGATTTTGGGAGTGCAAAGGTATGTGCCTTATTGTTTATTGCCAAATAGTTGGGAAAGAAAATTAAAAAATGTTTCAGGGTGCCGCAAGCTGCCGCCTGCAGGGGGTCATTTCAGGAGGTTTACACGGGTAAATCTTCACTTCCCTTTTTTAGTTTACCCGTAATTATATATTTTATTATTTTTAGATAAGTAATTATTGCTCAACCTGAAAAACACACTATGGATATCACCATCATCCAGCAAAAGATATATGAAATAAGAGGTGAAAAAGTAATGCTCGATTTTGACCTGGCGAACCTGTATGGAATAGAAACTAAAGTTCTTAATCAGTCTGTCAGGCGCAATCCCGGAAGATTCCCACCCGATTTTATGTTTCAACTCACCCCAACTGAATGGAACGGTTTGAGGTCACAAATTGTGACCTCAAACCGGGGAGGAAGGCGATATCTGCCCAATGCATTTACTGAACACGGCGTTACTATGCTGGCAAGTGTGCTGAAAAGTGATACAGCCGTGAAAATCAATGTAGCTATTGTACGGGCGTTCATAGCTTTGCGGCAAATGGCGCACCAGTATAAAGAACTGGCCGAAAAGCTGGCTGAGATAGAGCAAAGCAGCAACAAAAAGTTTAAAGATATATACCAGGCACTTCATTTCCTTCTGAACAAAAAAGAACAGGAGGAGGACTTCAGCAAACGGGAAAGGATTGGCTTCAGGAAATAATAAACTGAATTTTGGATATTCGGAAATGAAAACCCGTTTGTTATTGTTTATGTGGTTTAATGTGGCAACCTGTTCATAAAACGGCCATATACCCAGGTTCCGGCCACTGCGCTTAATAAGGTTATTATAATTACGGTAGCCCCGGTTCCAATTTGCGCATACAGGGGTCCGGGGCAGGCGCCGGTAACAGCCCAGCCTAATCCGAAGATCAGCCCGCCATAAATTTGCCCTTTATGAAAGCGCTTGGGCTCTAAGTGAATTTTTTCTCCTTCTATTGACCTGGCATTGTATTTTTTGATCAGCGCCACACTGATCATACCTATTACCACCGCCGAGCCAATAACGCCATACATGTGAAAGCTTTGCAGCTTAAACATTTCCTGTATCCTGAACCAGGAAACGATTTCGGCTTTCACAAATACGATCCCGAAAAAAATGCCCAGTAAGCCATACTTAACATTAGAAACAAGCGGCCTGTCGAGAGTGCTTTCATTTACGCACATGGCATTTTGCGAACGCACTTCATAATCTGTGTTTCCCAAATCTATTTTTAAAGCGGAGGTTTCAGCTTTCTTTTCTTTAACCAGCATATCTGAGTTTGTAGTTTGTAGTTTATAGTTTTTGGTTTGTAGTTTATTATAACTGCAAAATATAGGGAAGAATAAGCCAGGTCATCACAAAGCCGCCTGTCATAAAGCAACAGGTAGCTACGAGCGAGGGCCATTGCAGGTTGCTCAGCCCCATAATAGCATGGCCGCTGGTGCAGCCCCCGGCATAACGTGTACCAAAGCCCACCATAAAACCGCCAACAACAATCATAATAAAGCCGCGCAGGGTAAATAATTCCTGCCAGGAAAAAAGATCAGGGGGTACAATCCCGTTATAATCCGTTACGCCATAAGCCGCCAGTTCTTCCGCCAGATGAGGGTGCACCTGTACCGGCGCAGGGTTGGCCAGCCATTGTGCCGCCACTATACCTCCGAGTAAAATACCACCTACAAAAAACAGGTTCCAGGCCTCCTTCTTCCAGTCGTACCTGAAAAACGGAATTTTGGCGGGAATGCAAATGGCGCAGATATGCCGCAGGGAGGAAGATATACCGAAGGTTTTGTTGCCAAGCAGCAGCAAAGCGGGTACCGTCAGTCCTATCAGGGGTCCGGCTACATACCATGGCCAGGGTTGTTTAAGCCATTCAAGCATAATTGTAATTATTTATGATGCAATTTACGCAATAACATGTTTCATGTTGCAGGGTGCAGGGTGCAGGGAGAATCCGTTTCAATGTTGAGTTTATCGTTTATTGTTTGTGGTTTATCGTTTGTGGTATTTCGCTTCGGATTTCGGGTTTCCGGCTTCGGATTTGAATTTTATCCGCCCCGGCGGACAGGCCTGCATGCCGGTAGGCAAGTTTGTTTTTTGTGATTTGTCTTTTGGTGCTTTGTGCCTGAGAGGCGCGTTATTGAATCAGCCTGCATTGCCCTTCCCGATCAAAAAATGCTATACTTTCCATGGCTTCATTCATGGCAATGAACCGTGCAGACTGGGAAAGAAAAGAATCGCCATACGAAAATTCCACTTTGCGGCTTTTGCCGTTTTTGAGATGAACAATGACATACAGCTCGCCTGGCTGCAAAGCGATCAGGCGGTTATCTTTCTTTTGCCTGAAAATTTTTAACAGGTTTTGGTTTTGAGAGGCGGCAAGCAGGTAATGGCTACCGGCCTGCCTCAGGCGAACCAGGGCCTTACCATCACCCGGAATAAAAATACCGCTTTGCAGTATGGTTTGGGCGCTGAAATTCCCATTGCCATCACCCAGCAGCACCAGTCCGTTCAATGCATCGTAACGCCCTGTTGATACTTCCGTTCCAAAATCATTGCCATTCATTACCACATCCAGGTTACCATCGCCGTTAAAATCATCCGCCACCATACCATACAGGGGCGCCAGTTGTGCCTGTGCCGGCAGCGGATGGCATTCAAATTTACCGTTGCCCATGTTCTTTATAAAGCAGCTTTTCATATTATTCGCTTCCAGTACCAGGGCGTCCTGTAATTCTTCTTTCGTAAACATGTCGTGAACAGTGGCTTTTCCAAAACTTTTATAGGTAATGAAACGCTTTTTCAAGCCCGGCAACTGCTCCATCATTTCATCGCGGTTTTGCGCAGGAAATTCTTTCCGTATTCCCTGCTCATCTTTTAAATATACAGTGGTAATAATATCATATCCTCCATTTTTATCAAAGTCCTTTCCATAAATACGCACAGGATGAGCTGCACCTGCGCGGTAAAAGGAATTTTCCCCAAGGTTACCGGCCATATAATCCATATCGCCATCGTTATCAAAATCGCCGGCTACCAGGCTGCTCCACCAGCCTTTGTGCTGCTCAATGCCACTATCCGTTAACCGTTTAAATTTCCCCCGGTTGTTCTTTAAAAATACCAGTGGCATCCACTCCCCGGCAATAACCAGGTCTTCCCATCCGTCGTTATCAAAATCTGTCCATAAGGCATCGCAAACCAAACCGATATCAATAAGGGCATGGGCTACCTCCCCGGTTACATCCGTAAATTTAACAGTACCAGGCCCGGAGTCGTTCCGCAAAATAATGCTGCTCACCGGCTGCGGGTATTTTCCGGGCAGTACCCGCCCACCAATAAACAGGTCAAGATCACCATCATGGTCATAATCGGCCGCCTTTACACAACTCTTGCTTGAATAATTGACCGGGATAACATCTTCCGCTATGGTAAACTTTCCGTTGCCCTGGTTGATATAGAAACGATCCTGGTAGTTTTTAGTATCGGGTGTAAACTCGCTGCTGCCGCTTGCCATGTATATATCCAGATCGCCATCATTATCGGCATCAAATAAAAGCATACCCATTGTTTCAGGCTTTCTTGCATCGGGGACCGTTGCGGCAGGAAGGATATGTTTTAGGAATGTCCCGTTGGGCTGCTGTGCCAGCACTGCCGGATCCATTACCGTGTTACCGCCAATTACAATAGCATCCAATCCGTTACCATATACATCACCCGCGGCTAATGGCGGGCCGTACTGTGAAAGCTTATGCGGCAGCAGACGCTGATAATTAAAATCTACAAAATCCACTTCACCATGACGATAATGTATTCCTGATTCATTTGTTATATCAGTGAACAAATGATCACGTGCTATGCGATCTGCCGGCGGCGTATAAGGCGCTGCATCCCGTATATTAACTTCCAGCACCTGGTTTGCGGCAATTTGTTTTAGGATTTGTTTGTACCCGCCGGGCCAGCTAACAACCAGTGAATCTATAACCGCGGTTTTCCCCAGTCCAAAATGTGCTATATCATTCACTGTGGAAAGATAGCCCCGGTAAGGGGTATTTTCATATACCTGTTTGTGGCCGTTATTATAATAAATTGCCGCTATTGCTCCCAGTCCGTTCCTGTTCTTTTCACCGCCTTTGAATTTCACCTGCAAAAAATTCGCACTTATACGTGTTTTTCCGTTGAGCGTATTTTCATATACCGAGGCTTTTTCATTGATATTGTTTATTACATAATCCAGGTCGCCATCGCTGTCGAGATCAACATATACCGCGCCGCTTGAAAAGCCGGGTTCATCCAAGCCCCACTGCCCGGTAACATTTTCAAATTGCAGTCCATTGGTATTCCGGAATACGTAATTGGCAATCTTAATTTGCGGTATCTGATCAATGAGCTGCTGCCTGGTGGTGGAGGGTGAAGCCTTTTGCCTGTATGCGCTAAAATCATGGTCTGTAACATCGCGCGGATAACCGTTGGTGATAATGATATCCCTGTACCCGTCGTTGTCAAAATCGGCTAAGGAGGGGTTCCAGCTCCAGTCTGTTTCCGCCACACCGGCATAAAAACCAATCTCGCTGAATACCGGTTCTCCAATCGTATCATTATTGCCTATAGAAGGTCCCTGGTTGAGCTGCAGGGTATTACGAACATATTGAAGCGCATAATGACCGCTTCTCATTTGCTGATACAAAAAATAATTAGCGCTACCCATATTTTTTTTCTTCCTGAAATTATCTTCCGGGTTCATATCAACCGTAATAACATCTGCCAGCCCGTCGTTGTTGATATCCGCTATATCCGTTCCCATGGCATTCTGCGAGGTGTGCTTAAAATACCGGTCGCGCATATTGGTAAATGTGCCGTTCTTATTGTTAATATACAATTCATCATTAGAGAGAAAATCATTGGCTACATAAATATCCTTCCACCCGTCGTTATTTATATCCGCCACAGCCAGCCCCAGTGCAAACCCGTGGGCGCCTATGCCTGCATCCGCAGTAATATCTGTAAATACAGGATGCTGCACTGCCCCGTTCCAGTCGTTACGAAAAAGCTTATCATAATCATCCCTAAGGGTATCGCCTGTATTATCATTAAAAAAAAGAGCGCTGTTTCGCCCGGCAAGCCTGGTATTGGCAAGATACATATCAAGGTCTCCGTCATTATCGAAATCAAAAAAAGCGGCATGAACGGCGTAGGCCGTATCTGCCAGCCCATAGCTTTCTGCCATTTCCTTAAACACGGGTATATTGTTCGCGTTCAATCCCTGGTTGATGTATAAAAGATTTTTTCTTTTCATCGGGTCTTTCTTAATCGTTGCGCAAACATAAATATCCTTCCACCCGTCGTTATTTATATCCACTACAGATGCCGCGTTACTCCATATACCCTCTCCTGCAACACCCGCTGTTTCCGTAATGTCGCTGAAACGGAGATCACCTTCATTAAGATATAACTTATTGAAAGTGGTGCTGGCGGTAAAGTATAAATCAGGTAATCCATCGTTATTAAAATCCCCTGCAGCCACACCACCGCCATTGTACAGGTATTCAAGATCAATGGGATTGATGGAGTCATTTTCAATAACAATGTTATTAAAATGAATACCCGACCGGGCAGCCGGAATTTTTTTTAACATTTTCTGTTCCTGTCTGCAGGCGGATAGCAATATAGAGAATGCGCCGGCAGCTAAAAATAAAAAGACAAGATTTCTATAAGCCATATCAGCGTAATTTTTACTTACCAGTAAAAAGGGTTCCGGTTTTTTCTTTACCCTGCTTTTTTATTTTTAATTGAAGGGGAACAGCTCATTATGTAATATGGATTTAAGAAAGACTTATGCACAAGTAATACACGATCCGTTATGGTAGCTGATTGAACCAGGTGTGCAGACGATGGGATATGATTTACAGCGCAACACATTACAAGTACCCCTGCCTATACAATCAACTCCGGTAAGCGGGGTTTAGAACCGGAGGTTTTCATTTCTTATTGGCATCATAATAATAAGTTATAATATTTGAGAATAGTTTTTTAATTTAACTGCCAGAAAAACCGTAATAAAGTTTTTTTTAATTCGCGGTTCCTCAATGCTTATGCCCGCCAAAACAAGCCATATTCAAAGCTGGATACAACTGCAAAAAGGCAACAAACAGGCCCTCCTGGAAATATATACCCAGCATTATATAGGCTTAATGAACTATGGCATCAAGCTTACCGGCCGGCGCGATATGACCCGGGATTGCATTACACAAATATTATTGCGTTTATGGGATAACCGTTCCAAACTGCCTTGTATAGAAAACGTGCGTTCTTACCTGCTTACCAGTTTGCGCCGCGAATTAATAGCGGAAATAAAAATGGAAGGCAACCGGTCATTAAAAAACCGCTTGTTTGGTGAAAGCATCCAAACAACCGAAGCGCCCTATGAAGAATATATCGTTCAGTTGCAGCACAACAGGGAACTAAAGGAAAAGCTGATGAATGCCATTGGGCAATTAACCCAAAGAGAAAAGGAATTGCTAAAGCTGAAATTCTTTGAAGACCTTGATTATGATGAAATTGCAGCCAAATGTAACATCACCAAAAGAACAGCGTACAATATCATCCACCAGGCGTTGAAATCTCTCCGGCTCATTTTAGTATCTACTCCTCCCGGGAACCTTATACCAGACTATGCATTGTTAGGATATCTTTTCTTCTTCTTCCTGCCCCAATAATTTTCATTTTAAAAAAACGGCATTTTTATAGTAAAATTCCGTTGGCGCTGCTTCTATAGTAAAAACCAGCGTTCATGAATTATACAACGTTCGAGGCGGAAGATTTCATATTGGATGAGTCATTTCAAAACTATTGCCTGGGCACCCAGGAGGAGGACGTTATTTTTTGGGAAGAATGGATAAAGAAAAACCAACATAAGTCAGTTACTGTTAACCAGGCTAAAGACCTCTATCTTTCCTTTATTGGCAGTCACACGGGCGAAACATTTGCTGCCGACAGAAAAGCCTTTCAATTAATTGCTGAAGAACATTTTTCAAATGAAACGGCAGAACCCCTTACCAGTCAACCTGATTTCCGGAAGCCACCTGCTGCCAGAAAAATGTGGCTGTACGCTACAACTGTTGCCGCAACAATTGCCGGCATTCTTTTTTTGGCTACCCGTAAATATGAAGTCCCGTTTGAAAACCATAAGCAGGAAGCACAGTTAAAGTACAACAGCACCGAAGTAAGCAAGGCAGGTGAAAGAAAATCAATTCAGCTACCCGATGGCAGCAAAGTAATGCTTAATGCAGGCAGCACTATTCATATTGCCGGAGATTTCAATACTGCCAGCCGTGAGCTTACCCTGGTTGGCGAAGCTTTTTTTGATGTGGTACGCGATACCGGAAGACCCTTCATCATTCATACCAGCACCATGGATATAAAAGTGCTGGGAACCGTTTTTAATGTGCGGGCTTACCCCGGCGATAAAACATCAGAAACATCCCTGCTGAAAGGATCGGTAGAAGTGACCGTGCGGAATAAGGAAAAGAAAAAAATATACCTGCATCCCAATGAAAAGATCATCCTGCCTAACATCTCCGATGTACCTCCTGTAAAGAATAGTAAAGTAACGGATAAGGCAACGGCTACTGAAAATTTTAAAATAACAGGGCTCACTTACAATACAACGGATAGTACATTAACGGAAGTATCATGGACGGAGAATCGCCTTGCGTTTAATGATAATAGTTTTGAAACCATTGCAGCAGAGCTGGAGCGCTGGTATAATATTACCATCAGCTTTACTGATGAAAAAGTAAAAGAGTACAGGTTTACGGCAACATTTAATCAGAAAAATATAGAACAGGTGCTGCAGGCGCTGCAATTATCAAGATATTTTAAATACACTATAGCGGAAAACAATAATATTATTATCAGCAAAAATTAAGAAAAGCGAAAAATGAAGGTATAAGAACAAAGGAGAAATGTTGACGCATTCCCCCTTTGAAAGTTTTTGAGGTAAGCTCTTATAACGGTTAGCTTACCTCATTTGTAAACTTAAACATGGTAAAAATATGAAAAAAAGGCTACAAAGCCGGACGCTTGCCTGCGTATCCGTGCTCACGAAAATTGTATTGCTTATGAAACTGGCTGTGATCATTATGCTGTCTACCTGCCTGCAGGTTTCCGCAAACAGCTATTCGCAGGAAACCAAACTAACACTTGACCTTAAGAAGGTTACGATCAGCAGCGTGTTGAGAACGATTGAACGCAAAACGGATTATAAATTCGTGTATTCCAGCAACTTTTTCCCATCAGAATTAAAGGTAGACGTGCGCGTAAAGAATACGCCGGTACCGGAAATCTTAGTATTAATCCTTGAAAAAACCGGTTTCACTTTCAAAAAAATAGACGATGACCTGATTGTTATTACAAGCAGCCAGCCGGTACTGAACCAAATTACAGTTAAAGGCAGGGTTACAGATGCCAATAACACACCGCTGCAGGGCATAACGGTAGCTGTGGAAAACAGCAACGTACAAACCGCTACAAACAGCAGGGGCGAGTTTGTGATCAATGCACCCGAAAATGGCGTCCTGATCTTTACTTCCGTGGGATACATTACAGAAAGGGTAGCCATAAACAACCAGCAGGAAATTACCGTTGTGCTTACAGCTACCACCAGGGGTTTGGATGAAGTGGTGGTAATAGGCTACGGACAGCGAAAGAAGAAAGACGTTACCGGAGCACTGTCTACCATTTCTTCCAAAGACATTGCCAAAAGCACGGCTATGACCCCCGAATTGGCCCTCCAGGGTAATGCTCCCGGGGTTTTTGTGGAATCGGGCGGCGGCGAGCCCAATGCCCGGCCTAAAGTACGTATAAGGGGCGTAAATACATTCGGCTATGCGGAACCCCTGTACGTGGTAGACGGTATTCCTATTTACGAAGGCGGCGCAGGAGCAACAGAAGGCGCCATAGGAGATATAAGATCCCCCATCAATATCTTTTCAAAAATAAACGCCGCCGATATTGAATCCATTTCGGTGTTAAAGGACGCCTCTGCCGCTGCTATTTACGGTGTACGCGCTTCTAATGGTGTAATTCTCATTACCACCAAAAAAGGCAAATCAGGCAAACCCAAAATAGAATTTTCAGCTTCTTATGTTATGCAAAATATAGCGAAAACTATTCCCCTCCTGAATACCCAGCAGTATATGGGATTGGTGAAGGAAGCATATAATAATAATCCCGATGCGGGAGTTTCGTTCGGACAAAAATTTGGCCCATTATATACGGAAGGCGATCCTGCCTATATTGGCAATGGAGCTACCTACGACTGGGTGGATGAATTAAAAAATAAAAACGCGCCCATCCAGGATTATAATGCACGTGTATCGGGTGGAACGGAAAGCTTCAATTATTACTTCTCCGCAGGATATCAAAAAACGGAAAGCCCGTTAAAAGCCAATAATATGGAGCGGTATTCGGTTGCATTAAATATTGACTCCCGCATCTCAAAATATATAGAGGCAGGCATGACGGTGAGGCTGATCCAGCAAAGAGGATTAACCAATACGCAGGCAGACCTGGGCACCATGATGTCTACCATACCCTTTCAACCCTTTTATGATGCCGCCGGGCCTTATGGTTTTGTGCCGGTAACAGCAGGCAGCTTTGAGCCAAACCCCGATTACGACCCTAATTTACTGAATCCCGGAGCGCCATACAATTTCGTTAGCGGGGATCCCCGGTTGTTGTGGGGTCAGCAAACAAGATATAACGTTTTTGCTTTTCAGCATTTGAACAGCACAAAGTATGAATTGTACGATATTATCGGGAATGCATTTGTGCAAATAGAACCACTTACGGGACTTAAAATAAAGGGCGCCCTTGGTGGTGAATATTATTTTAACCTGCGCAGATCATGGGGAAATTATGATGAATGGATGTTTTCACAAACACCGGGTAACCCCTACGCCGGCCAGGATGGCAATGCAAAAGGAAGATACGGCGAAAGACAGGGCCGCACCCATAATCTTAATAAGGAGCTGACTGTTAATTATAATCATACTTTTTTCAATGATCATAATATAGATGTGCTTTTAGGCGCCTCAGAACAATTTGGCAGATGGTATACTACAGACCTGAGCGGCAATGTTAACTACTCCGATCCCCAGTACAGAAGCATCGCCAACATTCCCCCTTACACCCAGGGATTCGCCAATATTATTCAGGAAGACGCGCTGATCGGTTATTACGGAAGGCTAAGCTATAAATATAAAGATAAATATTACGTAGATGGCACCATACGTAAAGACGGGTCATCGAGATTAGCGCCCGGGCATAAATGGGATCAGTTTGCATCTTTTGCCCTTGCATGGCGTATTAGCGCAGAAGGCTTTTTTCCTGTAACTACTTTTATCAATGATTTAAAAATCAGGGGTGGCTGGGGTAAATTAGGCAACTATCAGTCTGCAGCCTATTATGCTTTTCTTTCTACCATATCGCTCACACCGGACTATCCGGTTGGTTCCGGAAACGGAGATGGCTACGGCACCCAGCTACAGGGGGCGGCCTTACCTAATTTTGCCAATACTACCCTTACCTGGGAAAAATTAAAAACAACAAGTATCGGCTTAGACGCGATGCTTTTTAACAACCAGGTAAGCTTTACAGCAGAATACTACAATAAATCAACGTATGATATTATTCAGTCTGTATCGCTACCGCCCAATACAGGCATACAGGCTCCTGCCGACCTCAACATAGGTGAGGTAAGAAATACAGGTCTCGAATTCCAGTTGGGTTATAATACCAGCTTCGGACCTGTAGGATTTAATGCTTCGGCAAATTTAACTACTGTAAAAAACAGGGTAACCAAACTATATGGCGGTAATCCTCTGGGCGGTGAAACCAACAGAATTGAGGAAGGATACTCCATGTTCTATTTGTGGGGATATAAAACCGGAGGTGTTTTTCAAACACAGTCAGAAATTGATGCCTGGCGCCAGAACTATGCAGATGTGAACGTTGGACAGGATCCCGGTAATGCAACCGCAGGATATGTATACAAGCCCGGCGACGCCTATTTCCAGGATGTATATGGAAATCCCAAAGACCAAACCGAACGGTACAGCCAAACACCGGATGGACGGGTTAACGGTAATGACCGTACTTACCTGGGTAAAACCATTCCGGGCTATTATTATGGCTTTAACATAGGCGCCAGCTTTAAAGGATTGGACATTAGTATATTTTTCCAGGGTATTGGCGATGTTCAAAAATATAACAGCGTAAAGGCAGGCATGGAAGCTATGAGCGGACTTGCCAATCAGTGGGCTACTACACTGAACAGGTGGACCCCCGACAACCCTTCTGCTACCATGCCAAGGGCTGTATACGGCGATCCTGCACAGGCGCTGAGGTACTCCGACCGGTTTGTGGAAAATGCAGGATACCTGCGCTTAAAGAATATACAACTGGGTTATGCTTTGCCGGCAGCACTCTTAAACAGGGCAGGATTCATACAAAGCATCCGGCTATATGCCGCAGCCATCAACCTGTTTACCATTACAAATTATACAGGCCTTGATCCGGAAAATGATTTTATTCCGCCTACCCGGCAGGTACAGTTTGGTATTAATGCCAGTTTCTAATTCTAAAATCTTTACATAATGAAAGTCTTTATAAAAAAAATATCAGCGCTGGTAGTCATCTCAGCTATCGCGTCATTCTATTCGGGATGCAACCGGTCGCACCTCGATCTTTTACCACACGGACCTACTGAGGAGTCATACTTTACCGAAGAGAATGATTTCGCCAAAGGTGTGCTTGGCGTGTATGCCAAAATAAATGATGTATACTGGTACAGGGGTAACCCCTACATGTGCACGATGCCTATGTACCTGCTTCCGGGTGACGATATTACTACTAATGAAGCAAATGAAGAGTTTGAGATTTTCGGAAGCCTGCAACCCAGCACGGAAAGGGTAACCTATTTTTATACGGTATGGTACCAGCTTATTGCAAGGGCAAACACATTGCTGGAAAAGATAGAAGGAGAAAATGGTGTATACCAAACACCCAACCTTAAGAACTACAATAAAGGGGAGGCTTTGTTTTTACGCGGATACGCATTCTATAACCTGTGGAACTATTTTGGCACTGCCCCGTTAACTATTGAGCGAGTTAAAACCTCAGAACAGTTTACACCACCCGGCACAACCGGCACGCAATTACTTGACCAGGCAATACTGGATTTTACAGAAGCCGCTTCGCTATTACCACCCTCATGGGATGCCGCTAACAGGGGACGTGTTACAAAAAATTCAGCATTTGGCATGATGGGGAAATCGCTCGTATTCAGGGCCTCCGCTACAAATAATACATCTGATTATACCGCCGCTATTTCCGCATTGAACAGCATTTCCGGCGCAGGGCTTACCGCCGATTTCACCGACAACTTTGCCTGGGATACAGAGAATAACGGGGAATCTTTATTTGAATACCAGGCAACACAGGCTTTCGCCTTAGATAACGTATGGCTTGAAAATGATTTTGATAATGCCGTGGGCAATCTTTCCGTTTTTTACAGCTTTTACAGCGTAGGCAATGGCAATATATGGGACAAGTCGCCATTTTATGCCACCACAAAATTGGTAAACGCATTTGAACCGGACGACCCAAGAAGAGATCTGACTTTAAATGCCGCCACACACGAAGTAAAAAAATATGTAACCCGGGATAAACTGAACCAGGTTAGCGTGGGCTCGGTAAATAACCCAAGGATACTTCGTTATGCCGATGTGTTGCTGTTAAAAGCAGAAGCTACGCTTCAATCCGGGGGATCAGCAGCAGAAGCGATCGGGTACATTAATGAAGTAAGAACAAGAGCCCGGAGCATGGTTGCCGGTGGCACCATACCCGCCAATTATGCAACTGCAGAAACAGATAAGACAAAAATCATGAACTGGATAATGAATGAAAGGCTTATTGAGCTTGCAGGTGAGGGACAACGATGGTTCGATATCAGGAGGTGGCAGATGCAGGGTATTATTACACTGGATAATGCTTTCTTCAGCTCTAATACATCCACCATGTCTTTTCAGTTGCCAAAGCATTTATTGTTCCCTATACCCAGCAGCGAAATTGATGTAAATCCAAACGTTCCGCAAAATGCAGGTTATTAGTGTTAAGTAAAACAAATTATGTCTGTATATTATCGTGAAAAGTGAGAGGTGAAAGACGTGTTTCACTTCTTATGCCAGCCTGCCGGATGGCAGGTTTCGCGTTTGACACAGCACCGGCATTTCCTGCTGCATTTCATAAAATATGTACATCAACGGGGCTGTATTAAATCCTTTTTGACGCAGCCCTGTTTATTTTATTATTACACTAACATGAAAGCCTGCCTGCTCTACAGTATTTTGTTCCTTTTTTATTTGCCGGCGCCGGCCTGTTCAAAAAAAGCAGGCGCTCATGCTGCCAATTATTCTCCCTCCGCTCATATCAGGTCAAATCTTGTTAAGGTCAATCCCTTCACTTATCATTTTGAGGTAGATGCCAGTGACCATGAATTTGACCGCCTTACTTATACCTGGGATTTTGGAGAAGGTACAACCAGACAGGGTAACGCTAAGGAAACCTTTTCTTATGACGACGGGAAAACCTATATTATTAAAGTAACAGTAAGTGACGGGAAATCGGAGCCTGTTGAAGTAAGGGATACCATCAATACTCATGTAGTTACCATTACGGCAGTCAACACCACTACATTCCAGGTAATGGAAGGGTTTGGCGGATTTGGACTGCAAAGGGAAGGCTGGTCACCGGGACCTTTTACAAGCGCCGCATTTGTGAACACATTGATCAATGATTTAGGACTTACCATCCTGAGAATAAATATTCCTTCCAATTTTGAAGTTGAAAACGATAATGATAATCCTTTCGTTACCGACCTTACAAAATTTAATATCAACAACAATACTCCCGGTCATGATGATAAGCTGGCCGACCATATTCAGTATCTCAAAGACATGAAAGCTGCGGGGCTGCAGAAAGTAATTGCTTCTGTGTGGACACCGCCCATATGGATGAAATACAATAACAAAGTGGGCAATGGCACTACCAATCAAAATGCCGCCCCGCCTTATACAACTAATCCCAACGCCAATACCAACCAGTTAAAAACAGATATGTACGATGAGTTTGCCGAGTATTGCGTTGCGTATATTAAAACCATCAAACAGCTTACCGGCATTGATATCTATGCGTTGAGTATACAGAACGAACCCCGTTTTTCGCAATTCTACACTTCCTGTGTATACAACGGCGAAGCCATGCGCGATGTACTAAAGGTGGTGGGTAAGCGCTTTAACGATGAAAATATAGCTGCAAAGCTGTTTGTGCCTGAAGATGTGGGATGGTTTGATGGCATTAAAAGCTTAGTAGAACCCATACTGGCAGATGCGGGCTCGCGTAAATATGTGGATATGCTGGCGGTGCATGGTTACGCAACCGATGGCGTTAACCCCGGTTCGGCAGATGCCAAAACCTGGGAAGACATGTATAATTGGGGCGTACCATATAATCTTCCTTTATGGATGACTGAAACCTCCGGCTATGAAAACAACATGAACGGCGCCATTGCGCTCAGCAAAGCGATGTATGTCGCTTTACGCTATGGACATGTTTCGGCATGGCTGTTCTGGTCGCTCAGCACTACACAGTTAGATGCCTATTCGCTAATGAGCGCAGCGGGAGAAAAGAGTAAAAGATATTACGTTTCTAAAAATTTTTACAGCTATGTACGCCCGGGATCCCAACGTTTTAAAATCAGTTCGGATGATGAACGCCTGCTTCCGCTGGCATTTACTAATGCTAACGAACAATCTAACACAATCGTTATCATTAATGATGATACAACCGGCAAGCCAGTGCGTTTGGCCGGAACCGGGCTGGCAAACGAATATTCAATTTTTGTTACCAGCGCCGAAGATGATTGCAAAGCGACGGGAACCACGGATTCAAAAGATGTAGTATTGGTTCCTGCGAAAAGCGTTGTAACCCTGTACAAAAAATAGAACCGATGCCTGCAGACGGATCCTGCATGGAACTGCCGCCCGAAATAAAAGTTACTCGGTAGCCAAGTCTTTATAGCTGATCAATTGTATCTTTTTCTTTTTGATCAATGCTATGATCTCAGCATCTGTCCATATATCCACTACACCCTGGCGGTCGGTAGCTACATCTTCGTAACCAATATGATGTATGGCCCGCATTTCCGGTGTATCAAATGCGGGATGGTCTACAAATAGATACGTATTGCCGGGTTCCAGTGTTTGCAGCATAGCAATGAAAGCCTTCTTCTTTTCCGCTGCTGTTTTGCTCTGCCATTTATAGCTTACCCCTTTTACGGCTTTTTCCGAAGGATCAATATCAATCTTATATTCCTTTGCCAGCTTTTTAGTGAGCGCAGTTACATCTTCATTCATGTGCGTGCAACCCATATGTCCTGAAACATGACTGATGCGTGGTATCTTTTTTATAGCGAGCTCTATCTGCGCCCTGAACTCTTTCTCTACATCCTCAAGCGTCCACTTATGCTGTAACAAGGCCCTGTTGGGATAATTTTTATTGGGCCATATCATGGGATAAAAATATCCATCAGCATCTTTAAGACTTGGGCAATCTGATACCGGTCGCCATTTTACATTATCCCATTCACTGGTTAATGTAAGATGGATGCCCACATCCACGCCCGGATTTTCCTTCAGCAAGGCTACGGCTTCGGGGAACCAGGGAGAAGGAACCAGCACTTCAACAGAACGTACGATGCCTTCTTTGTATGTTTTGATAGCTGCTGCATTGCCACTGTGCGAAAATCCCATATCATCTCCACGTACTATTAACCGTGGAGGATGCTGCGCATGAAGCATCATGCTGCTGCATGCAAAAGCGATCATAAGCAGGCTGTATCTCATACAGGCGAAGTTTAGCTTAAAGCTACGTAAATTAGTTAAATCCTCCCTCTCAGCAGGCTTGAGTGTTTCGCCAACACAAATAGTGAAAGGAATTAAATTGGTTGGGTTGTCAGCGACTCAATACGCTGCCTTATTCCGGTAAATGTTTTCTTGATATTATCATGCTGTTCACGGAAGGATTCGGTACGTTGATTATTCCACGGCTGATCAACAGTATTGTGTTTGAGTCTTGAAGCGAGTTCCATTTTGTCAAGATGCATTTCATTGCGTAAGGCATCTATGTCTTCCCGAAGGTTTGTAAGCGATGCATTAATTGTTAGCAACGGATCTTTTTCCAGGTAAGAAACCAACTCCTGGAAATAATCTTTCAGAATCCTGATTTCATCTACCAGAAAATTTAATTCCGCAATCCACAAACGATATTGCAGATGAAGATTTAGTATTATAAACTGAGAGCGCATATGGCAATTGTCTTTTTTATGAACCTATAAGATACATATATTTTCATTACAATTTATTTTTGCGATAATGTCTTCACAGCCGGGCTATTATTGCACGAACGGGTGACCCTGTCGCATATTCAGCGCCGGGGTCTTCATAGCTGCCTGCAATGGTTACCGATGAAGACCATTGCGCGGCTTAAAATCCCTATTTTTACTGCCATCAATATCTTTTTAGAAAAAGTACAGGGCTTGCAAAGCAATAATATTTAAATACAACTGGTCATGATCAAAGTTTTCGTTCCGCTATTTTTTTTAACTGTTATAACATATACCGGGTTACCTGCGCAGGAACAGCTTCCTGCTGGCACGCATCCGCCGGCTATTGAATTCAAACACTTCCCCAACCGTATATATGCGCTGGTATGGCGCAACTGGAACCTCGTGGAACCTGCCCGTATTGCCCAAACCATAGGATGTGAAGCAAAAGACATTACTGCTATTGCCGCATCCATGGGCCTGCCCCCCGCGGAATCTGTGTCACCCGATTTTAAAAAGAGGATATACATTACCGTGATACGCAGGAACTGGCACCTGCTTCCCTACGATCAGTTACTCACCCTGCTGGATATGACGGCAGATGAACTGGAATTTGCGCTTAAGGAAGACGATTTTCTCTTCGTTAAATTAGGCAACCTTAAGCCAAATTGCGCAAAACTGGTATATACAAAGCCCGACAACAAAACGCTGGCACGGGCAAAGGAGATTAAACAACTGGTGCAAAAACATTTTAAAGCTTCCCTCGCCCGGCCAACCGTGCCCCGGTTTGCTTTTGTAAAGGACCTGCAATCAACAGATGGTTTGCCCAAAAAAGAAACTGCGCAGTATTCAAATGAAAACGGGTTGCGCTTCATCTATTCTTATTTCGGCATTTTCGGCGATCCTTTAATTGACACGCTTCATGATCCCTATCCCGATGGATTACTTTCCCGGTTGGCCGCCAAAGGTGTGAATGGCATATGGATGCACGTTGTACTCAATCAACTGGCGCCGGGTGGAAATGATTTTCCTGAATTTGGCGAAGGGCATCGTATACGTATTGCTAATTTGCGGCGTATTGCCCAAAGAGCAAAACGATATGGCATTTCGGTGTACCTGTACATGAATGAGCCCAGGGCTATGCCTTTATCTTTTTTCGAAAACAGGCCGGATATGATGGGTACACGGCAAGGTGCTTTTGCCGCCATGTGCACCAGCGACGAAAAAGTGCTCAACTGGATCAGCCATTCACTTGCGCATGTTTTTACACAGGTACCTGAGCTGGGTGGTGTATTTACCATCACCGCGTCTGAAAATTTCACCAATTGTGCATCGCATGGCAACCAGAAAGCCTGTCCGCGTTGCAGCCGGCGCAACTATGCGGATATTATTGCCGGGGTTAATGAAGCCATTGCCAACGGGGTGCATGCAGGCAATGCCGATGCAAAAGTTATTGCATGGGACTGGGGGTGGCACGGGCATGGCGATGCACCTGATGTTATTGCAAAATTGCCAAAGTCGGTATGGTTAATGTCTGTGAGTGAATGGGCAAAACCCATTGAACGGGGAGGCATCGCTTCACAGGTGGGCGAATATTCTATCTCCACAGTGGGCCCAGGCCCCCGTGCTGCAAGGCATTGGGCACTGGCAAAGCAGGCCGGTTTAAAAACGGTAGCCAAAGTGCAGTTCAACAATACCTGGGAACTATCTGCCGTGCCCTGGCTCCCGGTTTCTGATCTTATTGCCGAACATGCTTCCAATCTTGCCAAAATGGATACCGACGGGCTTATGCTGAGCTGGTCGCTGGGCGGCTATCCCTCACCCAACCTGGAGATAGCACAGGCTTTTGCTGAAGATCCTGCTGCTAAGCCCGAAACGGTGCTTAACGAACTGGCTGCTCAGCGTTACGGAACAACTGCCGCACCTTTTGCCCGGCAGGCCTGGACTGCATTCAGCAAAGCTTTCCGGGAATTTCCGTATAATGGCGGCGTGGTATACAATGCGCCACAGCAATACGGCCCCGCTAACTTATTGTTTGCTGAACCTACCGGGTACGCATCAACGATGGTAGGTTTTCCGTATGATGATCTTAAAGGTTGGCGGAGTATTTACCCGGCAGAAACATTTGCAGGGCAATTTGATAAAGTAGCCAGCGGCTGGAAAACAGGTCTTGAATTCTTTAAAAAAGTTATTGAAACTGCGGAACCCGGCAGACAGGCCATTGCAAAAGAAGACCTGGGTATAGCCAAAGCCGTCTGGCTGCATTTTGCATCGGTGGCCAACCAGGTACGGTTTGTTATGGCCAGGGATAGTATACAAAAGCATCATTTGGTGCCTGCCGGAAAGCAGGTCCAAATTAAAGCGATCAACAGCATTCTAAGCAATGAAATAACATTGGCCAAAGCGCTCTTTGAAATCACTCAATCCGATTCCCGCATCGGGTTTGAAGCTTCCAACCAGTATTACTATGTACCACAGGATTTAATAGAGAAAGTGATCAATTGTGAATTCATACGTTCGCAGTTGGGCTCCATGTAAATAACATTTTAGTATCAGAGCGTAGCTCGGAATCATAATTATAGACTTTGCAAAAGTTAACTGGTATTGGATTGTTCATTTCAAAATAATAACTATTAGCTTCGAAACCAATATAAGCTATCGAACTATTTTTTCTTTGTTACTTTTTGCGGAAAAAGTAACCAAAAGCCGCCGGAAAACGAATACCCCCCGTTTTCCGGATGGTTCCCTGATGTAGCTTTTGCGCTACTGTGGTTTCAACTACAGGAAGGCTACTGCAGGGATCTGGCTCAACATCCGCTCAAATTCAGTTTTTACTTGCTATAGAAGAGAGTAATAAATAAATTAACGATAAAAGTGAGAGGCAAAGCTGATAAAACCAATTGTCCAACAGAAATAGCGCTGTATAAATACTTTCACGACTTAACGCCTAACGCTACAACATTTTATAACTCAGAAGAAAGCAAATAAAGCCCGCGTTTGCAGCTATGACGTTTCTTATCTTTACCCCATGTTAGAATTACCTGTTACCATACGGATTCCGCTTCCCGACGAAATGCCTCACCGGCCCGATATAGAAGAACTATTGCTGAAAAGAAAAAAAGCGGAAATAACAGAAGGGTACAAAATAACACCCAATACTATTCGCCAGCTTTCTTATACTTTCCAGGCGGAGATCAATATTAACAACTCAAACTTATGGAATTTGATGCTGGCGCTGTTACACCTGCTGCCGGAAGAAATATGCTGTGAATACAGTTTAAATGAAGATGAAACAGTAACCACAGAATACTTTCCGCAGGCCTCGGTTCTGCAAAAGATCTCGCCTTACAGGCAGGAACTGACGCAGGATTGCTCCTTGCAACTGAGCCTGTATGCCCATACCATGAATGAACTTACAGAGCTTATTGTTACACCGGCAAAATACATCCGCTTTTCCGGAAGCAACAAAGAAAGTTTTTTACAATGCATGCGTAGTTTTAATCTTACAGAAATACCCGGCATTGCTTTTATAGATGAGTATCCCAAAATAGTGGAACCCTTACGGAAATTTATTTCAACCGCCAGGCGGCCGGAAGATGTGATATGGTCGCTTAACCGTGCCTTTGGTATAGAGGGATGATATTTAGATACGTTGTACTCCGGTTTTGTTGTCAGTATTTTTCCGGACCTAGTCCGGTAAGAACATAGCAGGTACGAAGTCGGAGACTTCATACAGCGTAATTTTCAGGACATGGTCAGGTAATAACATTGGGTTGTATTCCGTCGGCAGGAACAAAAGCTAAAACAATGAATCAGAAGTTTAAGAATGTTTCCCGTCTGCCCGTATTTCTGCCAGGCATGTTGGCGGCAGTTTTTAGTCCACAAACGTTTCCTGAATTACGTTTTTTACTTTTTCAATCTCTTTGTCGGCCAAAGTTTCAAAGCGTTTAACTATGCGTATCCTGTAATTACAAAAAAGTCAAACTTCCAAATTGTCTGGTTATTTTTATTGGTAGAGGAATCTGTAAAATTGTGCCATTTTTGCGGCTATGGCGCTCATGTTATGAGCGTTTTTGTCTATCCAGGATCCTGATAATACGATTATATATAATTTCCGATATCGTCCATGCATTTCCGCCACTGGTATTTACAAACTGGATTACCACGGTATCAATATCCTTGTGATAACGGGCGATACTCCCGTATCCTGGTAACAAGCCCGTATGCTCATACTTATAAACAGAGGAATATATAGCCTGCTCCTCTTTATTTAACAAAGAGCCATCATTCAATGCCCTCAGGAATATACCCATGTCCTGTGCTGTAGCTACCATCGAACCGCCCGGAGCCACAAAATCAAGCATCTTTACATCCTTATCATAATGGGAGTCATATCCGTTGGCAACATCTCCGGAGTTCACCTCACTCAGTGATCCAAAAGTGTGGGTTAACCCAAGGGGAGTCAAAATTTCTTTTTTGATATATTGCTGATGGTTGTAGCCTAATGTGCTATCAAGAATTTTACCAATCAATAGATAATTCGTATTGGAATACTCATAGTGGCTGTCAGGCATAAATTTTGACGGTTCATCAAATACCAGTTCCAGAACTTTGCTGACATCAGTTGGCGGCTTATCCCATGGGAATTCAGCGGCTTTAATCCAATCAGGAATGCCGCTACGATGCTGCAGCAACATTCTCAAAGTAATCTTATCTGCATTTTCTATTCTTCCGGCAAGCTCCGGTAAAAGCTTAGCCAATGTGTCATCAAGCAGCAATCTTTGACTATTGATTAATTTAGAAGTGGCTGCAGCGATATACAATTTGCTGATGCTGCCAATCTTGAATAATGCTTGTGGGTCGGCCGGCACTTTATTTTCTCTATCTTTCCAACCAGCAACGTAAAATGCCGGTGGCTTACCAGATTGATCTACATACACAATAATACCATCCAGATTATAATCCAAAGCATCGTTTACCTGCTTTTGAATTGTATCCGGTAATGGCGCCAACCACGCCCTTACCATAACCCAGGGAATGAATACCACGGCACAGATTATTGCAACGATTGGTATAACTATTCTTCTTAGTATTTGCTTTGTTTCTCTCATATTCTGTTCAGCGCGGAGGTCTCATGGCTGCCCACAATGGCTCCCGATGAAGACCCCAGCGCGACTTTTTATACCAGCACAGATTGAAAGCGCGATCAAACCTATTCACCTATTCTTTATTTCAATTTCATGCTTACCGGATCCCACTGAACGATCTTTTTTGAAAAGTAGCTGTCGTTGCATGCAAGACAAGGCGCCGCGGCCCGGAATCCAAATACAGGGTCTTCTATTACGGTTCCGTTGGTGCGTATGGCTTCAAAGAAATTGGCAAAATGGGCCACATGCGCATCATGCCCTTCGGGTACTTTATACTTTATATTGGGTTTTTCCGGCTGTTCTTTGTCTTGTTTTGAATACTTATCATTGTATGCTCGTAGCAACGCCTCCTGCATTTGTTTGGGATAGGTTGTCAGTGCATCCCATCCTCCGATTCCCGGGGCTTTGGGCAACAGGTCATGCGTTATGGTTAATGCATCACCCAATTCCATTGCACCTTCATCGCCAATCAATCTTATCAGGGAACGATCACCCATCCCGCTTGAAAAATTAACACGCAGGGTGAGTTGAAATGCAGGATGTTCTTTTGTTTCAGCATAATCCATAATAGCGGTCATTACATCCGGCACGTCTCTTCCATCTTTCCAGTAACTCGTTTCACCCGAAGCAAAAATTCTTTCCGGGCCTTTTGATCCTGTTATCATATGTATACCCGTTAACAGGTGCACAAACAGGTCGCCGGCAACGCCTGTTCCAAACGCCTTATAATTTCTCCACCAGAAGAATTGCTTTGCATCATAAGGTTGTTTGGGCATTCCCGCAATATAACGGTCCCAGTCTACTGTTTCTGGTGAACCATCGGTTGGCATCGTGTACTGCCATGCACCTATTGCACTGTGCCGGTCGTAAGAAGCTTCTATACAATTCAGTTTTCCTATCTCACCTGCTTCATACAATGCTTTGGCTTTTTGATATAGCAGTCCGCTGATGCGCTGGCTGCCCACCTGCATCACTTTTTTTGTTTGTTGTTGCATGGCTATAACCCGTGCGCCTTCACTGATTTGCTGCACCATGGGTTTCTCGCAATATACATGCTTGCCTTTTTTCATGGCGTCAATGGCAATCCGGGAGTGCCAGTGATCGGCCGTGCCTATAATAACGGCGTCAATATCTTTTCTTTCCAGCAACTCACGGTAATCCTTAGTGGTAAAAATATGGTTACCGTATTTTTCTTTCACCCTGGTTAAGCGGCCCGTATACAAATCGCAGGCAGCCGCCAGCTCTATGCCCGGTATTTTTAAAGCCGTATCCGTATCGTTATGCCCCATTATACCCATGCCAATGCTGGCTATACGTAAACGATCATTAGCGCTGATTTTCTTTTCATCGTGCAATACATATTCGCGAAAAGCAGTGTCGCCGGCAAATGCATGGAGCGTTCCGGCAGTGAGCGCTAAGCCTGTGCCACCGAGCTGCTGTATGAACTTTCTTCGTGAAGCGGATAACATAGCAGGAATTTTGAGATAATGAAGGTAAGTAAGGAATGACAGTTTACAAATCACCATTTTTCCATGTTTCGCGGACCGATGCAAAGCTATTTTTAAACTGTTCGGCGCAACGGATCTCAAATCTTAAATCTCAGATTTCAAATCGGTTAGCTGAATACCCGTTTTGGTGAACGCTATCTTTCGCTGCTTGTATAAACTGCCGGTGGTCATTTTAAACGTTTTTTTACTCATGCCGAAGAAGCTGTAAATATCATCAGGGGTTGATTTATCGTTGTACGGCAGGTAACCGCTGTTTTCCGAGAGTAAGCGCAGTATTTTTTCTCCTTCGTCAGTTACTCTTTCATACCCCGGCCTGCCGGGCATCACATCAATTTTATTGTCTTCGGTTATTTTCTTTATAAACCCTTTTAATGTATCGCCGGGTTCCAGTTCCGTAAACACCTCGTTATAATGAAGCACCCCCGTATGTTTGTTATTGATGATCACAAAATAACCGATATCCGTACGCCGGTAAACCAACAGGTTTACCTGCTCCATCTCCCTTACCGTGAGCGTTTCATTGCTCAGGAAAGCGTCAAATTTTTCCGTAGCCGCCACCCGTCCCGTTTGCTCATCAAGATATATTTTCACTAAGTATTTTTCTCCCACATGCATGCGCAGACGCTGTTTTGATTTGGGAACGAAAATGTCCTTCTGCAATCCCCAGTCCATGAAAGCGCCCTGCGGCGTAATGGAAACTACCGGCAGCATTACAATATCCCCTACTGTTCCTGCAGGCTGCTGCGTGGTGGCGATAACACGGCTTTCCGAATCATGATAAATAAATACGTTCAGCATATCGCCCGCTTTTGTACCCTCGGGCACATATCTTTTGGGTAGCAAAATGCCTTCTTTCCCGTCATCAAGATACACTCCTATGGCAACAGCACGGGCCACTTTCAGTAAATTGTATTCCCCCGGTTTGATCATAAATAATTAAAGGTATAGCATTCACTATGTTTCTGAGGCAGAAGTTTTATATTCAAGCGCCTTAATTTGTTTTATATATGCCCGGGGCAATAAAAGTGATTTCAGCAGCCATTCCACTTTTAAGGTTCTGCATATTTTATACAGCACAAGGGCAGGCGATAAAAAGGATACCCCGTTCAACTGTAACAATGCTTTCACCCGTGGCGGAACAAGCCGCTTTTGCACTTCCAGTAAAACCAGGTAACGGGCTTTGCCCAAACTGCGTTTATATTGCTTATACAAATCAACCGTATAATGGCTCCTGTGCAAATCATCTTCGAGGTGCCTGCTGTGCATTAGCTTCCATTCCTCATAACCAGCAGGCAGGCCGGGTATTTTCATCCTGTGGCCCACCGCGCAAAAAACCGCTGTTACTTCCTCCTTTTCCTGCCGTGTTAACTTTCTTTCCAGCATTTCAAAAGCGGCAATAGAATAATAGATAAGCATAAAAAGCACGTCGCGGTAAGCATAATCCGGTATATGCATTCCGCGTGAAGATTCCACGGCAGAATGAATTTTTGACATCTTATCAATCGCGGCATATGCTTTCTCCTTTTCTGCAAAAATGATCTGCCTGGCATATCCTACGGTAGAAAATAACCGCCCTATCGGATCGGCGGGAAGCTTTCCGGTAAAATACAGCCAGTCTACCGCTTTGTTCAATGCAAACTCAGCAGCGGCTCCTGCAAAAATAAACAGCACCGTATCTGCACTGCCCCATATTTTTCTTACAATAGCATGCTGTTCCGTAAAATATTCCATAAAATCAAAAGCACTTTGAAATACAAAGTAAGATAATTATTTCCATTCCGCGCTATCTTTTTCCACGTGGTTAACCTATATATTCAAGGCTTCGCACTGCTGTTGTAGAATAAGTGGTAAATTTTTATCGTTTTGAAGGCGCCAGCGATCCGGCAGATAACTCCATATTATACGCCATCATTTATGAAGCTTTACGTGCGGATGCAGCAGTGCCGAGGCTGGCCTTTAGCTGCGACATGAGATCACGGCTCCGGGAGTGCGCCACGCGCAATGCAGGCGCAGCCACCTTTTTGCCTTTAGCTTTCGCTTTAATCAGCTTCATTAATTTTTCGGAATAGGTGTCTTTATATTTTTTTATATCAAAGTCTGTGGTTAATTGCTGAATAAGCTGAACGGCCATCTTCAGCTCTGCCGGTTTGCTTTGTGTGGATGGCACTTTAATCTCATCGGTATCCCTGATCTCCTGTGCAAAGCGAATTTTATTTACTAATAAAATATCGCCTGCCGGCTTAACCAGCACCAAACTTTCCCTGTTTCGCAATACAAAAGTACCGAGCCCGGCTTTTCCTGTTTTTTTTAATGCATCACGCAGCAGGGCATACGCTCTTACACCTGCTTTTTCGGGTTGCAGGTAATAGGGCATTTCGTAATAGATCCCTTCTATGTCTTTTTCATTAACAAAAGCATCGATGGATATGGTTTTTGTTTTTTCGGGACTGGCCTTTTCAAAATCTTCAGGGTCCAATATTACATAGCGGTCATTCATTTTATAACCCCTGATAATATTTTCCCAGGTCACTTCCCTGCCGGTATTGGCATTTACCCTTTTGAACTTTATGTTTGCATGATCTTTTTTATCGAGCATATCTAAGTCGAGCTCGCTCTGCTGAACCGCACTGTATAATTTAACAGGAATATTTACGAGACCAAATCCTATAGCCCCGGTCCAGATCGCTTTCATACGTTTTTTCCATATGTATATGAAATACTATGCCATTAAAAATACCGGTGGTATTTACAATACAAATAAAGCATAACTCCTGTAAGAAGATACTCATGAAGCAAAGCGGAGTAAATTATGCTACATTCTTTTGTAGAAAATATTACCCATAGCAGGGGGTTCTGATACGATAGGGTTTCGATTGCAGCAGACAGTCTTTTCAACTTTCATTATTCATGTTGCCTGGGGAGTATGGCAACATTATTGAAATAGATATCACCGGCAGCATGCCTGATTAAAACAATTGTATATGAATACTTATCAAAATTGTATTGAAGCCTGTATGGAATGTATTGCAGCCTGTAATCATTGCGTTTCTTCCTGCCTGAGGGAAAAGAATGTGGGAGACATGGCAGCCTGTATCAGCACCGACCTTGAATGTGCGGCTATATGTGCAGCAGCAGTATCACTGATGAGCATGGAAAGCAAGTTTGTTCATGAAACCTGCAAACTGTGCGCCGGTATCTGTAATGCCTGCGCCGAAGAATGTGAAAAGCATACTATGGATCATTGCAGAAAATGTGCAGCGGTATGCCGCTATTGTGCAGAAGAGTGCAGAGGTATAGCCGAAGCCTGATACTGTTGAAAGATATACTAAATAAAAACAGGTCATCCCGTTCCTGTTGAAATGACCTGTTTGAACAACCATTAAAGCAGTTTGCCTACAGGTTCTTTAACATGATATTGCGGTAATGCACCTGCATGGGCGGGCCCACATGAACCTGTATACCCAGCAACCCTTCCATCTTCCTGTTAGTGGTATCTTCATCGGTTACATCGCTCATTAAAATACCATTAATATAATGTTGCAGGTGATTGCCTTTAATAATTAAATGACAGGTATTCCAGTCGTTGCTTTTGATCAATGCTTTTAATGAATCGGAACTGCCTAAAGAACCGTCAATAATGGCTGCCGTCCACGCATTTTTTTGCGATTCGCCGGGCTTATTGGGTATGGTTACCTTTTGTCCGCGATAGGCCAGCGTGGTGCGGCCGCGCTCTTCATAATTTTGCCCGGTGTAATTATTTTTCCCGTCAATATCGGCCTGGTACCCTTTTAATGCATAAGGCACGCCGTCAAACAGCACACTTCTGTAATTAATACCGCTGTTGCCAGCTTCCGTGATCTTAAATTCCAGCTTTAATTCAAAATCTTTTGGCTCACCGCCTTTGTATATAATAAATGTATTGCTTTTTAAAAGCTTCTCCGGTGTTACTTCTCCCACCAGACTGCCCTCTTCCGCTCTCCAGTAAGCCGTATCTCCTTCCCATCCGTTAAGCGTTTTACCATCAAATATCTGCTCAAACCCATCATTATCTGCAACAGCAACCGTGTCAGCATCTTTTTGCAGATCATCAGAAGTTGTGGCTGAATTGCAACTGCTCATCAAAAGACCTGCAATCATTATTCCAAGACAATAGTTCGTTTTTCTTGTCATTTTATTTTTTTTTAAGATAATTTTCAAAACCGGAACAAGCTATGAAAAAAAAAGAGACAGCGCAAAACAATTGCGCATATACTTTTTCAATTGCACATTCCTTCCCATATAACGCCTATTGACCGTATAAACTGCACAGGACGGCACAGGACAGAATCCGGCAAGAACAACGCTCTCTTATAAATGGTTCTATGCTGTTTTACAGGTGTTGGCCTTACCGAAAACTCACATGCAGCACGACTTAACAAGGCGAAATGATGCATTTAACTGCAGTGAAAAACATACCGTTTCTTTTTATCCGGCTTTTACAGTAAAAAGGGAGAGGAGAAAGTTATATTTAACCCATCCGTCCCAATTTTTTCTCAGCATATTTTCATACATTGGAACCTTAAAATGCGCGAAGCTAAAGACCTGTACGACGTATCCCGGCCCTGCATTTTAAGAAACCATTATATCATTTAACGATTGTTTTAAAAGTATAACGATTTGGCAAGGCATACCTGGACCGATAAAATTTCCACACACACACCATTAGGCGGTATTGAAACGGCTGTTGCCGATAACGGCGCTCAGCGGGGCGCCCGTATTGCATGGATCAACACCGGAACCGGGCTGCGCTGTAAAGTAGTGATTGACCGGGCTATGGATATTGCAGATGCATTCTATAACCAGCATAGCCTGGCATGGCTGAGTCATTCGGGTATTAGCGCTCCCCAACCGTTCTCAAACAGAGGAGCAGACTGGCTTACCACATTTGGTGGCGGATTGGTTACTACCTGCGGGTTAACCCATGTGGGCGGACCTGAAACGGATGAATATGGCGAACGCGGATTACATGGAGCCATCAGTAACATCCCGGCGGTAATAGAATCTGTTATACAACCTGACCCCGTTGCGGGCACAATGGAAATGAGTATAACCGGTATAATGAAACAAAGCCAGGCATTGGGTACCCGGCTTGAGCTCAGGCGAACAATTTCCGGAAGAATAGGAGAAGCATTTATTCATATTCATGATGAAGTAAGCAACAGAGGTAACACCGCCGCACCGCACATGCTGCTGTATCATTGCAACCTGGGTTGGCCGCTGGCAGATGAAGGGGCAAGACTGATATGGAACGGACCATGGCAGGCCCGCGACGCCGCCCCAAAAATATTTACAGCCCAAAATGATTTCCGCAAATGTTCCGCTCCTTTGGAAGAACACAATGGCGGTGGTGAAGAAGCAGCTTTTATTGATATTGCGGCAGACCATAATGACGAATGTGCATGCGGAATATACAATGAGCAGATAGGCATTGCCGTTAGCATCCGTTTTTCCAAAAAACAATTGCCGTGGTTAACCAACTGGCAGCATTGGGGAAAAGGCGAATACGTTACGGGACTTGAGCCCGGAACGCATCCTCCCATCGGACAGGCACAGGCAAGAGCGCAGGGCACCCTTATTGAGCTTGCACCGGGCGAAACGCGTACCTATGATCTGCGCTTTGAAGTGCTGCACCAGGAAGCGCGCATTACCAATTTCTTAAACACATATAACAATAGCTGATTAAACACAATTTCAATTTCACACAATGGAAAAATCAAGTGTAGCACAAAAAGCTTTAGACCAGGGAAAAGGCATCCTGCGTTTGGCGCCAACCTGGGTACCCAGGTCGTTTTGCGTGCCGGGAAGAAGAATTAAATTACATCCTGATGATTATTATGTTTTGGGCGGACAACGGGGAGGAATAGACGAACGCTGGTTCTCTTCTACCACACCAGCAAAGAACGGGCCGCTCACGGGCGAAAACGAAGGACTGAGTCCTGTTGTATTTAACGACGGATCAAAAACCGTACAAATACTACTGAGAGACGCCGTGAGTGAGCTTAAGGATGAACTGATCGGCGAAAGGATATGGAAGGAACACGAATCCTGGCCAATGTACTCCAAGTTCTTCGACAATATGGGGCCGCTCCCCCATCACGTGCATCACAATGATGAAAAAGCCGCGCTGATCGGGCAAAAAGGCAAACCCGAAGCGTATTATTTTCCGCCACAGCTCAATAACCATGGCGGCGATTATCCCTATACCTTTATCGGCATTGCACCGGGCACCACAAAAGACCAGATCCGCGAATGCCTCGTAAACTTTACGAAAGGCGATAATAAAATAACAAATTACTCGCAGGCATACCGGCTTGAGCCCGGTACCGGGTGGGATGTGCCGCCGGGACTGCTGCATGCTCCGGGTAGTATGTGTACCTACGAACCGCAGAAAGCTTCCGATGTATTTGCTATGTACCAGTCATTAGTAAATGAAGCTATTATTCCGGAAGAACTGTTATGGAACGGAACACCTAAAGAAAGCATTGGCGATTTTGATGCGTTGATAGACGTATTAGACTGGGAACTGAACGTTGACCCCAATACCATGGCCAACCGTTTTATGGCGCCGAAACCCGTGAAGCCTATTGAGCAAATGAAAGCAGCGGGTTATGTAGAGAATTGGATATGCTATAAATCGGATGCCTTCAGCGCCAAAGAGCTTACCGTTATGCCCGGCGCAACCGTAACGATCAAAGACAGTGGCGCCTATGGCATTATCGTAATGCAGGGCCATGGCAGGTTTGGCGTTTGGGATATTGAAACACCCGCGTTGATCCGCTACGGGCAATTAACCAACGACGAATTTTTTGTAAGTGAAAAAGCGGCAAAAGAAGGTGTTACTATTGTAAATCCTTCCGCAAACGATCCTATTGTAATATTAAAACATTTCGGTCCCGGCAACCCCGACCTGGTGTTGGGATAATGAATCAGAAATCATAAGAAATAAGAAACAAATCACAAATAGCAAATCTGCCCGCGGCGGCAGATAACAAACAAACAATAAACTACAAACCATAAATAACAATGATATGGAAAAGAACAACTATCCCAAACTACACAACGCCACATGGCCGGGTGTTGTTGGCAAAGGTCCTGATTCAGAACCACCATTGCTGATCGATACCATGCTCGAATATACCGCTGCCGCTGAAGTAAATGGTATAAAGTTCGACGGAGTGGATGTAGGATTATTTGATCCCTCTATAGACCTGGACGATGCCGATGGTCCAAAAAAACTGGCGGATAAAGTAAGCAGGCATAACCTGAGTATTGGCAGCCTGGTGGCGCCTATATGGGGTGGACCTGTTTTAGGCAGTGCCGATGATCGTAAATTTTTTGTGGAGCAGGTGCGCAAAAGCTGTGTATTTGCACAAAAACTAAATGATATAGGCATTCGCCGGTACGGGGTCATTCGCATTGACTCTGCCAGCAGCCCCGATCAATGGTATAAAGATCCTGTGAACAGCACAAAATTGATTGCAGAAACATTTCGTACAGCCTGTGATGTAGCCGCAGACTATGGTGAGAAACTTGCCGCAGAAGGTGAAATTTGCTGGGCGGGTATGCATAGCTGGAAGGCAATGATTGATACGCTGGAAGCAGTGGATCGCCCCAATATTGGTTTCCAGGCCGACATGTCGCATACCTTTTTATACCTTTTAGGTTATAATGCACCTGAAGACAGGATACTGCCTGCTGATTTTCAATGGAGCGATCGTGCTACACTGGAAGAAGGGTTGAAAAAATTAACAGCAGCGCTTCGTCCGTGGACGATTGATTTCCATGTGGCGCAGAATGACGGCACCGTGCATGGCACAGGCTCGCACGACAAAACCGGCCGGCATTGCCTCGCAACGGATCCTAACGGGAAATTAGATATCGCCCATGATGCCGGCTACTGGCTGCGCGATGAAAAGGGTAATCTAACAAAAGCGTTCGATCATATTTGCTGGGATGGTTGTATGTTTCCCAATGAAGTAATGCACAAGCAGCAAACATGGAATGATATTCTGGCCGCCATGATTAAAGTGAGAGACCAGCATGGATGGAGAGGGGAGTAAGAGAGCAAGAGAGTAAGAGGAATAGCGCCTGTCTTTTACAGTCTTACCATCTTACGGTCTTACGGTCTTACAACTTTCCGGTCTTACAAAAATGACAAGAGATTTATATTTCAGATCAACATTTAATCAGTAAAAAATGAGTAATAAAAAGGAACTACGTATAGGGTTGATCGGCACAGGATTCATGGGCCGCACCCACTCTAACGGTTACAACCGTGTTGATAATTTTTTTCCCGAACTGCAATACAGCCCGGTGCTTAAAGCGGTTTGCTCCAGGAATAAAGAAAAAGTGCAGGCCTTCGCCGATCAGTGGGGCTACGAATCTATTGAAACAGACTGGAAAGCACTGATAGCCCGGAACGATATTGACGCGGTGGATATTTGCACACCCAACGATATGCACGCCGAAATTGCGATTGCAGCAGCAAAAGCAGGTAAAATGATCCTTTGCGAAAAACCACTTGCCCGAACCTTAGCCGAGTCGAAAGGAATGGTGGATGCCGTGGAAAAAACGGGTGTAAAAAATACCGTGTGGTATAACTACCGCCGCCTGCCCGCAGTTAGCCTGGCAAAGCAGATCATAGATTCCGGCAAACTGGGAAAGATCTTTCATTACCGGGCTAATTTTTTGCAGGACTGGACGATCAGTGCCGACGTTCCCCAGGGCGGAACAGCCGCCTGGCGTTTAGACGTGGATGCAGCAGGATCGGGCGTTACCGGCGATTTGCTGGCACATTGTATTGACACGGCCATGTGGCTCAACGGCGGCATTAAAGATGTATCGGCCGTTACCGAAACTTTTATTAAAGAGCGCATGCACCAGGTAACGGGTAAAGTGCAAAAAGTAGGTATTGATGATGCCTGTATCTTCCATTGTCATTTTGCCAACGGGTCATTAGGCTTGTTTGAATCTACCCGCTATGCCCGTGGACATAAAGCCCTGTATACTTTTGAGATCAACGGCGAGCATGCTTCCATTCGCTGGGACCTGCACGACCTGAACCGTTTGGAATATTTTGATCACAGGGATGAATCCATCGTTCGCGGATGGCGCTCCATTCATGTTACAGATGGCGACCAGCCCTATATGGATAAATGGTGGGTACCCGGGTTAGGCATTGGCTACGAGCACAGCTTTATTCACCAGGTAGCCGACTTCCTCAAATCACTCGAAACCGGCGAAGACTGTCATCCTACATTTAAAGACGCGTATGAAACCCAAAAAGTATGCGAAGCAGTGATTGATTCGGCCAATTCAAAAAGCTGGAAAGATACCGGGGTGGAGTGGAAGGAGAAATAAGTGGGTGAAGTAGTATGTGGGAAGTGGTATGTGGTAAGTAGTATGTGAATACAGAATTTGTTAAGCTGCTGGATTTTTTCAGCAGCTTTTTTTAAGTTTGAAAACATGAAGTATTATTTAACTACAAACAATCTCCGCAAATGGTATTTCTCTGTAGTGGACATTGTAGCTGCCTTTACTGATTCCATTAACCCTATTGATTATCTGAAAAAACTAAGAAAAAGAGATTCAGAGCTGGGGAGCTACATAGGGACAAATTGTTCCCAGGTAGAAATGCTCATCAAAGGTAAAAAACGAAAAAAACTGGCAGGCAATGCCTCCTCCCCTTCTGGTGAAGACACCAGACGGGCGAAAGGAATGCAATACAAACTATCTTCCTGATTTTTACTTCGCAATATCAATCTTCACCTTTTTGTTTTTTATTTTCTGATCTTTGATCAACCGCAGCGCCTCACCCATTTTTACTTTTCGTACTGCTGCAAAAGAAAAAAAATCTTTTACTTCAATCAATCCTATGTCTTCCTTTTTCAGGTTCGCTTTATTGCTCAGGAAACCAACAATATCAACTTTATTCACCTTGTCTTTTTTGCCGGCAGCGATAAACAGCGTTGACCATTTGGGTTTTTCGGGAAGTATATCGGTTTTCGGTAAACTTATTTTTTCCGTATCCCGTGCAACATAAGCCGGACGTTTCTCCTCAGGCGACAAAATAAGTATGGCAGTGCCGCTGGCGTCCATCCGTGCGGTTCTTCCGTTGCGGTGCGTAAAGATCTCTTCCGTTTGCGGAAGGTGAAAATGAATGATATACCGGATATTGGGAATATCCAGCCCCCGTGAAGCCAGGTCTGTTGTTACCAATATATTGGAAGTGCCGTTCCGGAATTTGCATAAAGCATTATCCCTTTCCTGCTGTTCCATTGCGCCATGATAAAACACGTTGGTAATGGTTTGCTGCGTTAAATATTCACTCGTGCGTTCCACCGCTTCGCGGTGATTACAGAACACAACGGTGGAGCGGTTGCCCAAATAACAGATCAGCTTAAAAAGCGTTTCCAGCTTATCCTTTTTATCGCTCTGCACTATTTTGATTGCCAGCCCTTCAGGCACTTCATCTGCGCCCGACAGGAAATTCAGCTTTACAGGATCTTCCAATCCAATAAATGCCGGAATTTCAACCGCTTCGGTAGCAGAAGTGAGGATCCGATTTTTTAAAGCCGGCAGGGAACGGATGATGAAAGCCACTTCTTCATGGAAGCCCGATTCCAGCGATTTATCAAACTCATCCAGCACCAGGGTTTCAATGGTATCTGTAGTAATATTTCCCCTCCGTATATGGTCCGCCAGTCTTCCGGGCGTACCAATAAGCAGCGCAGGCGGCTGCTGCAAATTATTTTCCTCCGTTTCCCGCAGGTGACCTCCATAGCAGCAGGTAACCTTATACCAGGTGCCCAGCGACTTGAATACTTTTTCTATCTGCATAGCCAGCTCGCGCGACGGCACCACAATAAGCGCCTGTGTTTTTTTATTTTCCGGGTCAAGCAAATCCAGTATGGGTAACAAAAAAGCCAGTGTTTTTCCCGATCCCGTTGCCGAAAGCAATACCACATTGTTGTGCTGCTCATTGGCCGCAACAGAAGCGATCTGCATGTCGTTGAGGGCGTCAATGTTTAAGCGGGAAAGGATATCCGGTAAGGAATACGATTTATTTTGCATAGCTGCAAAAATACGAAACTGGCGCCGGCCATGGTATTAAAGATATATGGGATGGGTAAACCCGTAAAAAAACGTATATTGAATTTCACTAAAAAAGATATGTCATGGGAAAATTCGTAACAAAAACCGGTAGTAACGGGGAGTATTATTTTAACCTGGTGGCGGGCAACGGGCAGGTAATCCTTAGCAGCGAAGGATACACCACCACGGCTGCCAGGCAAAACGGCATTGACTCTGTAAAGAAAAATGCGGGTGACGATGCACGTTATGAGAAGCTGACCGCCAAGAACGGGAAGCCTTATTTCAACCTCAAAGCCAGCAACGGACAGGTAATTGGCAAAAGCCAGATGTATGAAAATGAGTCGGGCCGCGACAATGGCATTGCATCGGTAAAAAGCAATGCACCCGATGCGCCTGTTGTGGAAGAATAAAATATTGGTATTACCTATAGATTGCTAAAGGCGAAGCCACTGGCATCGCCTTTTTTTTTGCAGTTGAAAATTATAGATCTCAGTTTGTTGGTATGCGGTTATTAATATTTCTGCAGGGGCAGTTTATCATGTAACTCCCGGCTCATGCTGCGTTTTCAACCGGCTTAGTTGGGCAAGTCTTCAAATTATTATGTAGTTTAGCCTTTAACAATATAACCATCCAAATCCTTAGCCACATTACGCATGAAATCAATCATAACCATTTCCAGATACATTGTTGGCATTCTTTTTATTTTTTCGGGGCTGGTAAAAGCCAATGACCCTTTAGGACTGGCCTATAAAATGCAGGAGTTTTTTGAAGTGTGGGCGCAAGCAGGCTGGTTGCCGAACCTCATGCATGCCATGAACGATTACGCGCTGGCTTTTTCTGTTATTATGATCGCATTTGAGATAGTAGCCGGCGTGGCGGTGCTGGCAGGCTGGAAGATGCGTTTGTTTAGCTGGCTTTTACTGGTACTGATCATTTTCTTTACTTTTTTAACCGGCTATGCTTACCTGTCGGGAAAATTCAGAAGCTGCGGTTGCTTTGGCGACTGTATCCCCCTTACGCCAAAAGCATCTTTTGTAAAGGATATCGTGCTGCTGGTACTGATTCTGCTCATCTTTTCATGGCGTAATAAAATCAAGCCGGCACTGTCGTCATTCGGCAGCGTATGTATTATTCTACTGTCTGTAATTTTTAGTATATGGTTACAATGGTATGTATTAAAGCATTTGCCTGTAGCCGATTGCCTTCCTTTTAAAAAAGGCAATAATATTCCTGAAAAGATGAAAATACCGCCGGATGCGATACCTGATAGTACAGTGATCAGTTTCGTATATAAAAAAGACGGCGCAACGGTTGAGTTCACTTCCGATAACTTTCCTGATGATTTTGATGATTCCGTTTATCACTTTGTAAAACGATACGACAAGCTGATCCGTAAAGGAAACGCCGAGCCCGCTATTAAGGATTTTGTGCTTACTACCCTGTCGGGAAACGATACTACCCTGCAGGTACTGAGCGATGCAGGTTACAGCGCCTTTTTATTTATAAAGGATGATCCGGGTAAAGGCGAATGGGTAAAGCATTTTGAATCTTTATACCCGGTATTGCAGCAGCAAAAAATAAACCTGTTCGTGGTTACCAATAACGCGGATGAGATTAGTGCCTACTTTAATACCCTGCCGCATATAACCTTTTTAAAATGTGATGTAGTGCCCATCAAAACAGCGGCCCGCACCAACCCCACGTTGTACCTGCTGCAAAGCGGAACGATCAGGAATAAATGGAGCTATGCCGACTGGGATGACGCTAAGGAAACCATACAGGCTATCGCAAATTAAACAGCATGCATTGATACGATACCTTACTAATAAAATTGTTTATGCGTTGCTTGTTCTGGCAGGAGTGGTATGTATTGTGTTTTTTTTATTCCAGGGATTTGGCGATCCGGCGCGCCTCGTATTAGGACAAACCGGCGACAGCGCTACCATTCAAAACATACGTAAAGAGCTGTATTTAGATCAGCCCAAATGGAAGCAGTTTGTATATTATGTAAAAGATATTTCGCCCGTAAGCATCCACTCCGCACAGGAAATTGAACAAAAAGAACTAAAAGGACTATTTATTGGCAATGAAAAGATCAATTTTGCTATAAAGCTGCCCTACCTGCGCCATTCTTACCAAACCAAAAGAGATGTGCTGAACATACTGATGGAAGCCCTGCCCGGCACCATGCTGCTGGCGGTGGCCGCCATGCTGTTTGCCACTGTTGCCGGCATTGCGCTGGGGGTATTGGCTGCTGTTAAGCAAAACACGTGGATGGATACCTCAGCGGTTTTTACAAGCGTGCTGGGCATTTCGGCGCCTTCGTTTTTTACGGGCATTCTTATCGCTTATTTTTTTGCGATTGTATTGGGTGCCTATACAGGACTTAACCTTACCGGCAGCTACTTTGAATATGATGATTATACCGGCGAAAAATACCTTGTTCTAAAAAATCTCATCCTTCCCGCGCTTACTTTGGGTATCCGCCCCTTAGCCATCATTACCCAGCTTACCCGCAGCGCCATGCTGGATGTATTGAACCAGGATTATATACGCACCGCATACGCCAAAGGACTAAGCAAAAGAAAAGTAATATTCAAGCATGCCCTGCGCAATGCCATTAACCCTGTGCTTACGGCTATTACGGGCTGGTTTGCCGAATTGCTGGCCGGAGCTTTTTTTGTGGAATATATCTTTGGCTGGAAAGGAATCGGGAAAATAACGGTAGATGCTTTGGATAAGCTTGATTTTCCGGTGGTGATGGGCAGTGTGCTGGTAACTGCAACATTATTCGTTCTCATCAATATCTTTTCAGATGTATTGTATAGTATGGTTGACCCGAGAGTAAAGACAAGGTAAATGCTATAATTTAAATATCTCATTATAAAACAACGGCATATCCTCATCTTTTGAAAACCCGATAATAACTACCCTTATACTTTTGGCATCGTCATTATTATAAAAACGGATCTGGATGGGCTTGCTTCCTTCGGGCATTACTATGGGGTTCCAGTACAGGGCATCACGGCTGTCTTTTTCTATGCGCTTAACGGAAGCATCCTTATAATCCGGCTCATAAAAAGGCGCTACTTTATCATAGCCTGCCAGCACACTGTTATTGAGGGATGGCGGTTTTTGCGCATTCGCAGCCTGCGTATCGCCCCTGCGGGTATAAATGGCTACCGCGCCGCCACCACCACCGCCTATGCCTCCTACAAAACCACTTTTGATCACTTTTACCATAGCGATGTTACTTACCGACATGCCGCTTATGGTACCTGGATCAACCGGCATTTCGTCGAGATACAACTGTACCCGGCTACCCCTGATAATGGGAATATAATCGCCCCCCTGCATTTGTATCTGTAACCCTGCCACACGGCCCTGCAGCCACTGAAGTACGTTTTGGTACGACATGGCTTCCGGGTTTTCATTTACCAGATCAAATACATCTTCATTCATGCTTCTGAACATGCCGGAACTTAGTTGTTCATTTAACTTTTGCTTATTGCTTTTGCTCTGTGCTACTACCTTTACTTCTTCCAGCGTTTTAAATTTTTCATTCGCAGCTTCCTGGTTATTGCGGTTAATAATGGCTCTTGCTATATCTGCCGGCACCTTATCATTGGGCAGTCTTTTAACCAGTGTATAACCACCCTGGGGTAATGCGCCCCTGAAAGGAACAACTTTATTCAGCGACTCAAAAGTTACCGTAACATCCCGTGGGGCTATCTTTTTATCATTAACCTGGTAATATACTTTCAGCGGCTCTTCAAAAATCAGGTTTTTCAGTTCAAATACTCCTTTGGAATCGGTGGTTACCTGGTTGAGCTGTGTGGTAGAATCGGCAAAATAGAAAATGAGATTTACGGTTTCATTAGCTACAATTCCTCCTCCTCCGTAAACTGTTCCTTTATAGGAAATATAGGGCTCGGGAGTAAAACGGATCTCCGGAAATTTTCCTGCCGTTACCCCGGCCCAGTCAAAACGCTTCCACTTTTCCGACATCAGCAATGCATCCAGTGCCATCGGCTCTGCATCTGCATCAAAGTAGCGTGCGGGTGCATCTATTCTGCCGGTAAAGTCGGAGGTAAGCCATAAGCTGGTTAAAATATTTTCGCTGTCTAAATAATCATTAACACCACCATCGAGCACCAGCACCGAATATTTCAGATAGCTGGTATCAGCCATAATATCAAAGCCGTTTACACCCCGGGGTGTGCTGCTCAGGTAAAGGGGCGGAAAGGATGGCCGGCCAACATTAAGCTGCTGCGGCTGAACAAAACATAATCTTTCTGCCACTGCATTTTCCGACTCGTCAAATACGGTTAAACGTAAAACACCATTGATGAGTTTATCGGCAGGAATAGAGCTCGCTATTTCGGATGTTATTTTATTAATACTGGCTTTGTACACTAAAATGTTATTCATGGTGCCAATGATCTTATATCCTTTGGCATTTGCAGGCAGGTTTTTAAACTGCAGCGAATAAAATATAGCGTTAGTAGTACTGTTTACCTGCAGGTTTACACCTGATGGCTGCGCTTCAGGCAAAGCTATCGTTTGCTTTTTCCCTTTCTTATCCTGCACAATCACCTGGTATTTTTTTTCTTTTTCCGGTATAATACCAAATACAGCCACATTCCGGTCTAAAGCCGTAAAGCTGGTAATTTTTTCAGATGGCTTGGCCGCATCAATAACATACCCGCTCCAGTTCTCCGGCAATACGCCGGGCGATGAAAGCCGCACAGCAACCTTACTGCTTAGTCCTTCAATAAACGTACCGCCTTCGGGAAATATGGCAGCAGTCCATACGGCCAGGGAATCGGGCACAAGCTTTTGCGGCGAAGCGGTATTGTACAACCTGAATGAATGCATATACTGAAAAGCCTCATCAAAATTGAGCATCCACTGCGTGTAGCCCCTAACGTAATAGAGCCCTTCGGGTAAGGAGTCCGGAAGCGCAAAACTGCCCTGTCCTTCCCCTTCAAAAAGCGGGAGCTGCTTTCTGCTGATCAGTGTTTTTTTACTGTTGTACAGTTCCAGGGTAAGATTGGTGGAAATAAGCGACCGGTTATATCCTTCAAACACAAAAGCGTTAAACCACATGTTTTCTCCTGCCAGGTAGCGCTCTTTATTATACAACAGGTACACTTTTTCCTGTGGATATTTTTGTGAAAGTATTTCCAGCGCCTGTTCTGCTTTATTTTGGGCAAACAGGTAAGCGGCAGGAAGCAACAATAAAGAACAAAATAATAATTTTCGGGTTAGATTTTTATGAGAACACATACGTATTTTTTGTTAGAAGCGTAATAGCACTGTTTACTACTGCAATTTACCATAGCAAATGGTTAGCGCAGGTTAAATTAAAGATAATACAATGATAATAATGGCCAAAATGGTTTCGGGCTTTGCCTAAAACAGGGGAAAATCTGAAGAGAATACAGGAGGAATGTAAAGCACCAAAAGACAAATCACAAGAACCAAATAAAATTCAAATATTAAATTTCAAATCCGAAACGGGAAGTCGGAAATCCGAAGAAAATGCAACTCTATACCACAAACGATAAACCAAAAATCCGAAATCCAAAGGCTGCCGGCGATCAGTTTTGGGCTATGAGCAATACAACTGTAAACATGAAGCCGGAAAGCTGAAATTCGAAAAGAAGCACCAAGAACCAAAAAGCAAGAACCAAATAAAATTCAAATACTAAATCCGAAACGAAATGCAACCATAAACTACAAACTATAAATTATAAATAAAAGATAAAAGTGAGAGGTGAAAGAAGTAGTATGCATCCTGTCGCCAGTAGTCACCTGATAGCTGACAACCTTACACCTTACACCTCATACCTCATACCCCACACCTTACACCAACTTCTCATTAATGGCTTTACTAATGGCTTCGCCCTGGGAGCGCACATGGAGTTTATCGTAAATATGCTTGATATGGGTGCGCACCGTATCGAGACTGATAAATAAATCAGCCGCAATCAGCTTAAAGCTGTTCCCTTTTGACAATAACTGCAGGATCTCTTTTTCCCTGTTGGTAAGCTGGTAGTTTTTGGCGGGAATTTTTATATTTTCCTGCATACTGGAAATGATCATACGTGCAATAGACGGGCTCATAGGGGCCCCGCCTTCCAGCACTTCTCTTATGGCATGGATCAATTTATCGGAAACATATTTTTTTAGCAGGTAGCCATTAGCGCCGGCGTACATAGCATCAAACACATGGGTATTATCGTCAAAAACGGTAAGCATTATAATTTGTACAACAGCGTTAACTGTCCTTATTTTTTTTACGGCTTCAATACCATTAATGCCGGGCATATCAATATCCATTAATATCACATCGGGATGTTTATCCTTTATATCGTTGATCACATTTGAACAATCGGGGTAACTGGCTAAAACGACGTATTCGCCCGTAAGTGCAAGCAGGCTGCTTAAGCTTTCCCGAAGCGTGGTATTATCTTCATATATAACAATACTAACAGGCATAGGCATATAGTGGTACGGTTTTTTAAAATTCCCCGGGTATCATTTATACATACATTATGCAATAAATAATATCATGAAATTTCACTAAAATGAAATTGACTATACTGCAACTTACTCATCTTTATTATAGCAGCCCATACCCTAATCATGTGATAACCACTTCAATGGCAACGGTAGTGCCTGTACCTTTTATGGAATCAATTCTCAAAATGGCGTGCATGCCCGCGGCCCTGTTCTGCATATTTTTTATTCCGTTGCCCGGGTATTCGGCTTCAGCATCAAAACCGTTACCGTTATCTATAATAGTCATTTTCAACCTGTCATTTTCCTTTTGCAGAATAACATTTACTTCTGTGGCCCTGCTGTACTTAACCGCATTACTTACCGCCTCCTTAAAAATCAGGTAAATATCTTTCCGTTGTTCTAAGTTAAGCTGCGTTTTATTGAGCGATCCCTCTTCGTTGAAATAGTAATTAATGCCGGCAGATTCCAGTATTTCGGCTGCAAATTCTTTCATACGTAACATCACTTTGTCGAAGCTGTCGTTAACAGGGTTAATGGCCCAAACAATGTCGCTCATACGTTCCATGATACTGCCGGAGTTATCTTTTATTTTTTGCAGATAGGTTTTTATTTTATCTTTTTCAAGCCCGTCCTGCATGGCCACTTTGCTGAGAATATTAATACTGGTAAGGGTTGATCCAATTTCATCGTGCAGGTCGCGTGCAATTTTGCTGCGCAATTTGTCTTCCGCCAGGTATTTAGCAATACGCTCCGAACAAATAGCGGAAATTTTTTTCAGCACCCGCAAATGATACTTTTTATAAAACCGCCGCCGGGGATGCTCAGAATCTATAACGCCAAAAACTTTTCCATCTATCCACACAGGAACTGTTATTTCCGATAACCTTCTTTCATCATCAACAATATAACGGGGATCGGCTGCAGTATTATAAATGATCTCTGCTTTACCGGTTTGGGCTACTGATCCTACAATTCCCTTACCTACCGGTATTTCAATACGGTTAATAATTTCGCGGCGCCAGGGATTCTTAGGTCCGAATGCGGCTTTTTGCAGTAACAAATTTCGTGCTGTATCTACCTGGTATACCACGCAATCAATAAACCCTATTTTTTCAACACAGTTCTTGGCTGTATCCCAAAAAATGTCTTCCACCGTTTTTTGCCCGTATAAGGAGGTAGCAAAAGCACTGATTATTTTTTCCTCTTTTAGCCTTTTCTGTAATGAATGAATAATCCAATAAACTACGGCAACGGCTATAAGAAGGATCCATCCGTACCACCACCAGTTCCCGGCTTTTTCATCAACAGGGTGTGCACCGTTATCCGGAAACTGGGCTTTTGCATACAAAGCCAGGCACATGCAGGGAAGCGTTAATATGATGTTTCTGTTTTTCAAAAAACTAAAAATGAGGCGTTTCATAAATGTACAGCATGAAAAACAAAAAACCGGTATTAAAACACCGGGTGGCGTAATACGGCATTCACAAAATTTTACAGGGTAATACATTTATTTAAACAGACAAAGGATTTATTTTTGCGTATTGCTTAATAATTTCAAACATATTACAGCTCTCTTATTAGTAACAATATTTCTTCTTAAAGGAAGCGCTTCCCTGCTGCCGCTTTTTTCTTTTTCTGCCTTAAAGACGCATCCTGCCGAGCTTTTTACAGATACCGAAACTGATAGTTCAGGAAAGGAACGCCAGGAACGGGAGGGAGAGCAGTCATTCATAGCAGATCACAAAAACGCCTTTTCCACTGGAGCCAACATAGCTATTACCTCCTTAAAGAAAAAGAATAAAGGACAAGCAGATTACAGGCAAACCAATTTTTTCCCTGTTGCCACTCCCCCTCCCAACTTTTGATAGTTCATCACGCATAATCAATAAAGTTACCAGGCAACCTGCACAAGGGTTGTTCCTTCACAATTACATTGTCATCATTTAAATTCAATAATAATGTTTCATAACAATGCTATAATAAAGGCCGGTATGGTATTTTCCCTCCTTATAACTGCTGCAGCAGGCTATGGACAGGACATACCGGATCATTCCATCAAAAAAAACATAGAAGCAATTAATGATCCTTTGCATAAAATAACTCAGCTTGACCCAAAGCAGTTTGAATACAATGCCGGATCATTTAAACACCTGCGGCTCAAAGCAGGAAAACAATATGGCTTTATTGCTGAAGATATCCAGGCGGTTTTCCCCCACCTGGTAAACGAAAAACCGGTATCGTACAGGTATGGAAAAAATGTATACCGCAACGCCACTATTAAAACAATAGACGAAACGGGCCTGATACCGGTTTTAGTAGCTTCTATAAAGGAACAGCAGCACGAAATAGAAAAGCTTAAGTCTGAAATGCTGGAGTTAAAAAGGCAAATGGCCTTTAAAGAATAATGAAAGATGATGAAAGAAAACATGTGTGCAGCCAGGCGTAAAAGCCTGGCTTTTTATTTTTAATAGCATAAATAAGTATACATATTTAAATTAACTAACCAATAATAAAATAAATAATTATTAAATATAATATGGTATATGAGCCAAAATAAATAATATTTTATTCAATAATAACAATAAAATCATCAACTATTGTTACTAATTATTTAAAAATCAACATAATTATAGCACATATATCATAATGAATCAAATTCAATAAAATTAAAATTTAGATTATAAATAATAATATGTAAGTTATTTTGTGAAATAATATCTAATTCTACAGTATATTTGTTTAATATTAATAAATAATTATTATTTATAATTTAAAAATTTCTACATGGCTAAGAGAACGCTAAAACAAATTGCCCCCTTCCTTGTACTGGCAGCCATAGCACTGGCTGCTATTTTTGTTACCCCTGTTACTGATTTTGCAGATACCGGCGTTTACAGCCCTGCCGATATTGCCTGGGTTATTGTAGCCGCTACACTGGTTTTTTTAATGACCCCCGGACTTGCCTTCTTTTATGGTGGTATGGTTCACCGTAAAAACGTGATCTCCACCATGATGAAAAGCGTAGTAGCCGCCGGTGTGGTTAGCGTGCTGTGGGTTTTTGTAGGTTACAGCCTTTGCTTCGGAGAAGATGTTGGCGGGTTTATCGGCAACCCTTCTACCCACCTGTTCTTTAAAGATGTAAGCTCCGGTGAGCCCTGGGTGGGCGCTCCTACCATTCCCAAAACACTGTTTTCCGTATTTCAGTTAATGTTTGCCATTATAACCCCGGGGTTAGTAGTGGGCGCAGTGGCCGAAAGGATCCGGTTTACTTCCTATATTTTGTTTATTGCCCTTTTCAGTATCCTGGTATATGCACCTCTGGCACACTGGAGCTGGCATCCTGAAGGATTTTTATTTAAAATGGGAGCGCTGGATTTCGCAGGTGGAACCGTAGTGCATATTTCTGCAGGCTGTGCGGCATTAGCAGGTGCATTGGTTTTAAAACGCAGGAAAGCGCATATTGAGCACAGGGAAATACCCCCCGCAAATATTCCTTATGTATTGATCGGTACGGGTTTACTGTGGTTTGGCTGGTTTGGTTTTAACGCGGGATCCGCTTTAGGCGCCAACGCCCTTGCGGTTTCGGCATTCGCTACCACCAACACTGCTGCTGCAGCCGGTGGATTGGGCTGGATGTTCTTTGATGTGCTGAAAGGAAAAAAGCCTTCTGTTGTAGGCTTTTGCATTGGTGCCGTAGTAGGACTGGTAGCTATTACACCCGCTGCAGGCTTTGTAGCTATCCCGCAAAGCATCTTTATCGGGCTTGTGGCAGCTATCATTTCCAACATTGCCATATACTATAAACAAAAATCTTCATTAGATGACACCCTCGATGTTTTTCCCTGCCATGGAATAGGAGGTATGGTAGGCATGCTCATGACCGGCATCTTTGCCACCACAACGGTTAATGCCGGTGGCAGCGATGGATGGTTCTACGGTAACAGCGCATTTTTCTTCATCCAGCTAAAAGCCATGGCCATAGCCGTGGGGTATAGCTTCGTAGTGTCTTACGCCATTTTCAAGTTCATCAATTTTATATTGCCATTGCGTGTTACAGCCGAAGAAGAAGAAATTGGACTGGACGCCACGCAACACAATGAAAAATACCTGCAGGGAACTTTGCTGGTAACTAATAATGGAAGCATTCACGAGGAGGAAGCAATAGATTAGCTGAGGTAATTAAATAAAAAGCCGACTAATTCACATAAAAAAGAAAAGGTACAGTTTAAGAAAACCTCTGACCAGGTTTAAAACAGTACCCTTTCCATTTAACACTTAAAATCAACTGCAATGTTAAGAAAATTTCTTACACCTGCCATTTTCATGGCCGCATTTTCACCTGTCTTTTCCCAGGACTCCGCCACAAAAAAAGGAGAACTAACCCTTTCGGGGTCGGTTGACGGGTATTACCGTTATAATTTTGCCAATGCCAAAGACCAGGACGCTACTAACAACTATACCAGCTTCACCAATTCTCAAAATTCCTTTGAGCTGGGTATGGCTTCCATTAAAGCAGATTACATGGTTGGAAAAGTATCCGCAACCATTGACCTTGGCTTTGGGAGCAGGGCGCAGGAATTTTCCTATGCCGAAGCAGGCGCCATGGCAGCTATCAAACAGGCCTATGTTAGTTACGCTCCTTCCGATAAAGTAAAATTAACCATAGGCAAATGGGGTACCCATGTGGGTTATGAAGTGCTGGATCCCCAGCTCAACCGCAACTATAGCATGAGCTATATGTTTTCCTATGGTCCTTTCTCGCATACCGGCATTAAAGCAGATTTCGGATTGGGCGATCATTTCGGACTAATGGTAGGTATAGCCAATCCCAATGATTATATCAGCGCCGGGTTCGCTAAAAAATTCGTTTTGGGACAATTCAGCGCCAGCTTTGATAAATTCAGCGCTTTCCTGAATTATGTGGGTGGAAAGGATTTTGACAATGCGGCTAATAACCAGCTCGGACTAACCGCCACCGCCACAGTTTCCGATAAGTTCAGCCTGGGATATGACGGAACCGTAAAATTTTACAAACCCAAAGGCGGTAGTTCCGGTTCCTGGTGGGGTTCCGCAGTTTACCTGAACGTTGATCCCACAGAAAAATTCGGACTAACGCTTCGGGGTGAATATTTCGATGACAAGAAAGGCGTAATAACTTATATGGATGAATATGATGACGTTTACCCGCTTTTTGGCTCAGGCATTTTTCAAACCACGCTTTCTTTTAATATTAAACCGGTTCAAAATTTCATGATCATACCTGAATTCCGTTTAGACAGCGCAGAGGATCCGATATTCATAAAAAATAACGGGGCAGGCGTTAAAAGCACAGGGTCGTTTGTACTGGCAGCTATTTTCAGCTTTTAGGTAGGTTTCAGGTACAGGTTTCAGGGGGCACACCTTGTAACCTGCAACTTGCAACCTGCTTAACGCCTAAGCTTTTTCACAGGGCAAGCAATCGTTAAAGCCGTTCATTTCTATGGATGGCTTTTGTTATATATAACGTAAACTTTGGATACCGGGCGTAAACTGTCGTAAAATCTCAACATTGCCTTTGGGAAGATTCTTAACTATATTTTTTTGAATACTGTACAATATCATGTACATTTGGACGTACAAAATAACAAATCTCATGCAAGCAGTATCTGTAACTCAATTAAGAAGCAATATCAAAAAGTATTTAGACGATGTTTCCAAATCTTCTGATGTAATTGTTGTTTCAAGAGCCTCTGAAGACGAAGCTGTTGTAATCTTATCAATGAAAGAGTACAACTCGCTTACCGAAACCGGACATTTGCTATCAACTTCAACGAACAGGCAAAGGCTACACGACTCAATAAGTCAATTAAAAAGTGGTAAGACCCGTAAATTCAAATTATAATAATCGTATCTCATGAATTTTGAGTTTACAGAAAACGGATGGGAAGACTTTCAATATTGGATAGAAACAGATAGTACTATTGTTGAAAAAATTAAGAACCAACTAAACGAAATCAAAAAAACTCCATTTCAGGGAACCGGGAAACCTGAGCCGCTCAGATACGATTTAAAAGGTTATTGGTCAAGACGAATTACAGGTGAGCACAGGCTTGTGTATAAAATAGAAGGGAAGAAAGGAACAGACCAGAAATGCTATATCATTCAATGCCGTTTTCATTACGATTAATGCCTGCTATACCCAACAACATAGATTTCGCACAGACATCAGACAACATGCTATATATTTTACAGCCTATGACCGTTAATCCTGAAACCTCCTACACCTTGCAACTTGTACCCTGAAACCTGAGACCTGAAACCTCACCACCTCTCCCTTACGCCGAATTTCTTCCCGCATTGATAATACCGAAAGCACAACGCATCACTAATTTTTCCAGCGTTTGCTTATGCGGCGATTCAGATGCGTTTTCTTCTATTTCCCTTACTTTGGTAATGGCATACTGTTGTATGGTTACCAATGGCAGCACGATCCGCTCCCGCATCTGAACAGAAAGCTGCTCTACCGGGTAATCCGCCATCAGCTCATTTTTGCCGGTGAGGCGAAATACATATTGCTTGGTAAGTTCGTATTCATCAAAGATCTTATTCCATATTTCTCCGTATACAGGATGGGTGGAAAGAAAACGGGTCATAGGGAAAAAGCTTTTTTTCATAGACATTTCACAGTTGGCTATCAGCGTTTTAATAAAAGTAGATTTATCGTAGAGCCTTTTCAATTCTTCCCACCTGCCTTCTTCGTCCATTTTTTTAAACGCGGTGCCCACCCCATAATACCCGGTTACATTTTGCTTTAACTGGCTCCACGAACCAACAAAGGGGATGGCGCGCAGGTCTTCCAGTACCAGCTTACCCGATCCGCCTCTCTTTGCCGGACGGCTGCCGATATTGGTTGCCGCATAAAATCTTAGCGGGCTTGCATGACCGAGGTATTCTAAGAAATTAGGGTGGTTCTTTAGTTCCAGGTAAGCGGTAAGGCTCTTTTCGGCCAACTGCTGTATCAGCTCTTTTTCAGCATCCTGGAGAATAATCTTCTGGGAAGCAAACAGGTCATTTGAAATTCCCGCATTGATCAGTTGCTCAATATTAAACTGGGCCGATTCAATAGTGCCGAAATTAGAGCTTACGGTTTGTCCCTGAATGGTTAACTGGATCTCTTCATTAGCTATATTTTTCCCGAGGGAGGCATAAAACTTATGCGTTTTTCCACCGCCTCTTGCGGGAGGCCCACCCCTGCCGTCAAAAAATATGACATCAATATCATAGGCTCTCGATATCCGGGTAAGCGCTTCTTTGGCTTTATATATACTCCAGTTTGCCATAAGGTAACCGCCATCCTTGGTACCATCGGAGAAGCCAAGCATAATGGTTTGCTTGTTTTTGCGGAGACGCAAATGTTCCCGGTATGCCGGCAGCTCATACAGCTCCTTCATGATACCAGCCGCATTATCGAGATCATCAACCGTTTCAAAAAGCGGCACAATATCAACCAGCAGCGACTTCGCCTGCCAGCCGCTCATCAACAGCAACCCATATACTTCAATAACAGTTAAAGCGCTATCGGCATGGCTTATAACATACCGGTCGCATCCTGCCACCCCGTTATTAGCCTGAATGTCTTTAATGGCAGCCATCACTTCAAGCGTATCTTTATGGATCTCGTCCGTCAGGTCTTCGCTGTTCACTGTGGTATTCACATTTATCAGCGCCTGTATTTTATCCCTGTCCGGCAAAGACAAATAACCGGCAGGAAGTGCTTTTGTCTTTTTAACAATCTCTTCAATTACCCTGGCGTGAACGGAACTATCCTGCCGTACATCCAATGACGCAAAATATAATCCAAAAACTTCCACTTTATTGATCAGTGATTCAATCAGGTCGAGAAACAGCCCGTTGTGCTTATAAATAAGCGTTTCCCTGATTTGTAAAAGCGTATTCAGGATTTCCGCTTTATTGATATCACTTTTATGTCCCGGTACAAAAAGATTATTATACAGCTTGAATTCTAATTGCTGCAGCGGAATATCCACTCCTTTAAACGTAAGTCTTCTTTTCAGGCGGCGCACATCAAGGTAATATGATTTCATAATGCTCTCGCGCAACGCTCCTGCCACTTTCAAGGTAGTATCCGTTCTAACGTATGGATTACCATCCCTGTCTCCGCCGGGCCAAAACCCCATGCGGATAATGGAATTGTCGGCAGATACCGCTTCAGGCAAATTCGTTTTCATAAATGAAATGATCCTCCCCGCAGCCTGGTAAAAAATATTTTCGAGGTACCACATTAAACTTATCGCTTCATCATAGGGCGTAGGCTTCTGCTCCTTTAAAAAGGGCGTCTTTCCTAACTGCTGAAGGTACATGTTGATCTGGTTGATATTATTTTCAGCAATAGCCCGCGTAAGATCATGTATGATGCCCAAAACAGCGCCCGGGTAAAATTGTGTGGGATGCGCCGTCAGCACAAGCCTGATGCTGAAATCTTCGAGCTTTTTCTTCAGTTGGCCTTCATGATCGAACTGCGCTACTTCCGACTGGAGCCCTTTCAGCGTGCCCGGGCCATTCATATCATTTACCGTGGTAAAAGCGGCATCTTCAAGTGCATCAAATAGTACTACCTGCCGCTCCACGTACTGCACAAACCGGAACAGCAGGTCTAATTTATCTTCTTCTTTTGCATAAGAAGTGTGCTTACTAAAAAAGTCATCAATGATTTGGGAAGGACTTTGTTTATTATCATATCCCTCTTCACAATAGCTCAGCAACAGGGAAAGCAGGATACCGGTTTTTTCAATGCGATGAAAAGGTAAAGAGGTAAACAGACTGTTGTATATCTGGAATTTCCGGCCTACAAGGTTCTGGAACTGCGTTAACGCTGCGGAAGATGAGCTTGGCATGAGTTACTTAAAGATTAATTCGTCAAGATAGTTGTAAAAAAATCAGGCATCACTGCTGCAACGCAATCATGCATAACGGATTTTCAATTGACAGGCAATTGTATTTTAAAGGCGTGAAATTAGTTAAAAAAAAAGGAAATGATCGTTACCTTAAATGTTTTTAACCGGGATCGCTGTAATTTGTGCAAATTTTTAAAGGAAAGGCAAACAGGCCCTCTCCGGCGATAAATTTTCATCATTTTGTTTGCTATTGTGCAAATCTGTTTTACCTTCGGCAACTCAAAACAGTAATGGTACACTATAAATCAAATACATTTCCTTCCGCCTCCGCTGCATACCATACAGCAGGTACCATTATTATTACAACAACAACGACCCTCGTTTGAGGGTGGATGGCATGCATATCATTCTTTGGGCCACAAGGCTACGACCATCTGAAAAGATACAGGAACCGGTATAATAATACTTATCAAAAACAAACATATGCAGGTGTTGAAATTCGGCGGAACTTCGGTAGGAAGCGCCGATAATATTAAAAGAGTAATATCCATTGTAAAAGAAAGATTGGGAAAAGATAAAACCATTGTGGTGGTGTCGGCCCTCGGTGGCACCACCGATGCGCTGCTGAATGCAGGGCTGATGGCCGCCGCCGGTAACGAGCAATATAAAGAAGCCTTGCAGCATATTGAACAACGGCACCTGGAAACGGTTAAGCTATTAATACCTGTGCAGCACCAAAGCCACGTATTAAGCCTGGTAAAAAAATTGTGTAATGATATTGAGGATATTTGCAACGGTGCTTTTTTACTGGGTGAATTTTCTGCCAGGACCTGCGACCGGATGATCAGCTATGGCGAGCTGACCTCCTCACAGATCATTGCCGCGGCTTTTAACTATAGCGGAATCGCCGCTGCATGGAAGGATACAAGAACATTGATACAAACCAATGCCAATTTTGGCAATGCCACGGTAAATGTGCCGGTTACGCGGCAGCAAATCACAGATTATATTACCTCATGCAAAGAAGATTTGGTGGTGATGCCGGGTTTTATTGCCGCCAATGCGAACAATGAAACTACCACTTTAGGACGCGGGGGATCCGACTATACAGCCGCTATAATGGCCGCGGCAACAGACGCGGTCTGCCTGGAAATATGGACAGATGTACCGGGTATGATGACTGCCGATCCCCGCTGGGTAAGCGGCGCCAAAGTAATTCCTTCCATATCGTACCAGGAAGCCATGGAGCTTTCTCATTTCGGCGCTAAAGTACTTTATCCGCCCACCATTCAGCCTGTTTTACGCAAGGCTATCCCCGTGGTCATCAAAAACACTTTCGCTCCCGGCGATGCGGGAACGGTAATTCAGCAAAAACCTTTTACAAACGGCAATGCCATACGCGGTATTTCAAGCATCAGCAATATTGCCCTCTTTAGCCTGGAAGGAAGCGGCATGGTGGGCGTTCCCGGTTTTTCAAGAAGACTGTTTGAGGCCCTGTCTGAGGCACAGATCAATGTAATACTTATTACTCAGGGTTCTTCGGAGCACTCTATTTGTGTTGGCGTTGAAGCCTCCGCCATCCATAAAGCCAAAGCAGTGGTAGATACTGAGTTTGAACATGAAATAGCTGTCGAGAAAGTACAGCCCCTGCTGGTTGAAACAGAATTGTCTATCGTGGCTTTGGTTGGAGAAAACATGAAAAGCCACCCGGGCATAAGCGGTAAAATGTTTGGCTCGCTGGGAAGGAACGGGGTAAATGTTCGTGCCATCGCGCAGGGATCTTCGGAGCGAAACATATCGGCCGTAGTGGCTACAAAAGATGTGCGCAAAGCCATCAACATCCTGCATGAAGAATTTTTTGAAACCACCCGGAAAGCAATACACCTGTTTATTGCCGGAACAGGTAACGTGGGCAGTAAACTGTTACAGCAATTGCAGCAGCAACACAACTGGCTGGCAGAGCACCTGCGCCTTAACGTTAGGGTAACAGGACTGGCCAACAGCCGGAAAATGGTAATTGATGACAATGGCATTGACTTCAGCAACTGGCAGGAAAAGCTGCAGGGAGGCGAAGACGCAGATATAGCATCGTTCGTTAATATTATTATCAGCAAAAACTTCCGTAATGCCATTTTTGTAGATATGACGGCAAGCGATACCGTGGCGAAAGTATACGACAGGCTGCTGCAAAAAAGTGTTTCGGTTGTAGCCTGCAATAAAGTGGCGGCATCTTCATCATACGATTACTACAGGAAATTAAAAGACCTGGCACGCACATACAATTGCCTGTACCTGTTTGAAACCAATGTGGGCGCCGCCTTACCGGTAATAGGCACACTGAATGACCTGTTGCGCAGCGGCGATAAGATTAACCGCATTGAAGCGGTGCTCAGCGGCACACTGAACTTTGTTTTTAATCATTACAACGGAAAAGTAAGCTTTGCCGAAGTGGTAAAACAGGCGCAGGATGAAGGCTACACAGAACCCGACCCACGTTTGGATTTAAGCGGCACGGATGTGATGCGTAAAATACTGATACTGGCCCGCGAATCGGGCGAGCAATTAGAAATGGAAGATATTACCTGTAACGGCTTTTTGCCTGAAAGCTGCATGCAGGGCGATGTAAACACTTTTTATGAAGAATTGAAAAAGCATGAGCCGCATTTCAAAAAATTGTATGATGACGCTGCCGCAGCAAACAGCAAGCTTAAATTTGTAGCAAAATTTGAGCAGGGAAAAGCGGTTGCGGGGCTGGAGCATATCCCTGCGCAGCACGACCTGTACCATTTATATGGAAAAGATAATGTAGTATTGTTTTACACAGCGCGCTACCCCAGCCAGCCTTTGGTGATAAAAGGCGCCGGCGCCGGTGCGGAGGTAACGGCATCGGGCGTGTTTGCCGATATTATAAGAGCAACTGCGTCATAGAAGACAGGAAGGAGAAGAGAAGCTAATTTAAATCCGAAGCCGGAAATCCGAAATTCGAAGCGAAATGCAATCTCAAATCTTAAATCTCAAATTTCAAATCTCACCATGTGCCTTAATACAATAAACGAAGCAATAGAGGCGGCAAAGGATACATCATTAACCATTAAGGCCCCGGGTACGGTAGCCAATATTGTATGCGGGTTTGATGTGCTGGGACTGGCGCTGAACGATCCCTGTGATATCATGACAGTAAAGCTCATCGAAGATCCTGTAGTGGTTATTCATAACGTGGATGACTACGGGCTGCCCACCGATCCGCTAAAAAATGTAGCGGGGGTTGCGCTTTTGGAAATGATCGAAAGGCTGGAGAACAGGGTGGGGTTCGATGTTACCATAGAAAAAAAAATAATGCCGGGCAGCGGCATTGGCTCCAGCGCGGCAAGTTCGGCAGGCGCCGTAGTAGCAGCCAACCATTTACTGAACAATATTTTCAGTAATGACGACCTGGTGCAAATGGCCATGCTGGGCGAAAAGCTGGCATCGGGTGTTAAGCACGCCGATAATATAGCGCCCTGCATCTATGGCGGCGTTACGCTTATCCGCAGCATTCACCCGTTAGATGTGATCAGCGTTCCCTCTCCTCCCCTGTACGTTACGCTGGTTCACCCGCAAATTGAAGTGCGTACGGAAGATGCAAGGCAGATACTGCGAAAACAAATATTGCTGAAGGATGCTATCAGGCAATGGGGCAACATTGCAGCGCTGGTTACCGGGTTTATGAAAAATGATTACGAATTGATCAGCCGCTCTCTTGAAGATGTGCTGATAGAACCCATACGCAGTATACTTATTCCCGCTTTTGATGAAGTAAAGGCAAAGAGTTTGGAAGCCGGGGCTTTAGGCGGGGGCATATCCGGGTCGGGGCCTTCCATATTTATGCTGAGCCGCAATGAAGCAACAGCATATGCAGTTGAAAAAAAGATGCAGGAAATATATACGAACACCGGTATTCCCTTTCATACCTATGTTACTACCGTAAATATGGAAGGTGTGAAGCAGATGAACTGATGCATTTATTATTTAACTGCTCCGTTATCCTTTGCAACAGATAAAGAACAGCAACGATTACAATGAAATACTATAGTCTCAATCAACAGTCTCCCAAAGTAAGTTTTAAGGAAGCCACTATAAAAGGACAAGCCCCGGATAAGGGCTTATATTTTCCGGAAAGCCTGCCCCGGCTTGATAAGAACTGGATAGCCGGCATTAACGGTAAGAGCAATGCCGCTCTTGCTTTTGATGTAATACAACCCTATGCAGGCAACGATATACCCGAAGATGAATTGCGGCGCATTGTGGCAGAAACGGTTAACTTTCCGTCCCCGCTTGTGCAGGTAAACGACCATATATTTGCTTTAGAGCTCTTTCACGGGCCAACGCTTGCTTTCAAAGACACCGGCGCCAGGTTTATGAGCAGGTGCCTGGGTTATTTTGCAAAAGAAAGAAGTGAAAAAATAACCGTGCTGGTAGCCACGTCCGGCGATACCGGCGGCGCCGTTGCCCATGGCTTTTACGATGTGGAGGGAGTGGATGTAGTTATTCTTTACCCCTCCGGAAAAGTAAGCTCAGTACAGGAAAAGCAATTAACCGCTTTAGGCAAGAACATTCACGCGCTGGAGGTAAACGGCACATTTGATGATTGCCAGCGCATGGTGAAACAGGCATTTGCCGATGAATCCCTGACGCAAAAAAGGGTGCTTACATCGGCCAATTCTATAAATGTAGCCCGCTGGTTGCCGCAACAGTTCTATTACTTCTTCGCTTACAAGCAATGGAGTGAAAAAGAAAATCCTCCTGTATTTTGTGTGCCCAGCGGCAACTTTGGCAATATTTGCGCAGGGATGCTGGCCCATATTTCAGGACTTCCCGCGGCGCATTTTATTGCCGCATGCAATGCCAATAATGTGGTGCCCCGGTATTTACACAGTGGCAAATACGAAGTAAAAGAGGCGCTGCCCACCCTTTCCAATGCTATGGATGTGGGCGATCCCAGCAACTTCGTTCGCGTGCTGCAGTTGTTCGGTAACAATTTCATTAACCTTAAAAAAATGCTTTCGGGATACACGATAACCGATGCGGAAACAAAAGATACCATAAAGAAAGTATGGGAAAAAACCGGCTATCTCACCGATCCGCATGGAGCCGTTGGTTATCTTAGCCTGCAACGCTACATAGCGCAGCATCCGGGCCAAAAAGGCATTTTCCTGGAAACGGCACACCCGGTAAAATTTTATGATGTGGTTGAACCTTTAACCGGAGAAAAAGTGCCTCTTCCGCCATCTGTTGAAAGGCTGTTGCACCTGCCTAAGCACAGCATCGTTATAGATGCCGCCTACCCCGCACTTAAAAATTATTTATTGCAGCATTAACCGCTGTGAAAGCCATGTGAAACCCGGCTTTTATTATGTATATTCTTTCGATATTTGCAGGCAGGAAACGGGAGTTATGCATGATATTGAACCTTTTTATAACTGGCGGCATTTATATGCTTCGGAAGAAGATCCGCGATCACCTTTTTTGGGAAGAGAGTATAGTGAATTTGTGTTTTCGCAAACCGTTTACAATTACTATATCCATCCCCAATGGGATGAATTTGGATCACGTACCCTGTATATGAAGATACTTTATGCCGATTACGATCACGGGTACGCTATTATTGAATTAATAGGAGAATGGAATGACGCCATAGAAAATGATATTCAAACCCTTCGGAGAGAAGTTACGGACGTGCTTTTTTATGAGCGCATCACAAAATTTATTTTAATAGGGGAAAATGTATTGAATTTTCACAGCAGCGATGACAGCTATTATGAAGACTGGTTCCAGGAAACGGAGGAAGAAGACGGATGGATCGTTATCTTAAACCTCCCGGAGCAGTCGCAGTACGATTTTAAAAAGGCAAAACTGAACAGATATGTTCAATTACTGGAGGCGCCCCATTGGCGTACATTGCAGCCCCAGCACCTGTTTCAGGTCATTCATGATCGTTTGTCTAAACGCATAGATGGATAAAAAATAGCATACGCTGACTTTTATGAGCTTTTGTATGCTATTTTTGTCCTACTTTTTTTCTAACCACTTCTTCTGAATATGACCTGGAAACAACTCTTCACTTCATCTGTAGGAAAAAAATTTGTAATGGCGCTTACAGGTGTTTCACTTATTGCATTTCTTGTGGTGCATGCTGGAATTAATGCCTGCATCTGGGCAAACGATGGCGGCGCCATGTTCAATAAAGCCGCTCATTTTATGGGAGCAACAGTAGTAATCCGCATTCTGGAAGTAGGATTATTTATCGGCATTATTTTACACATTGTACAGGGATTGATCCTGGAAGCACAAAACAGGAGCAGGCGCAGTATAGGTTACCAGGTTCCGCTGGGCAACCGCGGAAGCAAATGGTACAGCCGCAGCATGGGATTGCTGGGCACATTAATTTTGTTATTCCTGATCATGCATATCTATCATTTCTGGACGCCAAGCCGCCTGGGCGGTATCGGTAATATTCATGAGCTGGGTATTATTGCTTACGATGGAAAAGCATATCATAACCTGTATGGCGAAATGGTAATCGTATTTCAATCGCTTACGATAGTTATTTTATATGTGCTGGCCTGCATTTCCCTGGCTTACCATTTAATGCATGGATTTAACAGCGCTTTCAGAACGCTGGGCCTGCATAACCAACGCTATGTACGTATTGTGCATGCAACAGGCGTGGCATTTTCGGTAATTGTACCGCTGGCATTTGCCATGATGCCGGTGTCTGTATATCTGGGGTGGGTGAAATAGTGAAAAGTGGTAAGTGGAAAGGATTGGAGGATAAGGGAAGGGTGGAAAGCGGATAAATTGGGAGTGCTGATCCTTCACCTTTATTAATAACTGGAATAAATCTGGTAAAATCATCAACGTATTTACATATTATGTTGGATTCAAAAATACCCGCAGGACCGTTAGAGAACAAATGGAATGACTATAAAGGTCATGTAAAACTGGTTAACCCTGCCAATAAGCGTAAGCTGGAAGTTATTGTTATAGGAACGGGGCTGGCAGGCGCTTCGGCCGCCGCTTCCTTAGGTGAACTGGGATATCGTGTAAAAGCTTTTTGCTTCCAGGATTCCCCGCGCAGGGCGCACTCTATTGCGGCGCAGGGCGGCATCAACGCTGCTAAAAACTATCAGAATGACGGAGATTCTGTTTTCCGACTTTTTTACGATACGATAAAGGGAGGCGACTACCGCTCCCGTGAAGCCAATACACACCGGCTGGCGGAGGTAAGCGCCAATATTATTGACCAGTGTGTAGCGCAGGGGGTACCTTTTGCAAGAGAATACAGCGGGTTGCTCAATAACCGCTCATTTGGCGGCGTGCAGGTAAAAAGAACTTTTTATGCTGCCGGGCAAACCGGTCAGCAACTGCTGATAGGCGCCTACCAGGCGCTGGAACGGCAGGTTGCATTGGGAAATGTTACGATGTATGCCCGCCACGAAATGCTGGATGTGGTGGTCATAGACGGCAAAGCAAGGGGCGTCATTTGCCGTAATCTGGTTACAGGCGAACTGGAAAGACATTTCGGTCATGCCGTACTGTTATGCAGCGGCGGCTATGGCAACGTATTTTATTTATCTACCAACGCCATGGGCAGCAATGTTACCGCGGCATGGAAAGCGCATAAAAAGGGAGCGTTCTTCGCTAACCCCTGCTTCACTCAAATTCACCCTACCTGCATACCTGTTACCGGCGATCACCAGAGCAAGTTAACGCTCATGTCTGAATCGCTCCGTAACGACGGGCGGATATGGGTTCCCAAAAAACAGAACGATACGCGTAAAGCCAATGATATTCCCGAAGAAGAAAGGGACTATTATCTGGAGAGAAGATATCCGGCCTATGGCAACCTCGTACCCCGTGATGTGGCTTCACGCGCTGCAAAAGAAAGATGTGATGCCGGATACGGCGTAGGCACCACGAAGCAGGCGGTTTACCTGGATTTCCGTTACAATCTTATTAATAAATACGGGAGAGCCGAAGCAAGCAAGCACGGCATAGAAAACCCCGATGAAGCAACACTGGTGCGGCTCGGCAAGGAGGTAGTGAAAGAAGAATACGGTAATCTCTTTGATATGTATGAAAAGATCACCGGCGAAAATCCCTATGAAGTGCCTATGCGCATTTACCCTGCTGTGCATTATACGATGGGCGGGCTTTGGGTAGATTATGAGCTGATGACTTCTATTACCGGCTTATACGCATTGGGAGAAGCAAATTTCAGCGACCATGGCGCCAACCGCCTGGGCGCCTCAGCATTGATGCAGGGACTGGCAGACGGCTATTTCGTAATCCCCTACACTATCGGCAATTACCTGGCCAATGAAATTTCTGTAAAGCCCATCCCTACTACACATGAAGCATTTGAAGTGGCGGAAAACGCTGTAAAGGATCGTATCAGCAGCCTCATGCAAATTAAAGGAAAACAGTCGGTGGAGAGCTTTCATAAACGCCTGGGAAAGATCATGTGGGAAAAATGCGGCATGTCGCGCAACGAAAAAGGTTTGAATGAAGCAATAGAAGAAATAAGAGCGCTGAAAAAAGAATTCTGGAGCAACGTAAGGATACCCGGTGAAATCAATGAGATGAACCCCGAATTAGATAAAGCCAACCGCGTGGCGGATTTTATTGAACTGGGTGAACTCATCTGTATAGACGCATTAGAAAGAACAGAAAGCTGCGGAGGTCATTTTAGGGAAGAAAGCCAGACGGAAGAAGGAGAAGCCCTCCGCCATGATGACCAGTTCCTGTATGTAGCCGCCTGGGAATACAATGGAGAACATAATTGGAAACTGAATAAAGAGGAACTGGAATTTGAATTGGCCAAGCCAACGCAAAGGAACTATAAATAATAATTTGAAAATTTGAAAATGAGGCAATTTGAAAATTTGTTAATTTGATGATGTAATTCAAATTGCTAGCTTTTAAATTTTCAACAATGAGAAATGATAAACCCAATGTAAAATAATTTCTTCGGCAAAAGGAAAGATTCCAGGGTTTATGTGGGTATTTCTTTATGCATTTTCAAATTTTCAAATTTTCAAATTAGGGAATTAATTATGGATCACTATACCATGAACCTCACTTTAAAAGTGTGGAAACAAAAAAATCAAAGCGAAAGAGGACATTTTGAAACTTACCAGGTGAAGGATATTTCTTCGGAAATGTCGTTCCTTGAAATGTTCGACGTACTAAATGAAGCATTAGTTGAAGAAAACAGGGAGCCTATCGCCTTTGACCACGATTGCCGTGAGGGCATTTGCGGCATGTGCTCCATGTATATCAACGGTCGTCCGCACGGGCCGTGGCACGGTACCACTACCTGCCAGTTGCATATGCGGGCTTTTAAAGACGGCGACACCATTGTGGTAGAACCCTGGCGTGCCAATGCTTTCCCTGTAATTAAAGACCTGATCGTTGACCGGCATGCCTTCGACAGGATCATACAGGCAGGCGGCTACATTTCGGTTAACACGGGAAATGCGGTAGACGGCAATGCCATACCTGTTAAAAAAGAAAATGCCGATTCAGCCTTTGCCGCTGCTGCCTGCATAGGCTGCGGCGCCTGCGTGGCGGCCTGTAAAAACAGTTCCGCTATGCTTTTTGTATCTGCCAAAGTTGCGCACCTGTCTTTATTACCACAGGGCGAACCGGAGAAAAGAAACCGCGTACTTAATATGATAGAGCAAATGGATAAGGAAGGATTTGGTTCCTGCACCATGACGGAAGCCTGTGAAGCGGTTTGCCCCAAAGAAATTTCCGTAGATAATATTGCCAGGTTAAACGGGGAGTATCTTTCTGCCGCAGGCGCTATTGATAAATAGCCGCTGCCCGGTGCATGAAACATATGCAAACGAATAATATCTCCATAGACCCTGTTGAAAACGAAGCCACATTTCAAAAAAAAGTTCAGCTCGATATTCTCCGGCTCGATAAAATGCACCCCGTTGTTTCCGGCAACAAATGGTTCAAGCTGCAATACTATATACAGGATGCGCTGAGCAAAGGATTTCATTCATTGCTAACTTTTGGCGGGGCCTATTCCAACCATATAGCCGCTGCGGCATATGCTGCAAATGAATACAGACTTAAAACAGTTGGCGTTATCAGGGGGGAAGAACCGCAGCAATGGTCGCACACCCTGCAGGAAGCCGCCGCCAGCCATATGCAATTTGCTTTTTTACCCAGGAATGAATACGATGCTGTAAAAAGAAATGCCTGCTCCTCAAAGCTGGAGCAACAGTTTGGAAAAGTATACGTTATTCCTGAAGGAGGGTTTGGCCCATTAGGTATGCAGGGTGCAGCGAACATATTACGCATTACAGATACCAGTACCTATACGCATATTGTTGCGGCAGTTGGTACAGGCACAACAATATCCGGCATTATACAGGCAACAGGTGCTCATCAGCAAATTACCGGCATAAGCGCCATGAAGCATACTTTTAGCCTGAATGATGAAATCCAATCCTTATTAAACACGCCTTTGCCCGGCAGGTTTCGCCTGGTACATGATTATCATTTTGGAGGATACGCAAAATATACGCCCGCATTAACGGCATTCATGAATACATTTTACCATACAACAAACATTCCGTTGGATTTTGTTTACACGGCAAAAATGATGTATGGTATATTCGACCTGATGGGGAAAGATTTTTTTCCACCCTGGTCGCGTATCCTGGCCATTCACAGTGGCGGATTACAGGGCAACAGGTCGCTTAAACCCGGGGTTTTAGTATTTTAAATATATTAGTGTAGCATTATCTTTGCTGCGCTTATAGCGTTAATGCTTTTGACATACAACATAACTATGAAAATTGTTTTCCGGGTCATTATTTTTTGTGTGCTTATTTCGTACAGTTGTACCGTACAGGCGCAGGACACACTGCCCGGCTTTACAGTAGCCAACAGAAATGGCAAAGTTATTTTGAGCTGGGTAAACGATTTCCCTGTTATAAAACAACTGAGCATTCAGCGTTCTTCAGATAGCCTCAAAGGTTTTAAAACTATTTTAACACTGCCTGACCCTTCATCCGTTACGAACGGATTCCTTGACAACAATGCACCGGATACTTCCTCCTATTATAAATTATACATTCTGCTTGATGATGGAAAATACACCTTCAGCAAATCGCAAAAACCGCAAAAGTATCTGCCTGCCGTAGCAAAAAAAGAAAATATGCAGACGGTACGGGAAGAAGAAAGGGAAAACACGGGAAACACAATCATTCATACAAAAGCATCGGGCAGCAATGAAGCAGACGGAAACGGGGCTGCAGCTATAGAAGAAACATCGGAAAAGTCATACGAGGTACAATCTGCCGCCGCGGCTTCCGGTAAAAAAAGAAGCGATGGATTAAAAGCGCATACTGTTAATGCGGTAAAGCCTGAAACATTTACCCCTTCAGGATTTGTGTTTACCAACGCAGATGGCGATATTACTATCGTTTTACCCCCGGGAAAGCTAAGCAGCTTTACAATTAAATTTTATGAACAAAACGGGAATACATTATTCCAGATCAATACAATTAAAGAACACATTTTTACAGTAGATAAATCCAACTTTCTTCATGCGGGCTGGTTTGGTTTCGAATTATTTGAAGATGGAATGCTAAAGGAAAAAAACAAAGTGAGGGTTCCGTAAAATACTACCTTTCATTAACCAGCGCGCAATCGAACACCCGCTCAAAACAGCTTTTCAGGGTTGCTTTTACCGATGCTGTACCGGGGTTATATCCCAGCTCTTTTTCAAAAGAAGTTACCTGCTTGTTGGCAATACCGCAGGGAATAATATAATTAAAATAATCTAAGCTGGTATTTACATTTAATGCAAATCCATGCATGGTTACCCAGCGGCTGCAACGCACGCCCATAGCGCATATTTTTCTTTCCCGTCCTTTTACGGATGGCTCGATCCATACGCCTGTTTCACCGGGAGATCTTTCACCCTTTATTCCAAACTGTTGCAAGGCAAGAATGATCACTTCTTCGAGGTTACGGAGGTATTTACCAATGTCGGTATAATACTTCTCCAGGTCAATAATAGGATAACCTACTATTTGACCCGGACCATGAAAAGTAATATCGCCCCCCCTGTTGGTTTGATAATATTCAATACCTTTCTGGCGAAGGACGGCCTCGCTGATGAGCACATTTTCGGCATGGCCGCTTTTGCCTAAAGTATATACGGGGGGATGCTCGCACAAAAGCAAATGGTGCCGGGTATTGGCTATGGTTTCAAAAGCAGGCCCGTGCTGAGTAATATGCGCTAAATCTGAAGCATTGGTTTTAGCCAGTGCTTTTGCTTCCACATTCTTCTTCAGCAATGCCTCCTGGTAATTCCATGCGTCTTTATAGGCAATGGCGCCCATATCTTCAAAAAAAACCTCCTGCATGAGTGCAAAGTTATTTCATTTAACCCAATGCAAACGTTTCACTCCACCCGGGGTGCATTTCAAATTTTCGCAGGTGGGTGGTGACACCCACCTGTAGAACCCGCTACCGGTCGGTGTCTCACCGACCGGAAAGTTGTACATGGAGCGAAAAATTGAAATACGCCCTCCTCCTGGCTCTTTAAACCCGGCTTATACGCTATCTTAGACAATCATTCATATATTGATTCACATCAATTACAGTATTGCCATATGAACCGTAAGCATTTTATACAACATACCGGGGTTATTACTGCCGGACTGGCGCTTTCACAACTAAAAGCGTTTGCTTCATTACAGGAGCTTACAACAGTAAATAAGCTACCGCGCTGGAAGGGATTTAATTTACTTGATTTCTTTTCTCCCGGTCCCCATCCATCCCGCAACCCCACTACGGAAGAGCATTTTAAATGGATGCGCGACTGGGGGTTTGATTTTGTTCGTTTGCCTATCGCTTATCCTCATTACCTCAATATAAACCGCTCCAGGAATATTACGCCGGAAGAGGTGTACAGGATCAGTAATGAGGCCGTTGACAGGATAGATGCGCTGGTAACCATGGCGCATACTTACGGCATGCATGTAAGTCTTAATCTCCACCGGGCGCCGGGGTATTGTATTAACGCCGGCTTTCATGAGCCCTATAATTTATGGAAGGATGACGCGGCGCAGCAGGCGTTTTATTTTCACTGGAATATGTGGGCTAAGAAATACAAGAATATATCATCCCAAAAAATAAGTTTCGACCTGGTAAATGAGCCCAGCATGCGGGAAGATATGAATGACCAGCACTCCCGGTCGGGCCCCGTACCCGGCGATGTTTACCGGAAAGTAGCCAAAGGCGCAGCAGAAGCCATTCGTAAAGAAAATCCCGGGCACCTTGTTATTGCCGACGGCAACAATGTAGGCAATACGCCTATCCCGGAAATTAAAGACCTTAATATCGGGCAAAGCTGCAGGGGATATTTTCCCGGGGCCATCTCCCATTACAAAGCGCCATGGGCCAATAAAGACATTAATAATCTCCCCGAGCCCAAATGGCCGGGAGAAGTAGGCGGAAAACAGTTTAACAAAGCCATGCTGGAAAACTATTACAAGCCCTGGACCGATTTAATGCAGCAGGGCGTTGGCGTACATTGCGGTGAATGTGGCTGCTGGAACAAAACACCGCACGATGTGTTCATGGCTTGGTTCACCGATGTGCTCAGCATTCTTAAAGTGGGCAATATCGGTTTTGCGGTTTGGAATTTTATCGGCGATTTTGGTGTGCTCAACTCCGGGCGAACGGATGTAGCCTATGAAAACTGGTACGGGTATAAATTAGACAGGAAATTCCTTGACCTGATGCGCAGGCAATAAAACAGGCTTCCGGGCGCCATCCCCGCTATTTGCATATCACAAAACCCGCAATAGCGCTTAGTACCTGCCAACTGTTATCTTTGCGAAAAATAAGCAGGTAATGCAAAAAGAAGCGGAATGGGAAAATGAGCCGGAAGACGGCGATAACGGCGAATCGCGCTATGAGCGGATGGCCTTTACCGTAGACAAAGGGCAGGAACCCATCCGTATAGATAAATTCCTCATTAACCGGATGGAAGGCGGCACCAGGAGCAAATTGCAGCAAGGCATTGAAAAGGGTTTTGTACTGGTGAATAGCCAGCCGGTAAAATCCAATTACAAGGTACGGCCGGGGGATCACATCATTATGTATGCAGATACGGCTCCGGAACTAACGGAAATCATCCCGGAACAGCTTCCGCTCGACATCAGGTACGAAGACGATGATATCATCATTCTCCATAAACCAGCGGGCATGGTGGTGCATCCCGGTTCCGGTAATTACACCGGAACAATAGTGAACGGTATATCCTGGTATCTGCAACAACAAAAACCGGCACTTTCCGAATCCGAGCTTCCCCGCTTTGGGTTGGTACACCGTATAGATAAAAACACCACGGGATTACTTGTACTGGCTAAAAATGAAACAGCTTCCATGCGCCTGGCCGGCCAGTTTGCCGAACATACCGTGCACAGAAGGTATATTGCCCTGGTGTGGGGTGATTTTACAGACGACAGCGGAACGGTTGCCGTTCATGTTGGCCGCCACCAGCGCCACCGCAAAATGATGGATGTATTTCCGGAAGGCGAATATGGCAAAGAAGCCATCACCCATTACAGGGTACTGGAGCGCTTCGGCTACGTAAGTCTTATTGAATGCCGCTTAGAAACCGGGCGAACCCACCAGATCAGGGTACACATGAAATACATAGGTCACCCTTTATTTAATGATGAAACTTACGGGGGCGATAAAATTGTTAAGGGAACGGTTTTCACCAAATACAGGCAGTTCGTTGAAAATTGTTTCGCGCTTTGCCCGCGCCATGCCCTGCATGCTAAAACATTAGGGTTCATTCATCCCGCTTCAGGAAAGCAAATGCTTTTCGACAGTGAAATACCCGCCGATATGCAATCCGTCATCGAAAAATGGAGACGATATGTAGGAGCGAAAGGCATGGATGTAGAATAATCCGCAAGCAGCATTTGAATATTTATTTTTTACATATCAAACCGGCATAAGCGCCACGGAAAAACACCATCAGCTTTCTTCCCCTCCCAGCAACTCTCTCTCCACCTCTTCCATTTGCACAATATCCCATGCTTCGCTTTCGGTTGGGGTTATATTGAGCAAATCGAACCAATCCTGCTTTTTAAGCATTTCCTTTACAGCCGGCTGTATTTCACATACTACAAACGACTGACCGGCATTATAGCACTGCTGCTGCTGCCTTAAAAGAAATTCGGCCGCCGGCAATTCCACATTTTGAACAGCTTTCAAATTCAGAATGATATGTTTAACATCATTTTGTGTAACTTCAATAAACAATTCACGTAGTTTATCTGTCATATTAGCAGAGAATCGAGATTCATTGAGCGATATGACATGAAATTTTTCCTTGGTATCTATTTTGAAGTTCATGATTGAGTTCTTTTGATAGATTGATTTTTACAGGTAAAGTTTACCGCTTTTCAATGCTTTATCTGAATACGTAAAAGTGTGTTTTATCGAACGCATACATTCCAGTTCTGGAAGACAATAAATATGCCGTAACGCCCTCTAACACAATAATTCACACACCTGCAATGTTCTATTAATCATTAGAAGTCAAAATTATTAGTTATTATTGTATCGATCACTATTAAATTCTATTACATGGATAATAATTTTTCTACCCAGGTAAAAGAAATTATCTCATTCAGCAGGGAAGAAGCACTGAGGTTGGGAAATGATTTCATTGGAACAGAGCATCTGTTGCTGGGGTTGATCAGGGAAGGGGAAAATATGGCGGTGAAGATACTCAAGAATCTTAACGTTGACCTCTATGAGCTGCGTAAAGAAGTAGAGTTGGCAGTAAAAGATAAAACAGGAAAAAACATTGCCAATATTAACAGTTTACCCCTCACCAAACAGGCCGAGAAAGTAATCCGGGTTACCGTGCTGGAAGCCAAGGCGCTTAAAAGCCCTACCGTGGAAACGGAACACCTGATGCTTTCCATTTTGAAGAACAAAGAAAATATTGCTACACAAATTTTAAATCAGTTTGACGTGGACTACGACCTTTTCAGAAATGAGCTGGGCATGGTCAAAAGCAATGATGTGCGCAGCGAATATACCGATGATGCTGATGACGACTTTGATGACGAAAAGAAAAGTTACCAGCAGAAGTCGAAAGCACAGGCGGCAAATACCAAAAGCAAAACGCCTGTACTGGATAATTTCGGCCGCGATATTACCCGGCTTGCCGAAATGGGTACTTTAGACCCTATCGTTGGCCGTGAGGAAGAAATAGAAAGGGTATCGCAGATATTGTCGCGCCGCAAAAAGAACAATCCTATCCTCATCGGTGAGCCCGGTGTTGGTAAAACCGCTATCGTGGAGGGACTGGCGTTGCGCATTGTGCAAAGAAAAGTTTCCAGGGTATTGTTTGATAAACGCGTGGTTTCGCTCGACCTGGCCGCATTAGTGGCAGGCACCAAATACCGTGGACAGTTTGAGGAAAGGATGAAAGCCATCATGAATGAGCTGGAGAAAAACAGGGATGTTATTCTCTTTATTGATGAAATTCATACCATAGTGGGTGCAGGCGGAGCCAGTGGTTCCTTAGATGCTTCCAACATATTTAAGCCCGCGTTAGCGCGTGGTGAACTGCAGTGCATTGGCGCTTCAACGCTCGATGAATACCGCATGTATATTGAAAAAGATGGCGCCTTAGACCGCCGGTTCCAGAAAGTGCTGGTAGAGCCGCCAAGCGTGGAGGAAACCATACAGATATTGCAGAACATTAAATCCAAATACGAAGATTTCCATAACGTAACATATGCGGAAGACGCTATTGACGCCTGTGTAAAGCTGAGCGACCGCTATGTTACCGACAGGCTTTTGCCCGACAAGGCCATTGACGTGATGGATGAAGTAGGGGCAAGAGTGCACCTGAAGAATATTAATGTTCCCAACGAAATAGTAGAGCTGGAAAAAAAGATAGAAGACATCAAGCAGGAAAAGAACAAGGTAGTAAAAAGCCAGCGTTTTGAGGAAGCCGCATCACTGCGCGACAACGAAAAAAGGCTGCAGGAAGACCTGGAAAAAGCAAAGGCTCAGTGGGAGGAAGAAAGCAAGCACAAACGTTACCCGATAGACGAAGAAGCCATAGCGGAAGTGGTGAGCATGATGACCGGCATTCCCGTAAAAAGAATGGTGCAGGCAGAAACAGACAAGCTCCGCCGCATGGCAGAAGACCTGGCAGGAGCAGTGGTAGGACAGGATGAGGCGATTCAAAAAGTTGTAAAGGCCATACAGCGTAACCGGGTAGGTTTAAAAGATCCTAAGAAACCCATAGGCACGTTCATTTTCCTTGGTCCCACAGGTGTAGGGAAAACAGAGCTTGCCCGTTCCCTGGCAAGATATATGTTTGACTCGGACGATGCGCTGATCCGTATTGACATGAGCGAATACATGGAGAAGTTTACCGTAAGCCGTTTAATTGGCGCCCCTCCGGGATACGTAGGTTATGAAGAAGGCGGACAATTAACCGAAAAAGTACGCCGCAAACCTTACTCCGTTGTGTTGCTGGATGAAATTGAAAAAGCACACCCCGATATCTATAATATTTTATTACAGGTATTAGATGACGGGCAGTTAACGGATGGACTGGGCAGGAAAGTGGATTTTAAGAACTCACTGATCATCATGACTTCCAATATTGGCGCGCGTCAATTGAAGGACTTCGGTGAGGGTGTTGGTTTTGCAACGGCAGCACGGCAGTTAAATTCGGATGAGAATAATAAAGCTGTGATTGAAAAAGCACTGAAACGTACATTTAGCCCTGAATTTCTAAACAGGATAGATGATGTGATGATCTTTAATTCGCTCAGCAAAGACGACATCTTCCAGATCATTGATATTTTAATGAAGGGCGTTATGAAACGTTTAAGCTCGCTTGGATTTTCATTAGAACTTACCCTGGATGCTAAAAACTTCATAGCGGAAAAGGGATACGACCAGCAGTTTGGCGCACGTCCGCTGCACCGGGCTATTCAAAAATACCTGGAAGATCCTTTGGCGGAAGAAATACTCAATACAAATGTAAAAGCGGGTGATATACTGATTGCCGATCTGGACAAGGAAAAATCTTTACTGAAATTTACCTTAAAGGAAGAAAGCAGGAAAGAAAAATCAGAAGCTTAATACATCATAAAAACAAGAAAATGCCAGCCTGCAGAGGTTGGCATTTTTTTATGCAATACTGAAAAACTGCCGCTTCCGTTCTTCTTTTTCATGCAGTATATATAATTTGCACTGTTTTAATGATGAAAAAAATTATTATTACCATAGACGGGTGGTCTTCCTGCGGAAAAAGCACATTAGCCAAACAACTGGCCAAGGCGCTCCGTTACGTGTATGTAGACAGCGGCGCCATGTACCGCGCCATTACCTTATATTTTTTGCGGAACATGGTAGACTGGACAAAAGAAAAACAGGTTAATGAAGCCCTGGAAAATATTGAGCTGGACTTCAGACCTAATGAAAAAAGCGGGGAAACGGAAATATACCTTAACGGGGAAAATGTAGAATATGTTATCCGCGATCTGATCATAGCAGAAAAAGTGAGTGAAGTGGCAACCATTAAAGCAGTGAGAACATTTGCCGTGGCACAGCAAAGAAAAATGGGAGAAAAAAAAGGCATAGTAATGGACGGCAGGGATATTGGCACCGTTGTTTTTCCTGAAGCGGAGCTAAAAATATTTATGACCGCTGATAATGCCATACGGGTAGAAAGGCGGTTCCGGGAGCTGTACGCCCAAAACCCCAATATTACTATTGAAGAAGTAAAGAACAACCTCGAGATGCGGGATTATATTGACTCGCACCGCGCAATAAGCCCTTTGCGAAAAGCGGAAGACGCGGTAGTGCTCGATAATTCCAATATCACCCCCGAACAACAATTAGAGCTGGCGCTCGGCTTTGTAAAGCAAAAAATATAAACAGGTACCCCATGGTTCAAAAAAAAATACGCGTGGCCGTAGTTGGATTCGGCATTTCCGCCAAAGTATTTCATCTTCCTTTTATTGATGCACTGACTGATAAATATGAGCTGGTAAGCATATTGCAAAGGAAGGGAAATGAAGCACATGAAAAATATCCCTCCGTAAAAATAGCAAGAGATATAGACGAGCTGGTTGCTGATCCTGAAATTGATTTGATTGTAATTACCACGCCCAACGATACCCATTTCCCCTATGCAAAAAAAGCGCTGGAAGCCGGTAAGCATGTAGTGCTGGAAAAACCATTTACCAATACCACCGAAGAAGCCAGGCAACTGGTAAATATAGCTGCAGGTTCAGGAAAAGTGCTGAGCGTATACCAAAACCGCAGGTATGTGAGCGACTTTCGTACCATGAAAGCCATTATAGACAAAAAACTGCTGGGTGATATACATGAATTTGAAGCGCATTACGATCGCTACCGTATGGAGGCGCGTCCAACAGCATGGAGAGAAGCGCCATTGCCGGGGAGTGGTATATTATACGACCTTGGCGCGCACATCATTGACCAGGCGCTGTATTTCTTTGGTATGCCCGCTTCCGTTACAGCCGATATCCGAATGCAACGCCCGCATGCAAAGGTGGATGATTATTTTAACCTGTGGCTCAACTACCGCTTTACCAAAGTGATCCTTCACGCCGGTATGCTGGTAAGAGAGCCCGGACCCCGGTATATGATACAGGGCACTTTGGGCTCATTTATTAAATATGGCGAAGATCCCCAGGAAGCCAGGCTCAGGGCGGGGGAACTACCCGTTGGTGAAGACTGGGGGCAGGAGCCGGAAGCAATGTTTGGGCTGATCCATACTGAAAAAGATGGAAAAATAATAAAGGAAAAATACCCTTCACTGAAAGGCAGCTACGCAGATTATTATAATGAATTGTATGCAAGCATAACAAACGGGCAGCCGGTAAAAGAAAAACCCGAGCATGGCTATAATATCATCCGCATTATTGAGCTGGCCATACAAAGCAACTACGAAAAAAGGACAATTGACTGCACCGGGCTGATGGATGTTGGATATTGAAAGAAGAACCAAAAGCCAAATAACAAAAGTCAAATAAAGCCTGTCCATCGTGGCAGATTCAAGTATTAAATCCGAAGCAGGAATTTCGAAATTCGAAGCGAAAATGACAATCAAAAGCAATAAACCACAAATCATAAAATCCGAAGTCGTAAATCCTAATCTGAAACGGCTTCCATTTTCAAATTTTCAAATTCCCACATTTTCAAATTATTCAAACTGCCATCAAACTGCACCCTCTTATATCACTATTATCTATACGCCCCAGTATTTCAAAGCTACCATCGGGATATAGTTTTCCTGCATCATCTGTAGCAATAAAAGAACAGGAATAGATATTGGCAAGGTCAATAATATTAACCACGCCGTTTGTTCCTTTGCCCGACGGGCTTAGTATTTCCAGCGGATCGTCTTCATTCCGGAGCAGCACTTTCATCCACGGGGGAGAGCGGAACATGCCATCTCCTTTGGAATAAGATTGCGACAATAGCTCGGTCATCCCATATTCTGAATGAATACACGGCAAATGAAACGCAGTTTTCAGCAGGCTATGCACTTCCTGCCTGGTCATTTCTGTTTTGCGGCCTTTCATACCCCCGGTTTCCATTACTATAGTATGCTTTAGCGGCATAGGATATTTTTCCGCAAAATCAAGCAATGCAAATGTTACGCCTATCAGCAGGGTTTTTTGCTGCTGCCGCTCTAATTGCTGCAAATGATCAGCCAACTGGTCGTATTCATATAAATAAAAGCCGCTTCTGTAATGTTTGCTTTGCCTGATCAGTTCATCCACCATCATTACCAGCGATGAATTTTGCCGCTCTAAGTAGGAAGGCAGTAAGCCAATAATACACCAGCCTTCAGGATCACCATAAAATTGCGCAAACCCTTTTAAAAAGCTCTCCGTATATATAGCAATATCTTTTACATAATGTTTGCTATTGATAGTTTGGGTTGTTCCGCTGCTCTCAAAGATCATTTGAGGCTCAAATGGGGTGGATTGAACGCGATGGGTTTTAAAAAAGCTGACCGGCAGGAAAGGGATCTGTACGACCCCTTCAACCTGCCCGGGATCAACCCCCAATGCATCTGCAAACTGCCGGTAAATACTGTTATTTTCATACTGGAAACGGAAGATATCAATAGCCAGGCTATCGAAGTCTGAAATGTTAAAATCAAATATTCGTTTGGCGGTATCGTTATATGGAGAGGGTTTATTCAAAGGGAATATTTACATTTGTTTTAATGAACAGGTATATGAGAATAAGTTTTGCAATATGCTTTATCATCTTTTTTACAGCTTCATGCGGCAAAGATAAGTTTAGCGACAAACCTATACTTAAATTTAAATCGGTAAGTCCCGGCCCCGTTGTCCCCGCCGGTTCTACTTTGACATTTACTTTTGAATATACTGATGCACAGGGCGACCTGTCGGATGTGCCGGTTTGTATTGAGAAGTTATCTTCCTTATCTCCCTGTTTTAATCCGGGACTTGACCCATCATTTCTGGATACTACCTTTTTTAGAATAGCGGATAATTTACCTCCTTCGGCTAATCAAAAAGGAGAGCTGATCATTACGTTAACCCCTATTCAATATGCGGGAGATAAAAGATGCAATGATTCCCAGGAGTCCGAGGACGCCGTTTTCAAATTCTGGCTCACCGACCTTGCTGGTAACCACAGCGATACCCTGGTGCTGGAACCCCTCACTATTCTAAAACAATAACTTGCCTGCAATTGCCGTAAATGTGCGCACCCTGTTTCGTTTTTTTATAAATACCAACCTGTATATCTCTTTTTGCGCTGTACTAATGGTAGAACAAACCAATCAATTGTTCTTTCTGACGTACGACAGCACTGTTTTTTACCTGTTTGTTTTTTTCGCCACTTTATGCAGCTATAATTTTCACTGGTTCCTTACTCCTCTTATGCCTTCAGCTTCTCCCCGCATTGCATGGAACCACCGTTACCGCATGCTGCTGCTCTGCATTTATATTGCTGCGCTGCTGCTTTCGCTTTATTTTGCCTGGCAGCTAAGAGATCACTGGCTGCCGCTAAGCATTGGCGTTTTTGCTACCTTTTTATACAGCGCACCAAAAATACCGCATAAATATTTTTCGCTGCTTTCCAAAATAGCCATAGGCAAAACCCTTTTCCTCACGTTTGTATGGATGTATGTTACTACGGCATTACCTGTGCTGGTAGCCGGTGCCGGTTGGACAACCCAACATACGCTTTTTTGCATCAGCCGTTTTTGCCTGATATATGCTATTTGCATTTTATTCGACTACCGCGACAGGGATGCAGACCGGGCACAGGGTGTTAAAAGTATGATCACCTGGATGAGTGAGAAAAAAATATTACTGATTTTCCTGATCTCCCTGGCACTGTTCGTAATGAGCACATTGGCATTGTATGGAAAATCATTCTCTATCTTTACCATTATCCTGCTACTTATACCGGGAGGCATTGTACTGGGTTTATATAATTATGCCAGGAAACATTTCAACGATTACCTGTATTATTTTGTGCTCGACGGGTTAATGGTGTTTTCTTCGCTTTTAACCCTGTTGTTCAGGATTTAACTATTTTTGACACTAATTCAATTGATAATGGCAAAAACTACAAAGGCAAAGCAAAAATCTATAGTAAACGACAGTTCCCTTCTTTTTCTTAAGAATTATTTGAATAATGCCTCACCCACCGGCTTCGAAAGCAGCGGGCAAAAGCTATGGCTTAACTACATTAAGCCTTATATTGATACGCATTTTGTTGACCCCTACGGTACAGCGGTAGGCGTGATCAACCCTGATGAAAAATTTAAAGTGGTGATAGAAGCACATGCAGACGAGATCAGCTGGTTTGTAAATTATATTACCAACGACGGGCTGATTTACCTGAAACGCAATGGCGGCGTGGATCACCAGATCGCCCCGGGGAAAAGGGTTATCATCCAGGGAAAAAAGGGATTGGTAAAAGCGGTGTTTGGATGGCCGGCTATACATACCCGTATGGGCGGAGGCGAAAAAGAAACACAGCCCAAGGTGGATAATCTTTTCCTGGATTGTGGCGCCAGGAATAAAAAAGAAGTAGAAGCTTTAGGCATTCATATTGGCGCTGTAGCTACTTACGAAGAGGGGTTTGATGAGCTGGCTTACGGCTATTACATTGGCAGGGCTATGGATAACCGTATAGGCGGCTTTATGATTGCCGAAGTGGCCCGCCTGCTGAAAGAAAACAGGAAAAAAATACCCTTCGGTTTATATATTGTAAATGCCGTACAGGAAGAGATTGGATTAAGAGGTGCGGAAATGATAGCCCGAAGGATAAAACCCGACGTGGCAGTTATTACAGATGTAACGCACGACACTACTACGCCTATGATCAATAAAATGATTGAGGGAGATGTTGCCTGCGGAAAGGGACCCTCGCTCGCTTATGGTCCCGCGGTTCACAACAAATTATTAGAGGTGGTGCAAAAGGTGGCGCAAGACAAAAAAATACCCGTTCAGTTGCGTGCGGTAAGCCGCAGTACCGGAACGGATACCGAATCATTTGCATATGCCAATGATGGCTGTCCTTCTGTGCTCATTTCCATACCGCTGCGCTATATGCATACTACAGTAGAAATGTTACACAAAGATGATATAGAAAATACAATCAGGCTCATATATGAAACCCTGCTTACTTTAACGCCTAAAACAAAGCTGAATTATTTTTAGGATCAGTTATTGCCATCACGTTCTTTATTCAAATTTTGCAACCGTTCATGATCCCTGTCGTATGCTTTAATGATAGCCTTAACCAGGCGGTGGCGCACCACATCATCTTCATCAAGCTCAATATGCGTAATGCCGTCAATATTCTTTAATATACGGGTAGCTTTTTCCAGTCCGCTGCGCTGGTGCTTGGGAAGATCTACCTGTGTAATATCTCCCGTAATAATAGCCTTTGCATTGGCGCCTATACGCGTTAAAAACATTTTGATCTGCAGGTCGGTAGCGTTCTGGGCCTCATCCAAAATAATAAACGCGTTATCCAGCGTACGACCCCGCATATATGCCAGTGGCGCTATTTCAATTACACGGGTGCTCATATAGTAACCCAGCTTATCGGCAGGTATCATATCGTCTAACGCATCGTATAACGGGCGGAGATAAGGATCAATTTTTTCTTTCAGATCACCAGGCAAAAAACCCAGGCTTTCCCCGGCTTCCACAGCCGGCCGGGTAAGAATGATCTTCTTCACCGATTTATTCTTCAAAGCCCTCACCGCCAATGCTACAGCGGTATAAGTTTTGCCAGTTCCGGCAGGACCAATAGCAAATACAATATCATTTTTATCAACTGCCGTTACCATCCGCTTCTGATTTGGCGTTCTGGCTCTTACACTTTTACCATTAGGACCAAACACCAGTATGTCGTTACTGTTGCGCTCTACAAAATGATCTACGGTTTCCGCATCGTCGCCACCCAGTATCTGCTCAAAATAATTTTCACTTACATGCCCGTTACGTTCAAGATATTGAATAAGCAATACGATCTTTTCCTTTGCCGATTCAATCTGTTCGGGGGCGCCGCTGAGCTTAATTTGTGTACCGCGGCTGAGAATTTTTAAAAGGGGGAATTTCTTTTTAAGAAGATCAAGCTTGCCATTGTTAACGCCAAAAAATTCAATAGGGTTAACGGTTTCCAGGTTAATGATTGTTTCTGTCAATTCAGTTCTTTTTATTTTTCACAAATAGTCGTTCAAAAATTACAGACTACCCTTTTCCATTATATCCAAATTTAAGGATTAGCGGTATATAAAATACAAAATTACTTATACACATTTGTGAAGACTTTTTTAAAACCTTGCCAGCATTTTAAAATTGAATAATCTTGGCGTTAACCGGTTAGGGATAGCATATACCGCATTGGAAAAATCTTTGATCAGCATGTAGGATATGGTATTGTCGCGGTCGAGCAGGTTAAACACTTCAAGGCTTGCCCATATATTATCGAATTTCCGGAAAGGATTATGACTTCTGCGGTTACTTTTGTCGCTGCTTAATAATAAAGCGCTAAAACCAATATCAACCCGCATATACGGATCAATAATTAACCCGTTCCGGTAGCGCACACTTCCGGGGATATTATAAGGCATATTGCTTCCGTAAATCATATTTAAATGCACCTTAAAATTCTTGTTGGTGCTTAAATAATCCTGGAAGAACATCCCAAAAGTAACCAGCCGGTCTGTGGGACGCCGCATCCATCCTTTATCAAAACGAACGCTGTCGGCAATTACCTGGTCATCGGTTTGCGCGGTTATCAACTCACCACCCGCATTTTTATACCGGTAATAATGAAAGTCGTTTATTTTTTCCATGCTGCGCATTAGTCCTATACTAACCCAGCTTTCCGCGTCTTTAACCAGTTCACTGAACAGGCGCAGCTCAATGCCCGTTGCATACGCTTTAGCGCTGTTATCGCCAAAATAACGGATCCGTACATTATCTATATCATAAGGATCAACATGATTTAGATGTTTATAATAAGTTTCTATTGTCATTCGTGAAGGGCGTTCCCATAATGTAAAATTATGGTCGGCGCCTGCTACTACCTGCCAGCTTCGTTGTGCTTTTACCGCTGTATTTACGGAGCCGTTGTACTTTCTCAGCTCCCTGTAAAATGGCGGCTGATCATAAGCGCCCGCCGCCAGCCTCAACACCCAGTCTTTATCTGTATCGGGCATCCACGACATTTGTAAACGCGGCGACAACAGGAACTCCTTGTTCAGCTCATTATAATTAAACCGTATGCCGCCCTGCACCGTAATATGCGATGCGGCGCCAAATGATATATTATCCTGTATATAACCCGAAAGCTTATTCACATCAAGATCGGTTGCTGATTTTCTTACAGTATACAATTGCAACTGCGCAGCCTGGTAAGGGAGGGTATAGCCTGCGGAATCCTGTGCTTCCCATTCGCTCAGCCGGTCAGTGATCAGTGTCTTTTCTGCACTTACACCCCATTGAACAAAATGCTTTTTATTATCCCACCCGCCTTTATGAGATATATTCCAGTTTTCTATAGCTAATGTGTTCCTGGCATGGTTGATAAATACCCCCGCACCCAGCGGGTTAATAATAGATCCAAAATCGGGTTGTGACTTATCAAAACTTCTTTCCCCAAACAAATACGCGCCGGTAATATCGTAGGCTTCCTGCTCCCTGTTTTCAAACCGGCTCAGCATCCACTTCAGTTTCAGTTTTTTGTTTACCTGCCGTACTACGCTTAGCCCAAGCATATTGGTCAGATACCTGTCCTGCTCCTTGCCGTCAAAATAAATATCAAGCCCAAGATTAGCGCTAAATAAAGGGGAAAGAACAGATGAAGTGAGTTTTGCTTCCTCAGGTATAAGCGTGAATTTTGTGCCCGACAAATTGCCGAGTAATTCTAATTGCCACTTACTGTTTATCTGGTAAGTAAACAAAGCCTGAATATCGGACGAAGAAGGAATATAATTACCTTTTGTTTCCTGTGTGCCCAGCAGGTTCCTGTTCGACCGGTTGCGTACTCCCACTAAATAGCTGAACTTTTCATTTCGCGAAACGCCCTCCACATGAAAGCCCTGTTCTAATAAGCTTATATAGGCAGATCCTGCAAAGCTTTTGGGCTTTTTATACTGAATATCAAGCACACTGCTCATTTTGTCTCCATACTTTGCCTGGAAGCCGCCATTGTAAAAGCTGAGACCACCGGTAAGCTCAGGGTTTATAAAGCTTAATCCTTCCTGCTGGCCGCTGCGTACCAAGTAAGGCCTGAAAATTTCAAAGTCATTTACATACACCAGGTTTTCATCATAATTACCTCCCCTCACCGTATACTGTGACGTAAGCTCATTATTGCTTCCTACAAATATTTTGATCAGGCTTTCCACGCCGCCGGTAGCAGAAGGAATGGTGAGCGCATGCTTTGGGTTAAGCCGTATGAGACCGGTTTCCGTTCTTTCCCTATCATCTTTCACAATTACTTCCTGCAGCATTTTGGAACTGCTTTCCAAACGGATTACAACCTTTTCGTGCTCGTTTTCACTGAGATAAAAACTACGCTGAACCGTATGGAAACCAGTGGAGGAAAAGGTGAGCGCTATGGCTTTTCCGGCAGGTACTTTTATAGAGAAGCTACCCGAATCGGAGGTTAATACCCCTGTTTGACTGCCTGAGACAGTGACCGTTACCTTAGCTAATGGTCTTTCCGCTGCATCTACCACTTTACCGGAAACAACAGCAGCTTTTTGTTGTGCCTGCAGCATAGAAGATATCAGCATACAAAACGCGACAAATAATGTTCTGGTAGCAGGCATCAGCAAATTAACTGGTTTAACAGGACAATATTACATAAATCATCATGATTATGGAATTCGTTCGTTTTAGCAAACAATAGTGTTAACGGTAGAGCGATCAAATCATTATTAATTGTTCCTGTAACTTTTGCAAATAGCATGGCTTAGTTGTATTTTCGGCACTATCAATTCAACATCATGCAAGCACCTAACATGTTAAGGCATGCCGCATTTTTGGCTATATTAACCGGTATATTGCTCCCTTCATTTGCGCAAATTGCCACGCCGGGTCAGCCCTTGCCTGCCTGGAAAGAAGGTTACCTCGATCTGCATCATATTAATACCGGTTGGGGTGATGCCGCGTTTTATATTTTCCCCGATGGCACTACCCTGCTTTTTGACGCAGGAGAAATGAACCCAACAAGTAACCGCGCCTTTACGCCCCGCAACGCCGCTATGCGGCCCAATTACAGCAAAAGAGCGTATGAATGGATTGCGGAATATATCAGGAAGGTATCGCCGTTAAAAGATAAAGCGGTAATTGATTATGCTGCTATCTCCCACTTTCATGATGATCATTTTGGAAGCTGGTATCCCGGGGCGAAACGGTCGGCAACCGGAAAATACAGCCTGAGCGGCATCACGGGAGTTGGGGAGCTTATTCCTATACATTATTTGTTAGACAGGGGATACCCCGACTATAATTACCCGTATGATATAAAAAAGCATAAAGACAGGTTCAGCGGCGAAATTAATTTTGGTAAAACGATGCAGAACTACTTTGATTTTATTGCTGCGCAGCAACAAAAAGGAATGAAAGCAGCGCAGCTTAAAGCCGGCAGCAACAGCCAGATACAAATGAAATACCATCCCCGGCAATATCCATCTTTTTATGTACGGAATGTAAAAGCAAACGGGCAGATATGGACAGGTAAGGACAGCAGCGTTGTTTCCTTTTTCCCGGCCATTGATACCGGCAACCCCCGCAGTTGGCCAAGTGAAAACGGGCTGAGCCTTGTATTAACATTGCATTACGGGCCGTTTACCTATTATTCCGGCGGCGATTGCGGCGGCATTGTATCTTATGGCGATGAATGGTGGAAAGATGTGGAAACCCCGGTTGCCAAAGCCGTGGGAGAAGTGGATATTGCCACATTAGACCATCATGGCAACCGCGACGCGGTAAACGAGTTCCAGGTTAAAACTTTTAAGCCCAGGGTATGGATCCAGCAGTCCTGGTCGTCCGATCACCCGGGAGAAGAAGTGCTGCGTCGTTTAACCACGCCCTATTTGTATGAAGGCCCGCGGGACCTGTTTACCACCAATATGCTTGACGCGAACAAATACGTAATAGGTACGCTGGTTGACCGCTCTTACAAAAGCCTGCAGGGACATATTGTAGTGCGGATATTGCCGGGAGGCAGGGAATATTACGTGATCATATTAGACGACAGCCGGGAAGATATGCCGGTAAAAGATGTGTTCGGGCCGTATACATCAAAAGTGAAATGATAAGGAATTTTTTATCTGCTCTTAAAAATAAAATACGACACTTTACAAAAGCCGGATAAGGTGCACTGGCAATTTTCAATTATCTTTACTTGTTCCTGCTAAGGAACTGAACTCACTGAAATAACATAAAATACTTATATCATTTGCGTTTTACAGAATTTAACTTTCACCCCAACCTGCTGGAAGGAATAGAAGCCTCGAACTATGAAACAGCCACCCCGGTGCAGGAACAGGTTATACCTCCCATACTGGCTGGAAAGGATATCATAGCTTCAGCACAAACCGGCACCGGTAAAACAGCCGCATTTTTGCTCCCCATCATTCATCGCCTGCTGGAAAAAGATACCGCCGGGGATGTGCGGGCACTGATCATTGTGCCTACACGGGAGCTGGCAATACAAATTGCCCAGCACTTAGAAGGACTCACGTATTTTACTTCCATCAGCTCACTGGCGGTGTATGGCGGCAGCGATGCACAGAATTTTGTTGGTGAGAAAAAAGCCCTGCAGATGGGCGCCGATATTATTATTTGTACGCCCGGCCGTTTTATAGCCCATCTTAATATGGGCTATGTATCTATAAAAGGACTACAATTTCTGGTATTAGATGAGGCAGACCGTATGTTAGATATGGGCTTCCAGGATGAAATCAACAGGATCATTACCCAACTGCCCTCAAAACGCCAGACCTTATTGTTTTCGGCAACCATGCCTCCCAAAATAAGGAAATTGGCGCAGCAGATCCTTGTTAACCCGGTAGAAATTAATATCGCAATCTCCCGCCCACCCGAAAAAATTGTACAACGGGCTTTTATAGTATATGAACAGCAGAAGCTTCCGCTGGTAAAATATTTATTAACCAAAACGCCTTATAAAAGTGTACTGATCTTTTGCAGCCGTAAACAAAATGTAAAAGTGCTGACAAGAATGCTAAAACAAAACGGTTTTGTAGTGGAAGAAATGCATAGCGACCTGGTGCAATCGCAACGCGAAAATGTGGTGAACAGCTTTACCAGCGGGCGCATACCCATACTGGTGGCCACCGATATTTTAAGCCGTGGGATTGATATTGATACCATTGACCTTGTTATTAATTACGATGTGCCGCGTGACGGGGAGGATTATGTGCACCGCATTGGCCGAACAGCAAGGGCTGAAGCCGATGGCATGGCTTTTACGCTGGTGGGCGAAAAGGAACAAAACAGCTTTGCCGCTATTGAAGCTTTAATTGATAAAGAAGTAGAAAAAGCAGTATTACCACAATTCCTGGGGCAGGCGCCCGCATGGCAACCGCGTAAAAGATCCGGCGACCGGAAACCACAAAGGAAATTTTATAAACGAAAACCCGGGCAACGTTAAGTGTATCGCACCAACAGTAGGCGTTTGCCGGTAATAACCAATTGCCGTAAGTACCTAAAAAGCCAGCCTGTCATTAGCTGAAATACTTTCTATCAGCATTCTTATTTCATCCTTAGTTCTGCTCATTTTTATAGCCAGCCGCTCCAGCAATTCCTCTTCCTTTCCCGGCACATATAGCAAATCTTCATCTGTAAGCCTGTAATCATTCTCCTTCAGCAATTCCTTTACATAATCCCATGGGCGTTCCAGTTTTAATGCATACGTTCCCATAAAGTGTTTTATCAGCTAAATCAACAATATTCACGCCATTATTGCGCGTTGCCCTATCGTTAAAATCGGGTATGTCAGGTTAGCTCACGGTATATGGGCTAAAAAAAAGGAAACTGAAACGAATTTCAATTTCCTTGATCTCATTATTATTCAATCTTGTTGTGCCGATGGTTATGAAGCGTTTCGCAGGTAAGAATTGTTCAATCCAAAGCTGTTATCTCTTGTTCTGAATCCTGAACGGATCCTGCTAAGGCTTTCTTTAGTAATACCCAGAAAAGAAGCGAGATAGGTTAGTGGTATACGCTGCAAAGCTTCAGGCTGCTTTTGTGTAAAATAATGGTAGCGGTCTGCCGCTTCCATAAAACGGGTAGCAAAAAGGTTTTCCTGCATTTCCATAATAAAGATGCTCATGATAGTGCGGTTCAGCTTGTCTATTGCGGCATACTGACGGCCCAGGCTCAGCAATTCGTTATAAGGTATTACACCAATAACCGAATCCTCCAGGATATGCATGGTTTCTCTTGCGGGTGTATTAAACAATAAACAATGAAGAGAAGATATGATATGATCATCATATCCCAGCCAGGTAGTGTGCTCCTTTTGTGTTGCTTTATGAAAAAGCCGGTAAGAGCCTTTTACAATCACAAAAAGATCGCCACAAAACTGATCCTGCTCAAATACATGATCATTTTTGCGATACTCCTTTAACGTAATAATACGCTGCAGCGCCTGCTGGCTGGTGTCATCCAATGGAGTATACTGCTGGCAAATAGCTATAACCTTCTCCATAGTGTTGGGTTCAATTAAAGTAAATTTTTTCACGGGGGTAGAAATTAAAATTCGATAAAAATGAAATTATCATACATTAAACGGGTACACAAAACTATTATTATGAGGTTTGTTATTTTCTGTAGCGGCATTACCTTATGCTAACAGAAAGCAGCAGCAATCTGCATTACATACAAAAAAACATGATGTGAATGCGGGGTTATACGTAGCGGATTATGGCATATCTACCATTGAACACCAGTATTTTATATATGCTTCAGCCGGTGTATTACTTCCCGGGGATCCGGGGCATTAAAAATGGTGGTGCCGGCTACCAGCGCATGTGCTCCGGCTTCAATAACCGCATGAGCATTTTCAACTGTAATGCCTCCATCCACCTCAATAATCGTATTGAGCTTCAACTGATCAATGCGCTGGCGGAGCAACTGTATCTTGGTTAAGGTGTGTGCTATAAACTCCTGTCCGCCAAAACCCGGGTTTACGCTCATCATGCAAATAATATCAGTGTATTGAAGAATGTCCTGCAATAACTGGACAGGGGTATGAGGGTTAATAGCTACGCCCGCTTTCATTCCCAGGTCTTTGATTTGCTGAATATTGCGATGCAGGTGCGGACAGGCTTCATAATGAACAATAAGATGATCGGCGCCCGCTATTTTAAAATCGGCCGCGTACCTGCCGGGCTCTTCGATCATTAAGTGCACATCGCAGGGTTTGTTTGTGGCTTTACGGATCTTTTCAACTAAAGGCATCCCAAAACTGATATTGGGTACAAAACGCCCGTCCATTATATCCAGGTGAAACCAATCTGCATCGCTTTCGTTCAGCATATCGCATTCTTCCTGCAGCTTTAAAAAATTACAGGCTAATAAAGAGGGAGATATTACCGGCATAGCATGGCTTTAATTTATAATTTACTGGCGATCAGGCAAATTAAACAAATCGGCCGGATTTTCCATCAGCTTCTCCCCTCCTTTAACGGCACCTAACCCCTACCCTTGTCCTTCTTCTTTTTCCTGCCTGGTCTCCGCCTCCATTTTGAGGTGGTTGATGCTGACATTCAATTCAAAGCCAATTAACAGGATGAGAGAATTAAAGAAGAAGGAGGACATCAGGATGATTACCGTGCCTATGGAGCCATACACTTTGTTATAGGTGCCAAAATTATTAACCCAGTAGCTGAACAATATGGTAAGCAGGATGATTAAAGAGGTAGCGAGGATCGTTCCGGGTGAATTGACATTCCATTTTCGCTGAATAGCGGGCGCAAAACGGTATATCAGTCCGATAGCATAATAAATTAAAGCTATAATTACAATCCAGCGCAGTGAACTGATCCACCAGCGGATTGTGTCGCTTTCTATATTCATCCAGCGTAAAACACTTCTTAATATACTGCCCTGTGAAATCAGCAGCAGGATAGATGCCATAAATATGGTGGCGATAAAAAAGGTAAGTTTTAATGCAGTGCCCCTGCTTTGAAAAAAATTTCTTTTTTGCCTGTACATCACATGTAAAGAGCGGTTAAAGGAATTCATTATTCCCAGCATTGCATTGGATGCAAAGAAACCTGCTGTAATAAAACCTATGGACAGTAATCCGCTGCGTGGTTTTGTAAAATCTACTATAAAATCCCTTACCCATATATACGTATCACGGTTAGGGGTAAGGTCTCTTATTAGCCGAAGCAGCTCTCTTACAAAATCCTGTTGCCCGGGCAGGTAAGGCACCAGCGTAAATAAAAAAATAAGAAACGGGGGGATAGCCATTAACAGGTTAAATGAAATGGCCGCCGCTCTTATATTCAAACCTTCCTTTTTAATTTGCCTCAGTAAAAACAATACAACATCATACAGGGGCAATCCCTGGAAACCCGGCAAGATCAACTGCTTTGACCGGGTTATTATAAAATCAACAGGCCGCGATGTTATAATAATGCGTTCAAGCTTCGTCATACCATCTAAAATACTTATTTTATTTTTAAACGGTTCAATGCCTTCTGATACGCTCTTGCATTTCTGAAATGCTCTGTATCCGTAACCGCAAAAGCATGATAACCCGAAAAATCGGGCTTTGCACAGAAATAAAGATAATTGGTAGCAGCCGCATCAAGCGTTGCATCAATTGTTTTAACGGAAGGCGTACATATTGGTCCGGGTGGCAGGCCTTTATTTTTGTATGTATTATACGGTGATTCAGCGCTTTCACTGATCATTTTCAACGTAACTCTCCTGGCAGCAAAATTCCTGCTGGCAAACTTTATAGTGGGGTCGGCGCCAAGCGGCATACCTTTATTGAGCCGGTTAATATATACGCTTGCCATCAGGGGCATTTCATCGTACTTATTGGTTTCTTCTTCAATTACAGATGCCAGAATATACACCTGTTGCGGTGTTAGCCCCAGGTTGCGTGCCTTTTGCACCCTTTCTTCTTTCCAGAATTTTTTTTCTTCGTTATAAAGCCTGTTAAATAACGCCGCGGCAGTGGTGTTCCAGAAAAAGCTGTAGGTATTGGGTATAATGGCCGTCATTACATTACTGGTATCCAATCCTTTGCTTTGCAGTGAGTCATTGTTGTTCAGCAAGGTTATAATGGCAAGAGAATCACATTCCAGCCGCTGTCCTGCAAAACGGGCAAAATCTTCTTTGGTTCTGAGCTTGGTTATCACAAGGTTTACCGGTGTTTGTTTGCCGTGGCGAATTGTTTGCACGATGCCCCAAATACCCGCCCCTTTCCTTATTTCATATTTGCCCGCTTTTATTTTGGGGGGCAGGTTTAATTTTTTTGCGATGAATGAGAACAGACCCGGATCTTTGATCACACTGTCTGCCCGGAGGGTTTGCATTACATTTTCAAAACTGCTGCCCGTTTTTATGTAGAGCGCATATTTGTCTTCTTTAAAAGCGGTGTTGCTGCCCGTTACCTTCCATGCCAAAAAAAGGATCACTACAAGCACTAAAATAAAAAGGGATACTAATAATTTTCTAAACATCATTTACCGTGATTGCTGGTTTCAATAAGTAAGTTGAAAATAAACAAAAAACCCTGCCGGTAAACAACAGGGTTACTATAAAATTATTTTCAATAATGAATTATGGTTGAGGTTGCGCAGGAATCTCCTGGGGTGTTGTTTGTTGTGGCGGAGGTGCTACCGGTAAAGATTGCTGCTGTTGCTGGTTGGTGTTGATGCCTTTAATAAACTGACTCCCCCCGTCACCGGAGCTCATAAAAAAGGTAGAAAAGAGGCAAAGCACTCCTATTATGGCCGCGAATATCCATGAACCTTTTTCCAGCACATCCGTGGTTTGCTTAACACCCATAAACTGGTTACTAAAGCCCGCAATACTTCCGGACAATCCGCCCCCTTTAGGGTTTTGAATTAATATGATAAGACCCAGTACCACACTGCATATAATAATCAATATCAAAAACAAAAGCGTCATATCAGGTTTCGTTTAATTTGGAAATTCTGGCTGCAAAATAAGCTCTTTTATTGGGATTGAGCAAACTTAATTTCTGGTATACCTCTGCTGCTTTATTCCGGAGTCCCTGCCGGGCGTAAACTTCAGCCATAGCCTCCGTTACCACATCTTCCAGTTCATTGGAGTGTTCTGCTATGTGCTGGATAACCGAGGAGGTTTGGGTATCCATTTCCTGCTCAAGCTTCTCGGGATGAATCCGTTTCATGGTTTTAAGCCATTCAGTAAAACTCCGCAATTTTTGGCTTAATTTATCCTTACCATCCTCATTGCCCAGTTTTATACCCTGTGATGCAAAGTAATCAACAGCATACAAGGGTTCTATGGGTATAAGCGGCAAACTACCGGCATCAGGGAACGACAAGCTGTCGGGCTTGATGAGCTGTGATGGCAGCGTTGTTTTCTCCGGCGAAACGTCTGCGGGCTTTTCAATATCCGGGCTTTTCGTATTCGCTGGTTCCTCCTGCTGCAAAGCCGCAGGTGGGGTTTCTGCTGCTACAGGGAAAGTTTCGGATATATTGGAATAAATATCTTCCTGTAGTTCGGCAGGAATGACTTCCTGAGCCACGAATTCCTGTTGAGTAGCAGGAAGCGGTGCTTCTTCTGCAGGCGCCTCAGGCGATGGCTTTTCCAGAAATATACTTTCGTTCTCCGGGGGTTCACTGTTCGTTTGCAAATGAATGGTTTCCCCGCCCTGCGTAGAAAGTTCAGGCAACACTGCATCAACTTCCCCTGGCAAAATATCGGAAAGAGCCTCTTCCGGCTTAGGTTGAAATGGAATTTGTTCTTCATCTCGGGGTTCAGGCTGAACCGCCGGGAGGTATTCCTTCCCTGTCCCGGGCACGGAAATCGCGCTTTCAAAATCATCAGCGGAACTGTTTTTATCAACAGCTATGTCAAAGTATGTATCATTTGATTGTCCGGTTGTATAGCCAGGCAACCCGGCATTATCCCCGTGCTCTATCAAAGTATGCGGCGGCACTTCTTCCTGTACAGGCCGGGATAAAGTATTTTCTTCAGGAAATTCTTCCGAAAGCACAACATTATTTTCCTCAGGTATCTCTTCTGAAACGGATACTGTTGCGATTGGTTGAGATGGCAGAACATGTACGGGTTGCTCTTCAACAATATGCTCTCCTGCATCTTCATTTTTAAGATCAGCTTCCTGATCAGACAGTAATAAATCATTCAGCCAATGCGGGTTACTGAAAAAAACAGCTGTTTTTGTAATCTGAGATTTGTATGCTGCGTAATCGAGCTGCCTGTATTTTTTTGCAAGGAGGTATTGAAGCGGGGCAAAATATGGATACTGACCGGTTAATTGTTCCATGCTCAATACATCTGCTTCTTCCAGCGTGTCTGCGCAGAAGATTTTTTGCAGCAAATGATCGAAATCAGGATTCATTGGCATGAAGATACTATCCTTTACCAGTTAGAGAATATTTTATTGAAAATATCATCCGATATATTTTTTAATATATCATCCATCAGGCGGTTCTGCGCATCCGTAAAACTGAGTGAAGCTGAAAAAGGGAAATTCCTCGTGATGTCTGTCTCAAAATTCTTTTTTTCATCCAGCCGGTTTTTGAATATGACATGCACCGTTACATTCAGGTTGTTACTGGATGCTTCTTTTCCCGAAATACCTGAAGTATTTACTGAAAAGTCTGTTATATAGCCTCCTATATCATAATGCGCCTCATCGCCGTTGATGATGGTTAAACGGGTTTGTCCTGTTATTTTCTGTCGCAGCTTGTCGGTTAACTGGGGACTCAGTTGCGGGTTAATATACCGGGCCCTGTTCTCGATATAATTTACGCTCACCGTTTTCACTTCAGGAGGTATGCTTACATCTTTAAAAGTATAATTACAGGTAGCCTGCACCGATACCAGGGCAAACAATATGAAGAAGCTTCTTTTCAGCATCGTACTATTCATTAATATCGTATTCTTTCAGCTTTCTGTATAGCGTTCTTTCGCTGATACCCAGATCAGATGAAGCATCTTTGCGCTTGCCTTTATGCTTTTTCAGCGCTTTAACGATCAACTCCTTTTCTTTATCCATAATATTAAGTGATTCTTCTATTTCCTCATGATCATAAATATCATTATTATTAATAAGCACAGGCTGGGAAGCCTGAACCAAAGCCGGCGTTACATTTTTCTCTCTTTCCACCTGCTGGTAATCGCCGAGTAATGTTTCTTTGGTATAAGCAGCCATGGCACCGGCACGCTGTGGGTTTTGGAGGATATCAACAAACATCTTTTTCAGCTCGGTAACATCTTTTTTCATGTCAAAGAAAAGCTTATACAATATTTCTCTCTCATTGGCAAACTCAGCGTGCGATACGCTTCCGTTACTTCCAGCAAGCACAGGCATCCTGTTGGTATTATGCTCGGGCAAAAATTGACGTAGCTGTTTTGCCGTTATCAATTTATCCTGCGTAAGCACCGATATCTGCTCTGCAATATTCTTCAATTCTCTCACATTACCGGGCCAGGGATAACGAATTAACAGTTCCTTCGCTTCGTCATCCAGCTGTACAGACGGTGTTTTGTAGCGTTCTGCAAAGTCGGCAGCGAATTTCCTGAATAAAAGGATGATATCTTCCTGACGGTCTTTCAATGCAGGCACGCGTATCGGAACCGTATTGAGGCGGTAATAGAGATCCTGCCTGAATTTTCCTTTGTGTGTATATTCCAGCAGGTCTTTGTTGGTAGCCGCTATAACCCTCACATCTGTTTTCTGCACTTTGGATGATCCTACACGGATATATTCTCCTGCTTCCAAAACACGCAATAAACGAGCCTGCGTGCCTAAGGGCATCTCCCCTATTTCGTCTAAAAAAATGGTTCCCCCGTTTACCGTTTCAAAATATCCTTTCCGGCTGTCAACGGCGCCGGTAAAGGATCCCTTTTCATGTCCAAACAATTCCGAATCAATAGTGCCTTCCGGAATAGCCCCGCAGTTTACTGCTATAAATGGGTTGTGTTTGCGGGATGACAGGGCATGAATGATTTGCGAAAATACTTCTTTACCCACCCCGCTTTCTCCATAAATAAGCACGGTAAGATCGGTGTTGGCCACCTGTGCAGCCACTTGCAGGGCATAGCTCAATGCAGGCGAATTACCTATTATACCAAACCTGTTTTTTATTGATTGTATATCCATTTTGTATGGCTGTTAAAAGGAGTTGGCAATGTTATATGATCTCTCCCAATAAGGTTGCTTTTGTGCAGTCTGTTACCTTCACCTTTACGTAATTACCCTTTGTATATACATGGCCGTTTTTTGAAAAAACGATCACTTTATTTTGTGACGTTCTTCCCATCCAATCTTCATCACTTTTTTTACTGTTGCCCTCAATTAATACTTCAAAAGTTTTGCCCAGGTCTTTCTCATTGCTTTCCTTAGATAACCGGTTTTGCAGATCCACAATTTCCTGTAACCTTCTTTTTTTATCAGCTTCCGGCACATCGTCTTTATATCTTCTTTGTGCAAGTGTGCCCGGTCGTTCGCTGTAAAAGAACATATAGCTCAGGTCGTACCTGCTATATTCCATTAACGAAAGCGTATCGTGATGATCTTCTTCGGTTTCCGTACAAAACCCCGCGATAATATCACTGCTGATGCCACAATCGGGGATCATTTCCCGGATGCGGTTAATTTTAGCCATATACCATTCCCGGGTATAGGTACGGTTCATCATTTGCAATATGCGGGATGAGCCGCTCTGTACCGGAAGATGTATGTATTTACAAATATTTTCATGCCGGGCTATAACATGCAGTACGTCGTCGGTAATATCTTTAGGATGCGAGGTAGAGAACCGGACACGCAGCAGCGGCGAAATTTTTGCTACCATTTCCAGCAGCCGGGCAAAGGTTACTGCAGCGGAGTATTTTTCTGAAGTGTTCCCTGCTGCTTCCGGTGTAAAATAATAGCTGTCTACATTTTGCCCCAACAGCGTTACCTCCCTGTACCCCCGGTCAAATAGATCCCGGCATTCTTTTATTATGGAAAATGCATCCCTGCTCCTTTCCCTTCCCCGGGTAAACGGCACCACGCAAAAGGTGCACATGTTATTGCAGCCCCGCATGATGCTTACAAAACCTGATACGCCATTGCTGTTCAGCCGTACCGGAGAAATATCGGCATAGGTTTCTTCGCGGCTGAGCAATACATTTACGGCTTTCTGACCTCCTTCGGCTTCTTCTATTAAGCCCGGAAGGCTCCGGTAGGCATCCGGACCAACAACAATATCTACCAGCTGTTCTTCTTCAAGAAGTTTTGATTTCAGTCTTTCGGCCATGCAACCCAGTACGCCTACCAGCAGGCCGGGCTTGGCCTGCTTAATTTTCCGGAATTCCGTAAGCCGTTTACGAACGGTTTGTTCCGCTTTTTCGCGGATTGAGCAGGTATTCAGGAACACCAGGTCTGCTTCTGCATAATTCCGGGTAGCACCAAAACCCGAATCATTCAATATGGAAGCTACAATCTCACTATCAGAGAAATTCATCTGGCAACCATAGCTTTCTATATAAAATTTTTTTTTATACTGTGCAGGATCATTTACAAACGGGGCATATGCTTCTCCCTGCCTGTGCCCATCATGTACTTTTTGTGTCAACACATCTAACATATAACGTTCTGAACTTTTGAAGAGGCAAAGATAACCAAAAGGGCATTAAAAAAATGCCAGTTTGGCAGGAAATCTACTATTTGTAATTACAACCTTAGCTACAGAAGAACAAGTACAGAGTGTGGAAAGAAAATGCACAAAATAGCCGAATATGAAAAACACTATTGCTTACAGGAAGTTTTTAAAATAGAAACAATCTCCTTTAAAAGATTCAGCTAGCTATGTAACTTCACCAAGTGCATCTTATACTAATAAATAACTAATAAATAAGCGAAGGTTTGTTTCCGCAAGGAACGGAAAACAAAGCGGCTGTTTCTGATTTCCAGAACAGCCGTTTTGTTATTTAGCAACGAGATAATTGTTACTTAAACCTTACTTTAAGTTTTCCGCCTCCAACAGTTTCAAGTAATGGCCCCCATGTACCAGTCAAAGTTCTGTGTTTAAGTGTACTAATGGTGGAATACCTTTCCTGTTGTGAAAAGGCATAATAAGTTTTAAGCATATTGTTATTATATTCCCATACCCCGTATGCTTTCTCCGCATTAGCGGTATCAGCACTATTCATGTAAACAGTCATCGTTGAATCTGCTTTTAACATAAAAGCATAATCAAAATTAGGCTCATTAGCTCCTGCTCCATATTTCCCCACCCAATATCCGATAACAGTAGTAAGAGGTGGGAGATTAGCATCATCATCCTCTTCATTATTTCCATCATTTTTGTCTTTTTTACACGACAAAACCAGGATGCAGGGTGCAACTATAAATAGCAGAAAAAATAGATTTTTTTCATTACAACAAATTTATGTTTGCAAATTTATACGTATTTAAAAATGTTACGGGTTGATTATTTTATGGATGAGATACCATCAATTCAAAAACAATTAAAGTCGCTTTTTATTGCATTATCAGATCAGCTACATCTTCCAGTGACGAAAAAACAGCGTCAGTCGTTGCATCCGGCAATACGGGTGCAGGCCGGTTAGACGATATAAAAAAAGTATACATTCCTAATTTTTTACCAAATATCATATCATTTATCGTATTGCCGATCATTAAAGACCGCTTAAATTCAATTTCAGGAAAATCCTTTTTAGCCTGTAAACCCATTCCGGCATTGGGTTTCCTGCATGGGCTTTCCGCTTCCATATCAATACAATAATAAATTTCATCTACCCTTCCGCCATTCAACTTAATCATTTCCAGCATATTGAGGTGGATGTTTTTTAAATCCTGCTCCGTCATTAATCGCTTACTCACCCCCCGTTGATTCGTAACAATAAAAATGCGGCCGAACCTTTCAGAAAAAACGCTCAGCGCTTTCAGTACTCCGTCATAAAATTTAAAATCTTCCCAACGCGTAATATAGGAACCCACCGTTTCATAATTGATCACTCCGTCACGATCCAGGAACAATGTCCAGCTTTTATCAATTTTTGTAAGATCAATCATATATTAAAAATTTCTGACAATCCGCTTTCTTAAATCTACCCAATCAAATACCAAAAGACTGGTTTACAGTTCTCAACTTCTGCTGTCAGGACGTAATTCAATCAGGGCCCTTTCATAATCTTCGGGTATACCTATATCAATAAAATAAGCATCCTCCGCCACACCAAATATTGTTCCTTCCGTATAAAACCGTTCCAGGTAATCTTTCTCAAAAGAAAATTTCACAGACAACTGCCTGCTCATAAACGCAGGCACATGTAAAGCGTAAACGCCTCCGTTAATAAGCCCTTCTGCAAAATATTGTTTCTCTTTAAACCTATGAACAGAAAGGTCTTTATTCAGCTCTACCATACCGTAACGGCTAAACGCTTTCATAGGTTTCAGCGCCAGTGTACAATGCGCTTTTTGCTGATAGTGAACAGCAGCTATATCCTGCACCTTGATGCGGAACAAAGTATCCCCGTTCACTACCAGTACGTCTTTTTCAACCGCTTTTGAGCATGCTAACCGGATGGCGCCTCCCGTGCCCAATGGCTCCTTTTCGATGGAAAGCCGGTAACTATCTGCCGGAAGCACTGTTTGAAGATAGGATTCAAACACCTCACTTTTATATCCTAACGCAAATATAAAATTCCGGATACCCTGCTCCCGGAAATGTGCAATTACATAATCAATGAACGGCACGCCGTTTACGGGAGCCATACATTTAGGCAGGTTGGGTACTGCACTCCGCAAACGCGTACCTAATCCTCCCGCAAGAATAATAGCTTTTGTAATGCTGACAGACATACCCCGTTAATAGAATCAATGAACAAATTACTGACCGTTGAAATATTTTTCCTCTACCAACTGGCAAATAATATGTCCCAGCAAAATGTGCGATTCCTGTATGCGGGGTGTATCTGCCGACGGCACATTAATGAGATAATCGCTGAGTGCTTTCATTTCACCGCCGCTTTCTCCGGTAAAACCCACGGTAATCATGCCATTGGCCTTAGCCTGCTCAAAGGCCAGCACAATATTTCTGGAATTGCCGGAGGTGGATAATCCCACCAGTATATCGCCTTTATTTCCCAATCCCTTTATTAGCCGGGAATAAATTACATCGTAGCTGTAATCGTTGGCTACGGCTGTAAGATAAGACGTATTGGCATGCAGGGCTTCCGCAGGAAGCGCATCCCTGTCAATATAAAAACGACCACTGAATTCTGCAGCTAAATGCTGTGCATCGGCAGCGCTGCCACCGTTGCCGCAGAACAATACCTTATTGCCCTGCTGAAAAGCTTTCGTTATTACTTCCGTTACAGCTTCCACCGTTTGCAATAATGTTTCATCAGCCCATACCTGCTGCTTTACTGCTATTGATGCGGCAACAATATCTTTTATTTTACCCAGCATATTTTTTGTTTAATAAATTGTCAACCCCGGAACCGGCATCACCTGTTCATCATACAGCCCAGGTGCTCAACCCGTTTTTGGTGAACGTATATTGTTTTACTTCTCCTCCAAACTGCTGCAGGGTTTCAATTACCTTATACCGGGTATTTCCCGGACAATAAAATATCATAAACCCGCCGCCGCCTGCTCCTGATATTTTTCCTCCGGAAGCACCTGCTTTTTTTGCAGTATAGTATATTTCTTCAATAAACGGGTTGGAAATATTAGCTGCCATTTTCCGCTTTTGTTGGAATCCGAAATCTAATATTTCACCGATCTCGTTAAGCCTCCCTTTCAGCAATGCTTCTTTCATCATCCGGCTTTGTTCTTTCAGCTGGTGCATCGCTTCTATAGAGCCTTCCTTTTTTTGCTGTACATTTTTTTGCTGTTCTTTAATGATGGCGGCCGATTCCCTGCTGGAAGCGGTATAAAACAATACTAAATTATTTTCGAGTTCGCTGAGGTATTCATACTTGATGCGCAGCGGGTTAACGATCACTTTATCTTCTTCATAAAATTCCATATAGTTAACACCGCCAAATGTGGCCGCATACTGATCCTGCCTTCCTCCGGCCAGGTTCAGATCATTACGCTCTATATGATAAGCATAATGTGCAATATCATATTCGCCTAAGGGCAGCTTCAGCATTTCTGCAAATGCACCTATAATAGCTACCACCAGGGTAGACGAAGTGCCCAGACCGGAACCGGCAGGTGCATCTACAAAAGTTTGTAATTTGAAACCGATGGTGGGTACGCCATAATCTTCCTGTATACGGTTATACACACCCTTTAACAGGTCAAGCTCACCATTTACCGGCAGAATTTTATTACATTGATATTGCAATATTTCTCTTCTGTCTGCGGCTTCCAGAATAATGATCTCCTCATTCAACGGTTCAATATTGGCATATGCGTATAAGGAAACCGTTGCATTAAGAATGGCGCCTCCGTACAAGTCGCAATACGGACTTACATCCGTTCCTCCCCCCGCTAAACCTATCCGCAATGGCGCCTTGCTCCTGTAGATCATTATTAATAATACTTAATTTATGTACAAATGTAAGCCGAATTTTCCCCCTCACCCTCTTTCCCTCTCCCCGCTGTGGAGAGGGACTGCGCTGAAATGCAATTCCGGGCCTTATGTTCTGCTATATCATCTTTATATATCCCAATATGCCATAACAGCATAAACAACACAGCTCCGGACATAAACCGCATTCCAACCGGCTCACCGCTTTCCCTATCTTTTGAATACACGCACCATTCACTACTCACCCACTCACCTCCTCAATCGCTTTTACCATATTATCCCAGGTATATTTCTTTTTTTCTTCAATCAGGCCCGGAATAAAATGATCTTCTCCCATTTCATAGAACCGAAATATCTTTACAGCTATGGAACCGGCATCAGGCTCCGCAACCAAACCGGCTTTACCATCCGGCACCATAGCAGTTAACCCTCCTACATTAGTTATAATCATGGGCGTTTCAAAGTGATAAGCCAACGGTGTTACACCGCTTTGAGTAGCATTGCGGTAGGGTTGTATTACCACATCAGCGGCACACAGGTAGTATTTCACCTCACTGTCGGGAACAAAATCCGTTTTTAGTATCAATACATCTTCAATGTCATTATCCTTAATTTGCCGGAGATAGGGTTTACTATCTTCATAAAACTCACCTGCTACCAGCAGCTTCACAGGCGGAGCTATTTGCACCGAAACTTTTTCCTTCACTATTTTCATCGCATCTAACAAAATATCAAACCCTTTGTATTTGCGGATAAACCCAAAAAATAATACGATCCTGTCATTTTTGTTTAAACCCAGCTTATGGCGTGCTGCTTCTTTGCTGATCTTCTCCCCGAAATTATCATACAGGGGATGAGGAACAAACCGTGCGGTTTTTTTAAATTCAATCATGCGCAGGTCGGCCAGCACTTTTTCGCTCATCGTAATAAATGCGTCCACCGCTTTTAAAAAATAGCGGGTAAAAGCAGTGTCGCCCGGCCTTTTTTCGTGGGGTATAATATTATCGGCAATACATACTATTTTACTCCGCTTATTTTTTTTAGCGACCCTCAATATTGTTCCCAGGCATGGCCCCATAAAAGGCAGCCAATACCGAACTACAATAATATCCGGTGAAAGCTTTTGCAGCTCCCTGCCAACGCTATACCAGTTAAAGGGATTAACCGAATTAATACGAACATGTATATCCAGCCCGGCAGGTGGCGGCTCAGATGAATATTGTGTTGTGCCGGGAAAAAGAAAACCGGGGTACTGTAATGAAAAGGTATAAATATGTGTATCCCATCCCTGCTGCTGAAATTCCTTCGCCAGTCGTTCATCGTATGAAGCTAATCCTCCGCGCAAAGGATGTGCGGGACCAATGATGACAATCTTTCTTTTCATTAGCACTTATATATACGATCAAACGCCCAGCTTCTTTTCTACCAGGTAAGTATTGCGTTCCGCAGAATTGCGGGCAATAAGCTCACCTGTAAATCCTGCTAAAAAAAGCTGCGACCCCAGCAAAAGCAGGGTTAGCGCAATAAAAAAAGCAGGACGGTTGGTTAACGCGTATTCGGGGTCAACAAATTTGCTGATAATAAGATAAATACTGAGCAATAGCCCGATAAAAAAACTCAGGGTTCCCCATAATCCAAAAAAATGCATAGGCTTTTTTCCAAACCTGCCTACGAACATAATGGAGGCAAGATCCAAAAAACCGTTAATGAAGCGTTCCCAGCCAAACTTGGTAACACCATATTTGCGCGGGCGGTGCTCTACTACTTTTTCACCAATCTTTTTAAACCCTGCCCACTTGGCCAGCACAGGAATGTAGCGATGCATTTCTCCGTATACCTCAATGCTTTTTATTACCTTGTTTTTATAGGCTTTTAACCCGCAATTAAAATCATGCAAAGGTATTTTAGACATGCGGCGGGTAACGGCATTAAAAAACCTGGAAGGAATATTTTTAGTGAGCGTACTGTCATATCTTTTCTTCTTCCACCCGCTTACCATATCATATCCGTCTTCCACGATCATTTTTCTCAGTTCGGGTATTTCATCAGGACTGTCCTGCAGATCCGCATCCATAGTAATCACCACTTCGCCCTGCGCCGCCCTGAAGCCTTCATTAAGCGCCGCGCTTTTACCATAATTACGCTGGAACTTAATGCCCTTTATGCACGAATGCCCTGTGCGCAATTGCTCAACAACACACCATGAGCGGTCTGTGCTTCCGTCATCTACCAAAATGATCTCATATGAAAACCCGTTTTCATCCATTATCTTCTGTATCCAGACACACAATTCAGACAACGACTCCTCTTCATTAAATAATGGGATAACAACGCTGATGTTCATGCAGAAATATTACAGTATTATTGAACAGCCGTTGGAAATTCCGGCTTTTTCTTTTTAATAATGGCAGCTATAATGACACTTATTATAAACCAGAAAATGCAAAAGAATGCCGCGCCAAGCATTTGCTTTCCGAAAGTGTAATTATTGCCCTTCATCATATCTTCTGTTGCTTTATCTATCTGATCCTGTGATGCGCCAAATTTTTGCATCATCTGCTGCGTCTTTTCTGCCGTTTCCTGCATGAGTGCTTCGCGGAATGGCACATCAATAAAGTTAAACAGCACATAACTAAATAAAGTACTGATTATCGTGCCAATGACAAAGGTTGTAAAAACCACTTTCAGGGCAGCAGCGAAATCAAGATAACCTTCATTCAGCTTTTTTTGTTTTAACCCCGCAAGCACAGCAATAATTACAGGTATTATAATACCGGCATAGGCTAAGGGGTTTACAAACCATTGTACACCTCCCAAATATAGCAAGAGGCTAAAAATAACAGATGCCAATCCGGATATTAGTCCGTAGGTAAGTCCCACGTCTGTTCGCTTTTTTTCCATAATTATTGTTTTGGTAAAAAATCAGGTGTTCAAAAATACCTTCTCTCCGTTAATTATCCCAATTACCTGTCCCTTAAGTTCTTTTCCTGTGAAAGGAGAATTTTTTGACTTTGACTGAATTTGTCTTTCTTCAAAGCGGTACGTTACTCCCGGGTTAAACAAGGTAAGGTCTGCAGGATGCCCTTCCTGTATAGCAGCAGCGGGTAATCCAAAAATTTTACGCGGGTTAGTGCTACACAATTCTACCCAGCGTTCGGTACCAATGCCTACGGCGCCTGCCACGCCAAAAGCCGTTTCCAGCCCTATCATACCATACCCTGCATATTCAAACTCGCAGGTTTTGCTATCCCATTCCTGTGGAAAATGATGAGACGCGATGCAGTCAATCCAGCCGTTGTTTACAGCTTCGCGTAATGCCTGCCTGTTTTCGGGGGTGCGCAAAGGAGGGTTTACTTTAAGGTTAGTATCGTAATTCACCAGGTCTTCATCACTGAAAAAAAGATGGTAAGGCGTAACGGAACAGGTTACCTGCAAACCCTTTTCCTTAGCCATTTTAATATGATCAACCGATCGTTGGGTGCTGATGCCTGTAAAATGCAGTTTGGATGCCGCATACTCTGCCAGTTCAATATCTCTTGCCACCATCATTTCCTCCGCGATAACCGGTTTCCCGGGCAGGCCCAGCCGGGTAGAAATAATCCCTTCATTCATTAGTCCATGCGTTCCGATACTCTTATCCTGTGGTATTTGTATGAGCACTCCATCAAAAGCTTTTACATATTGCAACGCTTTTAACAGAACGCCGGCCGACTGCACCGCATGGGTACCATCGCTGAAGGCTATGGCCCCGCTGGCGAACATATCGTACATTTCGGCAAGGTCTTTTCCTTCTGCATTTTTTGAAATGGCGCCTATGGGATGAATGTTCACCGGTAAGGACCTGCTTTTTTCTTTAATATATTCTACCTGCGATTTGCTGTGTACTACAGGATTGGTGTTAGGCAATACCAGCACATGGGTATACCCGCCTGCAGCCGCCGCTTTTGCACCTGTTTGGAGCGTTTCTTTAAATTCATAGCCGGGGTCGCAGAAATGCGCGAAAATATCTACCCAGCCCGGCGAAACCTGTAGCCCTGCGCGTTCAATAACAGTATCTGCTTTTTCTGTAATATCATCTGCTATGCGAACGATGACGCCACCGGTAATTAAAATATCCTTTTGCTGTCCGTTAAATGGAGAACCGGGCTGCGTAATAATGGCTTTGCGAATGAGGATAGTCATTGTGAAAAGTTCAGCGAAGATAAATGCTATTTATTGATTTTTTGAAATTGGAATTTTAAGCTACTTTTGCAGCCCGTTAACACAGTTCGGGACGTAGCGTCCCTCTGTAAGCGCATCCCGCCTGAGGGCGGGAGGGTCGCAAGTTGCTAAACTATATGGAACATGTTTTGGGTGTATATTATATACAGCAGTTCTTTACAAAAGTATTATGTTGGCAGTACAGAAAATGTTGAAAGAAGGATATACAAAGATACTTGCAGGATAATCATCTTGCATAGTGTTCGGGACGTAGCGCAGCCCGGTAGCGCACTAGCATGGGGTGCTAGGGGTCGCAAGTTCGAATCTTGTCGTCCCGACTCTTTAGGAGGTTGTTTCATTTACATTGAGACAACCTCTTTTTCGATTTGATATGTCCGACAGATGTATTTCGACAGCAGCATTCCCTTATACAATAAGAAATTATTTACACATCGGGGAATAGCGAAACAATTGTAGCCATCGGCAAAAACATCTTACCGCTATCACTAAGAAGAATAAAATCATATTGCTTATAAAATCTTACCGCTTCCTCATCCAGCGGGTCTACTATTACTGCCATTGATCCAACTTGCATTGAAGCGAAATAACTTCTTTTTAAGGCATCCATTAAAATCAGTTCTCCCAATCCCTGGCCCTGATAGCTTCTATTAATAGCTAATCTGCCTAATAATATCGCTGGCAGGTCATTGTATGAGGGAGGCAATTTTTTGATAATTTCCTGCGGCAGCATCCTTTTTTCAACAGAAGCGGTAGAAAGCGTATAATACCCTTTTATTTCTTTTCCATCACGAAGAATAAAACAAGCGGAAAGCCTCCTTTTCACTGCTTGCTTTGCCTGTTTATGTAAACAGGAATTAAGCAGCGGTTTCCCACAATTAAAATTTTCTTTATTGTGAGAAGTATCTAAAGGAACTGTTATGTAACTCATTTCTGCTTCACCAGTTTATTGTATTTTTTGGCAGCAACACTGAGTTTTTTACCGGGCACGGCCGGATTCATTATGGCCTCGAAGAAAATTTCCTGATCCCGCTTCGATGCAATAATAGAAGTATGTTTTTCTACAATTTCATCCGCCTTACTCTGCACAGAGTTAATAACAAATTCGGTCAACGTTCTATAGCCGCCTAAATTTGCCGCGTATTCGAAAAATTCTTTCTGAGCTTTGGAAAGTCTTGTGTCAAATCTGGCTATCCCTGATTCCATAATCTATGTTTTTTTATAACAAGTGTACGGAAAATATACGTACATTTAAAAAAAATAGATGAATTTTATCTTACTCCAATAAAATATGCTATAGGTGTATCTTTTACCACACAAGAAAATCAGAAACCAACGGCTACCTGTGTATTTTTATAAATAGAGGGGAGATCATTTATACAGTTCCAGAATATTTTTCAAATTTTCCAGTGTATCTGCTTCCGTTGGTTTTTTATCCTTGCGCCAGCTCAGGATACGCGGAAACCGTACAGCGATCCCCGATTTATGCCGGGCAGACTTATTAATACCTTCAAAACCAATTTCAAAAACCAGTTCAGGCTTAACCGTACGCACGGGCCCGAACTTTTCAATGGTATGTTGTTTGATGAACCTGTCTACTTCAGTAATTTCCTTATCAGTGAGTCCTGAATACGCTTTGGCAAACGGAATTAACGTATTGTCTGCATCCCATACAGCAAAAGTATAATCCGTATACAGCTCTGTTCTGCGGCCATGGCCTTTTTGCGCATAGATCAATACCGCATCAATGCTTAAAGGATTTACTTTCCATTTCCACCACTCCCCTTTTTTTCTGCCTGCCTGGTAAGCACCCGTTTTGTTTTTTAGCATAAAGCCTTCTGCGGCATGCTCCCTGGATTGTGTGTGCAGTGTTTTCAGATCCTCCCAACCGGCAAATACAAGTAATGGGGAAAGATGAGCCACAGGAGTTGCCTGCATGGTATTAAAGAGCTGTTCCAGATTTTCTCTTCTCTGCTGCTGTGGTAATGGCCGGATATCAATTCCACCGGCTTCCAGTATATCGTATGCAATGAATGCTAGCGGTGCATCCTGCAAAATTTTCTTCGTCAGGTTTTTCCTGCTTATACGTGTTTGCAGCATATTAAAAGGCAGTGGTTTGCCATCTCTGAAACTCACTATCTCTCCGTCTAATACAGTGCCATCGGCTAACAAATTTTTCAAAATATGCAGCTCCGGAAATTTATCTGTAGCTAATTCTTCTCCTCTCGTCCATATATACAATTCATTGTTACGAAAAATAATTTGTGAGCGTATGCCATCCCATTTCCATTCAGCGTACCAAGCCGCGGGGTCTCCCAACCCTGAAATATCTCCTTCCACGGAATAAGCAAGATAAAAAGGATAAGGTCTTGAATCATTATCGTTCTCCCCTTCTTTAAAGATCAGTTCATCAAAACTTATTTCAGCAGGCTTCCAATTGCCCATTATACGATGTGCAATAATGGCCGGCTCCATTTTTGTAGCTTCCCCTATAGCACGAATCACTAAAGTTTGAGAAACGCCGATACGAAAGCTTCCCATCAGCAATTTATTAAACACGAATATTTCGTGCTGTGTTAATTGCTGCCATGCCTCCAGGATTTTTATTTTCTTTTCTTCATCTGTCAATGAGGGCAACACCCTTAAGTAGTCAAACCAGTCGCTTAACGACTTTTCCGTTAAAGTGTTATTATGCGGAGGCAGTACCAGCGATATGGTTTCGCCCAGGTCGCCAACACTGTTGTAACTTTCCCTGAAAAGCCAGTCCGGTATCTGCGCTTCCCCGGCAGCCCATTGCTGCATTTGCGTACTGTTTACTTTAAATGAAGGACGTCGTCCTGTAAACAAAGCGAGTGCCCATATTTTATCCTTATCCGGTGCAGATGAAAAATATTGTTTCAGCAATTCAACCTTTTCATTGGTTTTATTGGTACGGTCAAGATCTAAAAATAATGCTGCGAACGCCTTCATGGTTAAACCTCCGGTTTGATTGAATCCTGTTCACCAGGAATGGGTTGCTCACTTTCATCCTCTTTTCCATACCTGGTTATTACTTCGGTTGCTTCTATATTGTTTTCATTCAGCCAACGCGAAAAAACACTGGTAAACCCATGCGTTACAAATACCTTTTCGGCACCTGTACTTTTTATAGCTGCATTTAATCCATTCCAATCGGCATGATCGCTTAACACAAAACCCTGGTCAACAGCTCTCCTGTTCTTTGCACCGCGCACCCGCATCCATCCGGAGCAATAACCCATAGAAAACGGGGCAAATTTTTTAAGCCAGGGTGAACCACTTGCCGAGGGAGGGGCTAATACCAGCGCATTTTTAAAAAGTTTCTTATCTATGTCTTTTGTTACAAGTGTGAGCCGGGGCAAATCAAATCCCGCCTGCCGCAGCCTTTCATTGCAATAGTATACCGCACCATGCGCAAATATTGTTTCATTCTCTGTTCGGATATTTTTCAATATCCGTTGCATCTTCCCCAGCGCGTATCCTAAAAGCAGGCTCACCTTTCCTTCCTGTTTATTTTTGCTGTGCCATGCCCGTATGCTGTCGAATACTTTTTCCTGCGGTTCCCATTTGTATATGGGCAGGCCAAAAGTGGATTCAGATATAAACACATTGCACTTTACCGGCTCAAAGGGTGTTGAAAAATGATCATCCTCCAACTTATAATCCCCGCTTACCACCCAAACCATATCATGGTGAGCAACGCTTACCTGTGCAGAACCAATGATATGTCCTGCCGGGTGCAATGAAAAATTTACCCCGTTAATAGTAAATCGTTCCCCATATTGAACTGTTTGTAAAGAAATGTCTTCTCCCAGGCGTTGGCGTAAAACAGCTTCACTATCCTTATGTGCAAGATAATGCCGGCTGCCAGCCTTTGCATGATCGCTATGGGCATGTGTAATAATTGCACGGTCAACAGGAATGGAAGGATCAATATGTACATCCGCAATAGGACAGTAAATGCTGCTGCCATTAAACCGGAGAAGATCAGGGCGCATAATGAATTACCCATTTACAATGCAGGGGCTTAAACCTGAAGTATTGGTTCTCCATAATCTTCCGCCTGCATCAATTAAAAATTATTTACTGTCTGCCTCAGCAGCAGTAATATTCATTCACTTTTGTTATCACTCTAAGATTTGCAAAGCATATGCCAATCCATCCCGGCAGCATTTGCCGGAGGTCTCCTTCCTTATTTCCACTCATCAAAAACATACACTTCATACCAGTTCTCTCCCACGTCAGCTATATAGAATCTTTTATCCTTTGCTTTGTCTGTATACTTTTGAGTGATGATCTTTCTTTGCACACTGCCCTTCTTTAATTTAAGATACCCGTATACCGCTTCCGTATACTCCAGCGTTTCAGCACTGCCTTCATGCAATAAAATAACATCCGGGTAATCCGGAATGATCCAGTCAATATAGGTTTTATCGGCTTCGCTGAGCATTCTCGCAGAGGGCAACGGCGGTTCATCTGTAAGCAGTAAATCAGGTTGCACAGTGATGTTTTCCTTTAGTGCTATTGTATCATCCGTGCCAAATTTTACGGAATAACCAGGAGTACTATCTGCAACAGTAATGGTATCTGCCTGTAGTGTGTGAGGCTGATCGCGGCCTGGCGTCAATGCATTACAACCACCTGCAATCATGATCGCTCCGATAAATAATACTGTACTATTTTTTCTCCGTTTCATATATCAGTATAGCAGCAAATATTTGTGCCTGACATTAAAAGTATTTACTGTATATTCTGATGCGAAGATAAATGCTGCACTCCATTCAACCTGTGCTATGGAAAGCGTAACCAGTGTTTATAACAACATTTGTTTAACCGAAGGAAGATAATGCCTCCCAATACTAATTTCCACATCATTGTGCAGGGCAATAAATGTTCCGGAAATACGCCGGTATAATTCCCTGATATGCGCCGTGTTAACGATATAAGAGCGGTGTATGCGCAGAAACATGGCAGGATTAATCTTTTTTTCAATAAAGCTGATGCCATACGAGCTCAGGTATACTTCATTATTAATGGTATATATGCGGGTATAATCTCTGGCGGCTTTAAAATGTGTGATATCTGATACCACGATGCTTTTTAAACGCCTGCCGTTTTCCACCAGCATTTTGCCGGGATAAGCAGCAGCAACATTTTTAGCTCCGCTCTCTTTTTTCAGGCACCATCCTGCATATGTATCAAGCGCAGCAGCGACATCCCTGCTACTGCAAGGTTTCAGCAAATATTGTTAACAGGAATGTAATTGTTCGTGATAACCGTTCGCTTTACAAAAATGCGTTGTAAGCCTGTAACTACTTATACCGTTCATCCAAAAACCATTACACAAACCGGATCGGGGAACGCAACTGTTGCCGAAAACAGGAGATGTATTCCTTTACAAAACCATTAGCTCCCTTCCTCTGTAAGCATCCTTAATTTTTCATCATTAATGATCCTGATATTTTTACCCGACAGGGTTACCATACCCTCCCGGGTAAATGCTGTCATCAGCCGGAATACCGTTTCATATGTAGTGCCGGCATAAGCGGCAATATCCTGGCGGCTGAGCGTGATGCCGGTAAACCCCTTGTCATTTACGCCAAATTTTTCTTTCAGCTTCAGCAAAGCATAGGCCAGCCTGCCTTTTACCGGCATATGGGCCAGGTTACGCATGTTCTTTTCGGATTCCTGCAGCTCCTGCGCATAAAACAACATCAGCTTAAACAGTAATTCTGTATTGGTACGCAGCGTGGCATAAAAAAAACTTTGATCAATATAGCATACTTCAAGTGGCTCTAAAGCTGTGGCAGAGATCGGGTACAACGCATCTGTTCCAAATCCGCGGTGACCGAAAATATCACCCTGCTGCGCAAACCGTACGATCAGTTCCTTTTCTTCACCCCAATGTTTATGGATCTTTACGGAACCCCTGTACACGAAATATATACCGTTTACCGGATCGCCTTCTCTAAAAACAAGCTCTCCTTTTTTATACTGAAAATTTCGGCGATGTGCTTTAATGGCCGGGAGCCACTCGGGTAAACACATGCGGCACATCAAACAACACTGAAGATCACAATCTTTTTTGGGGTGCTTCATTTTAACGCTTATACCGTGAAAATAGGATTTAATTACTGATTCCCGGTACAGGCAATCATTTGCGGAGCAACGATTGTATTAGCAACAGTTATATTGCTCAATTGTTGCAGCCAGTTGTGATGTAATTTTACCACCTCACCCACTACTATAACCGAAGGGTTGCTCATACCTTCACACTGCACCCTGAAAAAAATATCTTTTACCGTACCGGTTATTATTTTTTCCTTTTCGGTGGTACCGTTTTGTATAACGGCAACCGGCGTTTCACTTTTTCCATTGCCTCTGAAAATATCCATTATGGCTTCCAGCTTATTCATTGCCATTAGTATAACAACCGTTGCCGTAGACTGTGCCGCAAGGCAAATATCGGCCGATATATCTCCGGAACGGGTAGTGCCGGTAGTAACCCAAAAACTTTCTGCCATCCCCCTGCAGGTTAAAGGAATACCCTGCGCAGCCGGTACCGCCACGGCACTGGAAATACCAGGTATCACTTCTACGGCAATGCCATTGCTGCGCGCTGCCTCCATTTCTTCCTGCGCCCTTCCAAAAACAAAGGGATCGCCGCCTTTCAGCCTTGCCACATGTCCGTATAATAATGCATAGTTTACAATAAGATGGTTAATTTCCTGCTGCGAAAGGGCATGGCATCCAAAGCGTTTTCCTACAAATACCGCTTTAGCGCCCGGAGACATATAGGAAAGCAATGCTGTATTTATTAAAGCATCGTATAAAACCACATGGGCAGATGCAATTGCCCGGATTGCTTTTACAGTAATCAGTTCAGGGTCGCCGGGACCGGCGCCTATGAGAGATAAGAGTGATGCTTTTGATTTCATTTTATCAAATTATGAATATAAATATATAATATATTTTAACCAAAACTACTGAATATTAAATATTGATCATTAATTTTATGATATAAATAATATTTTTATAGTTATTTGTTGATATAATTAATGAATAGTATTACATATTATTTGCAATAATATAATATTTACTCTCTTTCCTTTTAACGATTACCTGCCTTTTTTTAAAATAGTATAGATTAAAACCAGACTACTATGAAGGTAATTGTAATTGGAAATGGCATGGTTGGCCACAAATTTTGTGAGAAATTATTGGCTAGGGACAAAAAGCAAGTATTTCAAATTACTGTGTTTGGCGAAGAAGCCCATCGCGCGTACGACAGAGTGCATCTTACAGACTACTTTTCCGGTAAAACTGCTGAAGATCTATCGTTGGTTGATCAGAACTGGTATGTTGCTAATAAAATAGACCTGTATTTAGACGACCCGGTGGTAGAAATAGATAAATACAATAAAAAAATAATATCTTCTAAGGGCCGGGAATTATCATACGACTACCTGGTACTGGCAACCGGCTCTGCTCCCTTTGTACCAAATGTGCCCGGTACAGATAAGCATGGGGTATTTGTTTATCGCACAATTGATGACCCGGAATTGATCACTTCCTATGCTTTCAGGGCCAAAAAAGCAGTAGTGATTGGAGGAGGCTTATTAGGATTAGAAGCAACCAAAGCGTTGAAAGACCTTGATCTTGAAACGCATGTGGTGGAATTTGCCCCCCGCTTAATGCCACGTCAATTAGATGAGAGCGGCGCTGAATTTCTTAAAAGTAAATTAGAGCACATGGGAATACATGTGCATCTTAATAAAGCTACTTCATCTGTTTCCGGAAAGGAGAAAGTGGAAGCCCTGGAATTTAAGGATAACAGCAGGCTTGAAGTAGATATGGTGGTAATTTCTGCAGGAATCAAACCCAGGGATGAATTAGCCAAAGATTGTGGCTTAAGAACCGGCCCCCGGGGAGGTATCATTGTAAATAATAAGTTGCAAACAAACGATCCATGCATTTACGCAATTGGAGAATGCGCTTTGTTTGAAGGTATGGTATACGGCCTGGTTGCGCCCGGTTATGAAATGGCGGATATTGTTGCTTCACAATTAACAGGCACGGATAAAGTGTTTGCAGATTTTGATATGTCAACCAAATTGAAATTGCTCGGAGTGGATGTGGCAAGTTTTGGAGACGCGCTGGCTATAGAAAATGAATGCAGTACCATTGTATTTGAGGACAGGGTTTGGGGGATATATAAGCGCCTGAACGTTTCTACCGACGGAAAATATTTGCTGGGAGGCATCCTCGTTGGCGATGCGTCTGCCTATAATATATTGTTACAAACTTATAAAAACGGGTTACCCCTTCCACAGAATGCGGAAGACGTATTTATGAAATCGGGCGCTGCCGGTAAAATGAATGCAGGAAGCGGAATCGCTGCATTACCGGATGCCGCGCTTATCTGCTCCTGTGAAGGGGTATCCAAAGGCGCCATCTGCTGTACAGTGAAAGACTATGGCATTGAAGATCTGGATGGAGTTAAAAAAATAACAAAAGCCGGAACCGGCTGCGGTGGCTGTGTTCCTATGATAAAAGATATCATAAGCGAAACATTAAAGGAACTTGGTAAAAAGGTAAAGCCTGCTATTTGTGAACATTTTGCTTACCGCCGCCAGGAATTATTCGACCTGGTTAAAGTACATGGTATTAAAACCTTTGATGAGGCATTGGATAAGTTTGGCAATGGCGCCGGATGTGAAGTTTGTAAACCCGTTATGGCATCTATTTTAGCCAGCGCCTGGAATGATTCCATATTAAAGCAACCTGCTATCCAGGATACCAACGACCGCTACTTAGCCAATATTCAAAAAGGAGGAACCTATTCTGTAGTACCCCGCATCCCCGGAGGAGAAATAACGCCGGATAAGCTGATCGTCATTGGCCGGATCGCCAAAAAATACAATCTCTATACAAAAATAACAGGAGCGCAACGGATAGACATGTTTGGCGCACATGTAAGTGAATTGCCACTGATATGGGAAGAGTTGGTTGCTGCCGGCTTTGAAAGCGGGCATGCCTATGGAAAGGCCCTGCGTACCGTTAAAAGCTGCGTAGGTTCTACCTGGTGCCGCTTTGGTTTACACGACAGCGTAAGCTTCGCCATTCGCATAGAAGAACGATACCGGGGATTGAGGGCGCCGCATAAAATTAAATCTGCTGTTTCAGGATGCGTTCGGGAATGCGCCGAAGCACAATCGAAAGACTTCGGCATTATTGCCACGGAAAAAGGGTGGAATCTTTTTGTGGGCGGCAACGGGGGATCCAAACCCCAGCATGCCGTGCTGCTGGCTTCGGATATTGATGAAGAAACCTGTATCCGCTATATTGACCGTTTCCTGATGTTCTATATTAAAACAGCCGACCCCTTAACCCGTACCGCCACATGGATGAACAAAATGGAAGGAGGAATAACATACCTGCAAAACGTGATCGTAAACGACAGCCTGGGTATAGGCAAACAGTTGGAAAAAGAAATGCAAAACCTCGTGGATCATTATAAATGCGAGTGGAAAGAAGTGGTGGAATCACCGGAGCTCAGAAAACATTTCAATCACTTCGTCAATTTGCCCGGTGAAAAAGATCCTAATGTACAGTTCGAAGCACTACGGGGACAGAAAAAAGCAGTTGACTGGAAATGAGGAAGAAGGAGAGAGGTGAAGGGTGAAAAAATACTGCCTGGCAAAAAATAAAACAATATTGATTCGGAATCAAATAACCACTTAAAATCAAGCACATGAATTACAGTATCACAGAAGATATTCAATGGTATCGGGCCTGCATGATCACAGACGTGCCCGAAAACGGGGGCGTATGCGTGAAATATAAAGACGAACAGATCGCTTTGTTTCATTTTGCACGGCGCGGAGAGTGGTATGCTTCCCAGAATCTTTGCCCTCATCGCCGTCAAATGACCATTAGCCGGGGAATGATCGGCTCGCAGGGCGGTGAACCCAAAGTAGCCTGCCCACTGCATAAAAAAACGTTTTCGCTTATTGACGGCCGTTGCCTCAGCGATGAAGAGGGTTGTGGTATTAAAACATACCCCGTTAAAGTAATAGATCAGTATGTATATATCGGAATTGTTGATGACAAGGATAGCAGCCAAGCCATTTGCGCATAGATAAGCCCGGAAGGTGGCACCCTTCCAGGCTTTTAGTTTGTAAATAAGACACACTCATTTAAAACCAGTCAAATGTACATGAAAAAAAAGAGCTGGTATGCGACCGCATATATTCTTTTACCGTTAGCTTTTTCTTCTCCCTTGCAGGCACAATTCAATATATCATGGCAATTGCGCAACAGGGCGGAGTTCAGATCAGGACAGGGCGCCCCGTTACCTGAAAATGCTCCACCCGCTTTCTTTATTTCGCAGCGAACAGGCTTGCAGGTTTCCTATAATACGCAACGACTCAAATTTGGTTTGGCACTGCGCGATGTGCGGGTATGGGGGCAGGACGTTTCCACCATTAATAAAATTTCCACGCAACAAAATAACGGCGTAATGCTGCATGAAGCATGGGCAGAAATATTATTATCGGACTCATCTGCCAAACAATATGCTTTATCGCTAAAAACAGGCAGGCAGGAACTGGCATATGACGACCAGCGGCTGATTGGCAACTTAGACTGGCTGCAGCAGGGCAGGCGGCATGACCTGGCCTTACTGAAATATGAAAAGCAGTCATGGACATTACACAGCGGCTTTGCATTCAACCAGAATAAAGAAGCGGCAAGCGGCACCATTTACAATAGTGAACCTCCGGGAAATTATGCGGCTTCTACCAATGGCGGCGCCATGTATAAAAGCATGGAATTTTTATATACCGGTAAAAAATTAAAAAACGGTAGCGTTTCGTTTCTGTTCTTCGCAGATCAGTTTAATAAATATTATCACGATAGCGTGAACAATACGGATGCCAAACAATTTCAAAAAGGCGCATGGACAAGAATGACTACCGGCGCTTATTTTAATAACCGCTTTTTTGATGCGCTGAGCATTACTGCAGGGCTGTATCATCAATTTGGGAAAAATGCATCAGGGCAGCAAATAGATGCATGGATGTCGAATCTGTATGCTCAATATGCAGTAACTAAAAAAATAGCGATAGGCGCGGGCATGGATCATACATCAGGCGGAATAACCGGAACAACAAGCCATGCATTTGATCCTTTGTATGGAACACCGCATAAGTTTTGGGGACTGATGGATTATTTCTATGCCGGAAGCGGCTTTGGCAACGGAGGGCTTAACGATTATTATGTGAAAGGGAAATGGAAGCTAACCGACAAATATGCATTAAGCGCAGATATACACCAGTTTTTCAGCGATAGTAAAATAGCTGATCCTTTGCATCCCGGCAGCGCGAACAGCAATTTTGGACAGGAGATAGATGTGGTTGCTGTATTGAACTGGAGCAAAGACATTACGCTTGAAGGCGGGTACAGTCATTTTTTTACTACTTCCCTGCTCTCCTCCCCCGCTGTTAAAAACATTTCCCATCCACAGCCCGGCGCCAACTGGGCTTACATTATGATCAATATTAAACCTGAATATTTTTTCAAATTTTAAATCCGCAGTATGAGCTATACCAAACCGGCAGAAGTTATTAACTTAATGATACAGGCTGGCAAAGCCAAAATACAACTATCGCCTTCTGATCTTTTAATCCGCTCCGCCTTATCGGGTGCTATCCTTGGCTTTGGCACCACCCTGGCGGTTACAGCCACTGTTCAAACCGGCTCCGGCATCCTCGGCGCAGCAATTTTTCCTGCATGCTTTATAATAGTAGTATTACTCGGACTTGAGCTGGTAACCGGCAGCTTCGCCATACTTCCGGCAGCTTATTTCGACAGGAAAATAACAATGAGTGCAATGATCAAAAACCTGCTATTTGTTTTTGCAGGTAACCTTCTGGGTGCATTATTATATGCCGTACTCTTCTGGATATCGCTCACCAATATGGGAAGCTCAGATACGCATGCGCTTATTCCGGCGATCATAAAAATTGCAGAAGCAAAAACAACGGGCTATGCACAGTATGGTGCAGCAGGCATGATAACGGTGTTTACTAAAGGCATATTATGTAACTGGATGGTAACACTGGGTGTAGTATTGTTTCTTACCTCTACTTCCGCTTCAGGAAAAATAATAGCCGCATGGCTGCCCATATTTATTTTTTTCGCACAGGGATTTGAACACGCCGTAGTAAATATGTTCGTAATCCCGGCAGGTATGATGCTTGGCGCCAAGGTAAACTTCGGTGATTGGTGGATCTATAATCAATTGCCTGTAACACTCGGCAATATAGTGGGAGGCGTAATATTTACCGCATTGGCCTTATACCTTACTTATAAAGAAAAAGTAATTCCCGCGAAAGAGATCGAAATGACCGGCAGCAAAGCCGTTTTGATGGAAAAAGCCGGCTATGAACGATTGGAGATTTGAAATTTGTAGTTTGTAGTTTATAGTTGCATTTCGCTTCGAATTTCAAACTTTCGGCTTCGGATTTCTTATTTGAAATTTATTTGGTTCTTAGTGCTTTGCGATCAGCGCTCAGCCGTCAGGTAGCAGGTGAGTAGCTACTAACGATAGAATGCACCCCTCTCACTTCTCACCTCTCCCTTTTCCTTCGAATTTCGAATTTTAAATATTCGGGCTTTGGTATTTATTTGGTTCTTGGTGCTTTTCAGATTGCATTTCCTTCGGATTTCGGATTTCCCGGCTTCGGATTTGAATTTTCTTTAATTCTTCCTTACATTCCCGTTCCGGATATGGAGCTATAGTTTTCTTGGACTGAAATAGGCTATCTGTTAACTTGCAGCGGTAACAGGCAGTTTATGCTTCAAAAACTATTTATACAGAATTACGCCATTATTGAATCGGTTGATATTGAGTTTTCCAGCAAGCTCAATATCATTACCGGTGAAACCGGTGCAGGTAAAAGCATTCTGGTTGGCGCCCTGGGGCTCATACTGGGCGAAAGAGCCGACAGTTCCGTATTATTTAATGCCGCCCGGAAATGTATAGTGGAGGGAAGCTTTTCCATTCAGGGCCGAAATGATATTTTAAAAACGCTGCAGGAAAGCGACCTGGATGCCGAAGAAGAGATTGTAATAAGAAGAGAAGTAGCGTCAACCGGAAAATCAAGAGCTTTTATTAACGACACGCCCGTAAACCTGTCCCAGCTCAAACAATTCGCGTCACTGTTAGTAGACCTCCATCAGCAGTTTGATACATTAGAACTTGGAGACAGTGATTTTCAGCGGGCAGTAATTGACGCGCTGGCGGGTCATCAAACCGTGCTGAAGCAATACCAGGAAGCTTATACAGTATACAGCAACACTCAAAAAGCGCTTGCCACCGCCAAAGAACAGCAGGCGGCTGCCAACAAAGAGCTGGATTACCATAAATTTTTATATAATGAGCTGGAAGAAGCGCAATGGAAAGCAAACGAAATTGAAGAATTAGACGCTGAACTGAAACTATTAGGCAATGCCGAAAATATTAAATCGGCCCTGGGTAAAATTAATTATGAGCTTAATGAAGGAGAGCAGCCGCTGGTTCAGCAATTGAAGGCACTGATCAATCAACTGCATTCGCTCCACGATTTCCATACCGCTATTCCGGCGCTGGTGCAAAGGTTTCAATCGGCCCAGATAGAATTACGTGATATAGCCGGCGACATAGAAAATTTAAACCATGAGATCCGGTTTGATGAAGAAAGAATACAGATGGTAAGCGACAGGCTTTCGCTGGGATATAAATTACTGAAAAAGCACGGCGTGCAAACCACCGGCGAATTATTAGATATACAAAGCAACCTGCAGCAACAATTAGATAAAGTGCTGAATCTTGATGCAGCGATCGCTCAGTTAGAAAAGGAAGCGGCAATACAATTAGCGCAGGCACAGCAACTGGCCCAAACCCTAACGGTTAACCGCCAAAAACAGGTAGCTCCTTTTGAGAAGAAGACCGATAAATTACTTACCCAGGTAGGTATGCCCAATGCCCGGATAAAAATAGCTATCAACCCGGCGGCCTTGAACATTACAGGCGGCGATGCCATTGCGTTTTTATTTGACGCCAATAAAAGCAACAAGTTTGAACCCTTACGAAAAGTAGCCAGTGGGGGTGAGCTCAGCCGCTTAATGCTCTGTATTAAATCACTGGTAGCCGCATCCGTTCAGTTACCCACCCTCATTTTTGATGAAATAGATACGGGCATCAGCGGCGAAGCCGCCCGGCAGGTGGGTATCATTATGAAAGACCTCGGTGAATCGCACCAGGTAATTGCCATTACACACCAGCCGCAGATAGCCGCTAAAGCAGACGCTCATTTTTTTGTATACAAAAAAGAAAAAGGTGAAAAAATAAATACACGTATAAAACTGTTATCGGCGGAGGAAAGAGTAGACACCATTGCACAAATGCTGAGCGGTGAAAAGCCCACCGCTTCAGCGCTTGAAAATGCAAGGGAGATGATGGAACGATGAGATTTGAAATTTGAGATTTAAGATTTGAGATTGTATTCGTTTCGGATTTAGCGTTTTAGGCTTCAAATTTATTTGTTGCCTGTTATTTGGTTTTGGGATTCTTTGCATTTTTCGCGGATTTCCTGCTTCAGACTTTGCATTATATTTGTTGCTTGCTTTTGAATACCTATTTTTACGCTCAATTTAAATATCATAATATGGCTTATAACCTTTTGCAGGGAAAGAAGGGAATTATTTTTGGCGCGCTGGATGAAAAATCCATTGCGTGGAGAACAGCGTTAAAATGTCATGAAGAAGGCGCCCGGTTAGTGCTTACCAATGCACCGGTTGCCTTAAGGATGGGCGAGATCAGCAAACTGTCTGAAGCAATAAACGCTCCGGTTATAGGCGCCGATGTAACCAATATGGATGACCTGAAGAAATTGTTTGAGGAATCCACTGCTCACTTTGGTGGTAAAATTGATTTTATATTACATTCCATAGGAATGAGCCTTAACGTAAGAAAAGGAAAATCCTATACTGAGCTGGATTATGGATTCAATCAAAAAACACTGGATATTTCTGCCATGTCGCTTCACCGGGTATTACGTACGGCATGGGATATGGACGCCCTGAATGAATGGGGCAGCGTGGTGGCGCTTACCTATATAGCCGCGCAGAGAGTATTTCCGCATTACAGCGAAATGGCCGACGCCAAAGCATTATTAGAAAGTGTTGCCCGCAGCTTTGGTTATCATTATGCCATTAAAAAGAAGGTAAGAATAAATACCGTTTCACAATCTCCCACACGCACTACTGCCGGCAGCGGCGTTAAAGGCTTTGACGGGTTCATAAATTATGCGGAAAAAATGAGTCCTTTGGGCAATGCTTCCGGCGATGATTGCGCTAATTATTGTGTGTCGTTGTTCAGCGATCTCACCCGCATGGTAACCATGCAGAATCTTTTCCATGACGGCGGATTTTCGCTTATGGGCGTTACACAGGAAGTACTTAACGAAATGGAAAAATAAAATCAGTAACAATCCGGCGGGCAAAGCTTAAAGCCCTCCGGATATTTTGCACCCATCATTCCTCCAGGAAATCATCTATATCCCTGCGCTCTTTTTTTGTGGGTCTTCCTACTTTGCTCAATCGCTTACCCGTATGAAAGCTGGACGCCTGGTATTCCAGTCTTTCTATTTCTTCCGCGGGGGTAATATCTATATAATATTTAACCGCCTCGCTGTATTGCACCCGGTTGTGCAGTAAGCCGCTTACTTTAATACGCCAGCGTTTCGCTTCGGTTTTGATTTCATACTCGTCATCTATATGCACATTCCGGGAAGCTTTAACGTTGTCTCCATGATATTTTACCTTCCCTTTATCACAGGCTTCCGAAGCTATGCTTCTCGTTTTAAAGATACGGATGGCCCAGAGATACTTATCTATCCGAAGTTTTTCTTTCACGTCATTCATAACGATATACATTAAACAATTTCATTATCGCAATTTAAGATGGTTTGATAACAGCATGCATTATCTTTCACCATTTATCAAATCTTTATTCATCATAACAGTTTCTCTTATAAATTTACTATTAAATTATTTTTGATTATGCAATATGGCGCTTACCTCAAAAGAAGCATTATCATTATCTATTTTATTTGTACTGCTTCTGCCGGACTGGCTCAGTTTAAAGCCGGGAAGGTAAACTGGACCACGGATGGAACAGGGTTGTATGAAATACAGGACAATATGCTCCTTCGTGTTAATCCGTTATCCGCGCAGCAGGTTACGGTATTGGCCACCGCTGCCCAACTAACACCCGGCGGAAAGGATAAGCCGCTGACAATAGCGGATTTTGAGATCAGCCCCGATGAAAATACACTGCTTATTTTTACCAATACTGCAAAGGTATGGCGTTATAATACAAGAGGCGATTACTGGGTACTGAACAAGGGTACAGGAGAATTAAAGCAAATTGGAAAAGATAAGCCCGGTCAGTCTTTAATGTACGCAAAGCTTTCTCCCGATGGAACCAGGGTAGCCTATGTAAGCGGGCAGAATATTTATGTGGAAAACATTGCTTCCGGCCAAACCACCGCGTTAACTACGGATGGCTCGCGCCAGTTGATCAATGGCACATTTGACTGGGTATATGAAGAAGAGTTTGGTTGCAGGGACGGTTTCAGATGGAGCAGCGACAGCAGGCATATAGCCTACTGGCAGGTTGATGCACACGGTACCCGCGATTATTTAATGCTTAACACAACAGACTCCATTTATTCATTCGTTGTTCCTGTTGAATATCCAAAAGTAGGACAATCCCCATCCGCCGTTCGTATTGGCGTGGTTAGCGCGGCAGGAGGCAATACCAGGTGGATGAATATTCCCGGCGATCCCAAACAGCATTACCTGCCCCGCATGGAATGGGCTGCCAATAATCAATCGCTCATTGTACAGCAATTGAACAGAAAACAAAATGAAAGTAAATTATACGTATGCGATATATCAGACGCAACGGTAAAGAACATATATACCGAAACAGACAAAGCATGGATTGATATTAAATCGCGCTGGAATGATGATGATCCACGCGGCTGGGAATGGATAAGCAATGGCACGGCTTTTTTATGGGTGAGTGAAAAAGATGGCTGGCGGCATATTTACCACGTTAGCAGCGATGGGAAAAAAGAAACATTGCTCACCAAAGGCAATTACGATATAGAAACCATCAGCGCTATTGATGAAAAAAACAATTATGTATATTTTATCGCCTCTCCCGAAAGCGCTATCCAGCGTTACCTGTACCGCACCAAAATGGACGGTAAAGGCAGGCTGGAACTGGTATCGCCCGGCAATTTAAAGGGAACACACGGTTATGAGATTTCTCCCGGCGCCCGGTTAGCGTTGCATACCTTTACTAACCGCTATACTCCTTTCGTAAGCGAATGGATCAAATTACCGGAACATAAGCCTTTGCAGGATAATCAAAGCATGGCCAACCGCATTAAAACGGCAGAAAGAAAAAACCTGGAATTTTTTACGATCACCACAGACGATAATGTTACCATGGACGGGTGGATAGTAACACCCGAAAATTTTGATTCTTCAAAAAAATATCCTGTACTGCTGTATGTGTATGGAGAACCCGGTAACACTACAGTTGAAGATAAATTTTCAACCGGTGGCAACCGTTTATTTAACGGCGATATGGCAAAAAGCGGCTACTTCTATGTATCCTTCAATAACCGTGGCACACCAACTTTAAAAGGGTCGGCATGGCGTAAAGCTATTTACCGCGATATAGGCGGCATCAATATCCGCGACCAGGCGATGGCTATGAAAAAACTATTGCAGCAACGCCCTTATTTAGATACGGCGCGCGTGGCAAGCTGGGGATGGAGCGGCGGCGGCTCTTCTACTTTAAATTTACTGTTTCAATACCCCGATATTTTCAAAACGGGCATTGCTGTTGCTGCAGTAGCCAACCAGCTTACGTACGACAACATTTACCAGGAACGGTATATGGGTCCGCCACAGGAAACCAAGGCAGATTATATCAAAGGGTCGCCTGTTACTTACGCCAAAAACCTCCGTGGTAATTTATTGTATATACATGGTACGGGAGATGATAATGTACATTACCAGAATGCAGAAATGCTGCTGAATGAACTGATTAAATACAATAAACAATTCCAGTTTATGTCGTACCCGAACAGAACACACGGCATTAGTGAAGGAGAAGGAACAACCCTGCATTTACGAACCTTATTCACTGATTATTTATTGAAGTACTGTCCGTCGGGAGCAAGGTAGATGATATTTGAAATTTGAGATTTAAGATTTGAAATTGCATCCGGGGCGATCAGGTGTCAGCAACCAGCAGTCAGCTATCAGTGAGTTAGTGCTAATAACAGGCTGTATATACCTTCGTTGCACCGCTCAAAGCTGATAGCTCACAGCCGGCTTCCTTCGGATTTCGAAATTCAGGCTTAGGATTTTAAATTTGAAATTTATTTGGTTCTTGTTTTTTGGTTCCCGGTGCTTTGTATTTACTTCCCTCTCAGTGCGTGTAAAAACGATTCCACTTTCTTCCGGATCATCCATGCGGGCTGCCTGTGATTGTTTACCAGTACGGAAAAGATGAGCAACCTGCCTGACTTTGTATATACATAACCGCTAAGACTCAACACACCCGACATGCTGCCCGTTTTAGCGTATATGAAGCTGCTATCGCTTTGATAGTAATGGCGCAATGTGCCTGTTCCTCCCGTTGGAAAAATTGTTTTCAACCTTTCCATTCCAAATTCATTTTTCATTTTATGGAGTATCCACACAAAGTCCTGCGGTGTAAATAAATTATACCGGCTCAGCCCGCTGCCGTCGGCCCACCGCGGGGTTTGGGGAAACCCTGCCAGGTCATTGGCCAGCAGGTATTGTATCATCCGCCTGTCATCCATTACACCCAGCTTTTCATTAGCGGTCATTAACAACACCTGCTCCGCAAAAAAATTATCGCTCCGGTACATCATGATCTTAAAAAGCGAATCGGATGGTTGGGAATGAATAATGCCGTCAGGCTGAATTACGGTTGTGGTTGAATCAATAGTTCTGCTCAGGGTATCCTTCAGTAGTTCCAGTGCTGATTGAAACCGGTTAGTAATAAAAGGCACACTTCGTTCAGCATTGACCTCCCTGCCCTGGGTGATGAAAAATTTATTTTCGGCTAATGCCCGCTGTACGGAAAATATTTTTGACGCGGTATCCCCGCTAAAATTCACTTTCCAGCTAATATCGGGTTCCGAATAAATGAATGCTTCTTCCCTTGCCATTGCCGCAATGCTACCCGAATCGCGCACCTGCATCCACCTGATCACATTCCCGTACACAGGAAAGGGGCTGCGTTCCGTCATATACGCATCGTTATAATCATCCCACATCCAGCCTTCACCCCATGCTTCCGCTTTCCAGCTATTTGTAGTAATAGTTATAGGTTTGGATTGCCTTTTTAAAAAATCAAATACCCGTTGGCTGCTAAAGTCAGGATGCAAAAAAGCAGGGTCTCCTGAAGGCACAATAAACAGGGTATCAGCCATTTCTTTGTATCGCAGCCCCACCAGGCTATCCTGCAGGTATTTCATGCCTGCATATAAAGAGATGATCTTGGTATTGCTGGCCGGTACAAAATATTTATCAGCCTGGTAACTGTAAATGAATTTATTTGCATCCGCATCAAAAACAGCAATGCCTGTATGTGCATCTGCCAGTACGGAATCGTTAAATAAATTATTCCTTACAATCTTATTTATCTTTTTTGAAACGCTACAGGAAGAAAGAAAAAACATTCCGGTGAGGAAGAAGATGATTGGTCGCGAAAAGGAGCTTAAATGATGCATGTTGGCAAGGGGTAAGCAGTGAGTTTTTACATTTCCACATTTCTCAGATTTTCATGTTTCCACATTTACATAGCCTGGGAGGCAAACCTGTTAGGACTGCTTAGCTTCGAGCTATCGCGGCAGTCCTGACAGGTTGCCAAATTAGCTCCTTTCCTGCGCTCTCAGCCAGCGTTCGGGTATTTCATTGCTGCTGGCCTGGATATAAT